>CAMWSS010000013.1 GCA_947177035.1 uncultured Porphyromonadaceae bacterium | reverse complement strand
TCCTGCTCAACGAAATCACAGTCACGGCAGAAAAGTCGGAAGAAGAGATGCAGGCACTCATATCTCAGGCCCTCGGCATAAAATCCATTGACGAAGAGTATTTTGAGTCGCGCGCTATTACAACATATGAAGAGGCGCTCAGGGCGTTTCCCGGAATTCGAGTGGAAAACGGCCGCGTCAAATATGCCGGCGCCAGAGGTTCGAGATTCAGCACCATATACGAGGAAGTGGAATTCTGGGTAGACGGCGTGCAGTGGACATCGGTGTTTGCGGCGGCGTCTAAATCCACAGAGCCGATGGATTCAAAGCAAAGCACAACTTCCGCACCGTCGCAGCAACAACGCCATCAGAATATGTTGCAAAAAACGGCAATGCGCATGACCGGCCATATGCTGCCGGAAGACCTGGCCATGCAGCAGTTTGAAAACAGTCAGTCGGTGCTCAACGAGTTTGCTGGCTCATATCCGTTCAACATTGTAGAAAAAATCGAATTCCTTCGGCCGAATGCGGCACTGATCGTGAGCAACACGGCCGCGATGAATGCCGGAGCGCTGATAATCACGACAAAAAAAGGAGTGAAGGGCCAAAACTGGACGGACAACCTGTTTTTGCAGATTCAAAAACCGCTCGGGTATCAAAGTATCCAAGAGGCATATCAGCCTCATTATCAATATTGCGAGACTGTCGATGGAACGGTCGCTACGGCCGTCTGGACCCCATCAACCGACTATTTTTATCAGACGGACCCGGTCAAGCGTGCCGTTATCAGCGGCATTTCGTCTGACACCGGCCTCCCTGTCTTTATCGTCAAATAATCTAAATATCAGAGCTATGGAAATGATCCGATTTTTGTTTTCGTTATTGGTAGTGGCTATTGCTTCATCAATGTCATCAATAAGCGCCGAAAGCATTGAACACAAAGACAACTTTACAGAAGAAGAGGTTTTGAAATTGGATAATACGCCTCATTCGCTGGCGGTGAAGATGGCGTATCAGCGATGGTGTTACCCGCAGGAGAAAGTATATGTGATGACCGATCGCGGTGCATATTTCGGAGGTGACACGGTGCGCTTTCGCGCGTTTCTGGTCGATGCGGCCTCCAATCGGCAGAAAACTGACGGATCAAAGTTTGTGTATGTGGAGCTGAATGATCCGTTTGGTCAGGTGGCCGAGCGCGTGAAGGTGCTCCGGACTGACAAGGGTTTTGCCGGCTATATTCCGCTGAACAGAGAGATGGCCGACGGCATCTATACTCTCACGGCCTACACTGTCTATATGCAGAATCAAGGTTGCGACTATTTCTTTCGCAAATCGTTGCCGATCAGAAGCAATCTCTCGCTGAAGTATGATATGGATGCCGGACTGACGGCTGAAGGCCGGCTGAAAGTGTCGGTGGCCGAGAAAGGTTCGGGCCGTGCGGTGTCGTCGGAAAGCCTCACTCTTCACAGTCCGTCGGGACAGATTGCCGATGCCGGTCGCAAAAAGTCGAGCTATACTTTCAAGCTCAGCGATGAAGTGCGCGAGGCTGGAGTGGTCAAGGTGCAATTCGACAATTATCATAAATTTGTGGCGCTTCCGGCTGACACCGGCAAGATTCACGTCTCGTTTCATCCTCAGGGCGGGTATATGATTCCGGGCGAAGTCAATATCATGGCCTTCAAGGCAATCGACGGAGCCGGGCGCGGCATTGACGTTGTCGGTGAGATTTGTGACTCCGCGGGATACTGCGTGGCGCCGCTGCGGTCTACCCGTCTTGGCATGGGCACAGTGGCTTTCGTTCCGGAGGCCGGCGCTTCATACGTGGCCCACATCGATGGACGCGAGTTTCCGTTACCGCCTTCTGAGCCGGGTGCGGCTGTGGTTACCGTTGACACTTCGGATTCAGAGGTGTTTACAGTGGGTACTCTTGGCGCGGTGCCCGACGGAGCGGTGTTGCTGGCCCAGTGTCGTGGCAAGATGCTCTATGGCGCGCCGGTTGAGCCTGGAGAGCAGACCCGGATTCCGGCTGAGTCGCTTGGCGACGGCGGCGTGGTGCAGTTCATACTCGCCGATTCGGCAGCGCGTATTCTCAGCACCAGGCTTGCATTTGTTTATCCCCGACAGGGGCTGATGCTTGAAGCCGATTCGGTGATTGCCTCGCCCGGAGATTATGCTGTGGCTGTGACCGCCGACGGCATGGCGATTGCCGACACGGCCAGTTCCATCGTGGCCCATCTGTTGTTGCAGAGCGAGTTGCGCGGCCATGTTGAAGACGCGGCATATTATTTGCAAAGTCCCGATTCGACGGTGTGTGCCGACGTTGACGCCTTGCTGTTGACGCAAGGGTGGGAGCGTTATGACATTCCCGCCGCCTTTGCCTGCGAGTTTGCCAAGCCGGAATACCCGCTGGAGATCGGCGGCGAGATCACCGGCATTGTCAAATCACGCTGGCGCGGCAAGCCGCTGCCAGGTGCGGAGGTTTATGCCATCGCGCCGAAGCGCAGCTGGGGCAGTGTGGCCACCACCGACAAGCAGGGACGTTTCAACATCGCAGGCTTTGACTGGGCCGACGGCGTGGATTTTATCTTCACGGTCAGGGGACCCAACGGCAACCGTGAGCACAATTATGTGGTCGACACCGACAAATTCCCGTGGTCAGCCCCGCTGCCAGTCCGTCCCGGCCAGGATCGGATGCCGCTCGACGCGCTGACCCTCCTGCAGCGCGGCATTCTGCTGAACGAGGTGGAGGTGCTTGGAATCAGACCGTCGTCCGATCTGATCCTGTCGTCGGCCGGTGGCCGAGTGTGGACCTCCGACTATTTTGCCGAACGCGGCATAACCACCTATGAAGAGGCGCTGAGGCTTCTGCCGTTGCGGGTGGTCGGCGGCAACATTGTGCTCTCCCGTGGTCCGTATTCGATTTATGGTCAGCGGCCTGTCTCCATTTTTGTCGACAATGCGGAATGGACTCCGGCGTTTGGCGGAACCGGTAGCCTCAATGAACTGTCCATGGCCTATCCGTTCAACATCATCGAGCGCATCGAATTCCTTGGCTCGGCCCACGCGGCCTCCCTCAGCTCTGCCGGCAACGGCGCGCTGCTGCTGACAACCAAGTCGGAATACAGAAACTATGACCCACGCGACGACCTGTTCGTCCAGTCCCACCGTCCGCTCGGTTATCAGGCTCCGCGAGATGCCTACCGGCCACACTTCCAATGGCGCGAAGCCTATGGCGACGAGCCGGCTGTCCAGACGGCCATATGGGCGCCATGCGTGCCCGGCGGCAGCAAGGTGCCATGCCTTGATGGCCAGACTCCGGCCGTCACCGTCATTTCCGGCATTCTCGACTCCGGCATGCCAGTGCAGCTGATCCGGAGATGATGCCGGGTTTGAGGAGTTTTTTTTAAGAAGGTTTTGTGGAGTGGATGGAAATGCGTAAATTTGCGGCGTCAAAGGTCGCTCCTCCGGGAGCGAGTAAAAGGGAATCCGGTGCAAGACCGGAACAGTACCCGCTGCTGTGAGTTCCGCAGACACTCCGACGCATCTATGTCATTGAGCCGCAAAGAGGCTTGAGAAGGCGCTGAAAGAGAGGAACAAGTCAGAATACCTGCCTGTGACGCCGACACGCAACCGCCTACGGGACTATGGGCACGCGATCGTTCTGACTTGCA
This sequence comes from uncultured Porphyromonadaceae bacterium, assembly GCA_947177035.1. GTDB lineage: Bacteria > Bacteroidota > Bacteroidia > Bacteroidales > Muribaculaceae > UBA3263. The sequence goes on along the minus strand of CAMWSS010000013.1, from coordinate 51,813 downwards.
CATGGGGCGCCGACTGAGTGGCGGCCGATGACTCGTTGCATTTACGATTGACGTTACATCATTGTTCCCCGCAGCAATTTGCTGTCGGGGAATTTTTTGTTGTACTCAGTTATATATGCGCAGTATATTTCAACATGTTTTGTGGTTGCTGCCGGTGGTGTCGCCGCCGGTGGTGTCGCGGGCTTCGGAAGCAGCCGATTCTGTGACTCTGACCCACCGGCTGGAGAATGTGGAGGTGACCGCACGCCACAGGCAGGCCGAAGTCATACCCTCGCAGCGCCTTGACGGCGAGCAGTTGCGCGGACTCAACAGCCAGAGTGTGGCCGACGCCCTGCGCTATTTTGCCGGAGTGCAGATCAAGGACTATGGCGGCGTTGGCGGCATAAAGACTGTCAACATCCGGTCGATGGGCACCAATCACACCGGAGTGGTCTATGACGGAGTGGAGCTTGGCAATGCCCAGAACGGACAGGTGGATCTGGGGCAGTTCTCGCTTGACAATGTCGAGTCGATTTCTCTGTATAACGGCCAGAAGAGCGAAATCCTGCAACCGGCGCGTGATTTCGGCACTGCAGGGTCCATTTATATGCGCACCCGTATGCCGGAATTTGCCGATGGCGAGGCGTTTCATGCGCGCATGACCGTGAGATCCGGGTCATTTGATCTGCTGAATCCGTCGGCGCTGGTGGAATTGAAGCTGAGCGAGCGGGTCAGCGCTTCGCTCAGCGCCGAGTGGGTCAGTTCAAGCGGTAAGTATAAATTTCGTTACCGGCGCGTAAATCCGGCCGGAGAGCTGGCTTATGACACCACGGCAGTGCGACAGAACGGCGACATCAACGCGACGAGGCTTGAATGCAATCTGAACGGCGCTCTTCCGTCTGGTCAATGGCATGCAAAGGTCTATAATTACAACAGTGAGCGCGGAGTGCCGGGAGCGATTGTCAACAATGTGTGGCGGCGCGGCGAGCGTATCTGGGACACCAACTCGTTTGCACAGAGCAGTTTCAGCAACACGTGGGGGCGTTTCAGCACGTTGGCCAATGTGAAATATGCGTTTTATCGCACGCATTATGTCAACAATGATGACAAACAGGTGAAAATCGACAATCTCTATCGTCAGCGCGAGATGTATCTGTCGGTGGCCGGAGAATATGAGATTTTTCCAGTCTGGCGGGTTTCGTCGGCTTATGATTTTCAGTGGAATGCTCTTGAAGCCGACGTCTATGCCTTTGCGCGCCCCGACCGCTTCACCCACATGGCCTCAGTGGCAACGGCGCTCGCTCTCAGCCGCTTCAAGGCTCAGGCCAGCGTGATGGGCACGTTTGTCCATGACGTGTTGCGAGGGCAGAAGGCTCCGTCCGACAAGCAGGTGCTGACCCCCGCGGTCTATCTTTCGGGCAATCCTCTGCGCAATGCCGACTGGTCGGTGCGCGCTTTCGTGAAGCGTTCTTTCCGTATGCCCACATTCAATGACCTGTATTATGCCGACATGGGTAACTCACAGCTGAACCCCGAGCGCGTCACGCAATATAACGTCGGCCTGCTCTATGATCATGCCGGCCGGCGCGGAGCATTGCTGAATGCGGCAAGGGTCAGTGTCGACGCGTATTATAATAGCGTGAAGGACAAGATTGTGGCTTATCCGAAAGGCCAGCAGTTCCGATGGACAATGCTCAATCTCGGCCTGGTTGATATACGTGGCGTCGACGTGAGCGCCCTGTTGTCGCTCTGCCCGGTCGGAGATCTGACACTTACCGGACGCGTGCAATACACTTTTCAGCGCGCCATCGACGTGACGGATCCGGCCGACAATTATTATCGCGACCAGATCCCATACATACCGCTTCATTCCGGATCGGCGGTCGTTAATGCGTCATGGCGCGGCATCAATGTGAACTATAGCTTCATCTATGTCGGCGAAAGGTATAATCAGCAGGAAAACATACGCTATAACTATACTCAACCGTGGTACACAAGCGACCTTTCCGCAGGCTATGATTTTTCTGTCGGCCGTGTGAAGATGAGATGTCTGCTCGAAGTCAACAATCTCCTCAGTCAGGATTACGACGTTATTCTCAATTATCCGATGCCGAAGCGCAATTATCGGGCGACTGTTACTGTGGAGATATAAAAAATGCTACGAAAAGCACTCTTATTATTTTTTGTTCTGTCACTCCTGATGGTCGCCACAAGTTGTCGTGAAGACGAACTTGTGGTGCCCACGGAGTATGACATCATTCCTGAACGCCCCGATCCTTCATCATCCATAAGGGGCTTCTATCTGGTCAACGAGGGCAATATGGGCTCCAATAAATGTACCCTCGACTATTTCGACTATATGACCGGCCTGTATGCACGCAATTTTTATGCCGAACGCAATCCCTCGGTGATCAAGGAGCTTGGCGACGTGGGCAATGACATCGGCATTTATGGCTCAAAACTCTATGTCGTGGTGAACTGTTCGCACAAGGTCGAGGTCATGGATGCGCGCAGCGGCGTGCGACTCGGTCAGATCGACATTCCCAATTGCCGCTATATCCGCTTTCACCGTGGCAAGGCATATGTCAGCTCCTATGTCGGTCCGGTGCTGATCGATCCTTCCGCGCCAAAGGGCGCCGTGTATCAGATCGACACCCTTTCGCTTGCCGTCACGGCCAAGGTCACCGTCGGCTATCAGCCCGAGGAAATGGAAATTGTGAACGACTACATGTATGTGGCCAATTCCGGGGGCTATCGTGCTCCATCCTATGATAACACAGTTTCCGTCATTCAGATGATCGACTTCAAGCAGGTGCAGCAAATAAAGGTGGACATCAACCTGCACCGGATAAAAAAAGATCGTTATGACCAGCTGTGGGTGAGTTCCCGCGGCGATTATCAGACCCGGCCGTCGCGCCTGTATTGCCTGGCCAAACGCAAGGGCTTCAATCAGATGGAAGTGGTCGATACCATTCCGGTGGCCTGTTCCAACATGGCCATACGCGGCGACTCGCTGTATTTCTATGCCACGGAGTGGAACAACTTCACAGCGTCCAACACGATTTCTTATGGAATCATAAACGTGCGCACCCGAGAGCTGGTCTCGACCAATTTCATCACCGACGGCTCGGAAAAGGAGATAACCGTCCCCTATGGAATTGCCCTGCATCCTGAAAACGGCGATGTGTTTGTGACCGATGCCAAGAACTATGTGAGTTCCGGCGCGCTCTATTGCTTTGACTCCAAGGGGCGGCGCAAGTGGCGTGTGCGCACCGGCGACATTCCTGCCCATATAACCTTTCTGCCGAAATGAAAACGCTATTCCGAATTTCCGTATGTCTGGCTATGCTGCTGTCGGCAGGCTGTACGGCCGATGTGCCGATGGTCAATCTCGGCATTGACGACACATATTACATATATCGCATGCAGAAGCTTCCGCTGCGTCCGGCCCTGTCGGGTGCGGAGTATCGCTGGAGTGTCGACGGCGATTCCGTGGCATCGACGCGCGATTATATCTTCCTCACTGCCGACGAAGGATCATACAGACTTGGCTTTGATATTATCGACCCACGGACGCCATATCATTTTGAGTTTACGGTCAATGTGTTGCATGAAGATGTGGAATACAGTCCATATATAGCCCGCGTGCACGAATATTGCCCGGCGCCCGGTCAGTTTGTCAATGAAATGCCGCCATATGAGCCGGGCGATACCTATGCCGACATTCTCCGGAAGGCAGAAGAGTCTATCAGCGGCACCAACGATGTGATGATCTCTCTCGGCGGCTTTGGCGGTTATGTCACATTTGCATTCGACCACACGGTGATCAACACTCCGGGCGAGCGCGACTTCAGGATCTGGGGAAATGCGTTCTATGAGCTGACAGATCCCTCCAGAAAGGGCGGGTCGGCCGAGCCGGGAGTGGTGAGTGTGAGTTTTGATGCCAATTGCAACGGTCTGCCCGACGATCCGTTCTATGAACTGGCCGGTTCGGCATATCATATGCCGGAAACGCGCCATGGCTATCGCATGACTTACCGTCGGCCGGATCCAGCCCGTGACCCTGAGCCTGACAACAGCGGCTTCATCACTGATCTTTACTACATTCCATGGACTGATTCCGAAGGCGTCGAATCCTTCATGCCTAAGAATTCATTTCACGGTCAGGAATATTTTCCGCAATGGGTCGACGCCGGCCAACTGTCGTTCTCGGGCACCTGCCTGCCTCCTAATGCCGTGGATCTTAGCGGCACAGGCTCTTATTATGTGCTCTATGCCTATGACTGGGGCTATGTCGACAATCACCCCAACGATTTTCCTGATCTGAATAGTTTCGACATTTCGTGGGCGGTAGATTCGCTTGGCCGCCGGGTGATGTTGCCAGGCATTGATTTTGTGCGCGTGCACACTGGTGTTAACCAATATTGCGGATGGCTTGGAGAAACGTCGACTGAGCTCTGCCGCGCGCAGGATCTCCATATAGCCATACCGTCATCTCTCCCTCCTGAACCGATATTATCAATAAATAATTAATTAATAACCGATTGTTTATGAAACACAGTCTATCTTGTTTTGTCGCGGCATTGTCGCTCGTCTCGGCAATGGGCCTTGGCGCTTCGGTGCCGCGTAAAGTGCAGGGAGTCGAGTTCATGCCGCGCCCTGCATCTGCCGGTGTCATGCCGCTCTATGACCAGTATGAGCCGGATGACATGCCGGCTCCGGAGGGCGAATTCACTTTCGACATGATCAAAAGCTGGGCGGGAGAAGGTGATAACCGGGCCGCACTGGTGATCCAATGGAACGATGAAGGCGAAAAAAACGCTCTCGTCTTCGGATATCGCTGGAACGGAATCGCCACAGGCATTGACATGATCCGTGAAGTCATTGCTGCCAATCCGCGTCTATATGGTCTGATACAATACACCAATGTGTCTTCACCGACGGATCCGAACGGAGGCTATACCATCAATGGTTTTGGCTGGGATCTTGATAATGACGGCGAGGTGGCGCTCTGGGACGAAAAGGATGGCGAGATTTATGAATCGGAAGACGGTCTTTTCATCCATCCGCGGGGCTATGATCCTGACAAAGGAGGTTCATCGGATTATGACTATGACGACTGGCATGCACTCGATGAGGATGATCTATGGGGCGCCGGCTGGTATCTCAGTTATTGGAGCTATTGGGTGAAGGATGATTATGAGAGTGATTTCGGTTACTCTGGATGGGGCGCGTCGGGACGTGTGCTTCAGGACGGCAGCTGGGACGGCTGGAATTTTTCGCGCAATATGAAACCAAGTTCATGGAAGGAGTTTGTGGCGGCACCAGCCACAATTCCAAATGACGCCAAGACTGAATTTACGGTCGACGGGGTCTGTTACCGGCTGACAGATTTCTCCACGAAGGCAGTTGCTGTTGCGGCTCCTTTTGAAGGAGTGTCGGCATATTCCGGCTCGGTCGATGTGCCGGCATCGTTTGTTGACGAAGGAATCACCTATAATGTCACTGCAGTCGGTGACCATGCGTTCAGCAACACTCCGGCGCTCACCGCAGTCAACCTGCCGCAGTCGGTGAAAAAAATCGGCAAATATGCATTCTCCCTCTCCGCGATCGAGCGTCTGACAGTCGACGGCGCCGAACGATATGACAACATCACGGCCATCGGCACCGGCGCTTTTGCCCATGACGGCAACCTGCATGAATTCGTATTGCCGGCCAAGGTCACGACGGTGCCCGACAGCTGCTTCTATGGCGTTTCGTCGGTTGCCGCGCTCAGTGTGCCGGATCATATCGAAGCCATCGGGCGGTCGGCCTTCGACAGCTGTGAAGGATTACGGACAATCCGGATTCCCGCCACTGTCAGGTCGCTTGGCATGCGCGCCTTCTATGGCTGCAAATCGCTGTCGGAAGTCTATGTAATGAACACAACTCCGCTGCCAATAGACGGCGAAGTGTTCCAATATGCCTCGCAGGCTTCACTCACTGTGCCCGACGGTTATGATTCTGTCTATGCCGCCGCGCCCGGATGGTCTGATTTCGCAGACTATCACACTCAGACCATTCCGGTCGTCATCGGTGATATTTTCAAAATGAACGGAATGACATATCAGGTGCTTTCCGACTCTACTGTCAAGGCCACATATTGCAAAGTCGACGGCAAGCCTGACCGCACCAAAATCATAGCCGCCAATCTGGCCGGATATGAAGGTGATATTGTCATTCCCGGACGGGTGACATATCAGAAGAAAGAGTTTGCCGTCGTCGAGCTGAACGACAGCGCCTTTTATGGCGCCGGAAATCTTGCCTCTGTTGTGATCGAAGCTCCGGTGAAGAAGATCGGCAATCACACTTTCAACGATTGCGGAAAGCTCACGTCGGTCACTCTGCCTCTGACCATAGAGAGCATCGGCACTTATGCTTTCGCCTACACAGCCATCTCTTCCATTGTGCTGCCCGAGGGAGTAACGTCGCTTGGAGAGCGCGCTTTCTTCCAGGCAAAATCACTTGAAAGCGTCAAGGTGCCATCGACCGTCACCACTGTCGGCAACAATTGTTTTGCCTATACCACGTCTTTGAAGTCGATAGAGTTCGGCGACAATATCACGTCGCTTGGCGGCACGCTTTTCCAGAATTGCACCTCGTTGGTATCGGTCAAGCTTCCTGCCGGACTCACTGTGATCCCGGCATCATGTTTCGACAAGTGCTCCGCACTGACCGAGCTGACCATTCCGGAAACAGTCACCACCATACGCAGCTCGGCATTCTCGGGTTGCTCGGCACTTGACATAAAGTTGCCGGCCGGTGTGACATCCATTGAGACATCTGCTTTCCAGAATTGCCTGAAGCTGACGGAATTTACTCTGCCTGAGAGCATGACCACGGTTCCCAACAGTCTGTTTTACGGATGCGTCAACCTTTCAAGAGTCACACTTGGAAGCAAGATCACATCTTTAGGCTCCAGCAGTTTCCGCAACTGCACATCACTCAAACGCATTGAAATCCCTTCGACCGTGTCGACCATAGGCACATATTGTTTTGCCGGTTCAGGTCTCGATTCCATCGCTTTGCCTGATGGGCTGAAGACGATTTCGTCCAATCTGTTTGACGGATGTAAATCGTTGACTTGTGTTGAGATCCCATCTACGGTCACCACTATCTCCAGTTATGCTTTCCAGAATTCATCGCTGAAACGACTGGAGGTTCCCGCCTCGGTAACCACGCTGAACGGGTCCAACATTTTAGGCAATTGTCCGGATGCCGTTGTCTACATGATGAATCCGAAGCCCGTGACCGCAGGCGCTTACACGTGGCGCGTTTCAGGCTCTGTTTTTCTCCCCATAGTTGTTCCGTCGGGCTCTGCCGCCACATATCTGTCTACGGGTAACAATTGGAAAAAATCGGTTGTGACAGAGCCTGTTGTGACAGGTGTAGGGATCTCGGACGTTATTGCCGAATATGCTTCCGGTAACAGTCGCAGCGCTTTGATGACCGTGAAAGGACGACTGGCCCTGACGTATGATATGGCAGATCTGCCAGCCATGTTCGAAGCGGTCAACTCAGCTCTGGTCCTGTCTGGGCTTACCCCGAGGGTGACGGTCGGTGATGTGGTGGAAGATGCGGTTGTCGATATTGAGTCGATGACATTTACGGCCACAATGCCTGCTTGTGAGGCCGCTTTTGATGCATCGCTTTCTCTGTCAGGATCCGATGTGGTGTATTCATCGGAACCTGTGACGGTTGATGCTCCGGTCAGGCCGTCGGCTGTCAATTCCTATGTTGACTTCGACAAGATTGAATACACTGTCGGCGAAGGCCCTCTGCATGGCGCCGTGATGATTTCCTGGAACGACGAATATCGTGGCGTGGATCATCTGGTGTGGGGCGTTGATTTTGCCGCCGGCGCCACTCCGGCCGAAATCATAGCGTCTGTGGTCAAGGCTGATTCCCGTCTGGTTGAAATCGAAGGCGGATATGCCTATGACGTGGTAGACAAGGGCGAGATCAAGCCTGAATATGACCACCACAGCGCCGATTCGGCTGACCGCGCATGGCATGTGTATTCCGACGCCACGCCTCGCAACGGCAGCGTGGTCTATCTGACATATGAAGCTGCCGTCAACACCGACGTGCCGGCCGCTCCCGACTATACATTTTGCATTCCCGCCGCTGACAGACTTGGAGCGTGGGTGCCGGAAGGCTACAGATGTCCGATCGCTGACAATATGGTGTTCCCGATCTGGGCGCGGGCAGGCGAATATGGCTACAATCATTGTTCGGTGACACTCAATCCCTCCCGTCCATTTATTGAGAACGACAAAGGTGCCATAACTGCTCTCAAGCAGGATGGTTATGCCATGATCACGCTGCAGCTGAGTCCGATGGAATTCCCAGGACCGAAAAATTATGAGCCGGAGTGCTATGATCTCACGGTTTCTGTGAGCCTCTGGCCCAGAACCGCACCTGAAGGCCAGCTCACGCTTGACTCAGGATCACGCACACGCATGTCCATTGTTGAGCCCGTGCGGCCAATAAGCAGAATCAACGACAAGATGGTCAGCGTTATGGGGCATCTTGATTCTGTTCCGCTGAGCGAGCTTGTTGACTATGAGCCAAAGGATGCCACCTACACGCAGTTCATAATCGTCGACGAGTCCACGGGTAACCGTATGGATACGTATATGGGGCGCGATGTGGATCCGTTTGGCGCGGCTCCTGCCGGATATGACTTCTGGCTTAATTCCCTTTCAATCGGAGTCGGCGGTTCGGCTTCGGACGCCATTTTCAGCGTCCGCCCGCGTTTCGGAGGTGAGAATGTGGAGGGGCTTCTCGGTTTCAGCGTCGTGTCCAAGCCGGTTTCTGCCGTTTATCTTGAAGGTGTGGATGAAGATGAGATAGACCTTGAACTGCACGAAATCCTGGCTCTGATTCCTGCTGTGGAACCTGCCGATGCCGACAACAAGGCCGTGAAACTGACCGTTGAGAACGCTTCAGCCGAGAATATCGCGGTGACTTATCCGGTCGGAGGATCGCGCAAATTCACCGAGCTGGTCACTTATTTCCCCGGCACGTTTGATCTGGTGCTCTCGTCGGTTGAAAATCCGGAGATCTCGCGCACATATCATGTCAATGTGCGTGAGTTGGACGTTATTTCCACTGGCGACGAATATCAGGACGGCACATTCTGGCTCAATGAAGAGTGGTTCACCCACAAGGATGGTTCAATCAACTATCTGACAGCACCGATCCCTGAAACATCCGATGAAATAGTGTATCGTGCCTATGGCCGCGAAAATGATGACTGCGGCTTCGGCGCCACCTCGCAATTTGCCATGATCTTTGCCGACAAGCTGTTTGTGATGTCGAAGCAGGCGCACGACGGCGGCGATATCCGCGGCAATGGCGGCGGACGTCTGGTGATTGCCGACGCACGCACGCTGAAACGTCTGGCCTCGTTTGACGAGATCGGCGGTGACGGACGCGCCTGCGTTGGTGTTTCAGCCGAGAAAGCATATATTGGCACTAATGCTGGAATCAGAGTGCTGCATATGGCTGCTGACGGTTCCTTCTCGCTGGAGCAGAGCGATATTCAGGGAATTAACAATGACACTGCTGGCGGAAGTTCGTCGATCGGCGGTAATCAGGCTCTTTACAATAAACAGATCGGCGATATGGTCTGCGCCGGCAGGTATGTGTTTGCAATCCAGCAGGGCGTCGGTGTGCACATTATCGACACGACCGATGACTCCGTGGTCAGAACCGTTGCCGATGCCGGTGTGCAGGGTATAACACAGGCGGCCGACGGTAATGTCTGGTATGCCTCGACTGCCGATGTTCCGTCTTCCGGAACCACCTTACTTCATGAAATAGATCTTTCATCGCTTGAAGAGGTGCGTTCGGTCAATGTGCCGGGCACGATCGGATGCAGTTGGGGTTCATGGCGTTCGACCAGTTTCTTTGCCTCGAAGACTGAGAATGTCCTGTTCTGGAGCGGAGCGGCATCGACCGTCGAAGCGAGCGGAGCCACACTCTATCGCTGGAATACTGCGGATGACGCATCGGAGATTGTTCCGCTGATGACTCTTCCGCGGATTCCGGGCATGACGCCTGACGTCACACAGGTTCCATACGCCACCATGCGTTATGATGACCGCGTAGATGCAATTCTGATGGCCACGACCACGGCTCCTTCAGGTAACTACCGCTGGAACTGGTATAATTTCATCGACGCGTCTTCAGGCGATATCATCAACTCTGTGCCGCTGAAACCATATTACTGGTTCCCTGCACTTCCTGTGTTCCCCGACAAGCATGCACCGGAATTTTCAGAGATTTCATCAGTGGAGATCATTGTCAATGGCAACGGAAACGACGTGGTAGCTCAGACGATTGACTTGAGTGGCTGTGTCACCGATGCCGATAACATCGACAGCAACATCCGGCTGGCGCTCCAGTGTCCCGATGATCTGGCCGAGGTGGCCGAAGTGTCGCTTTCCGATAACCGGACTCTGACTGTGACGCCGGTGCGTAAAGGCCGTTCATCGTTTACCCTTGTGGCTGAGTCAAACGGTCGCAGCGCGTCGGTCAATGTGCCTGTTGTCGTTGACTCGACCGTCGGTCTGGACAATGCCGTGACCGTCGGCGGCAACATCACCGTTGTCGGTCGCCGCGTCATTCTCAAAGGGCTGGCTGGAGTCGACTTCACGGTCTTCGACATGGCCGGCCGGGCAGTCTGTGGGTTCCGGGCCGACAGCGATGACGCCACCATCAGACTTGCCATCCCATCGGGAGCATATCTTCTGAGTGACAGTCATGGAGCACGTTCTATAAAATTTGTGATCCGATGAAACACAGAAACTATATTCTTTTTGCTATCACATTAGGCGTGGCCATTACGGCCAACGCCTTTGTGGTAGACTGGGACAGGATCGAGCACTGGTCTGGCCATGGAGACAATCGCGCGGCCCTTGTCGTGCAGTTTGAGGACGATGGTCCGGAGGTGGCTTACGTGTGGGGATTCCGATGGAACGCAGCCGATTATCCCGACGGCGGACCGTCGGGCGAGGATATGTTTCGTGCCGTTGTGGCCGGTTCGTCCGACCTTCTTTTGTTCACTCAGTATACCGGATGGATGGGGTCGACCGTAGATGGAATCGGCTGTTTCGACCCCAAGGCCGGCAATCTGGCCGGATCCATTACTTTTGACTTCGAGCATGCCAAAGCAGACGCCAGAGTCAGCTTTGATTATTTCGTGCCTAATGAAATGATGAATCAGACCAAGGCTCCCGGCAATTTCACTCCGGTCTATTGTAAGCGGGCGATTGATCAGGCTGAGAATACGCGCGTGATCGAACATCCGATAAATGCCGTCGAGTATGGGTATCCGGCCTATGACTATGACTGGTGGCAACCCTCAGCCCCACTTGATCCGATGATCCAGCGCTGGAATGCAGGGTGGTATGACGGTTATTGGAGTTATTGGGTCGGAGGCGCCGATTCGGAGGACCTGAGTTATTCTGGCCTGGGATATTCTTCGCGTAAACTGACCGACGGACAGGTAGATGCCTGGAAATACACTTTGTTAGACGGTCCGGTATCAGGCTGGGGCAGTGATGGTGCCACTGGAGCCTCTGTGGCGTGGCATGAGCTTGACTATGCGCATTTCAATGCCTCGGTGCCGACTGCCGCCGTAGGAGTCGCTTCCGTTCCGGCAGAACCGTTGTGGTTTGATCTGCAGGGCCGTCAGACCTCTGATCCAGGCGCCGGAATCTACATATTGCGTTATCCTTCAGGCAAAACCGTTAAAGTTATCCGCAAATGAAATATGCAGTGTTTTTGATGTCGCTTTTTGCGGCTTTGCCTGGTGTGGCAGCCCCTCTGGATTACACCGAGGGAGTCTTCATTGTCAACGAAGATTGGTATGGTCACCAGAATTCCACGCTGAACTATCTGCTTCCAGATGATCCTGACGGCGATTACTGGCACTATCGTGTGATACAGACGGAAAATCCCGGAATGGAACTTGGTTGTACGAATCAGTTCGGGGCGTTCTGGGACGGGCGCCTGTATCTGATAGCCAAACAGGAGAAGGATCCGGGAGCATCGGTTACCGGAGGGCGCATAACGGTGGTCGATGCCGAGACGATGAAGATCCTGCATCAGAGCACCGAGATTGACCCTTCAGGCGCGCAGTGCGATGGCCGCGGTTTTCTTGGCGTCGATGCCCGCAAGGGCTATGTTTCGACCAGCAATGGAGTGTGGATTCTGAATCTCGACACGTTCGAGATCGATGGGCAGGTGGACGGAACCGCCAATCCCAATGCCGGAGGTGGTGACGATCGTCCGAATACTGATCCCTCCGGATCGCTCTATCATGGACAATCCGGATCAATGGTTCTGGCTGCCGGGCGTGTGTTCGTGGCTCATCAGCAGGCCGGACTGCTGGTTGTGGATCCTGCGACGGATCGTGTCACCGATGTGATTTCGATGGATCTGGTGAGCGAGAATGCTGGTATCGGCTCTGTTGTCAGGGCCAAAGACGGCTCGCTGTGGTGTTCGGTGGCACCGAACGTGCAGGGCACGGGCGCCGCGCTGAATACGCTGCTCAGAGTCGATCCGGTCACTCTTGAAACTGAAGTCGTGGAGTTGCCCGAAGGTATCTACGGCCCTTCTAATTCATGGTATGCATGGACGCCGGATGCTTTCTGTGCGTCGGAACAGAGCAACGCTCTTTACTGGAAGGGCGGAGCTAACAGCTGGTTTTCCGGCCATTGGATTTTCCGCTTCGACGTCGACACCCGCACCGCCAGCAAGATCATAGACCTGAAGGCCGACGGCGAGAACTGGAAACTCTATGGCTGCTCGATGCGCGTTCATCCGCTAACCGACGAGATCTATGCGTCGCTCTATCACGAATTCTCCATCCCGACCTACATCACACGGCGCTATACGGCCGACGGCGTAAAGATCCGTGACTATGAGATGATTTCCAATTACTGGTTCCCCTCGCTGCCGGTTTTCCCGCAGTCAGCCGACGCCACGTCCGAAATCGCCGAAGTGACGGTGCTGGAGCCAGACCGCGCCGCCGGAGTCTACACCCCCGCTGGTGTCTGTGTCAGCCGCAGCTCCGACATCTCCTCGCTGCCCCCCGGCCTCTACATAGTCGGCGGCCGCAAGATCCTCAAATCCCGCTGAGCCGCCGCCGCTGTAATCCAAAGATTAGGCTGAGTCAAAACCTCGTGTCATAATAAGACCCCAAAAAGTTAGACAAATAACTTTTTGGGGTCTGTTCAATTACGACACAGTCTCTTTTTTAGAGACATGTGGTCAAGTTGTTGGATCAGGGGATCATTACCTTGGAAACGGAGAGTCCCTGGCGGCGCAGGTAGATGCCCGGCCGGAGGTTGGATTCTGAGACTCTGGCGCCTCTCAGATCGAAGTATTCCACCTGTTCGTCGGTGGCTGTTTCGTCGGCTGTCACTTCACCGATGCCCGATTTTCCGATGTAAGCCACGTTGGATGCCACAGACTCGCCGCGGTCATAGACTGCGGTCACAAAATATGAATCGCGTTCAAGTTCGCGAGATGTTTTGAACGAACATCCGGTCAGAGGCTCGTCGTTGAGCTTAGTGTCGTTGCGATATACATTGTAGCCGATCAGCTTATACTCTTTCGGCGTGCCTTTGGCGATGTATGTGATATTGTCGAGCATCATGTTGAGGCAGTTTTCAGAAGTGCACCGTATGGCGAAATATTTTGCACCGTCGGGCAGCGACACGAAGAATTGCTCCCAGACTTCCTCAAGCGAAGTTTCGTACATGATCTTGCGGAAACTTGCGGGGGAGTTGTCGGTGAGTGAATAATACACTTCAAACGTGTCATATCCATAGTCCACGTTGATCGAGCGCGCCCAGAATTCAACGGTCTGCCGTCCGCCATAAAGTTCGGGAGATATCAGCCAGTCGTCATTTTTTATCGGTGATCCGCCGGAGTTGACAGTGAACATCTGGACAAGCGATGACTTTCCGAGTGTAGGAACGAAATTATATGGAGCGTCGTTGGTCATTGTCCACCAAGCCTGCTGTGTCTGGTCCACCGGCATGCTGACGCCGTTGTAGCCGCCGACATAGCCCTTGTCGCCGTCATACATTGTCCAGCCACCGTCAAGTTTCGTGGTGAAGGCTGAATATGATTCAAAATCTTCAAACGATTCTTCGGGAGCGGCTTTTGACAGGTCCGGCGCTTGCCAGGTCAGTGTCACGTCGTCGGCAGTCTCTTGGGCCACGAGAGTGGTGACGGTCGGATGGTTGGGGGCGAGGAAGGTGATGGTGAAGGGTGCGGTGCGGTTGTTGTCGCTGTTCTGGTCGCCTTCAGTCTCGACTTCCACATGGAACGACGGCATCTCTGCGCTCACCGCCGAGAATCTGCCGCTGAGAAGGACTGAGGCATCCTTCATGGATGCGATCGGGGAGTTGATCGATACCTCGTCGACGCATTTGCCTTCACAATAGAGCCGGACGTTATATTTGCTGATGGTCTTGTGGCCGGTGTTGATCACTTTTGCTTCGACTTCATAATCTTCGTCGGCAGAAGCATATTGCGACGCTGACAGCAGTTCGACGCTCAGGTCTGTTTCCGGCAGATCGTATATGCTGAGATTGTCTAACGGAATATATCCGTGGGAGTTGATTCTGCACTCGAAGCAGATCTTCACAGTTTTGCCGGCAAATTCGGTAATAGGCAGCATCAGGCGGTTCCAGCCGACGCGTTTGCCGATCAGGCTGAAACTGCCGACCGAGGTTTTCTGTTCGTTCTGGCAGTCAATGACCGAGATCTCGATTTCGTTTTCGTCATCGGGGTATACATAGGTGTAGATGCTGACAAGCGGTCTTTTTGCGTCGGTCAGGTCTATTTTTCCGGTATAGAGCCGGCCTTTCTGTCCGGGCTGGGTTCCGATCATTGAAATGTAGCCTCCGTCGCCGTCCTGTGACTTCGGATCTGAAAAATCGTCAAGCATACGCCATGCCACATTTTCGTCGCTGTCTGCACCGAGCACGCTTTCATCGGTTAACGATTCCACAAAGGAATAGCTGTAGGGGAATTTATAAGGAGTGCCGACGATGAGCATGTCTGATCCGGCGGGTGCCGAGACTTTGCCGTTGAACGCTGCGGTCATGACCAGCAGCGCGGCGCTTTGTCCGCCGTGATGGAGTGGCACGTCGACGCTGTAGGATGTGCCCTTGACGTCATAGGCGATACATACCAGCTCTTCAGTCGAGAAGTCATAGATGTCGTAGCGCAGCAGGCTCTGGTTGATGGCGTTGCCGTTCAGGTCTTTGGTTGGCGCGGTCCATGTTATTTTGACGCGTCCGGCTGTGCTTTCTTCGGTCACGGAAGTGATCACGGGTGCTTCCGGCTCGACAAATCCTGCATAGTGCGACGTGAGGTATTCGCGTCCGGCGCCTGCGCTGTTTTTCACCACGAAAGAGTATGTCGCTTCTCCTTCATCGTCAGCGTCATCCTTAAATGTGACCTTTTCGCCAGGCCGTTTGCCAGCAAAAGTGCCGATGGTCTTGTCGCCGCGTCTGACGGTCACGTCCACGGTGCCGCTGAGCTTGCTGCCGCTGATGTCGGTCGTCGGCAGGATGAACGAAATGTCCACCATGGTGGTTCCGTTGGGGTCGTTGGTGAATTCCACATTGTTGACTTCGCCGGGTTCGTTTCCGGAGCGGGCCGCGTCCATTGCGATGTTATCGACAAACAGATAGCCCGGAGCGCATTTGGCGCGATCGGAAATGGCGTGCACTCCTATGTAGTATAGTCCGTCGCCCGGAGCCTGAAACCATCCGTTGATGTGTTTGCGGGCTTTTGTGTTGACAGTTGTGGCCGGAATAACGACCTGGTCCATGCCGTCTTCGTCGTTATATTCTCCGATTCTGACTTCGAGCAGATGTTCGGTGCCGTCGAGAAACAGCGATGCGTCCATGCTGACGTTATAGTATTTGCCGCCTTCGAGCTTGATGGCCTTTGACACCAGCCAGTCGTCGGCAGTGGCGCGTCCCGGAGTGCCGGCGAGAAAGCCTTCTTCCAGCGGATACAGCAGGTAGGCGCATTTGCTGTAGAAGTCGTCGCTGTAGTTATACAGACCCCAGCTGCGTCCGTCGCCGTTGGCGTCGATTACTTCAAAATGGCGCTCGAAATCAGCGTGTTCCATGCCTTCGGTGAAGTCGTCAAACACTTCGATGAAAGGCGGAACGAGCGGGTTGCGCTCTCCAAGACGGAGAGCTGCGTTGCTGATGCAGCCTTTTGCCGGCATGGCAAGATTGGCGCTGCCGCTGATCGGCTCTCCGGCTTTTGGCGGCGTTGTGTTGCGGCCCGGTTCAGGCGCTATCGCTCCCGCCTGGATGGACATGGCGATTACAGCACCGGCAACAGAGGCTATTGCACGAAAAGATGTTTTCATAATTTTATATCAGAGGATTAATAGATTAGTTTTGTTGTTATGCCGTTGGCCATCAGCAGGTATATGCCTCTGCATGGCAGGCGGAGGCCCGTGATGCGGCGGCCTTGCATGTCGAAAATGCCGATGGTGGTCCGGTCTGTAGCGTCGACAGTCACATTTCCGTCGGCATCCACGCGGATTGACAGTGTGTTGTCGTTGCTGACGTGGCCGAGCCGGCTGTTGCCGGCCGTCACCTTGATTTCGGCCGATGGCATGGAGCGGGTGCCGCTTGCGTCTATGCCGCGGACTGCAACATAGTAATCGTGGCCGGATTCAAGACCGTCGATCCGCGTTTCGGTAGCTGAGGAACCGAGAGCTTTGTCATCCCAGCCCGCCAGAGGTGTGGCGACTGTCGGTCCGGCATATTCCGCCACGACGTCATCGATGGCGAGCGAGCCTTTGGAGCCGCGCCGGTAGACGATGCGCGCGGCCGCTGCGTTTTCAGGAATCTTGTCGGAATCCAGATTATAGCTGATGCCTTCGCTCATGCGTTCCGGCAGGTCAATGCGGTCAACGTCGACCCACTGCGCCCCGTCAAGCACGCTGACCACAATGTAGCCGGAGCCTGATCCGGACCGTTCGCGATACCAGAACCGGAGTCCTGTCAGAGTGGTGGGAAGCAGTGGCGATTGCAGGCGGCCATAATCGTCGGGCAGCGACAGAGACGGACTTGCATTGCCGTAATATCCGTTCATCGATATGGTGAAGTTGCTGTTTGTGACCCATCCGTCGGGCAGTATTTCAACTCCGTCGGTGAAATCCACTTCAGTCGATTCCGGTTCGCCGGGCTGTCGGGTGCTGACCGTCACCGAATAGTCGGTGGCATCGGCCAGTGAGTTCCATGACACGGTGACGGAGCTGTCGGTGGTGTCGGTCGCTTTCAGTCCTTCAGGAGCGGTGTATTCAAACGTCATTGCCGGTGTGGTCACCTTGCATTCGTCCGACATCGCGCCCGACACCGCGCCCGACACCGCGCGGACGGTGACAAAATAGTCGGTTTCGGCGTTCAGTCCGCTGATTTGTGCTGATGTTGATGAAATGTTCAGGTCGTGATATCGTCCGGCCGGCACGGTAGTTCCGTTGTCTGCGCGGGTGAATACGTTGAGCACATATCCGGAGGCGTTGCTGACGGCGTCCCATGATGCGGTGAAGCCTGTCGGGGTTATTCCGTCGGCTTTCAGGCCGGTCACTTTGCCGAGCTGCGAGACTGTTTTGCAGACGTCGAAAGTGATGAGGCCACCGGCTTCGGTGATGCGTGAGAGCGGCGTTTCGGTCCGCTTGCTGTCGTTGGTGAGCATGTTGGGGAACCCGTCGTCGTTGAGAGCGGTTACTTTTGACGCGCCGGGGAAGGTGTCGCCGTCGCGCGTGTCATTGCCTTTGATGCCGTCGGCGCGGACAATGTCTACTCCCAGGTCGTTGGAGCGGGTGTTGACCTGGTTTGCGTCCCAGTATGCCTTGCTGTATTTTATGTGCCACACCAGCAGTCCGTGGCCGGGCAAATATATGTCCCAGCCCTTCAGTTGCCGGTTTTCAAGAAGAAAATATTCATTTTCGTTGGGAGTGTCGATGCGGTAGGCCTCGTTGCTGGTGATGTCGCGCAGGCTCAGAGTCTGCGGTTTCTGCTCGATTGTCACCGGATCAATCCAGCCCAGCATCATGCGCTCAAGCGCGGTGAAGTTTGGCGGCGTGCGCGAGTTGTTGAGGTGGCAGCCGAGGTCCATCAGCGCCCATTCGCCGGGGGTGTAGATTCCCATTCCGCTTGTGTCGTAAAGGTCCGGCAGTCCGAGCACGTGGCTGAATTCGTGGCAAACGGTGCCGATGCCTTCCGTCAGTAACGTTTCCCGGCCTGCATCGTCGGTGATGATCCTGTATTCGTTGGAGCAGGCATAGTGGTTGAGCCGGCATCCGTCAAAAAGGAACTGCTGTCCGGTAATGCTTTCCACGTTTGCGGCGTGCTGCCAGATGCAGTCGTCGGGGTTTGCGCTTGTGGCGCCACCCTCGCCGGCATAGAACACATAGACGTTGTCGATGATTCCGTCGGAGTCGCGGTCATATTCGTTGAAGTCTATCTGGGAGTCGAGCGCGCGACATGCTTCTTCCGCCATGCGCCAGGCGTTGAGGTCTTCGCCATTGATTTTCTGGGCATAGAAGCTCAGGTCTTCGGAAAGTGTTATCGGACCGAACACGTCGAACGTCAGGTCAAAAATTCCGCTTGAGGCATCTAAGAAATAGTCTCTCACGCTGCCTGTGGCGCCATCGGTGTCGAAGCCCTCTTTGTTGAGCATGTCGTCAAAGTGCTGTCGCGGGTTGTCGATGGTGAACTTGCGTCCGGACGGGTGTTTGTCGGTTTCAGGATACTCCACCAGTATGGCCAGGGCCTTTTGCTTGCCGTGGGTCGGAAAACCGTTTTCGCTTGACAGCCTGCGTGCTGGCGGTGCGTTATGCCGGCGGAATCCGGCCAGGTCAAAGGTTTCGCCGGCAATGTAGCGTCCGTCGGGATCGCGGCGCAATACGCGGGTGCAGTCAGCAGTGGTGATGGCCGAGTGATGTTCGTCGCCGTGCAGACGTATTTCGATGACTGATCCGTCTGGCTGCTTGACTTTGATCGGTGACGGGATCGCCGGAATGGCCTGCGCCGCCTCCGGACAGGCAGCGAAAGCAACGGTAGTTAATACCGTCGCTTTCGCTATTTGTGACAGAATTGATCTCATCGGGATGTTGATTCTGGATGAGAAAAATGTCAGCGGACTGCGATTTTGGCCACTTTGCCGCCGGCTTTCACCAGATAAAGGCCGTTGCCGGGAGTCGGGATGAATACTGAGCCTTGGGCAGTCGCTGCGCCGACATACAGTCCGGCGATATTGTAGACCTGCACGTATTCTCCGTTGCCGCCGTCAATGCGGAGGCCTCCGTCGGTGGCAGTGATGGTCAGAGTGGTGCCGGTTGCGCATTCAATCGAAGCTTTAGCCTTGACGACGACGGTGTTGGACAGAGCAGATTCACCCTTGTCCCACACGGCGGTGACGGCATAGGTGTAGTCCTGTCCTTCTTCGGTCTCGGTGTCGGCATATTCGTTTTCGGTCACCAGCTCGCTGTTGACGAGTTTGCCGTCGCGATACACGTTGAAGCCTTGAAGTTCAAGCGATATCGGCTGGCTGCCGGCGGGGATATATGTGATGTCGTCGAGGAGCATCACCAGTCTGTCGAACGATTTGTGGACGATTGCGAAATAGCGTGTGCCGGCCGGAACCGTGTAGGAGAATTCGGTCCATTCCAGACCTTTGGTGTAGGGAACTTCGACGTCGGTTTCGAGTGGCTGGAAGTCGGCGGCGTTATTGCTCTCTGACGAGATCATGAAGTCGAATATTTCGGGCGAGTATGCCGACATGGCTGCGCGTGCATAGAACGATATGACCTGTTGCGATCCGTTGAGTTCCGGCGAGATGAGCCAGTCGTCAGACTCGAAGTTGCGCTGGTTGTTGACGCATGCCTGGAAGCTGGCAAGAAGGTTGGAACCGGTGCGTGGCACCCATGATTCAAACGGAATGCCAGCCTGCGTCGGGTTGAATACCTGCCAAGCCATTGGCTGGCCGATGTTGGGGTAGTCGAGAACGCCGGTTTCAAGAGCCAGGATCACGGTTTTCTGTTTGTCGTTGTCAAGCAACGTCCATTCGCCGATGTTGCTGATCGAGAATGCGTCGTATGATTCAAACGATTCGGTTATCTGAGTGCCGGGCATGTCCGATGTGCTTGGGTCAGACCATTGCAGAGTGACACCGTTCATGGACTTGCCGCTGAGGTCGGTGACAGTGGGGTAGTTGGGGGTGATTATGCGCACGCTGATGTTCTGGCTTTTGTTGTTGGAAGCATTGCCGTCAGGTTCATAGCTGATTTCGGCTCTGTAGTCCGACGAAGCCGGGTCGGTGACCACAGGAGTGTCGGTCAGCTCGATGGTCAGCTCGCTGTCTGCCCCGATTTCGCGTCCGGGAATCTCGTCGATCATTTCTCCGTTCTTGTAGAACAGGATGCTGTAATCGCCGGCTGCCACTTTGGCGGCGCCGTTGTTGCGTACACGCAGGCTGAACTGCAGGTCTTCGTTGATGTTGCCGCGGGACGGTCCTGAGAATCCTTTGACTGCCAGGTCTTTGCCGGCGAAGTCGGAGATGCTGATGTTGTCGATGGCGATGACCGCACCGTCAGAGTCGCCATAGCCCGAGAAGGCGAGCTGGATATATTTCTTGCCGATGAATTCCTTGAGCGGCACTTCGCAGCGTATCCATTTTCCGGTGTTGCCGCCGGCAATGTCGATGGAGCGCAGAGTGCGTATGGTCTGATCCTCGACGATGATTTCGAGCGAGAATTCGCGGGCGCAGGCTGTGTACAGGTAGTAGAACACGACAGTCGGGTTGGCAGTGCCTTCAAGGGTGATGCGCGGGCTGAGGATGCGATGGCCCCTGTTGGCCACAGAGTTGGTCAGCACCAGCATTCCGCCGTCGTTGTCCTGAGGCTTGAATGAAAATGCGTTGCCGTCGCAGATGTTCCAGAATGAATCAAACAGATCCTCATCCTCGTCGATATCCTGACCGGTCCATAGGCCGCTCTTCTGCGACATATCGAGCCAGGATTCCTGTATGGGGAGTGTCGAGGCCGGGCCGATGGTGCAGACATTGGTGCGCCAGCTCTGGCGCAGCGAGCCTGTCGGGTTGGAGCCATAGATGCTGCCCGCGAACACGTTCTGGACAGTGACGTTCATCGGCAGCTGGAATGAGTGGGTGGTTCCTTTGCCGATGGTCGTTGCTCCGGATACGCCGCCCATTACCAGATAGTCAAGTATATAGCTGATGTCGTCATTATTTATATATCCGCCATTGTAGCCATATTCCGGAGCGTCGAATGTGATGTGGATCAGTCCGGGGGTCGAGATGTCTTCCCAGAACCGCAGGTTGGTGGGAGTGCCGGGGAAATCGAGACCGCGGTATCCGCTGATTTCAGCCGCAGGGCCTTCGCCGGCGGAGTTGACGATGGATACGGAGTAGATGTGGTTGCCGTCGCTGACGGATTCAGTGTCGGTGAAGCTTGCTTCGGTGCCTGCTGAAATGCCAGAGCTGAGGCTGCCGATCAGGTTGCCGTCGCGATATATGCGGGCCTCCCGGAGTCCAGTCGCGGCGTTGCCGTTGATGTTTTTGGCCGGAGTCGTGAATTTGATTGTGGCTGATTTGGCTTCAGGAATGAATTTCACGTTTTCAGGCATTGCCGGCAGATCTCCGCTGTATTCGCTGACGTTTACCTCATATATATATAGTATTTTTGAGTTGGCGTTGCTGCATGCGCTGATGGCGAAGTAGTACTCACCGTCGGTTTCCGGGATGAAGAGCTTGGAGAGGGTCTTGTCGCCCTCCATCGGGTTGATGCCGGTGACGGGAATGAATTCTTCGATGGCGGCTTTGCCGTCGTTGCCGAAGGTCGCGGTGTAGACTGCCACATTTTCTGTCATCGAGTGTGCGCCTGCAAGCATTCTGAACGAATAAAGTCCGCTGGCCGTCATTTTGAACGGCCCGATCAGCAGATAGTCGTCGGCAGCGTTGCTGTTGCCTTGATATACGGCGGCTTTGCTGTTGAGGTTGATCTCCCAGGAGTTGCCGTCTTTGTTATTGTCGCTGACCGGATAGAGGAGGAAGCGGTCATTGTCGGTGAAATCTTCGGCAAATGGCATCTGGAAATGCGAGCCGATATATCGTGCGCGGGACTCTACGGTCGCGCCTTCTGTTTCTCCGGCTATCGGGGTGATTTCATAGTGATAGCGGATCTTGTAGTCAGATTCGATGTTGTCAGTGGCTTTCAGGTCGGTGCACTGGTCTGTGACGAGGACTCTGTCGGGCATGCGCACGACTTTGTATCGCACCGGGTCGAGATTTCCGCCGTTTTCGCTGTAGGCGGCCGACCATGAGACAGTCACTTTTTTGCCCGAGGCCGATAGGGTGGGTTTGCCGCTGATCACCGGGGTGTCAGGGCCGATCCATTTGCTGTCGGACGCCGGAGCGCCGTTCACTCCGTTGAGCGATGCATAGACCACGAAAGAAGTCAGGCCTTTGGCCGGCAGAGCCACAGTCGTTGAAACCGGGCTTCCGGCCTGGGCATTGCCGGCTGCGATCTCTGTCGCTCCGTTGAGCACGCTCCAGTGCAGGCTGCCTGACAGTTTGTTGCCGTCGGTGTCTTCCGAGGGGAGGGTGAAGCTGACGTTGGCTTTGAGCTGTGTGCCGGTCGGAGTGACTGTCAGATTGCTGACCGCTGCCGGTGCGTGGCCGCCGACGGCAGTGTTATGCGTGAAATATATTCCGGTGAATATCTCGCCGGTGCCGGGTCCGGTGGTGTAGCTGAAGTCGGAGACGATGTCGACTGTTCCGCGGGTAATGTCGATGCGGGCCACGTAAGTGTCGTCGTTATAGTCACCGTATGCCATATAGAAGTAGCCGCTCTCCCAGTCCACGGCGATCGATTCGCGGCCATACGTGCCCCACGGTTCTGAGTTGTCTCCCAGATCCGGATCCGATGACGGCATGCTCAGGTCCGTCAGTTTCTCGGTTGCGGCTGTGAATTTGTTGATCTTGTATAACGCGCCGGAAAAGCCGATGCCGTATATCTGGCCGTCTTTGTCGGTGGCGAGAGCGCGCATGCGTTCCGGCAGTTCGCCGATGATGTTTGTCGGGTTTGCCGGATTGTCGGATATATATCCGAAGCGTGCGTCGTTCTGCATGATCCATCCTGTGGTGCCCTGGAAGAAGCATCCGTACACGACTCCGGAGGTGTGGTCATATGTCAGGCCATAAGGCAGAATGTCAGTGGCCGACGCCGCATATTCCGTTTTCGACAGCGATGACCAGTTTGCTGTGTCGAAGTATTCATACTGCACGTTGCCGGGATCGTTGGCGTTGTAGAACACCGCCAGGTATTTGTCGCCCATATAGCAGCCCTGGAACGCCGGCCGGTCAAACTGCTTGACCCATGAAAAAGATCCGTCGCCGATTTTTGCTATTCCGATGCCCGGATCTCCATAATAAGACTCGCAGTGAAGGCCATATAGTTGCTTGCCGTCAATGTCGCCGGCCGCTCTGGGCGACACTCCTGCCGGTCTGGCCTGGCGCGGGCGTTCTGTCAGTGGTCTTGCTGTTTTTCCCTGGCTGCGTGGCCCATCCTGCGCCGATGCAGTCAGTAGACTGCCGGCAGCAATGAAAGCCGCGATTGCAATGTGTGAAAAGCGTTTGATCATAACTGTGATTTTTTTAGTATTTAAGTATTTTTTTTGCTCCGTGAAGATGTCTGTCGGTGTGAAATTGCCGATTGCGTATATTTCGAAAATATGAAACAAAGTTAAACGATTTTAACGTATTTAGATGTTTTTGTGATGTTAAAATTAGTTAATTTAAATTCTTTTGTCTTGTCTGTGTTTTGCGCGGAGACCATGTGTGGCGAGCTTTCGGAATTTGTCGGATCGGTCCGGACGCATAGGGTCGGCGGCCTTTCCTTTCATGACGATTTTGCGAAATGGGAATTTTTTTGTACCTTTGCGGCTCAAAATTGTAATATGACAGTCACATACGACAACATTGACTTGCTTTTTGAAACGAGCTGGGAAGTGTGTAATAAAGTCGGTGGTATTTATGCCGTACTCAGCACCAAGGCCCGCACATTGCAAGCTCTGTATAAAGACAAAGTAATATTTGTGGGTCCAGATGTGTGGACTCGGGAAAATCCGTCGCCATATTTTATAGAGGTGCCGTCACTATTGTCACGCTGGCGCAAGTCGGCAGGGCTTCCTGACGGTGTGGATGTGCGCGTCGGCCGTTGGAATGTTCCCGGCAAGCCGATTGCCGTGCTGGTAAAGTTCGACTCTATGTATGAAAAGAATCCGGAATTGTTTTCCAGGATGTGGAATCTATATGGTGTCGACTCGATCCATGCCTATGGCGACTATGACGAAGCCTGCGCTTTCAGCCATGCCGCGGCTCTGGTGATCGAAAGCCTGATACGCCACACCGGCGGAACCGACGGACGCAACATCATAGCTCACTTCGACGAATGGACCACCGGCATGGGCCTGCTGCACGTCAAGGCCGAGATGCCTGACGTGGCCACAGTGTTCACGACCCACGCCACCTCCATCGGCCGCAGCATCTGCGGTAACGGCAAAGATCTCTATGCCTACTTCAGCGGCTATAACGGCGACCAGATGGCGGCCGAGCTTAACATGCAGAGCAAGCATTCGCTGGAAAAGACCGCGGCCCATCAGGCCGACTGCTTCACCACGGTCAGCGACGTCACAGCCCGTGAGTGCCGCCAGTTGCTGGAGATCGATCCGGTGGTGACGCCCAACGGCTTTGAACCTGACTTTGTGCCGTCGGCAAAAGAGATGCCCGCCGCCCGCCAGGCCGCCCGCCGGGCCATGTTGAACGTGGTGTCGTCGCTGATCGGTTCGAAAGTGTCTGATGATGCCTTCCTCGTTGCCACCTCGGGCCGATGCGAATACAGAAACAAAGGAATCGACGTCTATCTCGACGCCGCCCGCATCCTGGCCGACCGGCTCCGGGGCACACGTCGCCGCGTGATCTGCTTCGTGATGGTGCCGGCCTGGTCGCGCGCAGTGCGCGAAGATCTGGTCGTGGCTCTTCCCTATAAGCGCAAACGCATGCGTCTGGCAGAGCCGACAATCACGCACACTCTGAACAATTATGACTCCGATCCGATCATCGGGGGCATTCACAGCCGAGGCTTCATGAACGAGCCGACAGACAATGTCGACGTGATTTACGTGCCATGCTATCTGGACGGATCAGAAGGTCTGTTCAGCGGATTGAACTATTACCAGCTCTTGCCTGGACTTGATGCCACCGTCTTTCCGTCCTACTATGAACCATGGGGCTACACACCGCTGGAATCAGTGGCATTCGGCGTGCCCACAGTCACCACCTCGCTCAGCGGATTCGGAATGTGGGTCAAAGCTGCATTCCCCGCGGGATTTTCTGAATCGGGAGTGCACGTGGTTGAACGAAATGACGCAAACTACCACGATGTATGCCACACAATCGCCGGCGATCTCATGGAGATGATCAAGGCATCTGAAAACACGAATGCAGCCAGCCGCGACGCAGCCGCACACACTGCATCGCAAGCCACTTGGCAACACTTCATAGGCTGCTATCTGACAGCTTTTGACACCGCGCTCGATCATGCGCGGGAACGCAATAGAAAATAGAATATCAGAAAAACAAAACAAAATCAAAAATATTCATAAAATCATTATGAAACTTCAAGTCAGCAACGCAAACTCGCCCATATGGCGTGACGTCACGGTTAACACCCATCTGCCCGAAAGGCTGAAGGCGCTTGAAATCATGGCTCACAATCTTTGGTGGGTATGGAACAGCGAAGGCAAAAACCTGTTTCGCGAACTCGACCCTGATCTGTGGCGGTCGACGGGCGAAAACCCTGTAATGCTCCTGCAGCAACTCAGTTCCGAACGCCTTGAGGACATCATGGCCAACGAGAACCTGATGCAGCGTCTCGATTCATGCTATGCAAGCTTCCGCTCCTATATGGACACTCCGATGCGCGACGATCTGCCGTCGGTGGCCTATTTCTCAATGGAGTACGGACTCTGCAGCGCTCTGAAAATATACTCCGGCGGCCTTGGCGTGCTTGCCGGCGACTACATCAAGGAGGCTTCTGACAGCCGCGTACCCATGACGGCCGTCGGCTTCCTCTATCGCTATGGCTACTTCACTCAGAGCCTCAGCGTTGACGGCCAGCAGATCGCCAACTATGAGGCCCAGAACTTCAACCAGCTCCCCATCGAGCAGGTGACCGACGAAAACGGTGCGCCGATGATTCTGGAAGTGCCCTTCCCCGGACGCATCATCTACAGCCACGTGTGGCGCGTGAATGTCGGCCGCATGAACCTCTATCTGATGGACACTGACTTCGACATGAACTCGGAGTTTGACCGTCCGATCACCCATCAGCTCTATGGCGGCGACTGGGAAAACCGCATCAAGCAGGAATATCTGCTCGGCATCGGCGGTGTGCTGATGCTGAAAAAGCTCGGAGTGAAGGCTCAGCTCTATCACTGCAATGAAGGACACGCTGCCCTTCTCAACCTCCAGCGTCTGGTGGATTACGTGCAGGAAGAGAAGCTTGACTTCAACGTGGCTCTCGAACTTGTCAGAGCCTCGAGCCTCTACACGGTCCACACTCCCGTGCCCGCCGGCCATGACTATTTCGACGAAGGTCTCTTCGGCAAATACATGGGCGAATTCCCCGGACGCCTCGGCATCAGCTGGCAGGAGCTCATGAATATGGGCCGCGAGAACCCCGACACCAACGACAAATTCTCGATGAGCGTGTTCGCGCTCAACACCTGCCAGGAAGCAAACGGCGTGAGCTGGCTTCACGGCGAAGTGTCCAAAAAGATGTTTGCCGGAGTCTGGAAGGGCTATGACTGGCGCGAAAGCCACGTCGGTTATGTGACCAACGGCGTGCACATGCCCACATGGGCCGCGTCGGAATGGAAAGCATTCTATGCCGAAAAGCTCGGTCAGCAGGTATTCTCGCACCAGGCCGATCCTGAAGCCTGGAAAGGAATCTTCTCAGTCAACGACGAGGAGATCTGGAAGATGCGCATGACGCTGAAAAACAAGTTCATCAACTTCGTCAAGCGTGACTTCAAAGCCAAATGGCTGGCCAATCAGCGCGACCCGTCGGCTGTGCTCGGTATCCTTGACCGCATCAATCCTAACGCGCTGATCATCGGTTTTGCCCGTCGCTTTGCCACCTATAAGCGCGCACACCTGCTCTTCACCGATCTGGACCGTCTGGCAAAGATCGTCAACGATCCGACCCGTCCCGTGCAGTTCGTGTTCTCCGGCAAGGCGCATCCCGCCGACGGCGCAGGCCAGGGCCTGATCCGCCGCATCATGGAGATCAGCCGCATGCCTCAGTTCCTCGGCAAGATCATATTCCTCGAAGACTACAACATGATCGTGGCCAAACGTCTGGTGACAGGCGTCGACATCTGGCTGAACACTCCCACCCGTCCGCTGGAGGCTTCGGGCACATCTGGCGAAAAGGCCGAAATGAACGGCGTGCTCAACTTCTCCGTGCTTGACGGATGGTGGTATGAAGGCTATAAGTTTGACGAGAAGGCCGGTTGGGCGCTGACAGAAAAGCGCACATACACCGATCAGGCCCAGCAGGACAAGCTTGATGCCGCAACCATTTACTCGATGCTCGAGAACGAGATCATCCCCCTCTATTTCGACGGACGCGGCGAGCGTGACTATAATCCCGAATGGGTCAAGTATATCAAACGCTCGATCGGCCACATTGCGCCTCACTTCACCATGACCCGCATGATCGACGACTATATCGACCGCTTCTATCTGAAAGAGAGCCGCCGATTCGCCGCTCTGAACGCCGATGACTGCGCAATGGCACGCGAAATCGCTCTCTGGAAAGCCAACGTGGCTGAAAAGTGGGATGGCGTTAAGGTTGTCTCGATCGAGGATTCGGAAGGCCAGGGCGCTATCGCTGCAACCGGCACTCTGCACAAAGCCACGATTGTTCTGGACACCAACGGTCTCGGACAGAATCTTGGCGTGGAGGCCGTGGCATATAAGGTCGAGGACGGCCAGCAGGAATTCTTTGAGGCGATCGACATGAAGGTTGTCAAGGAAGAAGGCTCGATTGTGACTTATGAACTGAGTCATAAGATGAGCGCTCCCGGAGTGTTCCGCTTTGCCTACCGCGTCTATCCCAAGAACGCTCTTCTGCCTCATCGTCAGGATTTCGCCTGGGTTCGCTGGATCTAATATTCGAAAATCTTTGCGACGAGAACAGCGCAACACAAAACACTGTGCGCCACATGCCCCATTTTTTAGGGCTGTGGCGCACAGTCGCTTCTGAAATCAATGAATCAGACACATATATGGAAATGCAACAGTTACCTAAAGATCCGGTGATGCTGATGAGCGCGCTCAACATGAAGTTGCGCGACTGCTATGCTGATCTGGACTCTCTCTGCGACGACATGCAGCTTGATCGCGCGTCGGTCGAAGCCTCGCTGTCGGCCGCCGGTTTCACCTACCTGCCGGAGGTCAATCAGTTCCGATGAAATAAACGGGAGTGTTGCCCCGGAAATGACAGCAGAAGAGGCGTCAGATCAATCTGACGCCTCTTCTGCTGTACCAGCTTGGCTCCAATTGCAGGGCCGCGAGGATTGCGTATTTCTTCAGCCGTTGATTGCGGCTCTTCTCCGTTTTCTGGCGGCAGCCGCTTCCTTTTCGGCTTCCATTTCCTCGTCAAGTTCGTTTTCACGAAGCAGGTTGGAGTAGAGTGCAAAGAAATCAAACCGCAGTGCTTCTGAAATGCGGTACAACAATCCGGAATCGATTGAACGACGGCGGAAAATACTGTAGACGTTAGTGCGTTCGCAGCAAAGGATACCTGCGAGCCAGCTTACGCTGTGGCCCCCCGCTCTAACTCTCTGTTCGATAATGGAACCAATGTGAATCTCGTTCGTTGTCATGCTATTACACGTTTTTGTTAACAGTCAGTAACGAGGAATACCGTTGTTTTGACATCGCGTTCATCAGCGTTGACCGGATCAGCATGCGTGGCGCTGTGTCGCAAATTCCACGCTTGTGAGGTGGCAGTCGATGGATGGTCGGCAAAAATCGGTGATCCTACGAATTCAGAATTGATATTTTTGTTTTTATGTTATCTATATATTTAGTCGGCACAAAGTTACGACTTTTATTCCACTTCGGCAAGCGAAAGCGGTTTAAAAAAATCATATAAAAAACGTTAAGACCGAGCCTCGGCATTAACAAATATTTAATGCTCGCGTGGCCCGAATATGTCGGATCCGATCCGCACCATGTTTGATCCGCACTCCACCGCCATCTGCCAGTCGCCGCTCATGCCCATGGAGAGAACCGTGGCCGACGGCACGATTTCGCGCAGGCGTTGTCCGGTTTCGGCAATGGCTTGAAAGTCGGCTCTGATGCGTTGCTCGTCGTCGGTGTTGGTGGCCATTCCCATCACTCCTTCGATTGTGGCCGCGCGCAACTCCGGAGCGCACCGGCGTGCCACTTCGGTCAGTTCTTCGGGGGTGAATCCTGTTTTTGTTTCCTCGGCGGCGACGTGCACCTGGAGCAGCACTTTTGTGTGCAGTCCCATTTTCACGGCCTCTGCGTCGATGAGCCGCAGAAGTTTTTCGGAATCGACGCTCTGGATCATCTCCACGTGAGGCAGAATCCGTCGCAGCTTGTTGGTCTGCACATGGCCGATGAAGTGCCAGCAGATGTCGTCGGGCAGTGCTGCGGCCTTAGCTGCCAGTTCGTCTGCGCGGCTCTCGCCGAAGACGCGTTGTCCGGCGTCATATGCGGCGCGCACCGCCTCGGCGGGGTGAAATTTGCTCACCGCCACCAAGGTCACGTCGTGCGGGATGACGTCGCGCAGCTCAGACAGTCTGGCTTCCTCCATCGAGTTTGGCATTGTAGACGTCAAGAACCGGAGTTTCGGCGATCGACACGATCTCGAAGTCGGCCATCGTGCCTTTCATTCCGTCCATGAAATTGTCGTATGCGCCTTTGAAGTCAGACGCGGCCACAAGCATCAGGCTGACTGAGCGCTTCTCGGCGGCGGTTTTTTCGTCGATTGTGATGAAGGCACATTTTACCAGATACCATTTGTCGGCTGAATCATCTCTGAATATCTCGCCGATTTTTGTGCGTTTGACCGATGCGACAGAGAAGTCTCCGCTGACAAAAGGAGTAACCTCTTCGGTCACTCGCGCTTCGGCTTCGGTAAATGAGAGGGCATCGACCATGAACGTGTCGGTTACTTTTTTCTGAAGACCGTTTTCCACGATTTTGTGGTAGGTCACTTTGCATTCAAACCAGTTGGCCATTGCGTTTTTTTAATGAAGGGAAGTTATGAATTGGGATTTGGTTGATTGCCCGTGGCGGGCAGAAAGGAGGAGATAGGGCCTGGACCGTCATCGGCCATGGCGCCTATCTCCTTTTTGTGGTTTTGCGTTTCAGGGTCAGAGACCGGATGTCCGGCTCCGGGTTGTTATGCGGCGTCGTCGCGACGGGTGACCTTGCTGCCGATCATCGCATAGAACAGCAGGTAAGCCACGCAGGCCACAAGCACCCAGTATGATGCGAGGTAGCCGAATGCGTCAGCGATAGTGGCCTGGATGGGCAGGATGATACCGCCGCCACACACCATGACCATGAAGAAGCCGGAAGCGACAGCGGTGTATTTGCCGAGACCCTCGACGGCAAGGTTGAAGATGCCGCCCCACATGACTGAGGTGCAGAGACCGCAGAGCACGAAGAAGAGGATGTTGACGGGAGCCTGTACCATTTCGAAGCTCAGCGATCCGCCTGCGCTTGAGAAGCCGGGCACGCTGACTGTAGATGCCGGATCGGCGAAAATGCCGGCCAGCAGCAGGATCAGAGAGAGACCTGACACGGTCGAGAGCATCACGCGGCTTGAGATCTTGCCGCCGATTGAACCGCCGATCAGACGTCCGATCAGCATCATGAACCAGTACATGCCGACGAGAGCGCCTGCGATGGCTGCGTCCATGCCCATGCCGGGTTTCACGCTGCCGTCGACGATTGCGCGGGCGGCGTTGTATTCGTCGATGCTGATCTGTGAAGCCGGAGCTGTTTCTTCTTCAACGGTTGCTTCGGCGATGCCGGCGGCGTCGGCGGCGGGAATGCCTTCCGATGCGGCTTCAAAAGCCTCTTCGACCTGGTTGGTCGCTTCGGCTGCTGCCACGGCTGCTTCGGCGGCCAGGGCCTTGTTGGCAGCTTCGGCTTTGTGGGCTTCGAAGCGCTGCATGGTCTGCTGGGCCTGTTCGACGGTCTGTGCAGTCATGAACACGTTGGCGATCTGGGGAATGCCGATTTCGAGGCCGATGTAGAGGAAGATGGCCACGGCGCCGAGCACGAAGTGGCGGAAGCCGAGTGCGCCGGAGAGGGTGGGGGTGGACTTGTCGGCGTTGTCGCCTTTGGCTTTGCGGGCCTTAAGTTCATCGAGGATGGGTTCGGGGAGTTTGGCCAGGCCGAGAACGATGAAGGCCAGAATGAACACTCCGCCGGCCACGTAGAGGGCGGGACGGGCGTCGATCAGCGATGTTTCCTTGGTGACGTTGCCGATGAGGATGCCGACGAAGATGGGGCAGATGGTGGCTGCCAGCGAGTTCAGTGTTCCGCCGAACTGGATGAGCTGGTTGCCTTTGTTGCCGCCGCCGCCAAGGGTGTTGAGCATCGGGTTGACGACAGTGTTGAGCATGCACATGGAGAAGCCGGCCACAAGTGCGCCGATCAGATAGACGGCGAAGCAAGCGTCGTTGGATTCTACATATGATGATGCGAACATGATCACAACGCCGACCAGACCGACGAGTACGGCTGAGATGGCTGAGAATTTGTAACCCTTTTTCTGCAGGAGAATACCTGCGGGAATGCCCATGATCGCATAGGCGATGAAGTTGGCGGCGGCGCCGAGCTGGCTCTGGAAGTTGTTGAGGCCGAGCTGAGCTTTGAGAATCACGCCGAAGGGGTTCTGGAATCCGGTCACGAACGAGATCATCGCGAACAGGAAGAACATTACGATGATGGGTAATGTGTAGTTCGGTTTACGAGTAGCGGTACTCATGGTCTAGAAAGTAATTGAAGTTTGGTTTTAAAGGTTTTAGTTGTTTAAAATTAGGGCAAAGATAGTGAAAAAATTGGTGATTTCTCTGCTTTTTGCATTTTTTGTGCTACTTTTGTGGCGATAAATTGTTATAAAAGTACTAATATACACCAATTTTCAATAAACTTTTGCGAATGAAAAAATCAGTTCTTTTTGTGTCGGCGCTTGCCATGCTGGCATCGTGTGCCGACAAGGATGCTTACACAGTCAAGATGGAAATGCCTGAAAATGAAGTGGGCAATAGCGCGTTTATTGTCGATTCGCGCACCGGAGCCAAGCTTGACAGTGTGATGATCGACAAGACCGACGTGGTCTTCAAGGGCAAGATCTCCGAACCGACTCTCGCCATGGTCACGATCGGCGGCTATCCCTATGCCCAGTTTGTGCTGGAGCCGGGCGACATCACCATGACCGGCGAGGGACTCGCCACCGGCACCCCAGCCAATGATGCTTTCTCGGCATACAATGACTCGATAGGCGCCATTGTCGAGGAGCTGCAGAATGCCTCTGAGGCCCAGGCACAGGATATATATGTGAACCGTATCGTGCCGGCGTCGGTGGACTTCATCGTGGCCAATCCCGAATCGCCGTTCGCTCTGCCGGTGTTCGGCCAGGTGGCCATGTATCTGGATGCTGATCAGATCGAGACGGCGACTGCGGCGTCGAAGCAGTTGGCCGAGGATCCGGACGTGCAGCGCACTCTGTCGATGGCACGCGCCAAGGCTGCCACTTCGGCCGGTAATAAATATGTGGATTTCACTGTCAATTATGACGACAAAGATTATAAGCTGAGCGATTACATCGTGCCCGGCCACTGGACGATTGTCGACTTCTGGGCTTCATGGTGCGGCCCGTGTCGCCGTGAGATCCCTGGAATCAAGGCTCTCTATGATCAATATAAGTCAAAGGGTCTGAACGTGGTCGGAGTGGCTGTGCGCGATAAACCCGAGGATACGCTCAAAGCGATGGAGCAGGACGGCGTGACCTGGCCTGTGATCCTTAATGCGGGCATGGATGTGCTCCAGACTTATGGCATCATGGGCATTCCCTGCATCATGCTCGTGAATCCCGACGGCGAGATCGTGGCCCGCGATCTGTTTGGCTCTCAGCTGAACGAGGCTGTAGAGCAGGCCATGAAATGACGGACGGTCTTGCTGACAAAAAAATAAGAGAGCGGTGATCACCGCTCTCTTATTTTTTTCATCGGAAGTTAATCTATTATTGGAATCCGCTGACTGCGACAGCTTTGTCGATTTTTGAAACGAGTCCCTGAAGCACTTTGCCCGGGCCGAGTTCAACGAATTCTGTGGCTCCGTCGGCCACCATGTTTTTAACGGTCTGTGTCCAGCGCACGGGAGCGGTCAGCTGGGCCACCAGATTGGCTTTGATTTCGGCCGGATCGGTGTGGGGCAGAGCGTCGACGTTCTGATATACGGGGCAGACCGGTTTGTGGAACTCGGTGGCTTCGATCGCTGCGGCGAGTTCGGCGCGGGCAGGCTCCATGCAGGGCGAGTGGAATCCGCCGCCCACGGGGAGCTTGAGCGCGCGTTTTGCACCTGCGGCCTTGAGTTGCTCGCAGGCGGCGTCGATGGCTTCGACCTCGCCGGAGATTACCAGCTGGCCGGGGCAGTTATAGTTTGCGCATACGACCACACCGTCGATTCCGGCGCAGACTTCTTCCACTTTTTCGTCGGGCAGCGCTATGATTGCGGCCATTGTCGACGGATTGATCTCGCATGCTTTCTGCATGGCCATGGCGCGAGCGGCCACGAGTTTAAGACCATCCTCAAATGCCATTGCTCCGGCAGCCACCAGTGCTGAAAATTCGCCCAGTGAGTGGCCGGCCACCATGTCGGGCTTGAATTCCTCGCCGAGGCTTTTGGCCAGAATTACCGAATGAAGGAATATGGCGGGCTGGGTCACCTTGGTCTGTTTGAGGTCTTCGGCCGATCCTTCAAACATCAGGTCGGTGATGCGGAAGCCGAGAATTTCGTTTGCTTTTTCGAACATGGCGCGGGCTTCGGCATTGTTCTCATAGAGATCCTTGCCCATGCCGGTGAATTGAGCGCCCTGTCCGGGAAACACAAATGCTTTCATCGTTTTTTGGTTGTTGGAATAAAAAATGTGTTGATTTTTACGGCTGCAAATTTACGGAAAAATTTCCGTAATTCAAAATCTTATCTTCCCGGCTCTTATGGAATCTGGTGTGATTTGGCCGTGACGGAAATAAATAGTAATTTTGCGGTCATGAGAATCACTCTGATTATCACTGCGATTCTGCTGGCGCAGACTGCGTTGGGCAATGACTATCTGAAGGCATTGCCGGGCATGTCGACTGTGGTTGCCGGATATGCAGATCCGGATTCCGTGACGGCCCGCATGAGCCAGGCGCCGCTGACGCCGGTCGAAGGGCTGTGGCAGATGCTTGACGGCGGAGCCACGTTTGCCTTCGAGCGTTATGCTGACCCGACATTGCCAGCGGCGGCGCAGCCGGCCTGTTTCCGGCTTGTGATGGTCAAAGCGCCAGGCAGGCTGATGCGTCCGGGCACGGTGATCGGATATGCCGTGGCCACCGCCGACCGTGGAGTCTATGAAGCTCGCATCTACACTGATTTCGCTGTGGAAAACCGGCTCGGCATACCCCGGACTTTCACGCTTCATCTGGCCGATGACGGTGCGGCGCTGACTTTTAAGCCGCGGAAGAGCCGGCTGACAATCAATCTGTTCAGACTGCTGCCATATATGTATCGCAACGTGGTGCGTTTGCGTGAAAACCGCCCCGATAATCTCGACGGCGCATTACGCGTCTATCCTCCAGTGGCTTCACCCCGTTTCGGCCCGCGTTACCTATGAGACGATTTGTGACTTTGATTCTGATTGCCGCCACCGTGATGCTGCCTGCGTCAGCGCGGCGCACGCGCACCGGGCCGGCCCGCGTTCCGGTCGCGTCGGCGGTTTCCGCGCCAAGCCAGCCATCTGAGGCCGAGAGGGTGGACACGATCGTGGCCCCGGCCGATTCGCTGATACGTCTGAGTGGCTATGACAAGACTCTGCGTGCCGGCGTCGAGTCGTTTTTTGTCACTAACGCAATGGC
The DNA here is from genome assembly GCA_947177035.1 of uncultured Porphyromonadaceae bacterium. Taxonomy (GTDB): domain Bacteria; phylum Bacteroidota; class Bacteroidia; order Bacteroidales; family Muribaculaceae; genus UBA3263. The sequence continues at coordinate 16,477 of CAMWSS010000013.1, read as the reverse complement.
CGACACCTGTTCGGTGGTGGCTCTTGAGCTGACGTTTGACTATTCGGATATGTCGGGACGACAACTTCACCGGCAGACCCGTGTGGTGCGCTGTGACATTCCATCCGGACAGACCCGCCGCCTTTCTGTCCCGTCGTGGGACCGACAGCACACCTTTTATTATTATCTGTCGCCGGCTCCGAAGCGGGTGCAGGCCACTCCTTATGTCGTGAGCTCCACCGTGGAGCGGGTCTTTGTCATCTGGTCAGAGTGAGCAGCAGTTTTCCTGACGATGCCGTGACTCCGACAAGACGCCGTTCTGACGATTCGCGGGCGCGGAGGCGGCGTCGGAGCTCGTCGGCCGAGATCGGGAAGTTGCGCGTCGCAACCGACGCATCCACTCCGCGTCGTCCGATTTGTTTGATAATGGATGAACTGAATGCCGTGATCTCTTCGAGCCGATATGTCTCGCCGGGAAAAATGGCGGCTTCGTCGGCCGAGAGCACATACAGGTGGGTCGACGGATGGATTCTCGCTCCAGGCAGGCGGTTGTAGGCCCCGCTCTTCATCACGGCCGGCCATGGTTCGCCGACAATGCAGCCCACCGCCGGATCGGCGAGCCGCATCGGCGCCGGGTCTGACGGGCGGAAGCTGAATTCGCCTTTGCCGACGGTGATTACGCGCACCAGCGGTTCGTCTGGCGCGGGCGACTTGAAATCAAAGTCAAGCACCAGTTCCTTGCATTCGGATCGGGTGCCGATGATCAGTATGCTGTGGGGTCTCAGCCCTTCGTCGCGCAGCAACACCGTCATGTCGAGCATCGGCGAAGCCTTGACGATCAGGCGGTCGGCGCTGCGGCTGATCAGCGGCATCAGTTCGATGACATCCGGTTTGCAGTCATGCAGTCCGAACAGGCGGCGTCCGTTGTCGCCACGTCTGGCCGGGTCTATGAACGCCACGTCGAAGTGTCGGTCGGGATTGTCGCGAAGCCAGTCGGCGCAGTCGGCGCAGATTCCCTCCACGTTGTCCAGCCCGAGAGCGCGGGCGTTTGTTTCGATCGCTGCCGCCACGGTCGGGTCAAGTTCTATCGCGGTCACCGACGTCGCTTTTCCGGCGCAATGAAATGAATCGATGCCGAGCCCGCAGGTCAGGTCTACCATTCTGTCGCCCTGGGATATCATTCCGGCGTGGATGATTGCCACGTCGTCCGACGTGCATTGTTCGGCGCTGAGAGCTGTCGGGAATCGGAATTCCTGACAAAGCAAAGTCGCCGCGAGCTTGCGTGAAGCCCGGCGGCGACATTCGTCTTGCAGTATTTTGTCCATTGCCTCCGGGTCGGCCGCACAGCGCAGTCGGCGTGCGGCGGCATCGTTGGCGTTTGTTCCACGTTTTTGTTTCAAACGCGAACCGGTTTTATTTGATCAGGTATTGCGAGGAAATCGACTGATTTTCATGCACTCGGCGGATCGTGTCGGCAAAGAGATGGGCCACGGTCAGGATTGTGGCTTTCTTGCACTCTTTGTGGAAGGGAATCGAGTTGGTGAAAATCATTTCGGTCAGGCCGCAGTTGTCGATGCGTTCAGATGCCGGGTCGCTCATGATGGCGTGTGAGCAGAGTGCACGCACGCTCTTGGCGCCGTTTTCCATCATCAGGTCGGCAGCCTTGGTCATTGTGCCGGCGGTGTCGACCATGTCGTCGATGATGATGACGTTTTTGTCTTTGACGTCGCCGATCACTGTCATAGTCTCGACCACGTTTGCCTTTGCGCGCTGTTTGTGGCAGAGGATCAGCGGCACGTTGAAGTATTTCGCATAGCTGTTGGCTCTTTTTGCGCCGCCGACGTCGGGCGAGGCAATCACCAGATCTTCAAGGTGAAGAGATTCGATGTAGGGGATGAACACCGACGATGCGTAAAGGTGATCCACCGGCACGTTGAAGAAGCCCTGGATCTGGTCGGCGTGAAGATCCATGCAGATCACGCGGGTGACTCCGGCTGCGCTGAGCAGGTCGGCGACAAGCTTGGCGGCGATGCTGACTCTCGGCTTGTCTTTGCGGTCCTGTCTGGCCCATCCGAAATAGGGTATCACGGCCACCACCTGACGGGCTGAAGCACGCTTTGCGGCGTCGATCATCAGCAGCAGTTCCATCAGGTTGTCGGTATTGGGGAATGTGGACTGAACCAGGTAGACTTCGCAGCCGCGGATCGATTCCTCAAACGACACTTCAAATTCACCGTCGGCAAAATGCTGGATGTTCATCTGGCCCAGAGGCACACCGAGATCCTTGCAGATTTCTTCGGCCATGTAACGGGATTTGGTGCCTGAAAACACCTTGAAAGGGGGTAATTGGCTATTCATATAAAATGAATGGTGATTGGTGGGATATGAATGATGAGATTTGTGCGCCCGGGGGGACTCGAACCCCCACACCGTAAGGTAATAGATCCTAAGTCTATCGCGTCTACCAATTTCGCCACGCGCGCATTGTTTCAGCGCTGCAAAGTTACGTAAAATCCGCGGATGTGCAAAAAAAACTTTTCGGAGAGGGGTGGCCGGGGCCGGGGAAAATTTCTATATGTGGCGGATAATTATTAACTTTGTGGTCGTAAATTAGAAAATCTGATGAACAACGATATAAAATCAGTAGCTCCGCTGGTGGGATCAGCGCTTTTGCCTGAACCTACGCTTCAGCGTCTGCCATGGTATCTGGCTTATGTGAGTCAGCTCAAGAATCTGGGTGTGGAGCGGGTCTCGTCGACTCAGATTTCAAGGTGTCTGAATGTCGATTCGTCGCAGATCGCCAAGGATCTGTCTTTTCTTGACATCAGAGGCAAGACCCGCATCGGTTATGCCGTCGACGAACTCGAGAGCATATTGCGAGACTTTCTCGGCTTTCAGAAACCGCATCCTGCCGTGGTGGTCGGTGTCGGTTCGCTCGGCGGTGCGTTGATCCAGGATTCGGGACTTGGAAATTATGGACTTGACATTGTGGCCGGATTTGACACTGATGTAGCTAAGATCGGAAACAAAGGCCGGGTACCGGTCTATCATATCGACCGTCTCGACGAAATATCTTCGTCGCTGGGGGTGGAGATCGCCATCATCACTGTGCCTCATGAGTTTGCCGAAGCTGTGGCCGATGCGTCGGTGGCGGCCGGCATAAAGGCGTTGTGGAATTTCACTCCCCACCGTTTGCGTCCGCGTTTCGGAGTCGTGATGCAGAACACGTCGATTTATTCCGATCTGGCGCTGATGTATAACCGTCTTGAACAGCTCCGTCGCTCCCGCCCGTGAAAGCTCTGATCTGTGACTGCAATCCGGCCGGCTTCCGCATGGTGGCCGACTCGGCGATCGGCCGTAACGGACAACCGTGGTTTGTGCCTGATTTCGGTGCCGCCTGGCGCTGGAAGGTGATGGTTGCCGTTCGTATAGGCCGGTTGGGAAAATGTATAGCGCCGAAGTTTGCGCGCCGTTATTTCGACTCGATGACTCTGCTGTTTGTGCCGGAGTGTGACGCTCCTGAGGCGCCGGTGCTGCTCGGCTGCATGGATGGTGCCGCAGTGTGTGGATCATGGACGGAGATAACGGAGTCGGTCAGTGTTGACGGTGCCGAGCCTATCGATTTTCAGAAATTCGGCTTTGAGGCGCTGGCCGCGCTCGTGAGCCGGTGTGTGACGTTGAAAACCGGCGATCTGCTGGCCGTTGATCTTCCTGATGTCGTCTGGCGCGACGCTTTGACCGACAATCGGGTGGAATCTCTGTTGAACGGCACTCCGGTCCTCTCGTTCAATATCAAATAGTTTTCGTTGTGAAATATATCAGCCTGCTAACCTCTTTTATATGCTTGTGTTTTACCCTGTGTGACGCCGCTGCTGTGTCTTCGCCGCTGTCTGAAGGCCGATGGGTGAAGATTTCGGTCGATTCCATGGGTCTGTATCAGGTGACACACAGCCGCCTGCGCGATCTTGGATTCAGTGATCCTGAGCGTGTGCGCGTCTATGGCTATCCGGCTTCTGAGCTGGCAGACCATGACATTGATTCCGCTCCGGCCGGATTGCCGGAGCTTGCCTCAGTCCATGCGTCGGGAAAACTGCTTTTCTATGCCGAGGCCGGGGTGAAATTCTCATATGCTCAGCCATCGGCCGACAATCTGTTCTGGGCGGTGGAGCGTGAACGAAATCCGGCGTCGGCGACAGGCTGTTATTTTCTCAGCGATGCAGTGCCGGCAGCAGGCGCCGGAGCTGCGGTGGTGCCGGCGGCATCGGTTTCTCAGGCTTCTGGCGGCGTTTCGCGCACGAGCCATGTGAGTGTGACGTTTATGGAAGATGAAATTGCCGCGCCGGCCGGTGGCGGCACCTTTTTTGTCGGACATGAACTGAAAGATGGCAAATCGCCTGATTATAGGGTTGATATTGTCGATCAGGCATCCGACAGAATTTCGTTTCAGGTTGCCGCTGCCGTGCGCAATCTGAAATCGAGCCAGAATAATTATCTGACTCTTGAATTTCCCGACGGCGATTTTGAAGCTGCGGCCGACGATTGTTTCACTTCGGCAATCAGAGTGCAGTCGATCTATGAGCGCCTGAGGCCGTGTCGCAACGTTGTCGTGGCTTCCATGCGTGAGGCTGGCTCCGCAGGCAGCGTTTCCTGCCGCTTCAGGGCCATTCCGTCGTCACCGTCAAAGGGGGCTGATTTCACGTTTGCCGCAGTCGATTATTTGGTCGTTTCTTATGACAGACGTAACGACATGAGCCGCGTTCCGGCGCTCGACATGATTCTATATGGAGTCGAAGCCGGCGAGAGCGTGGCGCTGACCGGAGTCACGTCAGGCACCATGGTGTGGAATGTGGCCGATCTGCACAGGGTGGAGTCATACAGGCTCTCGGCCGACGGCACGTTCTCCATACCTGATGCTGCCGACGCGGTCCATCTCGTGGCGTTTGATCCTGCCGCCGAGCAGCGTGAGCCGCAGATCAGTCCGGATCCGGTGGCGGGTCGGAATCTTGCGGCCATGGCGTGTCCTGATGCTGTGATTCTCACCAATGCATGTTTTGCCGATAAGGCCGCTGTCCTGGCTGGCTTGCATGGCCGCTGTCAGGGCCTTGACGTGGCTGTGGTGGACCAGCAGGATGTGTTCAACGAATTTTCCTCGGGCACGCCCCATGTCATGGCGGTGCGCCGTTTTCTACGGCATCTGGCTGATTCCGGACGCGGCCGTCTGCGCGGCCTGATAATATATGGTGCAGGCACCATCTATCAGGCATCGCAACTTTCACCTGATGGAATTTTTGTGATTACGGCTGAAAACGAAGATGCGGGCGACGGCACGTCGATGTCGTCAAACTCTCATGACCGATATGGGAATTACGACATGACACGCAGCTTCGCCACCGACACTTATTTTGGACGTCTGGATGATTTCGTGCCTGACACCAGGTTTAATTCCCCGTTTTTCCGTGTGCTTGCATCGCCATTGTCCGTCATGGTCGGACGCATTCCCGTGACCTCGCTGTCGCAGGCCGACGATTATAATGCCAAGGTGAGGCAGTATCTGGAAAATCCGCCTCTGGTAGCTGCGCCAAACAATGCCCTTTTCATGTCTGGTTTTGCCCGACGGACAGAAGAGATGCACATGGCCGATGCCGAGCGTATGGCCGCAATCGGAGCTGCCGCCTATGGGCCGGCGCTGACCGTTCATCGCGCCGCCCACAATATGTTCGGCACAGGGACCACTGACACTCGAGCAATCTCAGCTCTGGTTGCATCGACTTTGCGTCGCGGTGTCGGATTTATGACATATTTCGGTCACGGCAACTCGGTTGGCCTGACCGGAGTCTGGAATCTCACCGATGTCAACAAGACAAATTATAGCCATTCGTTTCCGCTGGCGATGTTAGGATCATGCGATGTCGCGGCGTTTGATGTCGATCTGAATTCGCTGAGCACGGCCATGCTTCTCAGTTCGTCGGGCGGCGTGATCGGACTGGTGGCTGCCGGCCGTGAGGTGTATCAGACGCTGAATGCGGATTTCGGAGAAGAATTTGCCAAATCATATTTCTCGATGGCCGACGGCGATGCGCTCGGTTCTGCATTTGTGGCTTCGTTCAACGGACAGATTGCCGGCCATGACAAAGCGCGAATGTGCAATGTGCTTGCCTATAACTATTTCGGCGATCCGCTGTTGCCATATTATGGACTCAGCAGGCAGATCAGCGTCAGTGCCGTCAATGGTGGCGGACACACGATCGTGCCCGGCGGAATCAACACCTTTGAAGGCTCAGTCACCAAGGCCGACGGATCGGTCGATACCGGTTTTAACGGCACTGTGAAAATCGCTGTCTATGATCATCCTTACACTGCGGTGAACCGCGCTCCCAACGTGTCGTCAGGAGTCAAGCCATCGACCATCACCGAGATAGAACTCGATCAGGAGCAGCTCACCGAGCTGGTGGGTTCCGTCACGTCCGGCCGCTTCACCGTGCAGGGGCATGTGCCTCCCGCCCAACGCGAAGGCTTGACAAGCAGGGTGACGCTCTATGCCTTTTCGTCTGACAAAAAGGTTCGTGCCGGCGGAGCTGTCGTCGACATGACCATGGACTATGATGCCACTCCGGTGACCGGTGACTTTGCCGAGCCTGCGATCACCTCCCTCACCATCGAGGGCTGTGATCCAGATTCCAATCAGGTGCTTCAGGGCAACAGCGCCAGAGTCTGCGCTCAGATCAGCGCTCCTGCCGGCATGTCTTTGGGCGGCAATTTCTGCACTTCGGTGCGCCTGCTGCGCGATGGCGCGCTTTGCGCCGATGCCGCTTCCGGTCTCGTTGCCACTGCTTCCGGCCTCTATTCGCTTTCATTCGACGTGGAAATCCCGTCCGACGGCCGCCATGAGCTGACTCTCATTGTGACCGACGCCCTGCAGCGTCAGGCTTCGGCCTCTGTTGAATTCTCGTCGGTCATGCCGCTCACATGCTCGCTGACCGCCGACGTTGCCGATTCCGGGGTAATCTTCACCACCGACGCCACCGCCGGAAACAGCACTCTCTTCATTGAGGATTTTGCCGGACGCACGGTCAGAGTGATCAGCAGCGATGGCGCCGGCAACCCGATGGAGTGGGATCTGCTCGATGCCGCCGGCAAGCGCGCGGCCGCTGGCCACTACCGCGCCTTTGTCCGCACAATCTCCGCCGGATCCTGCTACTCTTCCGCTCCCGTCGACGTCGTTATTCGCTGATCTATCGGCTCTGGCCGGAGGTGAACATTCGGTCGGCAGCCGGTGTTGTATAGGTGTATTGTAGTTTTAATTCACCACCTATGCAAAGATCACCTGTGTTATGCCTGAAGTCCGTTGTGTTCTCTGTGTTCCTGACCGTGGCAGGAATGCTGCACGAAGCGCGTGCCGAAAGTGTGCCGGCAGACACTGCCGCTGTTGAGGCTTCGGAACAAAAACGGAATATCATTCAGAAGCTGGTTGCTTATTTTTCGGATGCAAACAAGGTGCATGAGCCGAAAAAGCTTGATTTCAGCATTATAGGAGGACCATATTACGCATCTGACACCAAACTCGGAATCGGAATAGTCGCCGCCGGAATCTACCGCCGGAATCTTGCCGACACGATCAATCCTGCCGGACAGTTCAATATCTATGGCGATGTGTCGGTCAACGGTTATTTCAAAGTGGGAATACGCGGCAACCAGATGATCCGGAGCGGCAGAGATGAACTGACCTACGACGCTTCATTTGAATCGCGCCCCGATCAGTTCTGGGGAATCGGCTATGACATGGCGCGGTGCGATTCAAACCGCACTGACTTCAAACGCTGGCGGGCAAACGTCGACATGGCATATCTTTTTCAAATTGCACCTGACTTCTACCTTGGGCCGAGGCTGCTGGTAGACTATCTGATAGCCAAGAAAGTGTCTCGGCCGGAACTCTGGCAGGGGCAGAGTCTGCGCACATTCACCGGCGGGATCGGTTTTGCCGTCATGTATGACTCGCGCGACAATGTGTTTAATGCCTATAGCGGCTTCTATGCCCGCCTTGACCAGACCTTTGCTCCGGGTTTTATCGGCAACCGTTACGCCTTTTCGGCCACGGAGATCACACTGAGCCACTATCAGCCGCTGTGGAAGGGTTGCGTCATGGCGTCACGCCTTCACTCCCGGTTCACTTATGGCGACACTCCGTGGGGGCTGATGTCGAAATTCGGCGGCAGCTACAATATGCGCGGCTATTATGACGGTCGCTACAATGATAAATGCGAAGCGGATCTCACCGTTGAATTCCGTCAGCACATCTGGCGCCGCAACGGAGCCGTGGTGTGGGCTGGAATCGGAGAGGTGTTTCCAAAACTGAACCGAATCGGACGCGGGCCTTTGCTCTGGAACTGGGGAGTGGGCTATCGCTGGGAATTCAAAAAACGCGTGAACGTGCGCATAGATTATGGTTTTGGCCGTGGTCAGCATGGCCTGATATTCAGCATCAATGAAGCATTCTGACAATTCACGATATAAGATTGCGGCGGTGTTGCAGATCGCTCTGCCGTTGCTGCTGCTGGTGCCCAATGTGGTCATGTCGGCGTGGTCGTCCATGCCGTGGCCTGCCTTTGTGGCCAATCTGGCCGCTCCGCTCGGCGTCTATCTGCTGCTGATGGCCTGGAGCGCCAATGCCGGCCGCTCGGCAGTGATGATGCTTCCGTTCAGCATTCTGGCCGCGTTTCAGATCGTTTTGCTGGCGCTGTATCTCGACGGATCGGTGATCGCCGTCGATATGTTTCTCAACGTTGTCACGACCAACAGCTCCGAAGCCGGTGAACTGCTTGGCAATCTTGCCGGGCCGGTGGCGCTGGTGTTGCTGCTATATCTTCCTCCGCTCGAGGCCGGTGTCGCCGCATGGCTGAGGCGCGAACGCACTCCCTCGTTGCTCAGGCGGCGGTGTGCGGCGGCCGGAGCGACGCTTGTCGTGGCCGGCGGAGTCTGCATGCTTGTGGCCTCTGTCACGTTGCCGCGCTATAAGGCCGACCGTGAGGTTTTTCCTGTCAATGCCATGTGCAATCTGGCCGAAGCGGTGAGCCGCACGGTGCGCACCGCCCGATATGCCGACACTTCGGCCGGATTCACATTCGGGGCCACCGATGAATGCGAATCCGGTTCGCGCCGTCGGATATATATGGCAGTCATTGGCGAGACATCGCGCGCCGACCACTATCAGATGTTCGGCTACGACCGCTTCACCACGCCGTTGCTCTGCACTGTAGACTCGCTGGTGGGGTGCCCGCGTGTGCTCTCCGAGAGCAACACCACCCACAAGTCGGTGCCGATGCTACTGAGCACCCTCACCGCCGCCGAATTCGGCGATTCGATATATCACCACAAATCAGTAATCACCGCTTTCCGTGAAGCCGGATTCCACACAGTGTTTCTGTCAATGCAGAACCGCAACAACTCCTTTATAGACTTTTTCGGCTCGGAGGCCGACACGACCATCTTTCTCAGAGAGAGCCTCGGCCAGCATATCTGCGACACCGATCTGCTCCCTGTGGTGGATTCGCTGCTGGACGTCGCCGCTGACACAGATCCGTTGTTGCTTGTGGTTCATCTATATGGCTCACACTTCAATTATGAGGACCGCTATCCGCGTTCCGAAGCATATTTTCTGCCCGACAAAGCGTCGGAAGCAAACCAGACACACCGTCAGAGGCTTGTCAATGCCTATGACAATTCGATACGCTGTACTGACAGGGTGCTTCATGGACTGATCACGCGTCTGGACTCGCTTGACTGTCCCGGTGGACTCATTTACACCGCCGACCATGGCGAAGATATTTTCGATGATGAGCGCGGCCGCTTTCTCCATGCCTCGCCGACGGCCACTTTTGCCCAGCTCCATGTGCCGATGATGCTCTATTTCAATCAGTCGTGGCGTGGCGAAAATCCCGACAAATGGAAATGTGCGCTCAGTTCATGCAGACAGGAAATATCGTCGAGCGAATCGTTCACTCCGACTCTGATGCACATGGCCGGAATCAGTTCGCCGCGTCTTGACCGAACTTCGGCTCTAACGGCAGAGGAATTCACGCCTGTGGCCACACGTCTGTTTGTCAACGATCGCAACGAAGCGGTAGACCTGCAATCCGCAGGTTTCCGCACCCAGGACTATGACGCCATGCGAAATTTCGGATTTAGCTATTTTTAACTAAATAAATATTGTAATTCGCAAAAAAAACATATATTTGCAATCGATTGTCACACCAAAATACTAGTACTTATGTCGTTACCTAAAATCATTACCGCATTGGCCTTTTTCGCCGCAATCGGCGTCTATGGCTGCACCTCGTCAGACAATGAGCCGCAGAATCCGCCTGTAATTCCTGACACGCCCAAGGAGAATCCGAGTGTCGGTCTGTCTAAGAAAAATGCAATGTTATTGTCTTGGGGAGATAATGTGTATATTGACACGATCGAGGTGGCTGCTGATGACTGGGTGATCACCACCGTGTCTTTTTGTGATGCAAAGTATTTTGATGCGCCGTATCTCTATCCTAAGACTGAGTATGTTACAGATTTGAGCGGAAGAGAGTCGTTTGATGAAACAGTTTCATGGCTACGTATGAAATATAGTGACGGGCGGCTGATTCTCTCTGATGTCAATCCTGCTTATGTGCCGGAATGGCCGGAATATCGCTATGCTTTCGTGGAATTCGAGCGAGGCGGCGAGATAACCGATACGATCATATGCAAAGATGAATCGGAGGTGCCTCTCGGATTTCATGGCATCGGCCCTGATCCCGGAACGGTGGTTTTTCCGAAACAAGGAGGATCTGTCAATCTGATGACAAACAGCATAGGGTGGGTGTTTCACTGGCTGATGGTTGACGGAGTCAGACATGAGTTCAGCGAAGATGACGGCACTCAGGATTTTATGGAGTCGTGGACCAATACAGACTTTGAATATACAATGGATTGGGTGACCATAGAACGCTATAAATTCGGCAATCCGGCGGAAATCACAGTTACTGTGGCTCCGAACAATACCGGTTGTGAACGCAAATTCAGCTGTGGCATCGGACCATGGGCAGTGTGGGGTGTGTTTTATGGTACTCAGGAGGCCGACTGAGCCTTCTCCTGCATTCGAGCTTATAACAAAAGCCGGCCGCCATATGTGATGGCAACCGGCTTTTGAATTTCGGTTTGATGGCTGTCCTGGTGTTTATCGGGCGGCGGGCAGGAGGCGCAGGGTGAGCATGGCAACGACGGCACCGGCTGCGTCGGCCGCAAAGTCAAGCCATTCGGCACCGCGGCCTGCGTTCATGGCCAGTTGAGCCAGTTCGATGGCGCCGCCAAACAGAATCACGGCAATGGTTGCCTGAAGCAGTCTGTGAGGCGGACGGATCCAGGCACGGTGGCAGCGCATGATGTCGAGCGCCCAGGCCCATAGCAGTCCGCCCATCATCAGAGCGTGGACCACTTTGTCGGCATGTGGAAACAGAGGCATGTCGACTTCCGGCAGCGGATGAGGCGCGAGGGTCAGCCACAGAATGGCTGCGGTGGTCAGCGTGGTCAGCGTCCACTTCGGCAATCGGTCCGTCATCATCATCATATGCCGAGAGCGCCTTTGATCACTTCGGTGACGGTTGTGACGAAGTGGAACGTCAGGTCACGGCGATAGACTTCGTCAATCTCCTCGACGTTGCGGCGGTTGTCTTCGCTGATGTAGATCTCTTTCACTCCGGCGCGTCGTGCGGCGAGCATTTTTTCTTTGATGCCGCCAACCGGAAGCACACGTCCGCGCAGTGTCAGTTCGCCGGTCATTGCCACTGCCTGGCGCACCGGTCTGCCTGACAGAGCCGACGCTATGGCTGTGGCCATGGTGATGCCGGCCGACGGGCCGTCTTTGGGAATGGCGCCTTCGGGCACGTGGATATGGAGGTCGCGTTCGGCGATGGCTTCCTGGCTGATGCCGAGTTCTTCGGCGTGGGCCATGACATAGCGGCGGGCTATGGATGCCGATTCCTTCATCACGTCGCCGAGGTTGCCGGTGAGGCTTAGCTGGTCGCCTTTTCCTTTTGACGCGAGCGCTTCGATGTAGAGCACTTCGCCGCCTGCGGCTGTCCAGGCCAGCCCGGTGACGACTCCCGGCATGCCGTCTGTGCCGAAGCGGTCACGGCTCATCGGAGCCACGCCGAGCAGATCGTGCAGGCGTTCGGGCGTGACAATGGGATCGAACGGTTGTCTGGCGGCGATGGCGCGTACACATTTGCGCATGGCGGCGGCGATTTGCTTTTGCAGCCGGCGCACGCCGCTTTCCGAGGTGTAGTCCTGGATTATGGCCAGAAGCGCTTCGTCGGTGAAGCTGATGTCGGAGTCACGCAAGCCCATGTCGGCAAGGAGCCGGGGGTAAATGTGGCGTTTTGCGATTTCGGTTTTCTCTTCGGCCGAATATCCGCTCAGGCTGACCACTTCCATGCGGTCGAGAAGCGGCTGGGAGAGGGTGGACAGGGTATTGGCCGTTGTGATGAACGTGACTTTCGACAGGTCGAAGTCGATGTCAATATAGTTGTCGTGAAACCGGCAGTTCTGCTCCGGGTCAAGCAATTCGAGCAGTGCCGCCGCCGGGTCGCCTTTATAGTCGGCGCCGACCTTGTCTATCTCGTCGAGCATTATGACCGGATCCAATGTGCCGGCGCGGCGTATTGCCTCAAGTATGCGTCCGGGCATGGCGCCGATATATGTGCGGCGATGGCCGCGGATTTCGCTTTCGTCATGCAGTCCGCCGAGCGACACGCGCTGGAATTTGCGGTTCATGGCGTCGGCGATGGATTGTCCGAGAGAGGTCTTGCCGACTCCAGGAGGGCCGACCAGGCAGAGAATCGGCGCACGTCCTGACGGAGCGTGTTCGAGCAGCGCGAGCTGTTCGAGCACTCGCTCTTTCACTTTGGTGAGTCCGTAATGGTTTTCGTTGAGCAGCCGCTCGGCTTTTTCCATATCGATCGGCTCCTGGTCGCCGCATATTCCCCAAGGCAGGTCAAGAACTGTTTCAAGATATGACAGTTGCACCTGATAGTCGGGCGACTGGGGGTTCAGCCTGCTGATTTTGCGCATTTCGCGCTCAATGCGGCTGCGGGTGGCCTCGTCGGGCCATGCGATCTGGTCGATCTTGCGGCGCAGGGTGTCGGTTTCTTCGTCGGCGTCGCCATACAGCTCCTGGCGGATTATCTCCATTTCGCTCTCCAGGAAAGCGTTGCGGCGTCTGGCGTCCATGGCTTCGCCGGCGCGCTGGCGAAGCGATGCCACCATCTTTTCGCGCTGTTCCATCACGGCAAACAGTTCAAGAAGCTTTTCGCATCGCGCTTTGGTTGAGTTGAGCGACAGCATCGCGACTTTGTCTTTGGTGTCGAACGGAACGCTGGTGGCCACTGAGTTTATGGCCAGCTGGGGATTCTGGGTGTATATGACGTTGTCGAACATCATCTGCCCGAGAGGGTGTCCGGCGCGTTTCGTGGCCGATGCGACGGCCTGTTTCAGAGCGTCGATGAGCATTTCCAGCGGCTTGCCGGCGCGCGGTTTGCTTTCGGTGACAGTCTCCACCGATGCCGCCAGGGCGTTTTCAATGACATGCCCTTCGCCGGGTCCGGTGATTTTCACTTTTTTGCCGGCCTGGACTATGGCGAGCGACGAATCGTCGGGCAGCGGCAGCACCTTGAGCACCTGGATCAGCACGCCATATTGCTCGATGTCGTCGATTCCGGGATTCTCGTTGTCGGGGTCTTTCTGGCACACTACCGCCAGGGCTATGTTGAGTTGTCCGGCTTTTTCAACAAGTTTCAGCGATGATTCGCGGACAATGTTGATGGGGTATGTCACTCCAGGAAACAATACCAGATTCCGGGTAGGGAGCACGGGCACGTCGGAGGGAGAGAACGCGGCTTTGAATTCGCCGCCGGAGATTTCCAGATGGCCTACGGTCGTATGTATATCGTTCATCGGTGTTTTCTGATTTGGACTGCAAAATTAGCAAAAAAATCAATGACAGCAAAATGAAGGCCTGCCGGCGGAATTGCGCGGCAGGCCTTTGGTGGTGTCGGTTGACGTCGTCCGGGATCAGATGCGCACTTTTGCGCCGTCGATCAGGTATATGCCCGGTGATGTCGGTCGGGCCAGGCGGCGTCCAAAGATGTCGTAGATCGTATGCGGGGCGTTGTCGTCATCGGTGGCGTTGATGCTGTCGATGCCTGAAGACGGATCGTGCTCTCGGGTGTAGTCTACTGTAATGATTTTCTTGTCGGTGTCGACTGTGATTTCGGGCATGGTTTGTCCGGCGTGGGCGTCGGGTGTGAAGTCGCTGTAGGTCAGCTTCGTGCCTTTTGTCAGGAAGAATGTTCCGCCGTTGTAGACCTTGCGTATGCCCTTGTTGGCCGGAATGTCGAGGCCGACGCGAGGGTCCAGCCCGACTTCGGCGGCGTCGGTGACACCGTTGAGGCGCACGGTGTAGATGTCATAGCTTTCGAGCGTGCGGTTGTCAACCGGGGTGATGCGATATGTGTTGTTGCTTGCCGATGATTTGCCGACATAGGGCGATTCGTCGCCATTGTTGGAGTAGTTGCTCCATTTGCCGATTCCCCACACGCCATCTTCGTCGGTCTGGAGCAGAGCCGGATTATCGGCGGGCAGCGGGCTGCGGTCAGACGTGCAGTTCTCTTTGATGCCGTGGCCGCAGAGTCCGGTGAACTGATAGGTTGATCCGTTGGCTGTTATGTGAATGAAGGCCGCCGCCGGAATATTCTGGTCGGGAGCGGCAAATTTCAGCGCATAGTAATTGGTGTTGCTCTGCCGGAATTCGTTTTCGGCGTTCAGCATGTGGTGAGTGCCGTTGCTGACATAGCCGCCGAGGTCGTTGACGAGCTCGATTTCATACCATCCGGTTGTGACGTCGGTCGGGTTTTTCACTTCGCCGTTGAATTCCGAGACGGTGAGCTGACAGCCGAGGTCGTCGCGGTCGGGCGCCTGATTGCCGCCATACCAGTTGTAGACCTTGGCTTCGATGTTGGTCTGGTTCAGCTGGCAGGTCGTTCCGGAGTATATCGCATACATTCCGGCTGTGGACGTGTAGGTGAGGGTCCATCCGCGTGTCGGGGCCGATGCCGACAGGGTGATCTGGGTGTTGTATGTCACGGCCGGATTCAGATATTGTCCGGTGCCGTGGTTGATGATGTCGAAGCTTCCGTCGTTGCGTTTCACGAATTTCCACAGTTTGTCGGCGGTCATGGCCGTCGACTGGTTGCCGACAGCCCCTGCTGCTCCGGCAGTCGTATAGTAATATCCGCGGAGTGAAGAGCAGAAGGTGTATAGATGCTCGTCGCCGTCGGCCGATGCTTTGGGCTGGTTCAGTGAAGCGCCGAGTCCGGAGATGATATTGTTGATGGCAGTGGCTGCGGCGTCGGCGTCCGCGATGCTGAATTGCGGCGAGGAGAGGATGGCGTTGGCCTGACTGACTACGTTTTCGAGCTGTTGCTGTGAATCAGGCGCATATTCGCCGGTGGCATCGCCGAATTTCACTGACGCGGCTTTGTCAAGGGCAGAAAAAAGAGAGTTGCGCGCAGTGCGGTTGGCATAGAGCGTTTCAAACTCGTCCATGCTGACGGGGTTGACGTTTTCCTCCTGCATATAATCAGCCAGAATGTTGGCCACTTTCACGTATCCGCGACCATAAAGATAGTCAGAGGTGATGTATTGCGGATCGGCGGCAGTGCCGGCCTGATTGAGCAGGGGGGTATAGGTGTCGATATATGTTGCTCCGAATTTCTCGGCCACGCTTTTTATTGCGGCGTTATATGTGGCCACGGCGCTGTTGTCGGCCGCGTTGCTGCGGGGAATAATTGCCATCACGTATAGTTCAGGTTTTGGGCTGAGGTGGTTGGCATAGGAGATAAGTTGCTCGAAGTTAGCCGATGATTTGTCGGAAGTGCCGCAGTAGAAAAAGATTTTGGCCGGGTTTTCCTTATTGCCGTTTGCGTTGAGGCTGACGTGCAGGATATCTTTGTACTGTAAGGATGTGAGACCGCCGTATCCCCAGCCGATGCCTCGGTTTTTGATGCGGTCCGAGCGCAGCAGTTCATGCCATTCGCCGCCATGGATCATTTCGTCGCCGAACATGAGCACGTCGGTGCTTTTTACGGGCAGCATGCTGAAGTAGCTGACGCGCATGCCGCTGCTGTTGGCCATGCCGTTATTGTTGTTGGTGTATGAGTCTTCATAGACGCACTTGATTCCGTCGCCGACGTATGGTGCGATCTGTTTGCACCAAGCGCGGTAGCCTGCGGCATAGAGATGGAGGCCGTCGGCGCTCCACTGGCCATAGTCGCGAATGCCGATCAGCGTGTCCCACAGGTCAATGAATGTCACACCGGTTTCCTGACACATTTCGGCGAGCATGGCGTTTGCCGCCTTGTTGTTGGTGTTCTGAGGCTCGGCCACTCGTGGCAGTATGCTCTGTATGTAGATC
>CAMWSS010000012.1 GCA_947177035.1 uncultured Porphyromonadaceae bacterium | reverse complement strand
AAAACTCCGGACGGCTATCTTTTTACTGCGTACCCGCTATCGCGGACGGTTGTACTCTCATAGTCGGGATTAGACAGGCGCAGCATATATGATGCATGTTCTGTGCCGACGCTGAACTGAAACCTGGCTTTGCCGCCGATGGGCGCGCAGATGCGTCGGGTGTCGACTGTGGTGCTGTCGGGCGCGAGCAACTCAACTTGAATAGTGTCGGTCACGTTCTCGTGAGTCACCTTGTTGATGACGTTGGCCGAAATTGTCCAGGCTGATCCGTCGTGACGTTTTTCGGCGGAGGCGGTCGCGGAGAGGAAAATGCCTGACAGGAGTAGCAGGAAAATCAGTTTTTGTTTCATAACCTTGCAGTGATTTTTTGAGTTGATTTTGATGCTGCAAAGTTAGGTATGCGGAGGTTGTCAGGCCAAGGAAATTGCCGTTTGAGTGTGGGACAATGGTGTGCGTAAGCTGTTAGTAATCAGCGCTTAATATTTGTGTCTTTTGGGGCGTGGCTGACAAGTACTGATAATCAGCGACTTACAAATAAGCCTGTCCTTAAAACGAAAATACCTGACAATCAGTTAATTATCTATTTCGGCGAGAAATTCGTCGCGATCCGGTGCCGACGATGCCGCGATGCGTGCCTTGACCCTTTTGCGGCGGGCATAATAGTTGTCCTTGCTGATGCCGGTGAAGATGCAGATGGCTCTTGCCGCAAATCCGGCATAGATATAGGTCAGCAGATTCACGTCTTGTTCTTTCAGCTCGGGAAGCTGTTCGCGCAGCCGGGCTATGATGTTGCCGCGACATTCGTTGACCAGCGCCTCGGTCTGTTGCAGCGACTCCCGCGAACCGAGGTCGGCGATCTGCGTCTCGAATTCATGATAGAACACTGTTTTTGCCGTGGCCGAGTCGCGGTGGTTGAAATAAGTGTCGATAAGATCGTTCAGTCGGCTCAACCGTGCCGAGTAGAGTTTGTCGGCCAGCGAGCGCAGGCGGTCGTTGCTGTCGGCCTTGGCCACGATCTCGGAGTGGAGAGTCATCACTTCGTTAGCGCGCTCCTCAAGTTCGCGATCCTTTCGGCGGATGTTGCGGCGGTAAAGCATGAGTCCGAATGCGGTCAGTGCCGCAAGCAGCAGGGCGCCGACCGTGATGATGACCACGTTGTTGCGCTTCAGGGCAATGGCGGTCTGCTGTCGGCTCGCTTCTGTCTGATACTGCTGGAGCTTGCTGTCGAGTTCGGACAGGCTTGCCATGCCGTTGTGGCTGAGAATCATGCCGTTGCCATAGCCGGAACTGTCGAGGGCGTTCATCAATGCAGCGTAGTCTTCAGGCCGACCGTCTCTCAGGTAGTCGGTCCATTTATGGAATATGAAATCGAGGTTGACGCTGTCATAATCGGCTCTCTCAGCCGTCAGATTCATCAGTCTGTCCGCTTCAAGCCTGGATTCTTCCGTCTCCAGCATGTTTAGAAAGACCATATATCGGAATATGAAGGCATTGAACGCGACCGAGTCACCGTTGGCCATCACGTTGGGAAGAAATTGTCTGCTCAATTCGAGCAGGCTGTCTACCTTTGCAGTCGCTGTCCAGAGGTTGGCGGCATTGGAATAGAAATAAAATGCGTTATGGAAGTCAGACTTGTCAAACTGAGGCGAGGTGTTGAAAATCCTGAAGGCAAGAGTGTAGAAGCTGGCGGCATTAATCTGATTGCCTGCAAACTGATGGCAGTGGGCCATGATGTCGGCATAGCGGGCCAGGTGGAGGTCATTGCCGGCTTTCACGGCAAATTCACGCATATGCTCGGCCGAATAGGCCGCATCGGCATACTGCTCATTGTCGAACTGCACGCAGGCTCGTTTATACCAGGCATACATGGCTCTGGCGGGATCATGGTCATCGTTGAAGAATTCCGACAGGACCACGGCCATGGAGTCGTTGGCAATCGGGCGATTGAATGAATGGTCCAGGCGCAGACGCAGCAAAGCATAGAGCATTGAGTCATAGCGCGTCGCGAAGTCAACGCTGTCGATCAACCGCAAGATGGAATCGGCCTGATACAGAGCGTTGGCATCGGTCAGCTTCTCGGCCCGCAGCAACTGCGGGTCGTTGACGGCGTGGCGTGAGGTGCACGCCACGGCCATTGAGAAAACGATGATGACGTAAAGGAGTCTGCGCATCAGAACAGGGGCGGGGTCAGTCGAGTTTGAGGACTGCAAGGAAGGCCTTCTGGGGAACTTCGACGGAGCCGATCTGCTTCATGCGCTTCTTGCCCTTTTTCTGCTTTTCAAGGAGTTTGCGTTTACGGGAGATGTCGCCGCCATAACACTTGGCAGTCACGTCCTTGCGCACGGCCTTGATTGTTTCGCGGGCGATGATCTTGGCGCCGATGGCCGCCTGGATGGCAATGTCGAACTGCTGGCGGGGAATCAGCTCCTTGAGCTTCTCACACATGCGTCGGCCGAAGTTGACGGCGTTGTCAACGTGGGTCAGGGTGGAGAGGGCGTCGACGCTCTCGCCGTTGAGCAGAATGTCGAGTTTTATGAGCTTGCTCTCGCGGAAGTCGTGGATATGGTAGTCAAACGATGCGTATCCCTTGGAGATGGATTTGAGCTTGTCGTAGAAGTCGATCACGATCTCGCCCAGTGGCATGTCGAAGATCATCTCCATGCGGTTGCCCGAGATGTATTCCTGCTTGACCAGTTCGCCGCGTTTGCTGAGGCAGAGGGTCATGATCGGGCCGATGAATTCGGCGGCGGTGATGACCGAAGCGCGGATGTATGGCTCTTCGATATGGTCAATGAGTGTGGCGTCGGGCAGTCCGGAGGGATTGTGAACTTCGGTCATGTTGCCTTTTTTGTCATATACGCGATATGACACGTTGGGCACCGTGGTGATCACGTCCATGTCGAACTCGCGGCCAAGGCGCTCCTGGATGATCTCCATGTGGAGCAGGCCGAGGAAGCCGCAGCGGAATCCGAATCCGAGAGCCATTGAGCTTTCGGGCTGGAAGGTGAGCGATGCGTCGTTGAGCTGGAGTTTCTCGAGCGATGCGCGCAGGTTTTCAAAGTCTTCGGTCTCGATGGGGTAGACGCCGGCAAACACCATCGGCTTCACCTCTTCAAAGCCGTCGATGGCTTCCGGGCACGGACGGGCCACGTGGGTGATCGTGTCGCCCACCTTCACCTCGCGCGAGGTCTTGATGCCGGAGATGATATAACCGACATTGCCGGCCGATAGCTGCTTGCGAGGCTGCATGTCGAGGCGCAGAATGCCGATTTCGTCGGCGTTGTATTCCTTGCCTGTGTTTACGAATTTGACGAAGTCGCCCTGGCTGATGGTGCCGTTGACGATCTTATAGTAGGCGATGATTCCGCGGAAGGGATTGAACACCGAGTCGAAGATCAGTGCCTGCAGCGGAGCTTCGGGATCTCCCTTGGGTGCGGGAACGCGTTCCACGATTGCGCGGAGCACGTTGTCCACGCCGAAGCCTGTCTTGCCGCTGGCGCGGATAATCTCTTCGCGGTCGCATCCGAGCAGGTCGATTATCTGGTCTTCAACCTCTTCAGGCTTGGCCGAGTCGAGGTCGACTTTGTTGAGCACGGGGATGATCTCCAGGTCGTTGTCGATCGCCATATATAGGTTGGATATGGTCTGTGCCTGGATGCCCTGCGAGGCGTCGACGATCAGAAGCGCGCCTTCGCAGGCTGCGATTGAGCGCGACACTTCATAGGAGAAGTCAACGTGTCCGGGAGTGTCGATCAGGTTGAGCACGTATTTCTGTCCATCAAGCTCATAGTCCATCTGGATGGCGTGGCTCTTGATGGTGATGCCGCGTTCGCGCTCCAGGTCCATATCATCGAGCACCTGGGCCTGCAGGTCTTTCTGTGCGACGGTCTTGGTGTATTCGAGCAGGCGGTCAGCCAAGGTGCTTTTGCCATGGTCGATATGTGCGATTATGCAGAAATTGCGTATATTCTTCATTACTTACATTGCTTTTCAGATGGCAAAGTTACGAAATTTCCGTGATTTTTGAAACTTATACGAATTGTCAGGCTTGCGGGATTCGGGGTTGATTAACGGAAATTATGATATGCGGGCAGCTGTGTTGCCCTTTTGCTTCGGAACTTTGCAGTGACGAAAACGCAAATATAATCAGAATCCCTATGGCTACAGTAGCTCTCAACGACAAACTTTTTCTCACGCTGATGCAGTGTGGACGCATGGTCTTCAACCAGCAGGTGTCAGGCATAAAAACACGCACCGACCTGATGGGGAAGGTGCGTGAATTGATGGGAGGGTGTCGCGGTATGGTGAAAGTCACCCTGCGCAACTGCACTCAGGGCTGGAGCCACACCGACACTTTATTTTTTGCGTCTGCGCGCTGACGAGCGTTGATGCTGGCGTTTCGACGGTTGTTCATGCCTGCGTTCGAATCCGTTGCCGCTGTCGGTGACAAGGACGAAGTCGAGCTGGCGTTTGGGCAGGTCGGCGCGGGCCACCTTAACAACCACGTTGTCGCCGAGGCGGTAGCTCACGTTGTTTCGGCGTCCCACCAGGCGGTAGTTGCGTTCGTCCAGTTCATAGTAGTCGTCGGCCAGGTCGCGCACGGGCACCAGGCCTTCACACAGGTTTTCGGTCAGTTCCACATACAGTCCCCATTCGGTGACACCGGAGATGACTCCGGCAAATTCCTCGCCGAGATGCTGCTGCATGTATTCCACCTGTTTGTATTTGATCGACGAGCGTTCGGCGTTGACTGCCAGCTGCTCCATCTTCGAGCAGTGGTCGCACTCTTCTTCGAGTTTCTGCACCGACACGGAGCGTCCTCCCTCCAGATATTTTGCCAGCAGGCGGTGCACCATCATGTCGGGATAGCGGCGTATGGGCGATGTGAAGTGGGTGTAGAAGTCGAAACACAGTCCATAGTGGCCGATGTTTGTTGTTGAGTATACGGCCTTGGCCATTGAGCGGATTGCAAGAACGGAGAGCAGGTTTTCTTCCGGCCGTCCTTTTATCTCCATCAGCATTTTGTTGATGGAGCGGTTGATCTCTTTCGGGGTGCCGTTGGTGCGCAGTTTGTAGCCGAAGGTGGAGGCGAGGGTGGCCAGATCGGCCAGGCGCGATGCTTCGGGCTGGTCGTGTATGCGGTAGACAAACGCTTTTGCTTTCTTGCCAGACGGAACTTTGCCGACGTATGTGGCCACGGTGCGGTTTGCCAGCAGCATCAGCTCTTCGATGAGTTTGTTGGCGTCTTTTGACTCCTTATAATATACGCCGAGGGGAGTGCCGTCGGGGGCGATGTCGAATTTCACTTCCGGACGGTCGAATTCCATGGCTCCGTTTTCGAAGCGTTTGCGGCGCAGAGCCTTGGCGATGGTGTCGAGGGTCATGATCTCATCGAGGTATTCGCCATGGCCTTCCTCGATGATTGTCTGCACTTCTTCATAGGCGAACCGTCGGTTGCTTTTGATCACGGTGCGGCCGATGCGGTGGTTGTAGACATTGCCTTGGGTGTCCATCTCGAAGATGCACGAGAAGGAGAGTTTTTCTTCGTCGGGACGCAGCGAGCAGATGCCGTTGCTCAGGTGTTCGGGGAGCATGGGAACCACGCGGTCAACCAGGTAGACCGACGTGGCGCGTTTCTGGGCTTCACGGTCAAGGGCTGTGTCGGGCTTCACATAGTGGGTCACGTCGGCGATGTGCACACCGACTTCATAGTGGCCGTTGGAGAGAGTGCGGAGCGATATGGCGTCGTCGAAGTCCTTGGCGTCTTTCGGGTCGATGGTGATGGTGAAGACGTGGCGCATGTCTTCGCGGCGGGCGATCTCTTCGGGTGTGATTCCGGCTCCGATTTTCTGAGCCGCTTTGTCAACCTGTTCGGGATAGCGGTAGGGGAGTCCGAATTCGGCCAGGATGGCGTGGATTTCGGCATTGTTTTCGCCTTGACGTCCAAGCACGTCGATCACTTCGCCAATCGGATTGCGGGCGTCGTCGGGCCAGGAGGTGATGCGCACGACCGCTTTGTCGCCGGTGGTGCCTCCCTTGAGTTTGTTGCGCGGGATTTCGATGTCGTTGCCGAGGTTTTTGGAGTCGGTGCGCAGGTAGGCGTAAGATTTCTGCACGTTGAGCACTCCGACGAATGTCTGGTCGGCCTGTTCGGTGATCTCCACCACCTCCGCTTCTGGTTCGGCGCCACGGCGGTGTGCGGTCACCGACACCAGCACGCGGTCGCCGTTGAGGGCGTGCATGCTCATGTGTTCGGGCACGAAGATGGCTTCGCCTCCTTCGTCGGTGATCACGGAGTTTTTGCCGTTGGAGCGGCGCACGAAAACTCCGGCCACGAAGTTCGAGCGGCTCGGAGCCTTATATTTGCCGGGAGAGGTTTCGATGAGTTCGCCGTCGAAGGCCATTTCGGCCAGCCTCAGGGCCACAGCCCGCTGTCGTTGCGGTGTTTTTGCTCCGATGGCAAACGATACCTGCCGGTAGTTGAACGTGTTGTTCTTTTGTTGTGAGATAAATTCGGCGATGGCGGCTTTTAGTTTCGCTTCGCCTCGTTTTGAAATTGAGGTGCTCATGTTTTTGTAACAAATGTTGAGGTGTGAGAGTTTAGAGCGAAGACCTTAAAGGCCTTTATCTGGAGATTAAGGTCTTTAAGGTCTTCAAATGACTTTAATGTCGGCGGTGGGGTCGTGCAGATGTCGGGATCAGGCGTCGATGTTGGCGTATGCGGCGTTGGCTTCGATGAATTCGCGTCGCGGAGCCACGTCTTCGCCCATCAGCATGGAGAATATGCGGTCGGCTTCGGCGGCGTCGCTGATGTTGACCTGCTTGAGCCAGCGCTTTTCGGGATCCATTGTCGTTTCTTTCAGTTCGTGCGCGTCCATTTCGCCGAGACCTTTGTAGCGTTGCACTTTTGCCTGGGTGCCGAGTTTTTCGAGCGCCTGGCGCAGATGCACTTCTGTCCAGCAGTAGATTTCGTTTTTGCCGCGGCTGACTTTGTAGAGCGGTGGCGAGGCGATGAACAGGTAGCCTTGTTCGATCACCGGGCGCATGCGGCGGAAGAAGAATGTCATCAGCAGGGTGTCGATGTGTGATCCATCGACGTCGGCATCGGTCATGATGATGATCTTGTGGTAGGCGATTTTGCTGATGTTGGGTTCTTTGTCGTCTTCTTCGGTGCCGATGGTCACGCGCAGGGCGCGGAACAGGGCCTGGATTTCCTGGTTTTCCCAGATTTTGTGGTCCATGGCCTTTTCGACGTTGAGGATTTTGCCTCGTATCGGAAGGATGGCCTGGAAGCGTCGGTCGCGGGCCTGTTTGGCTGATCCGCCGGCCGAGTCACCTTCGACGATGAACAGTTCGCAGTCTTCGGCCGTGCGGCTTGAGCAGTCGGCGAGTTTGCCGGGCAGTCCGCCGCCGCCGAGCGGCGATTTGCGCTGGATTTCGGTGCGGGCTTTGTAGGCGGCATGGCGAGCGGTGGCTGCGAGGATGATTTTCTCGACCACGGTCTTTGCCTGCTGCGGGTGCTCTTCGAGGTAGTCTTTGAGCGCTTCGCTGACTGCGGTCTGCACGGCGCCGATGACTTCGTTGTTGCCGAGTTTGGTTTTGGTCTGGCCTTCAAACTGAGGTTCCATCACTTTGACTGACACGACGGCGGTGAGGCCTTCGCGGAAGTCGGATGGGTCGATGTCGACTTTCTGTTTGGCGAGTTTGTCGAGCATCTTGTTCTCTTCGGCATATTTTTTCAGGGTGGCGGTGAGTCCGCGGCGGAAGCCGGTCAGGTGCGTGCCGCCCTCGATGGTGTTGATGTTGTTGACGAAGGAGTAGACGTTTTCGTTGAAGGAGGTGTTGTAGGTGAGGGCCACTTCAACCGGAATTCCCTGGCGCTCGGTGTTCAGGTGGATCACGTCGTTGATCAGGGGTTCTTTGGTCGCGTCGATGTAGCGCACGAAGTCTTCCAGGCCGGTTTCCGAGAAGAATGTTTCGGAGCGGAAGCTGCCGTCATCGCTTTTCTGGCGCCGGTCTGTCAGCGTCAGGGTTATGCCGGCGTTGAGGTATGCGAGGTCGCGCAGGCGGTTGGCCAGGGTGTCGTAATTATAGACGGTATCGATGAATATCGACGAGTCGGGCAGGAATGTCACCATCGTGCCGGTGTGGTCGCTGGTGCCGATCACTTCGAGCTGTGACGTCGGTTTGCCGCATGAGTATTCCTGCATGTAGATCTTGCCGTTGCGGCGCACTTCCGCACGCAGATACGTTGAGAGGGCGTTGACGCAGCTCACGCCGACGCCGTGGAGGCCGCCTGAAACCTTGTAGGATCCTTTGTCGAATTTGCCTCCGGCGTGAAGCACTGTCAGAACCACTTCGAGCGCGCTTTTGTGCTCTTTTTCGTGCATGTCCACGGGGATGCCGCGGCCGTCGTCTGTCACGGTGATGGAGTTGTCTTCGTTGATGGTCACGTCTATGTTGCGGGCATAGCCGGCCAGTGCTTCGTCGATGGAGTTGTCGACCACTTCGTAGACCAGATGATGCAGGCCTTTGGTCGAGATGTCGCCGATATACATGGCAGGACGCTTGCGCACTGCTTCAAGTCCTTCAAGCACTTGAATGGAGCTTGCGCCATAGTCTTCCTGCTTCTGCTGTTCGTCTTCTATCATAAATAGTATGAAATGTTTTTTCTTATTTTGCAGCCACAAAGTTACGAAAAAAAAAGCGGACAAGACCTAATAAATCTGAAAAATTTACAGGTCTTGTCTGTGTTTGAGTCACTTTTTCAGGGTCTCAGCGCCTGATGTAGGTTTTGCGGCCGTTGACTATGTAGAGGCCGGAGGATGTGACGGCCGAGAGGCGGCGTCCGGTCAGGTCGAAGATGGCGGAGCCGGTGGGGTCAGACTCCACTGCGGTGATGCCGGTGGTGGGGTCGGCGGTGGCCCGCAGGTGGCATGCGGCCAAGAGGTTCGAGCTGTCGGTGGTGCGCACGGTGATGTAGCATTCGCCGGCTCTGAGCACTTTTACGTGGCCTTTGGAGTCAACGGTGGCCACGCTATGGTTGTTGCTGCTCCAGGCGAGCGTCGGGTTCGTGACGTTGTCGGGGCCGACGGTGGCTGTCAGGTCAAATTCGGTTCCTTCGGTCACTTCTGTTTCGGTGATGTCGAGCGTGAGGGTCTGGGCGAGCACGATGTTGGAGGCGGTGCCGACGCGGGTGATGCGGAATATGCTGCCGAAGTCGACTGTGTCGGGGAAGTCTGTTTCCGGGTCATACCAGTTGTAGACGGCGTTTTCCAGCTCCGGCATGGTCTGGTGGAGTTGCACGCTGTTGTCGCAGCTGATGGTGTAGAGTCCGGTGGTGCCGGCCGGTTTGAACACCCAGCCCCGGGCGGCAGGCTGGTCGCTGACGCTGAGGGTGGTGTTGTAGGCGGCGTCGGGGCTGATGTATTTGCCTGATTCGCGGTTGCGGATGTTGAATGTGCCGTCATTGCGGTCTTCGATCTCCCATTGCGATGCGGCCGGCACTCCGTTGCCGTCGGTGGCGGTGCCTGACAGGTTGCCGGAGGCGAGGTCCTGCGTCACGATCAGGTTTCCGCGGCGCACTGATGTGAACGTGTGGAAGTAGCGTGTGGTCTTGTCGGTGGGGGTGGGGGTCAGCACTGTGCCGGCCGGCATGTCCTTGAACATTCCGTAGCCATAGTTCTGGGCTATGATCGTGTTGATGAGCGACTGTCCGTTGGTCTGATAGCTTGATGATTTCTCCACTCCGGCAAAGTCCATCATCACGATTCCGGTCGGAGCGTGTTTGTGGTCCGAGGTGGTCAGCGTTGCGAGCAGGGCGGTGTTGGCTTTGTTGGCCATGTCGCGGTTGCCGTTGGTGCTTGCGGATTCTGTGTAGCCCGATGTGTGGTTGATCACCCAGGTGTTTTTATGCGACGCGTTTTCGCAGAGTTGCGCGGCGAAGTCGTTCATTGTGGTCACGGCGTTGACCTTTGTCTGGTCGGCCGATTTGCCCGTGCAGTCATAGAAGTCCTGCACGAAGAGCCGGCCTGATGCCGAGCCGCATCGTGCGGTGACGTTCTGTTGCGACGCGAAGTCGGACGAGTGTGACCATCCGCTGACGAATCCGACTTTGTCGGACGTGAAACTGTCGCGTGACAGCATCACGAATTTGCCTCTCATCTGCTGTACGGTCAGGGCCGGGTTGTAGGCCGCCATGTGTGAGGCGTATTTTTCGTTTTTGAGCAGTGCTGACATGGCGTCGGCCCATCCGGCGTTGTTGCTGTCGCCATCCGTTTCGTGGCGGGTCAGTATTATTGCGAATTCCGTGGGGTGTTCGTCGAGTTTGGCGCAGATGACGTCGAGCGCTCCGGCCAGGCTTATTTTGGTCTGGCAGACGCCGTGGTAGATTTCGAGCGAGTTTCCTTTGAGCGCCGGGCGAAGATCGAAGGCGCGCACTCCGCAGTCCCATTGTTCGGCAATGGTCTTGCCCTGTGTCAGGGCAGAAGTGTTGCCTGCGATTGTGCCTAAGAAGCCGGTGAAGCCTTGGCCGGTGGCTGAGTCGTGT
This sequence comes from uncultured Porphyromonadaceae bacterium, assembly GCA_947177035.1. Classification (GTDB taxonomy): domain Bacteria; phylum Bacteroidota; class Bacteroidia; order Bacteroidales; family Muribaculaceae; genus UBA3263. Next base: position 50,658 of record CAMWSS010000012.1, on the reverse strand, counting down.
GTGCCCGGAATAGAAAGCTGGCTGATGTAGGCTTCGTTTTCAACCCATCCCATCCAATCTTCGGCCTGGGCGGCAAAAGTCATGGTCAGGGCCACGACTACAGAAGAGATTCTTGTTATCATGATGAATAGCGATAAAATGTTCTGCACAAAGTTATGTGTTTTTTCCCGCATTTCCAATTAATTTATGTCGTGTCGAAGTGAAATGGTGAAATAAAATGATTGTAGTGTTGGTCAGTCCACGGTTTTTTACTACTTTTGCGCAAACAAAACAACCCCTCAACCTATCTCACGGTTCTTCAATTATGGCAACCAACAGTTTAGTGTCGATTGATGACATTTCGAAGGAGGAAATACTCCGGATTCTGAGTGCCGCTCAATATTTCGAGCAAAATCCCGATCATAAAATCCTTGACGGCCGTGTGGTGGCCACTCTGTTTTTCGAGCCTTCCACCCGCACCAGACTTAGTTTTGAAACCGCTGTCAACCGTCTTGGAGGCCGCGTGATCGGATTTTCCGACCCGGCGGTGACTTCGACGTCGAAGGGCGAAACGCTCAAGGACACCATAATAATGGTGAGCAACTATGTCGATCTGATCATCATGCGCCACTATCTTGAAGGAGCCGCGCGATATGCCACGGAGGTGACCGACGTGCCTGTCATCAATGCCGGCGACGGCGCGAACCAGCATCCTTCGCAGACGCTGCTCGATCTCTATTCGATCTATAAGACGCAGGGCACTCTAGATAATCTCACGATCACGATGGTGGGCGATCTGAAGTATGGCCGCACCGTGCATTCGCTCCTGATGGCCATGCGTTATTTCAATCCGACATTCCGCTTTGTGGCCTGCAACGAGCTTCAGATGCCTCAGGAGTATATCCGTTTTTGTGACGACAACGGCATTGCCTATACGGTCCATTCTGATTTTTCGGAAGCGGTCATCGACACTTCCGATATAATTTACATGACCAGAGTGCAGCGCGAACGCTTCACCGACATCATGGAATATGAGCGGGTGAAGGATCTTTATAATCTTCGCAATTCGATGCTGGCCAATTCTCGTCCGAATCTCAGGATTCTCCATCCGCTGCCACGCGTCAACGAGATTGACCGCGATGTGGACGACAATCCCAAGGCATATTATTTCCAGCAGGCCAAAAACGGCCTGTATGCCCGTCAGGCCCTGATCTGCCGCGCGCTCGGAATCGAAGTCCCTATTGTCAACAAATAACCAAATGTCGCCATATGTCAGCAGAATCCTCTAAAAAAGAACTTGCAGTGGCCGCTCTGAGAAACGGCACAGTGATTGATCATATCCCCGCCGACGTGCTGTTTGACGTGGTGCGTCTGCTCGGAATCGAAGACATGGCCACGAGCGTGACCATCGGCAATAATCTGCAGAGCGCCATACTCGGGCGCAAGGGCATCATCAAGGTGGCCGACGTTGTTTTTCCCGAAGCCACGCTCAACCGCATAGCGCTGATTGCCCCTTCGGCGAAGGTGAACATTATCCGCGACTATGAGGTCGTGGAGAAACATCACGTCACTCTGCCTGACGAATTGTTCGGGCTGGTGAAGTGCAACAATCCCAAGTGCATATCCAATAATGAGCCGATGCGTTCGCATTTCACCGTTGTGAACCGTCAGCCTGTAACCATCCGCTGCCATTATTGCGGCCACACGCAGTCGCATTGAGCGGCACGCAACAGAGAGAGAGACGCCAATGAAGCAAATCTGGAGATCAGGCACGCAGCTTTATCCGCTTCCGGCGGTGCTGGTCAGTTGCGGTTCGTCTGTTGACGACAGCAATCTCATCACTGTGGCATGGACCGGCACGATCTGTTCGGATCCGGCTATGCTCTATATTTCGGTGAGGCCGGGACGCCACTCTTATGAGATCATAAAGCGCGAAATGGAATTCACCGTCAATCTGACCACAGAGGCTATCTGCCGCGCCACCGACTGGTGTGGCGTCAGGTCGGGACGTGATTATGACAAATGGAAGGAGGCTGGGCTGACTCCGGTGCCCGGTGTGGCGGTAGGGTGTCCCCACGTTGCCGAATCGCCGCTGAGCATAGAGTGTCGGGTGAAGAGCATAGTTCCGCTCGGCACCCACCATATGTTTATTGCCGAAGTGGTCGACGTGCTGGCCGATGAAAAATATATAGATCCGCAGACCGGAGCTTTCGACATGGAGCGTGCCGGTCTGATCGCCTATAGTCACGGCGGATATTACTCTCTCGGGCAGAAGCTCGGCAAGTTCGGCTTCTCGGTTCAAAAAAAGAAATAACAATAAACTCCAATAAGGTAAAATTTTCACATGGAAAGAGATTCCCAGATTTTTGACATTATCGAGCAGGAAAACCAGCGCCAACACAAAGGCATCGAGCTTATCGCATCGGAAAACTTTGTCAGCGAGCAGGTGATGCAGGCCATGGGTTCGTGCCTGACCAACAAGTATGCCGAAGGATATCCCGGCCACCGCTATTATGGCGGATGCGAGGTGGTGGACAAGGCAGAGCAGCTGGCCATAGACCGCGTAAAGCAGCTTTTCGGCGCCGAGTATGCCAACGTGCAGCCCCATTCGGGCGCGCAGGCCAACATGGCCGTCTTCATGGCATGCCTCAATCCGGGCGACAAGTTCCTTGGCCTGAATCTGGCTCACGGAGGTCATCTCAGCCACGGAAGCCCTGTCAATTTCTCTGGCCTGATGTATGAAGCGCTTGAATATAACGTGCGTGAATCAGACGGCCTGATCGATTATGATCAGATGGAAGAGGTGGCACGCCGCGAGCGTCCGAAACTGATCGTCGGCGGAGCGTCGGCCTATTCCCGCGAATGGGACTATGCCCGCATGCGTCGTCTGGCCGATGAGATCGGCGCTATCTTCATGGTCGATATGGCACATCCTGCCGGTCTGATCGCCGCCGGCCTTCTGGAAAATCCTGTCAAGCACGCTCACATTGTGACTTCGACCACCCACAAGACCCTTCGCGGTCCGCGTGGCGGCCTGATTCTCATCGGCAAGGATTTTGAGAATCCGTGGGGCAAGACCACTCCGAAGGGCCAGGTGAAGATGATGAGCCAGCTGATCGACAGCGCTGTGTTCCCCGGAGCGCAGGGCGGCCCGCTCGAACACGTGATCGCCGCCAAGGCCGTGGCTTTCGGCGAGGCGTTGGCTCCGGAGTTCAAGACCTATGCCGCACAGGTGCAGAAGAACGCCGCCGTGATGGCCGAAGAGCTGCAGAAGCGAGGCTATAAGATCGTGTCGGGCGGCACTGACAATCACTGCATTCTGGTTGACCTGCGCACCAAGTTCCCCGAGCTGACCGGCAAGGTGGCCGAGAAGGCGCTGGTGGAGGCCGATATCACCGCCAACAAGAACATGGTGCCTTTCGACAGCCGCTCGCCTTTCCAGACTTCAGGTGTGCGTTTCGGCACTCCCGCCATCACGACGCGTGGAGTCAAGGAGGATGCTATTCCTGCAATAGTTGAGATGATCGATACCGTCCTTTCAAATGTCGATTCGCCTGAGGTGATCGCCCAGGTGCGTCAGCGTGTCAACGCGATGATGGCCGGTTATCCGATTTTCAGTTTCTGAATCAGATTTGGAATTCATCGCCGATTATCTTAGCAGACCTTGGGTCTATCAGACCCTGATGTTCACCTATGTCCTGTCGGTCGTGACGGTGATAGGTGTGATCATTGGCGAGAATCGAAACCCGCTCAAGTCCCTCGCGTGGGTGACAGTGCTTATGCTGTTGCCCGCCGTGGGACTTGTGCTTTATTTCTTTTTCGGCCGTAACATCAAGAACAAGCGGATGATTTCGCGGCGCAACAAGCGCCGGCTCCGCCGCCGTGAGCGTTACAAGCCGAGCCGCCGGGCCATTGGCGCCCTGCATGAGCCGGCGCATTCGACGGCCCGCCTTGTCGCGGGGCTGTGTGGGGCGATGTTCTATCCTGGCAATGCGCTCAGATTTTTCTCTGACGGGGCTTCCAAGTTTGAGGCGCTGCTGGCCGATCTGAAGGGTGCGCGCACGTCTATTCTCCTGCAGTATTATATATTTGAGGATGACAGCATTGGCCGTCAGATCGCCGATGTGCTGATTGACCGCGCGCGCAGCGGAGTGAACGTCAGGGTCATATATGACCATGTAGGGTCCATTAAGGTCAATCCGGTGTTTTTCCGGCAGATGAAGGATGCCGGAGTCAGGATATATCCGTTTTTCAGGGTGGTTTTTCCGCTGTTCAGTTCGCGTATCAACTGGCGCAATCACCGGAAGCTCACGGTCATCGACGGGCGCATCGGGTATATCGGCGGCATGAATATCGCCGACCGTTATATTGATGGCGGATCGGGTTTCGGAGTGTGGCGCGACCTGCACGCGCGCATCACCGGTCCGGCCGTGCGTTCGCTCGAACATTCATTTGCCGTCGACTGGAATTTCATGGGGCATCCGCTGCTTGTGAGCGATTATATTCCTGAGGCAGGAGAGGGTGTGCCCGCTTCGGTGCAGATTGTGTCGTCAGGGCCGATGGATCAGTGGAACAACGTGGCTCACGTGTTTCTCCGGGCAATCGGTTCGGCCCGTCGCCGCGTCTATATCCAGACGCCTTATTTTCTGCCCACGGAGAGTCTGCTGAAGGCTTTGCAGAATGCCGCTCTTGCGGGGCTGGACGTGCGCGTCAACATTCCGTTGCGCAGTGACTCGATGCTGCTTGTGCATGCGTCGCGCAGTTATGTGTCGGAGTGTCTGAAAGCGGGCGTGAAGTTCTATTTTTTTGAGCCTGGCATGCTCCACAGCAAGTTGCTGATAGTTGATGACGATTTTGCTTCGATGGGCTCCACGAATTTTGATTTCAGGTCGTTCGAGCATAATTTCGAGGCAAACATGATGATTTATTCGCGCGAGGCCAATGCCGAGCTGACTGCCATATTCATGGCCGATCTGAAGCAGAGCCGACGGGTGACTTCGGCCGAGTGGAAGAACCGCGGTCTGCTCCAGCGCACGGTGGAGTCGGTGGTCCGTCTGCTCAGTCCGATTCTCTGATCCGGCGGAACCGCAGTGTGGCCGAATGGAGCGGAAACGAGAATGAGAGCACGCTGCCGGTCAGCAGCGTCGCATAGCAGTCGGCGTCCATCGGTTCCTGCATGGCGTCGATCCATCCGAGTTTGAAGTGATCGGCAAATCCGATGTCGGTGATTGTGCCTTTTATCATTCCCTGATGCCATGACGTGGCGTTGGTGACGGCGCCGCCGAGGTATATGATGCTGAGCCGGTTGTCGCCGAGGTCGATTATGGCGATCCGGTAGCGTCCGCCTTCGATGGCCAGCGCGGGATCCGTGTCGCGGTCCATGTATTCCCAGATTCCTTCAAGGGGGTGGAGCGTCAGGTTGCCTGTTGCGGCAGCCGCAAAATAGGCGCGGATGGAGTCGGCCGATAAGCCGCTTTGGAGTTGTGGCGCGCGGACAATCTCGACTGCGGCATCGACGAGAGTGGCTTTTGAGGTGGCGCTGACGTTGCAGTTTCCCCGCGGGCATGGCATCGGAATGGCTGCGACGCCGCGAAGTCTGTTTTTTCCGGCGAATATTGAGGCGGTGCCGTCGCGCCATTCCACACACAGGGTGTTGGCTCCGCCGTGGAAGTCAAGGCCGGAGTAGACGGCAGTGCGTGAGGTTTCTCCCCGTCCGTTGTCGGTCGCGATAATGGCGACAGGCCGGTCTGTTCCGTCGGTGTGGCCGCAGTTGTCGAACATAAGGCTGACAGATTGTCCGGAAGGCCAGCTGAGTCGCCATGAGGCCATGCGGTGGCGTGCCACCGCCGCGTCGGGCATGGAGCATCTTACTTCGGCCGCGTATATTTTCAGGGAGTCGCCGGGCCGGCTGTCGCCTGCGAGGACCAGGCTGTCGGCCGCGTTTCTGATCAGTCCCGCTTCGGTGTAGAATATCCGTCCGGCTGCATGGCCTGAAAATATGATGATACAGAGTATAAAAAATGAAAAACGCATTTTGTGCTACAAAATTAGTCTAATTTCAGGAATTATTACTAATTTTGCGTATATAAAATCGGAAGTACACATGACTAAATATCATCTTGACGAAATTGATCTGGCTATTTTGCGCTCTCTTAGCGGAAATGCACGCACGCCTTATCTTGAGATCGCACGCGAATGCAAAGTGAGCGGAGCTTCGATTCATCAGCGCGTGCAGCGGCTGACGTCGTTGGGCATAATCCAGGGCACAGAAACCAGAATAGATTCATCGTCGGTCGGTTATGACACTTGTGCATATATCGGCTTTTTTCTGCATGAGCCGACGAAGTTCAGTTCAGTAGTGGAGCAGTTGAAGCAGATTCCCGAGGTGGTGGAGTGTCATTTTACCACGGGCAAATATGATCTGTTCATCAAGATGTATGCCAAGAACAATGAGCATCTTCTTGATCTGATACACACGAAGTTCCTGAATTTCGGAACGGCGCGTACCGAGACTCTGATCTCGTTCCGCCAGCTATTTCACCGTTCATTGCCTATCTCGAGTCAGGAAGACTGAGACGGTTCATATAGCAAACCGGCAACAGCCTTGGCGCATTGGCGCGGACGGGCGGTTGCCGGTTTGTTTTTTGTCAGATAAGTGTCAGAGGCCGAGGGTGGAGAGAGCCACCGGTGTCAGGTAGGGTCTGACGTCGTAATGGCTGAGGGCTACTGTGATTATGCCCGATGCGTATGGGCCGACATCGTATGGCTGATAGACGAATTCGACGTTTTCTTCGGTGATGCGGAAGTTATCGATCGTGTAGGTCGCGTCGGCAAACAGTGCGTTTTCCGAATATTTTTTCTGTGCGGCTTCTTTGATGATCGGGCCGAGCGCTCCGGCCGCGTCGGAGGTGAAGAAGTTGTCGGGGGTCAGAAGGGTGTGTTCCTTGATCGAGTAGTTCAGGAAGCGGAGGGTCGACATTCCGTGTGCGGCGTGGGCCATGTAGCTGTAGTGGGCGACGTCGATCACCAGCAGATCAGGCGATAGCAGGCTCACGTTGCTTTCAACGTCGTTGACGGTTATGTAGAGCGATTCCATCGCGGTGGTGTAGTCGGCGGGGAGTGTCGTCATGGTGTCGGCGTCCATTGCGGTCAGCAGCGGCTGCTTCATGAATTCGGCTACAGCCTGGTCAAACGTGTTGGATCCGGTGGTGCCGAACGTGATGTTGACCAGACTGTCTTTGAATGCGTCGAAATCCTGGCTTTTGATCTTTTCGGGCCAGACCACGCTGTAGCGCGACGTGACATAGGCTGAATCTCCGAGATAGTCGGGCAGCAGCACTGCGGTGGAGTCGGCGCGGGTGACGAAGTCGATGGTGTCGGACTCGCCCCCTCCGCATGATTCGGCGGTTATGGCGAGCGCTCCGGCCGTCAGCATCGGAAAGATTGTTCTGAAAAAAGTGTTCATTGTTGGTCTTGGAATTTTTATATTAGATGGTTATGTCTCTGATTTTTCCGGCGTCGTTCAGCATCTGGTGCAGCCGGGCCGTCGGCTGGGTTCCGTCGGGGTCGTCATCGTCGCCAATGAGGGCGGAGTAGGGGATGATCACGTAGCGGAAGTTGCGGTCGTGGAATCTGAGCACCACGTCGTCAGAGCGGATTTCGGCCTGGCTGATTTCTTGCCAGTCGATATGCACGGGGGTGTATTCGCGTCCGGTGACGGGGTCGGGAGCGAAGGTCACGTCGATGCCCGAGTCCGGGCCTATGGCCATGATGTGTGGCCGCACGGCCATGGAGGCTTCGGGTGTGAGGGCATGGTTGAAGTATAGCATCATCATGACCATGGGCAGCACGATGCAGAGCAGCATGAATGCGACAAACGTGAACGCCGGGTCAAAGACCAGACCGATGGCGACGCATATCGCGACCGGAAGAACCAGTGCCGGCCAATAGCGTGAGAGCCATTCTTCCGACACCGTGGTCATGTATCGGTGGGCCGATATGTGGTGCATGGCGGTATGTAGGGTCTGCGTCATTGATGTTGTGGTGATGTTGGGGCGGGTGGTGCCCGGACAGGGGTTTCAGATTAACGTCTGCCGCACCCGGAATGTTTTCCGGGAGTGTCTCGGCAGCGTGAAAAAGAATAAGAGTCTTACTCATTTTAATTCTGTGCAAGACTCTTTTTTGTTGTGGGGGGGGAGGATTTTTTCAGTGGCTCTTCAGTTCAGGACCATTCCACCGTGGGGCATCGGCACATAGCATCTCGCGAACTGGCGCAGGAATGCAATGGTTGACTGGCGTGGATTTGTGGATTTCAGGGAACTCAGAGGCTCTGTTGACACAGGGGTAGAGACTTCAGCCATAGGCAAGTGATGTTTTGAGGTGTTGGTGAGGATGGTTAACACTTCAATAACGCTTGCCGGAGTGCCTATATTGTGTTATCTGAGACGAATTTTTTTGCCGATGGAGAGTTTTGACGACGTTGACAGTCCGTTCAGCCGGCACAGGTTGCGCACTGTGGTGCCGTGGCGCGATGCGATTCGGCTCAGGGTGTCGCCGCGGCGGATGGTGTAGTAGCTCGCCGAGCTGCGTCCGGCTTTTGCCTCGGGTTGTGATCCGGCAGCCGCCTGGGCGTAGGCCGCGGCTCCTGGCGAGTAGTCGCGGGCGTTCATGTAGGTGTTTTTTGTGAACGTATACGTGTCGGTGTGGGTCACGTTGTTGGCGAAGTCGAATATTGCCGCGGGGTTGATGGCATAGCCCATGTAGCGAGTCTCGAAGTGGAGGTGCGGTCCGGTGGAGTGTCCGGTGTTTCCGCCGAGGGCAATGGGGTCGCCGGCTTTCACATAGTCGTTCGGCTCGACGAGGAATTTCGAAAGGTGGCCGTAGACGGTTTCGAGCTGGTTGTTGTGGCGGATCACGACGTAGAGTCCAAAGCCTTTTCTGCGTCCCTGGTTGCGGACAATGCGCACTTTGCCGTCGAATGCGGCATAGATCGTGTCGCCGATCTGCACTTTGAGGTCTATTCCTTTGTGCATGCGGCGGAAGCGCCGGCGATAGCCATAGGGGGAGGTGACGTATGTCGGGGCTGTGGGCATGCGGTAGTTTTTGAGGCTGATTGTCATTTCGTCGGGCACTGTCATGCCTGCATAGCAGTTGACCGCGCCGCTGTCCCATCCTTCGGTGAAGATGTCGCCTTCCGGCTCTTCTTCTTCGGGAAACAGGTTGCCGAAGAATGCTTCGGTGTCGTCGACCTTGATCTGATTGCCTATGTTGAGCTGGGCTGCGATCAGGTCGGTGTGTTCCGCCTGATGAACGGCCGGGGGTGTCAGTGTCGGCTCTTCGGCTCTGACCGTGAGGCAAATCGCTGCAAGGCATATTGCCGTCACGGCATATCTGAGTGAGAATTGCATCTGTGTTTGGTGAGAGTGATTGGCTTGTTGGGTGGTGAAATCAGAGGGGAGCTGGGTTATTTCATTTCTGCCGGTTCGTATGTGTAGGCAAGCGATGTCGGCAGGTAGCTGAAAATTTCGTCAGGGCTGAAGAAGCGTTTCAGTTCGATTTCGGCATTTGCCGGTGAATCTGAAGCATGGATTATGTTCTCTTGTCCGCTCATGCTGAAGTCGCCGCGTATGGTTCCCGGCAGGGCCTTGCGTCCGTTTGTGGCTCCGGTCATCATTCTGACCACTTCCACGGCATCGTTGCCCCACAAGGCCATCACGATCACGGGCGAGGCCATCATCGATTTGAGCAGGTCGGGGAAAAACGGCCTGTCGACCAGATGGGCGTAATGCTCACGCAGCAGTTCTTCGGAGAGCTGCATCATTTTCATTCCCCGGATCACAAGTCCTTTTTGCTGAAAACGGGTGATGATTTGTCCGACATATCCGTGAAGAACCGCCGAGGGTTTGAGTATGACGAGAGATGTTTCCATGATTGTCTTCTTGTTGTAAAAAAATCGTTCAAAGTTACGAATTTATTGTGAGTTAAGCATGAAAATTTAGTTGAAACTTTGCAAATATTTCTTAATTGGCCGTTTTTTCTCAGTGTAGGGCCGTGAAATTTCTGTATTTTCGGATTTTTGCGTAATTTTGTCGTAATAAATCCAGAAAAAAGACATGATAATAATCGGCATAGCCGGCGGCACTGCCAGCGGCAAGACCACAGTGGTCAGGAAAATAATTGAATCATTTCCTTCGGGCGAGGTGGCTGTGATGCCTCAGGATTCGTATTATAAGGATCTGAGTCATTTGCCGCCCGAGGAGCGGACAAAGGTGAATTTCGACGAGCCGGCCGCGATTGAGTGGAGTCTGCTGGTGGAGCATCTGCATGAGTTGAAGGCCGGCCGCGGAGTGGACGTGCCGACGTATTCCTATCTGACGTGTACCCGCCAGCCCGAGACGGTGAGGGTGGAGCCGCGCGAGGTTGTGATCGTGGAGGGCATTCTGGTGCTTGGCGATCCGGCGTTGCGCGAGATGATGGACGTGAAGGTGTTTGTCGACGCTGATGCCGACGACCGGCTGATCCGACTGATCGCGCGTGACTGCGTGGAGCGCGGCCGCACTCCGCAGATGGTCACCGACCGCTATGAGGCCGTGCTCAAACCGATGCACAACAAGTATATCGAGCCGTCGAAGCGTTATGCCGACCTGATCATTCCGCAGGGTGGCAACAATGTGGTGGCGATGCGTCTGCTCACTGACTATATAAAAAGCAAGATATCATGATTCTCCGGACTGAGAACCTGGTCAAGGTCTATGGTCGCCGCACGGTGGTCAATCATGTGAGCATCAATGTGACTCAGGGCGAGATCGTGGGCCTTCTCGGGCCAAACGGCGCCGGCAAGACCACGACTTTCTATATGACCGTCGGGCTGATCACTCCGAATGAGGGGCAGATTTATCTCGATGATCTGAACATCACGGATTTTCCGGTTTATAAGCGCGCCCAGAACGGCATCGGCTATCTGGCTCAGGAGGCGTCGGTGTTTCGCAAGCTGAGCGTCGAGGACAATATCATGTCGGTGTTGCAGATGCGCCACGGGCTGACGCGCGCCGACCGCAAGCAGGAGCTGGAGCGGCTGATTTCGGAGTTTTCGTTGCAGAAGGTGCGCCATAATCTCGGCGACAGGCTGAGCGGCGGCGAGCGGCGCCGCACGGAGATTGCCCGCTGTCTGGCCATCAATCCGGCGTTCATCATGCTCGACGAGCCTTTTGCGGGCGTGGACCCTATCGCCGTGGAGGAGATTCAGGCGGTGGTCTATAAGCTGAAGGAGCGCAATATCGGAATTCTGATCACTGACCATAATGCGCCCGAGACTTTGTCGATCACCGATCGTGCCTATCTGCTTTTCGAGGGCAAGATCCTTTTTCAGGGCACAAGCGAGGAGCTGGCTGAGAATCCGGTGGTGCGCGAGAAGTATCTGGGCCGCAATTTCATTTTCCGGCGCAAGCAGTTCAACTGAGCCCCCTTAATGCAGCTGTCCCCGGCATGTCGGTCATGTGGCCGTCATGCCGGGGACAGGTGTTTTTTTGTGGTTGGGTGGAAGAGCGTCAGCGGATGACGGTCTTGCGTCCTTTGACGATGTAGAGTCCTGGGGTTGTCGGGGCTGAGAGCCGTCGGCCCTGCAGGTCATAGACCGCGTCGGCAGCGGCGGAGACGGAGTCGGCTGCCGGGGCGGAGAGGCCGACTTCGGGGGTGGAGATTGTCGTGAACCGGTATTTGCAGCCGGTGTCGGAGATGTTTGTGCCGTTTCCCCAGTTATAGACAGCGAACTGCTGGCCGGCGTTGTTGGTCTGGTTCCATTGCGCGGAGCCGCAGGTGATGATGGTGTAGCCGATTTCGTCGGCGGCTTTGACCGACCATCCGCTGGCGGGGCGCGCGGCCACTGTGGTGAGCGGGGTGTTGTTGGCCGACAGTGGCGAGACGTAGCTCCGGTCGGTGGTGTTGATGATGTCGAAGGTGCCGTCGGCGCGCATGCTGAATTCCCATTTTGAGGCTTCAGACGGGGTTTCGTCGCCGATCATGCTCTTGCCTATGCCTTTGCCGGTGGCATAGCGGGTGAAGCGGAGCGGGGTGCAGAGCGTGTACACTCCGCCGTCGACCGGTTCGGCTATGCCGGCGGACTGCGCTTCGGCTTTCATTTCTTCAAACGCGGCGGTGAGCCGGGCTGACTGTGCGGCGCGTTCGGCGGCGGTCATTTCGGTGTCGAGGGTGGGCATGATTTCGTTGAGCACGCTGTTGAATCCGGCGGTCACCGATGCGGGATAGTATCCGGGGGTGTCGCTGACGTTTGCGTCGATCCAGGCGGTCATTTCGCTGATGGCAGTCATGAGCAGTTCGGTTTCGACGTCAAGCACTTTGTTGGGCGAGTAGATCAGGCCGTCGAGGGCGTCGCGTCCGGTGGGGTCTGTTATCACGAATGTGAATTGCCATTTGTCGCGTCCGGTGCCTCCGTTGTTGGCGTGGGGCAGTTTCATGAAGACTTTGTTCCAGCCTTGGCGCAGGTGCAGGGCCACCGGCGGGCGGGCGGTCACGTTTTCGTTGGTGAGTCCGGTTTCGTTCTGGTCCTGGAGGATCGACGCGCCGGGCTGTTGCCATGCCGGCGCCGGGATTTCCTGTCCGTTGAACCAGATGCGCGATCCGCGGCGGTCCCATTTTCCGGCGTCGGGCGCTTTTTCGTTGCCAGACCGGCTGTAGGTGTAGAATTCGATGAGCGCCGCGGCGTCTTGTTCTTCGGGCGAGTATATCCAGGTCCAGGCATAGGCGGTCATTTTATCGGACGGGTTGTCGAATATGCCTTTGACGGTGGGGTGCCAGATGTGGCGCAGGTAGATTCCGGCGCCGGTGGCGGGGCGTGTGCCATAGGTGGTGCCTCCGATGGTGAACGACGAGGGCACGTCGACACCGTCGCCAAGATATTGCTCGGGGGCGAGCACGGCGTTTGCGTTGCCCGAGTTGGGGATCTGGTCGGTCACGTTCCAGCGGACGTCGGTCTGCCTGACGTATGGGATCAGGTGGGCGGCTTCGGCCATTGTGGTGGCTTTGTGGTAGAGGAAGCGGCGTTCCCAGTCGGCGAATTCCTCGAATTCTGCGCCGGTGGCGGGCAGTGCGGTGCCGCCTTGTTCGATGTATTGCCGTCCGCCTCCGGTCCAGGCTCTTTCGGCCGATGCCAGGATGTTGGCATAGACGTTGTTCTGGCGGATAATGTCGGCTTCGGCCGGGGTTTTGGTGTCGTTCCATGCGGCGGAGATTGTTCCGGCCACGTCGGGATTTCCTTTTTCGACTCCGAAGATCGAGGATTTGAAGATTCCGACCACGTCGGCGAAGAGGTCGAAGTGGTTGGTGTAGTTATATCGCATGTCGATGTTGGGCACTCCGGCGCTGAGTGTGCCTGAGGTGGCCCAGTTCGTGGTCATGTCGCAGGGGATGGTCTTTGGGTTGACCGACACGGCGGGGCTGTTGTAGCGGTTCCAGATGACCACTTTTTTGCCGAGCGAGTGGACATAGTCGATCATGCTGACCAGATAGCTGTCAGGGAAGCTTTTTTCGTCGCCGCCGATGTGGATGTAGGGCGCTTTGTCGAAGAGTTCGGCAACTTCGGCGAGGATTATTTTCAGTTCTGCAATTCCCTGGGCCGACTGCATGTTGTGGCCCATTGCTCTTTCAAAGGGGCCTGAGTGTCCGGGCATGTCGATTTCGGGAATCACGGTGACGCCGCGTTCGGCGGCATAGTCCTGGAGTTCGCGGGCCTGCGCTTTGGTGTAGAATTGTCCGGGATAGCGGGTGATCGCGGCCGGGCCGGTCAGCTGTGGGTAGGCGTCGATTGCCAGGCGCCAGCCGGTGTTGTCGGTGAGGTGCCAGTGGAATGTGTTGACTTTGAATCGGCTGAGCAGGTCGATTTCGCGCTTGAGTTCGTCGAGGCTGATGAACGACCGGCCCACGTCGTGCATGAATCCGCGCAGTTTGAATGCGGGCCAGTCGGTGATGGTGGCGCCTTCAATGAATCCGTCGCCGTCCTGAGCCATGATCCTGAGGGTCTGGGCGGCGCGTATCACTCCGGTGTTGGTCGGTGCGGTAATGGTGATTTCGTCGTTGCTGACGGTCAGGCTGTAGGCTTCGTCGGGGTAGTCGGCCAGGGTGTAGTCATAGGCTCCGTCCACCGGTGCGGTTCTGACGGTGATGCGCGCGGTCGCGGTCTGATCGGCGGTGAGTCCGGCGTCGTCCATGAACCGGCGCAGTTCCGCGGTTTGCGTGGGGTCTTCGAGTTTCACGTTCCGTCCGGTGGCGAAGCGAGTGCTTTCGGCCGAGGGTGTCACGTTTTTCGGGCGTGGCATGATGTGTTCGATGCGGGCAAATGCGGGAGCTGCGGCGAGCATCAGGGCTGTGGCGGCGATGAAATGTTTTTTCATGATTGGCGATCAGGGTGATGGGGTGGGGAGAGAAGTGAGTGAGGAGAGTGAGGAGAGGGAGGAGGGTGAGGAGAGGGAGAATGGTGGGTCTTGTCAGTCGCGGCTGCTGCCGAAGAAGCGGAGCAGGTAGAGGAAGAGATTGATGAAGTCGAGATAGAGCGAGAGGGCGCCGAGGGTGGCGATGTGGCCGGCGGCGGCTGCGGGCATGACTTCGGCCATGCGTTTAACCTGCTGAGTGTCCCAGGCGGTGAGTCCCACGAAGATGATCACACCGGCAAATGATATGATCCAGCCCATTGTTCCGTTGTTCCAGAAGATGTTGACCACGCTGGCGATGATCAGGCCGATCAGGGCCATGAACAGGAACGAGCCGAATTTGGTGAGATCCTGTTTGGTGGTGTAGCCAAACACCGACATGGCGCCGAATGTGCCGGCGGTGATGAAGAATGTCTTGGCGATCGAGCCGGGAGAGAAGGCTGCGAATATCATGCTCAGCGCCAGTCCGTTGATGATGGCGAAGAGATAGAACAGCGCGGCGGCGCTCGATGCTTTCATTTTGCTGATTCCGGCGCTGACGCCGATGACGATGCCGAATTCGGCGATGAAGAGTCCCCAGTAGATCCATGAGTGCTGGACCATGAACATGACGAAGCCTTCGTTGAAGGCGAGCAGGGCGGTGACGGCCGTGATGAGCAGGCCGAGGCTCATGCGCAGATATACGTTCTTCATGATTGTCGACACGCGGTTGGCCAGAGCGAAGTCGTGGCCTCCGAACTGCGGCATATCGAAGGGATAGTTGTTGCTGTTCATAAAGCGGTTGTTGTTGTTGTTTTGAGTTGGTTTGATTGATGAGAGATTAACATTCGGCGGGTTACATTCGTTCAACGACTCCGATGCCGAGCAGGTTGAGTGCGCTCTTGACGGTGTTGGCCGTGGTTTCGCTCAGGGCCAGACGGAGCGAGCGCTTGGCCGGATCCGTTTCGCCGAGTATGGAGCAGTCGTGATAGAACTGGTTGTATTCCTTGACCAGGTCGTAGGCATAGTTGGCAATGAGTGCGGGCGAGTAGCTCCGGCCGGCTTCCTGCACCACCGAGGGATAGTCGGCCAGGCGCTGTATGAGGGTGATTTCGCGTTCGCAGGGAACTGCCGCGGCGTATTCTCCGATCTGGAATCCGGCTTCGGCCGCCTTGCGCAGCACTGAGCGTATGCGGGCATAGGTGTACTGGATGAAGGGTCCGGTGTTGCCGTTGAAGTCGATCGATTCTTCGGGGTTGAAGGTCATGTTTTTGCGCGGGTCGACTTTGAGCAGGAAGTATTTCAGCGCTCCGAGGCCCACTGTTTCGGCCACGTTGGCGGCTTCGGCTTCGGGCAGTCCGTCGAGTTTGCCGAGTTCGTCAGACACCTGGCGGGCGTCCGATACCATCGCTTCCATCAGGTCGTCGGCGTCGACCACTGTGCCTTCGCGGCTCTTCATTTTGCCGTTGGGCAGTTCGACCATGCCGTATGAGAAGTGCACCAGGCCCTTGCCCCAGCTGAATCCGAGTTTGTCGAGCAGCAGCGACAGCACCTGGAAGTGATAGTTCTGTTCGTTGCCGACCACGTATATCATCTTGTCGATGGGGTAGTCCTGATAGCGGAGTTTGGCGGTGCCGATGTCCTGGGTCATGTAGACCGAGGTGCCGTCCGAGCGGAGCAGCAGCTTGTGGTCGAGGCCGTCGGCCGTGAGGTCGGCCCAGACAGATCCGTCTTCGCGGCGATACATGACTCCTTTTTCCAGGCCTTCGAGCACTTTTTCTTTTCCTTCGAGGTAGGTCTGGCTTTCGTAATATATTTTGTCGAAGCCGACGCCCATCCGTTCATATGTGGCGTCAAATCCGGCATAGACCCATTCGTTCATCATGCGCCAGAGTGAGCGCACCTGTTCGTCGCCCTGTTCCCAGCGGCGCAGCATTTCGCGGGCCTCGGCCATGAGGGCCGATGCTTTTTCCGCTTCTTCGTCGCTCATTCCCTGGTCTTTGAGCTGGGCCAGTTCGGCTTTGTAGTGTTTGTCGAAGAGCACATAGAAGTCGCCGATCAGGTGGTCGCCCTTTTTGCCGGTCGATTCGGGTGTTGCGCCTTCGCCCCATTTCTGCCAGGCGAGCATCGACTTGCAGATGTGGATTCCGCGGTCGTTGACGATGTTGGTCTTGACGACCCGGTTGCCGCATGCGGCGAGAATCTGCGAGAGCGAGTGGCCGAGCAGGATGTTGCGCAGGTGGCCCAGGTGGAGCGGTTTGTTGGTGTTGGGCGAGGAGTATTCCACCATCACCAGCGGCGATTTGTCGGTTGCAGCCACGGTGCCATAGTCGGGGGTGTCGGTGATGTGGCGCAGCACCTCACACCAGTATGTCGGCTCGATGACCAGGTTGAGAAATCCTTTGATCACGTTGAAGCGGCTCACCGCCGGTTCGTTTTTCACGAGCCATTCGCCGATTTCTGTGCCGGTCTGTTCGGGGCTTTTGCGGGCGGCCTTGACCCAGGGGAAGGTCACCACAGTGAGGTTGCCTTCAAATTCCTTGCGGGTGGCCTGCGGCACGATTTTTTCAGCAGGGGTGTCTACCCCGTATAATTCTTTAACCGCGCGGCTCACGGCCTGCGCAATAATCAAGTCTATTTGCATTTTTTGTAGAAAACAGTTTTCAAATTGTTTCAGAGCTAGCAAAGTTACAACTTTTCCGTTTATTCTGCAAATCGGCCGGCCGGCTCGACCGTGTAGCCCATGCGGCGCAGCAGGGCAATCAGTCCTTTGTCGCCGGGCAGGTGTCCGCAGCCCACGGCCACCATCACCGGGCGCTCATGCATCAGGGTGTCGAGTTTTTCGGCCCATGCCAGATTGCGGTCGGTCACCAGCCGCTTCATTTCGTCGGCGGTCATCTGGTCGGGATCGAAAAATATTTCGGCGATGGAGTCGAGATTCCGGTTGAGATATGCCCGGTTGAGTTTGCCGACTTTTTCGTTGGCGGAGCCGTCCATGCAGCCGCGCACGGTTTCCATCAGCGCCTCGGCCTGTTCGGTGAGGGGGGCGCCCATGAGAATCTGCAGCTGCTGCTCCAGGGTCTCGAATCCGTCGACCTGTTTGCCGGCCTCGCGGGCCAGTTGCTGCACCCGGGTGTCGAGCTGCTGGCCCGACGCCATGGCTTCGGCCATCACGGGGTCGGTCATGTGTTGCAGCATGGCCAGTTGTGTGGCCAGGGTTGCGGGCTTGACGCGGGCCATGCCTGCCACTGTGAGCTGTCCGCCTGTGAGGCGGGCCAGCACGGTGTCGACTGAGTCGGTCTGTGCGGGGGTGAGCAGCGACGTCAGCAGGCTGTCGGCCGGCGCCATGCTCATGGTCATGATCGTCTGCATGTTGGCCGGATCAGTGGCTGCCGACATGTCGATTTCGCCGACCACTCCGCTCACCGATGCCATTGCGTCGGCAAATCCGGCCACCGAGTCAAGCATGCTCACGGGGGCCAGGTGGTGGGTGCCGAAAAGATATGTGGCGTCTTTGACGCCGTTGCCGGTGACTTTCCAGAGCAGTTGCGCGCTGGCTCCGGTCATGCCGAGAGTCAGTGATAGAAGAGCCGTCAGTAGTTTTCTGATATTCATGACAATGTGTTGGTTGATGTTGGTTGTGAAGATGTTTTTTCGCTTGTATGCGTCACTGCAAATATGCGTAAATTTTTCTGATTCACCTGCATTTTTTGCAAAAAAAGAGCGGCGACCCCGGTGAAGGGCCGCCGCTGTATTTGAAAAGGGTATGGTTGATCAGTTTTTGCCGCCGAGCACACGGAGTTCAGCGCAGTTGAAGTAAACGGTCTTGGCTTCGTTTACGAATGTGCCGTTCGATGTCTTCTGTACGCAGAAGCGGAGCTTTTTGAAGGGCTTCTCGGAGATGAACGGGTGGCGTTCGTCGCCGATGTTGCCTGAAGATCCGGAAGTTGTGCCGACCTCAGCCTGGCAGTTTTCTTTTGAGCCAACCAGCCACCAGTCGCTGTCGGTGGGAGATTCAACGTCGGTTGCATAGATGTGGACGGTTGAAGGCACGCCGGGGTTGTTGTGCTGTCGGTTGGTGTAGACGAATCCGCAGGAGTTGAGGCCTTCTTCGGGAATGTCGATCTCAATGTATGCGAAGAACGGCGAGCTTACGGGAACGCTGGTGCTCCATACCGAGTGCCAGAATGTCGAGGCGTCGTCGTCGAACATTCCGGCGATCGAGCCTTCAGAGGGTTCGGTGACGTTGGAGGTTACCATGGTTTCGTCGATTGCGAGTTCGTGGAGGTTGTAGATTTTCTCGATCACGAAGCCGAGCAGGACGGTGTCTTTCTGGCATTCCAGTCCGATAGCGTCGAAGGACGGGTCGTCGGATGTGGGTTTTTTGACGAAAGCCAGGGGCACGACATAGGTGTTGTTGATGGCTTTTTCAGGATCAACCTTGCTCAGGTCGATGCTGACGCCGATGGGGAGTTCACGGTTACCGTTCTCTTTCTGGAAAGAGTAGGTGATCACGGTCTTGGTCGCGTCGGGGGTGATGTGCGAGCCTTCGAAGTTGATCCATGATTTATCCATAGCCTGCCAGGAAGCCGCGTCGTCGTGGCCGTTCTGGTAGTTGAGCAGGAAGTTGGGGTTGTAGGCCAGATACACGTCGAAGTCCCAGAGGAGCTGCGAGGGAAGCGCGAGTTTCACGTCTTTGAAGGTGAGGGTCTTGCCTTCGCCCACGTCAGAGACGTTGAGCTTGCTGATCACGGCGCCGGTCTGGGAGAGGCCGACTTTAGGAGTGGTGATGACCGGATGATACATCACGTATTTGTTGTCGGCGTTGATGGAGTCACCGGGAGTGGTGCTGGCGATCATCACGGGGATGACGGGGATGCGTCCGCCGTCGATCTCGGTCTGGTTGGCGGCATACCACTGGATCAGTTCAGCCGATTTCACATAGAAGCGCTGCACGCTGTAGCGGTCTTTGTCGCCGTTGAAGTTGATGCCGACTTCCTGGAGGGTTCCTTCGGCGCCGTCGAAGCTGTAGCATTCAGGGGTGATGCGGAGCAGGCCTTCGTTGCGGGTTTCGTCGATATATGATTCCCAGTCGGCGTCGTTCATGGCGCGGAGAGTCACCTTCGAGGCACCTTCCGGGTTGTGTCCGCCTTTCATCACGATGATGGTGTCGGAAGCGGTCGGATCGGTGGTCCACACAGTGATGTCGCGGTCGCCGGCATTCTTGATGGAGATCACCTTTCCGTATTGTTCGGGATAGATGTCATAGGTGTCGCAGGAGGAGAAGCCCGCGGCCATGACAGCGCTGAGTCCCAAAGCTAAAGTTATTTTCTTCATATCTTTGATTTTTTTGTCAGAGATTAGGAGTCGATTAATAGATTAATAGCCGGGGGCCTGTACCATCTGCGGGTTCTTGTAGACCTCGTTGAGGAAGACGGGGTTGAAGTACAGACGGTTGTGCCAGCGATACTGGACGTCGACATTGGTGGGAACAGCCCATTCCTCGAATGAGATGACGTTTTCGGGGGTGCTGGCCTGGAAACCGCGGAGACCGCGGCGCTTGCCGGCGCCGAAGTATTCGTTGCCCTGCACCCAGCGGCGCACGTCGAACCAGCGGTGGCCTTCGTTCCAGAGTTCGATGCGGCGTTCGTGGCGCACCCACTCGACGAGGCTCTTTGAGCCGGAAGCGAGGATGTTGTCATCGAGGATGTGGGCACCGGCGCGTTCGCGGATCACGTTGATCATTTCGATGGCGCGGGCCTTCAGGTCGCCTTTGGCGCCTGCGGGCACGATGCCGTGGGCTTCGCATTCGGCAGCGGCTTCAGCCACGTTGAGATAAAGCTCGGCCAGACGGATCAGCACGCAGGGTGAGTCGTTCATGCCGTCGGGATAGGTGTCGCTGCCGCTGGTGGTGTACATGGCGTTGGGATCGATGTGTTTCATCGAGAGGAAGCCGGTGGCGGAGTAGTTACGCATGGCTGCTGCCGATGAATTGTCGCGGCCCTGTTCGGCGGGATTGCGCATGTCCAGACGCTTGGGCTGGCCGTTGTTGAGACGGGTCAGGTAGTCGCCGTTGTGGAATGCGATCCAGGCATAGAAGCGGGGTTCGCGGTTCAGGCAGATGCGCATGACCTCTTCGCGGCCTGTGGCGGTGAGACCGGCCTTGGTGTAGAAGTCACGCTCCGAGCAGCCCATGGTGGCGGGGTCTTCGGCAGGAAGGGTGCCGGCGGTGGTCAGGAATGACTCGACCACTTCGAGGTGGGGAGCGATGCCGTTCCAGCCTGATTTGATCTTGCTGTCGGCTGTGGTGAACACGTTTTTGGGCAGACGTGCAGGAGTGAGATTAGAGGGCTGGAAGAGGTTGCCCCAGATGATCTCGTGGTTGCCTTCGGTTTCGTTGGTGGTCACAGCATAGCGCATGGTGGCCACTTTCTTTTTGAAATCGAGGCTTACTTCCTCGGCGCCTTCGGGTACGGGGACGTAGATGTCTTCCGGACGTACTTCGGTGTCGGCAGTGATAGTGGGCTGATCCCAGAGGTAGTAGCCATTGTCAAGGGCGAGCTGAAGGGCTTCTTCGGCTGCCTGATATGCGCGTTCCCATTTTTTCGGGTCGAATTCCGACGAGATCAGTTCATTGCCATAGCCCGGGGTGGTGAACTTGGTGTTCTTCCAGTTGGGGAAGGGGTATTCGCCGTTGAACAAGGGTGAGGCTGCATAGAGGAGCACTCGAGCCTTCAGAGCCTTACACATCATGGCGGTGGCGCGGCCGGTTTCCACTTCGTTAGTGCGGGTCACCAGGCCGAGTTCGGTCAGTTTGTCGGCAACCGCGTCGAGTTCGCTCACGATGTAGTTGACACAGTAGTCATAGTGCGAGCGGCCGGGGTATGCGCTCATGGCGGCATCCATTGCGATCAGGTCGGTGGTGATGGGTATGGGACCGTATTCGCGGAGGACGAAGAAGTGGTAGGCGGCCTTGAGGAAGCGGGTTTCAGCGAGCCACTCTTCGCGTTCGGCTTCAGAGTAGTTCACATTGTGGGCTGTGCCGACGGTCTTGAGCTGTTCTTCAAAGAGGAGGCACTGGCCGATGTATTTGTAGAAGTGGCCCCACTCCCAGTCACCGAGGGATGATGACGAGGCGTTGTTGTACATGAGGCTGAAAGTGAAGCCTTCAGAGTCACGCCAGTCGGTGGGGATGGTGTAGTCGTCGGATGAGTTGTTTACCCAGCCGTGGAAATATGTGCGTCCGTCGAGGCAGTTGTTGTTCAGACCGGCATAGCATGAATGGAGGAAGCCGAGAGCTTTGGTGTGGTCCTTCATTGCGTCGGGGAGACCGGCCTGTTCGGGCGGAATCACGTCGAGGTAGTCGCAAGAGGTGACACCGGTCATTGTGAAACCGGATGCAACCGCGATTGCAGCGTACTTGCAGATATTTTTAAGTTTCATATATTCTGTAGTCGTGTTTGATCAGGTGGATAGACATTAGATTGTGAGCTTGACGCCGACAGTGACCGACTTCTGCATGGGATATGAGCTCCAGTATTTGAGTTCGGGATCCCAAAGCTTGAAGCTTGAGAAGGTGAACAGGTTTGAACCGGTCACGTAGACGCGTCCGTAGGGGAACGACCATCCGAGTTCGACGTTGCGGAGGCGGAGGAAGTTGCCGCTGCGCAGCCAGAATGACGAGTTGACGGTGTTGTTGGCGACGTCGGTGCGGTATACGCCCATGCGGGGGTATTTGGCGTCGAAGTTGCCCTTTTCGGGGTCGAAGTAGTTCTCGGAGATCCAGGTGAGCATGTTCTGGGCTGATTCGGAGCCGCCGCCGCCTTCATAGAAGGGTTCGATGCCGTTCATGAGGATCGAGCGTTTGCCGGAGCCTGTGAACTGGAATCCGAAGTCGAACGATTTCCACTGGAGGGTACCGCCGAAACCGTACTGTATGCGGGGGATGCGGCCGTATTCGCTGATCATGGTCTGGTCATTTTCGTCGATGATGCCGTCGCCGTTGATGTCGCGGTATTTGATGTCGCCGACCATGGGGATGGAGCCGAGTTTCTGTTCGGGGCTGTTGTCAATTTCTTCCTGCGAACGGAACAGACCTTCTGCGATGTAGCCGTTGATGCGGGCATCGTCATAAGGCAGGTTTGTTTTCATCTGCCAGGTGTAGGGGTAGTTGGGTTCGTCCCAGTCAACGTATTTGTTTTCGTTGTAGGTGAAGGTGCCCTTCAGGCTGAACGACCAGTCCTGGTTGATGCGCTTGGTGTAGTCAACGGCAAGTTCCATACCTTTATTGTCCATCTTACCCTTGTTTGACCAGGGTTTGGCTGAGTCGTAGGCCAGAGACTGGGGCCATGCCTCGCGGTGGAGGAAGATGTCGTAGCGCTGGTCATAGAACACGTCGGCCACGATCGAGAGGTCGCCCCAGAGAGTGAGGTCGAGACCGATGTCGGCTTTACGCGATTTTTCCCAGCCGATGCCGGATGCTGCATAGTAGATGAGTTCCGGACCGCCGCCAGTGTATCGTGAGCCGCCGTAACGGCCGGATGTCCACTGTATCTGTGAGATGTTGTTGTTCGTGATCTTGTCGATGTAGAGGAAGTGGAGCTTGGTGCCGTCGCCCTGATTGGGGCCATTGAGGTCATCGGAGCCTACCAGACCGTAAGAACCGCGGATCTTGAGGTTGGTGATGACGTTGGAGGCGGGTTCGAAGAAGGGTTCGTTGCTGACTACCCAGCCGAGAGAGGCTGCGGGGAAGAAGCCGAAGCGGTCGGCCTTGGCCAGACGTTCGGTGCCGTTGTAACCGGCGTTGAATTCAACGAGGTAACGGTGGGCGAAGTCATAGGTGGCGCGGAACGAAACGCCCTGGTTGCGGTTGGGCAGAGAGCTTTTGCGATACTGGCGCTGACGGTAGAGCAGCATGGCGCTGACGTCGTGGAGACCGAACTTGCGGCTCCAGTTTACGTTGGCCTGGAGTTCGAAGGTCTGGTCAGCCGATGTGCCGTAGGCGGATTCGGCGATGTAGATCGTGCCGTCGCGAACGGTCTGCAGCGGGAAGTTGGTGTTCATGACCTGGTTGCCGTTGTCGTCGGTGATGACCATGTCATGGCTGTCGGGGTTGCTGACCTGGAACAGGTGGGGAGTGATGGTGCGGTCGAACGCGCCGTTTGACCAGTTCTTGAAGTTGACCCACACTTCGGCCTTGAGGCCCTTGGTGATGAAGTCGAAGTCCTGGTTTACCTTGATGACGGTGTTGATGGTGTTTTCGTTGGATTCGTAGTACGAGGTGTTGACGAAAGCATAGGGGTTGGTGAGGTAGCTTTCGTTCTTGCGCATTGTGCCGTAACGTACGAATTCATCGCCTTCACGCGCGGGGAAGTAAGCGGGGAAGTCAACCGGAGTTGTGGTGAGGATCTTCTGGAAGATATCGCCAGCCCATCCGCGACCGGAGCCAAGATCAGTGTTTGGACGCGAG
Source organism: uncultured Porphyromonadaceae bacterium (assembly GCA_947177035.1). GTDB lineage: Bacteria > Bacteroidota > Bacteroidia > Bacteroidales > Muribaculaceae > UBA3263. Next base: position 26,790 of record CAMWSS010000012.1, on the reverse strand, counting down.
GTCGAACGGATCTGCGCGTTCATGTTCATGGTGATGGTGGTGGTGGGGGTGAGCTTGTAGGCGATGTTGTTCTGGAACGTGTAGTTGTAGATGTTTACGTTGTTGTTCCAGGAGTAGAGGTTGTCGGTGTTGATGAGGCCGTCTTCGTGCTGGAAGTCGAGCGACATGTAGTAGCGGACTTTGGAACCACCGCCGGAGACGTTGACGTTGGCGCGCTGACGCATTGCCATGTTCTTGAAGATTACGTCGCTCCAGTCAACGTTGGGGTAGAGGTAGGGGTTCAGGCCCGATGCGGTTTTCTGGATTCTGGATTCAGAGTAGTAGGGCTGGTTGCCGCGTCCGATGTTGGCCTTGTTGTGCAGGGTCATGTAGGTAGGACCGTCAACGAATTCGGGGAACTTGTCGAGGAAGTTGAACGAGTTTTCAACCGAGACGTTGATGGTGGTCTTGGCGTTGTAGTCACCGCCTTTGGTCTTGATGATCATGACGCCGTTTGCACCGCGTGCGCCATAGATGGCAGTTGCCGACGCGTCTTTCAGGATCGAGAACGATTCGATGTTTTCAGCGGGAACATAGTCGAGGTCTGATGATGAGATTTCGACGTCGTCGAGGAGGATGAGGGGGGTCTGGCGTCCGCCGAATGTGCCGATACCGCGGATGTAGAACTCAGCGCCCGAGCCGGGTTCGCCGGAGTTTGACATTGCGACAACGCCGGCGATCTTACCGGCGAGCGCGTTGGTGAGAGTTGTTGCGGGCATGCGCAGTTCCTCACCTTTGACAGAGGTGATCGCACCGGTCACCGACACACGCTTCTGGGTGCCGGCGCCGACAACAACGACTTCGTCGAGGGTCTTGTCGTCGCCCTGCATTTCGATTTTGATGAAACCGAGGTCGTCGACAGGAGGGGTTGTGAAGTCTTTGTATCCGACATAGGACACGACGAGAGACGCTTTGTTGTTGGGGATTGTGATGGAGAATCGACCGTCGATGTCGGTGGCAGTGATGGCCGATTTGTCGCCCTTGACGGCCACGGTCGCGCCAGGAAGCGGTTCGCCGTCAACTTTGTCGACAACAAGACCGGTCACAACTCGCTTAGCGCTGGTGGCTGCTGCCTGCGGAGCTGTGCCGGGTTCGGCGGCTGCAGAGGCAGTCATCGGAGCCATCATGGTAATGGCGACTAAGCCTGATAGGGCATAGTGCCAAGGCAAGAGACTTTTTCTCATTCTGTGGATTAATGATAGTGATTGATAATGATGTTTTTACGTGGGTCTAAGGTTCTGCCGGGGGCAGCATGTGGCGCTGCGGCGCTGCGGCAGACAGGTAAGAAGTCTGTTTTCTCTCTGTTGTTTTTGTGGATATTATTTAGGGTTAAATTTTAGTACTCGTTAAGTTAAATATGTTAAGGCAATACTACCGACAAGTGTTAAATGGGTTGTATTCCCGCATCAAAGTTACAGAAAAATCGTGAAATATATGGACTGATACAGTTAATTATTGTTAAACGAGGGCGCGCGACACGGGGTTGGCGGCAGGTGTCGGCGGGCCTGAGGCTCCGGCCATATAACAAACCCCGGACGGTGTGTCCGGGGTTCGTGGTCAGATTATGCCTATGATTTCTCGTATGTCGGATATCTTGTGGCGCGTGCAGTAGTCTTCGATTTCGTCGATGACGCGCATCGTTGCCGCGGGGTCGAGGAAGTTGGCGGTGCCGATCTGGACGGCGGTTGCGCCGGCCATGAGGAATTCGAGTGCGTCGCGTCCGCAGGTGATGCCGCCGAGTCCGATGACGGGGATTTTCACGGCCTTGGCCACTTGCCAGACCATTCGCACGGCCACCGGTCGGACAGCGGGACCGGAGAGTCCTCCGGTGATGGTGGATAGCATGGGGCGCCGGCGTTCGACGTCGACGGCCATTCCCATGAGGGTGTTGATCAGCGAGACGGAGTCGGCACCTTCATCTTCGGCTGCGCGGGCGATCTCGACGATGTCGGTGACGTTGGGCGATAGTTTGACGATGAGTGTCTTCTCCCATGCTCGTCTCACGGCCGAGACGACCGAGGCGGCTCCGGCGCATGTGGTTCCGAATGCCATTCCGCCCTGCTTGACGTTGGGGCAGGAGATGTTGAGCTCGATGGCTCTGATGCCCTGGAGCGGGGCGAGGCGTTCGGCCACGGCCACATAGTCGGCGGGCGAAGCTCCGCTGACGTTGACGATTATTTCGGAACCGCAGTCTTTGATGCGGGGGTATATGTTGTCGATGAAATATCCGACGCCTTTGTTCTGGAGTCCGACGGCGTTGAGCATGCCCGACGGGGTTTCGGCCATTCGGGGGTAGTCGTTGCCTTCGCGCGAGTGCAGCGTGGTGCCTTTGACGACGAATCCGCCGAGGCGCGAGAGGTCGACGAAGTCGGCGAATTCTTCGCCATAGCCGAAAGTTCCGGAAGCTGTCAGGACGGGGTTTTTGAGCTGGAGGGATCCAATGTTGACGCTTAATCGAGCCATGTGAGTTGATTTATGTTGAAAACAGGTCCTTCGGTGCATACGCAGACGTTGCCGCGGACGGTTTTTTCGACGCAGCAGAGGCAGGCTCCGATGCCGCATGCCATCATGTTTTCGAGGCTGACCTGGCATGAGGCACCGAGTTTGGCGGCAGCAGCTGCCACAGCCTTCATCATCGGCGCCGGTCCGCAGCAGAAGATGTGGCTGACGGGTCGCTGGAGGCGGGGGTGGGCGGTTACCACGCCGCGGTGGCCGAGCGAACCGTCGTCGGTTGTGATGTTGACGTCGCCGAGGGCTTTGAACTCGTCGAGCAGCAGCAGGTCGGATGCTGACCTGGCTCCGATGAGGAATTCGGGGTTGAGTCCGGCCTGGCGCATTTCGCGTCCCAGAAACAGGAGCGGGGCGACTCCGACTCCGCCTCCGATGAGCAGGGGCCGGTCTGTGGCGCTGTCGGTGGCCGGGATGTCGAACGGGCGTCCGAGCGGGAGCATTATATTAATAAGGTGTCCGACGGGGGTGTCGAGGAGTGCGGCGGTGCCGTCGCCGGCGCGACGTATGAGCAGGCGTATGGTGCGTGTTTCGGGGTCGGCCGAGCAGATAGATATCGGCCGTCGCAGGAAGGTGGTCTTCGAGCCGTCGGCTCTGACCTGGGCGAACTGGCCGGCGTGGATTTCCGGCAGCGGTTTTTCGCTCTGGAGCGTCAGCAGTCCGTAGACGGGCGAAAGGTGCCGGGACTCCGTCAGCCTGAAGTCAGTGCATATTTTCATTGTCAGTCGTGGTTGGTTTTGGGGTCGCAGTAGGAATAGATGTAGCGTTGCTTCTTTTCCTCGAAGATGTCGTCGATGGTGACGAGGATTCCGGTTTCTTCGACCGAGCCGAATTCGTGGTTGACGGCAGTGCCGAAGCATCGCATTGTCGGCGACAGGTTCATGTAGGCGTTGACAAGCGGCGGGATGTTCAGCCCGTGGTCGCGGACGGCGCGGTTGAGCACGCGGTAATCGTCGCGGAACGATTGTCCGGCAAACATGGCTCTCAGTTCCGGGGTGTCGATGTCGGCCTGCAGGGGCACGGTCGGGGTGACCAGTCCGTCGCGGTCGGGGAACCACAGGTGGAAGAAGTGGAGGATCATGTTGCGGCATTCGGCCATGTATGCGGGATACATTGTCACTTTGCCGAACAGGTATTTTATGTCGGGAATTTCGACCGAGAGGGCGCCGAGGCCGTCCCAGAGGTTGTCGAGCACATAGATGGCCTTTCCTCCGTGGGAAGCTCCGGTGGCCTGCATGTCGGTGCGCACGAATGAGCGTCCGAGTTCGATTGTGTGTGGCAGATAGTCTCTGAGGAACTCTTCGGAGAATCGGAACAGGTGTCCGGTGGCGATTCGGGGCACTCCGGGGGCGTCGAAGCGCACGTCGGCACCGGCAATGAAGCGGTATCCTCCGAGAATGCGCCGTGATTCGGGGTCCCAGACGATCAGCTGTCGGCATGGCGGCAACATTGTGTCGAACTCGTCGATGTCGCATTCCAGGCCGGTGCCTCCGCCTCCGGCTCTGAAGGCGATTTCGCGCAGGCGTCCGATTTCACGCATGGTGGCCGGGCATTCGCGTCCGTCGACAACATAGAGTTCGTTTCCGCCTTTGTTGGTGTGGCGCAGGAATCTTTCGGGTGTCAGTTCAGATTCAAGGAGTTCGGTTGGAGTTTCGTCGATAACAGGTTGAGTCACGGGTATATTATAATGAATAAACGGTTTCTTTGATGCGCTGGGCGCAGGCAGTTGCAGCCGCACCGCCCTGCAGCGAGGACGGCGGTATGGGTTTTCCGATCGTTATGGTGAATGAAGATCCTGCCGCGCGGAAGAGTTCTTTTGGCAGGCGTATCATCTCGATGTTGAATTTGATTCCGAGCCTTTCGCGCCATTTGGCGAAATTGTAGAAGAATCCGGAGTTGCATCCTCCGAACCGGATCGGGATGACGGTGCGTCCGGACTCGATGCTCTTTGTCACAAACATCTTGTTCCAGCGCAGGTCGCGCACGACTCCGTCGGCCCCGCGGCGCGAGCAGAGTCCGGCGGGGAAGATCAGGACAGGGTTGTTGTCGGCAAATGCGGTGTCGACCGCAGCGGCCGCCGCGCGGCTTTGCGCGCCGTGTTTGTTGATTGGGAGGAAGACTCCGTGGAGCGGCTTCAGGGCCATCAGCAGGTCGTTGACGATGAAGCGGGCGCCTGGTCCATAGAGCCTGGTGACCATGTCGATGAGGATGATTCCGTCGAGTCCGCCGAGCGGATGGTTGCTCGCCAGGGTCACGCGGCGGTCTGACACCGGGGGCAGGTTTTCGGCTCCGATGATAGTGTAGGTCACACCGAGGCGTTCGAGGATGCCGGCGCAGAAGTCGGCGTCGCGCAGGCCGGCCGTGGCCTCCAGCATTTCGTTCATCTGCTTCTGGCAGACGAATTTTTCGAGCGAGCGTATGATGAAGCCGGGCAGCCGTCTGGCCACCGACGGGGCGCGGCTGCGAAGCACCGCCTCCACGTCGACGCGGAGGTCGGCGGCAGGGGGCGGCGGTGTATGCGAGTGTGATTGCGAGTGTGATTGCGACGGTTTCACGGCCGCAAAGTTAAGCAAAAAAACTGAAAACAGAAAATGGATCAGAAGCTGAACTGGGCCAGCAGGTTGATCCGGCAGGCGCTGTGGCTGTCGCCGCTGAAATTGAGCCGCTGTGCGAAGTCGAATTCGATTCCGGTCTGGATGCGCGGCGTCGGGTTCCAGATCAGATTGACGTCGGCGGTGATTCCGCGCCGGTATTCGTCGCCGGCCACTCCGCGGCGGGGCATGAACAGGGTGGAGCTAACCGCTCCGCTGGCAAAGAGATTGTGGCGGAAATTCCATTGCGCTCCCGCACACCAGCCCAGCGATGCCGGGGCATAGAGCCGGCGGTCGGATCCGGGGCAGGGGATGAGGTCGTATGTCCCCATGGAGAGATCGCCTCCCAGGCCGGCATATCCGTGGCCATAATTGACCGAGGCATAGGTTGTGAGCCGCGGCGAAAGCGGGTGGGCCACCGAGCTGAGCATCACGCCCCATCCGGCAGCGTGGCGGTTGCGGCGGGACTCTTTGTCGCGATAGGACAGCGATCTGACGATTCCCGCCAGGCGCACGTGGGCTGTCGGCCCCCATTCGTATTGCAGGAAGGCTGCGGCGTCGGGTATCCAGTTTTCGACAGCTTCGGTTTCAGGCGAAAACGACGCTGAAAGCGACGCCGGAGTCTCGGCCGACAGGGCCGCGATCCATCGCGCGGAGAGGCGGGGCATCCACCTGACCAGCACGTTGGCGCCCGAAATCTTGTTGCTTGGTCCCTGGGCGTCGATTACCGGAGGCTGGGCGGCCGGGTCGGAGAAGGTCGACGTGGCCAGTCCGACGGTGAAGTCATTGACGATCGCATAGGCTTTTTTCAGTTTGAGATCGCGTCCGTCGTATCCGTTGAAGCCGGCTTCGATGTAGAGCTGATAGTTTCCGAGGGTCTTGTTCTGGCCCAGCACCCTGAAAAACAGGCAGCAGCCCGACGGGGTGGTGGCGAAATGGCGCATCCGCGCCGGGTCGGGGTGCATTGAGATGTGGAACGGCGTGAACGCTGGCGACGGCATTGCTCCGTTCCAGTCGTAATATCCGCGCATGCGGACAGCGCCGCCGATGCCCATTGCCAGGTCGGCGTCGCGGCTCATCAGCAGGAAATAGGGGGCTTCGGGGTCGGAGAAGTGGCGGAACTGGTCATAGTAGAACATCTCGATGAGCCGGCGCACCGAGTCGTTGCGGGCCTCGGTGGCTGATTCCGTCTCGCCGCCGAACGTCAGGACCTTGTGTGACCGCATTAACGAGTCGCGCCGGGCGTCGGTGAGCGCCTGGGCCGGCGCGGTGAGCGCCGCGGCCGCCAAGGCCAGGGTGATGAAAAGAAATTTCATAGTTGAAACCGTTTTTTCAGCAAAACGCTTCGCGGCGGCGATGTGTTCATTATGAAACGACCTGTTAATTCCGGAAAAATGCGTAACTTTGCAGTCGAAATGACAGAGACAGCTTTAGTGACCAATCCGGTGCTGATTTTCTTCATCGTGCTGGCCATCATTTTGATGGCTCCGCTGTTGCTGAATCGGCTTAAGATTCCCCACATCATAGGTATGATAGTGGCCGGCGTGTGTGTCGGGCCGTATGGATTCCATGTGCTTGACAATGACGCGAGTTTTGAGATTTTCGGTCAGGTTGGCCTGCTCTATCTGATGTTTCTGGCCGGCATCGAGATCGATCTGTTTCACTTGCGCCTGAATCTGAAGCGCGGTCTGGTTTTCGGCGCCCTCACCTTCTTTATCCCGCTGATAGGCGGCATCGCGGCGTCGATATGGCTTCTGCACACGGATGCCATCACCGCCGTGCTGCTCGCGTCGATGTATGCCTCGCACACGCTGATCGCCTATCCGGTGACCGCGCGCTACGGCATCACCAAAAGTCCGTCGGTGCTGATCGCGATAGTCGGCACCATAGTCGCCGTGATCGGCGCCCTGCTGGCGCTGGCGGTGGCTCTGTCGGTGCAGCGCACCGGGGAATTCTCGGTGCCTGGCATTCTGCTGCTACTGGGACGCCTGGCGGCTTATTGTGCGGCGGTGACACTGGTCTATCCGTGGCTGACGCGTTCGTTTCTGCGTCATTTCAACGACAGGGTGACGCAGTTTGTCTATGTGTTGGCGCTGGTGTTTTTCGCAGCTTATCTCGCGCAGGCCATCGGTCTTGAATCGGTGCTCGGCGCCTTCCTGGCCGGTCTGGTGCTGAACAAATTCGTGCCCAATACCTCGCCTCTGATGAGCCGCATCGAGTTCGTCGGCAACGCACTGTTCATTCCCTATTTCCTGATCGGCGTCGGCATGATGATCAACGTGCGCGTCATAGTCCAGACCGAGACCCTGGTCATGGCGGCCAATATGCTCGGAGTGGCGCTTCTGACCAAATGGGTGGCCGCTTTTCTCGCCCAGAAATTTTATGGCATGACGCGCGACGACCGGATGGTGCTTTTCGGTCTTACGACGGCCCACACGGCAGTTGCGCTGGCAGTTGTCACAATCGGCTATAATTTCGGCATCATGAATCTGGCGATGCTTAACGGCACAGTGCTGATGATTCTTGTTACCTGCGCCATTGCCCCGATTGTGACTTCGGGCGCTGCCGCCAGGCTGAAAATACGCCTTCTGTCGCAAAAACCGGAGGAAATTGCCGCTGATCCGACGGCTTCCGGTCCGCAGAACACGCTGGTGGCCATCTCTTCGTCGGTGACCTCGTCGGAACTGATGGAACTGGCCATGATGATAGACCGGCGCGGACCGGCCGACCGGATCTATGCCGTGCACGTGCGCAATGACAATTCGCCGGCCGCCCGTGCAGCAGGCGCATCGGCCCTGGACCTTGCCATCGGGGTGGCCGCCACAGTAGACGTGCCGGTGACTCCGATCGAACGCTTTGACCTGAACATAGCCACCGGAGTGCTCAACACGATCAACGAACGCGACATCACCACGGTGTTGATGGGCATGCACCGCCGTTCGTCGGTGATCGACACTTTTTTCGGTCCGCGCATCGAGCATCTTCTCCAGAGCACCAACCGCCAGATCATCCTCAGCCGCTGCTTCAATCCGCTCAACACCTTGCGCCGTCTGGTGGTGTGGGTGCCCCCGAAGGCGTCGTATGAAAGCGGTTTCCGCCAGTGGGTGTGCTCGATCGGCCGTCTGGCCCTGTCGCTCGGCAGCCGGGTGATATTCCTGTGTCATCCCGACATGAATCCGCTGATCGGCGGAGTGTTCAGGCATGAAAAACTCGAAGTGCGTCATGAGTTCCGCCCGATGGAGCAGTGGGACGATTTTGTGCTGATGGCCAACCATATACTTGACGACGATCTGCTCACCGTCGTTTCCGCCCGTCCGGACTCTCTCAGCTATTCGCCCGAAGTGCAGGACATGCCGCTCTTTCTCAAACGCTATTTCAGCCGTGCCAATCTGCTGATAATCTTCCCGGAACAATTTGGCGCCGAGGGCGACGTCATGTCGTTTATCGACCCGATCAGCTCGGAAACAGCCATGTCGCCGTCGCCGCTCACCCGCCTGATCAACTGGCTCGGCAATCTTCCGCGCCGCATCAAACGCCGCCGCAATCCGCCCCGCATAGGCCCCGGGCTGTAAGAAACAACACGCTTTCAATCAGATTCTCAATATGATAAAAGAACTTGCTCTTCTCAACTGGAAAAGTTTTGCTGACGCCAAGCTATATATAGATCCCATCACTTTCATGATCGGGACCAATGCGGCCGGCAAATCCAATGCACTGGATGCGTTGTCGTTTCTGCAGCGCAGTGTAGGAAATATGGCATTGTCGCAAGCCATCGGAGGTTCGACAGCTGTTCCGCCGCTGCGTGGTGGCAAGGAATGGTCGTTCAGAAGCGGCAGCGACTTCTTCTCAATAAGCGTGACCATAGAAGACAATCCGGCGCCGTCCAATGGCGAGCAGTTTGTCTATACGCTCTCGCTGCGCAAGACCAAGGATGCCGAAGGCTGTGAGCTGCTCAGCGAGCGTCTTGACCGGTATCGTGACGAAAAACTGAACAAGACACTGTTTTATACCGATAAAGAGGAGCCCGGAAAGGCTATAATACCTGTTTATTTCTATACTGGCAAACGCGGAGGCGCAAAACGTGTGGATATGAACCGCGCGTATTCGATATTGTCGCAGCTGATCACACTGTCGTCTACAAAATTTGTGACGAAAGAGGTGTTTGACGGAGCGAAAGTCGTTGCCGGTGCTCTTTCTCGCATCTTTATTCTTGACCCGATCCCGAGTAATATGCGCGGATATGCGGCATTGTCTGACACGCTGAATCATGACGCATCGAATATTGCCGGGGTGCTTGCCGCCATACCGGATGACCGCCGTTCGGAAGTGGAGAGGCAGTTGTCGGAATATGTAGCTCCTTTGCCTGAGAAAGATATCAGGAGAGTGTGGACGGCAAAGATCGGTCAATATGGCACGGATGCCATGCTGTATTGCGAAGAAGGATGGAAAGGGTCGGGCGATACATATATCTCGGCCGATGCCAGAGGAATGTCGGACGGCACTCTTCGCTTTGTGGCCGTTGTGGCCGCACTGCTCACCCTGGCTCCATACAGTCTGCTGGTGATTGAAGAGATTGACAACGGACTGCACCCATCGAGAGTCAAGGAGCTGATCGATATGCTGGTGAAGCTTGGACGCGAGCGGCATATCGACATTTTGTGCACAACCCACAATCCGACTCTGCTTGACGAGCTTGGCCCGGAGATGATTCAGTTCATTTCGTATGTGCATCGTGACAAGGACACAGGCGCCGGGTGCATCACTCTGCTGGAAGACAAGGAAAATCTGGTGAAACTGCTCGGGACTGCGTCGCTCGGCAAGTTGATGAGTCTTGATAAAATCTGAAAGCTATGCCGGTAAACAAAATAGTGGTTATAGACACCAGCATATTGTGTGCCTGGCTTGAGGTGCCCGGCAAAGAAACCTGTGGCCCTGACGATGACCGATGGAAAGAACTGGCTGTGTGTAACCATTCGCTCGGAGATGCGTCTATTGTTGATGTCGCCAATTTCTATTCGTCAATGAAGCGCCCTGTCGAGATATTTACTGCCGATGCCGGTCTTAAGGCCCATGAGCCGGTGGCTCCGAAGCGCGAAATGGAGCGCCCAAGACGTTATCGTAAATAAAAAGCATGAAAGTTATGAAAATTGCACTTGTTGATATAAAGGAGGTGAGAGACAATCTGCTGCCGCTCACGTTTACCCGCCCGGTGGCGCTGCTGCGCACCGGAATAGGCACTATTGCCGACCATTGGCAGCGCTGTCTGCCTGACGCCGAGATTTCGTATCTGACAGAAGAATACCTTCAGAGCAAATTTCCTGCCGATCCGGCCGCAGATCTATATATTGCCGGTCACGTGATGCCTGACGGCGAGCTGGTCAAAGCTGTTGCCGCCCTCGCTCCGGGTCAGTGGATTGCCGATCAGCATGACGGCGCTCCGATAGCCTGGCGTGGCGAGCGTTCACAGGGCGAGGCCTCTGTCAGCCTGGCCGTCACAGCCATACGCCAGCCTTACCATCTGTTCACGCTGAGCAAGGAGCTGATCACTGCCGATTTCTTCGTCCTGACCGAAGGACGGAAGTCGCAGCCGATTCCCGACAGCTGCACGGTTATTGGCGACCCGGCCCTTGTGTTTATCGAGGAAGGTGCCGACGTGGAGGGTTGTTTCCTGAACACCCGCCAGGGGCCGGTCTACATAGGGCGCGATGCCGAAGTGCAGGAAGCTGTGGTGCTTCGCGGTCCGGTCTGCATAGATAACGGCAGCAAGGTGCGCGCAGGCGCCCGTCTGCTTCCCGGCACTAACCTCGGACCCAAGTGCAAGGTTGGCGGCGAGGTGGGCAACGCCATCTTCACTGCCAACAGCAACAAGCAGCACGACGGATATCTTGGCGACGCCGTGATCGGCGAGTGGTGTAACCTCGGCGCCGGATGCACGTCATCGAATCTCAAGAACGATTATTCAGAAATACGTCTGTGGAATTATCCGACGAGGCGTTTCCTGCGCACCGGCCTGCAATTCTGCGGACTGATCATGGGTGACCACTCCAAGGCGGGAATCAACACCATGTTCAACACGGCCACGGTGGTGGGCGTGGGGTGCAACATCCACGGCGCCGGTTTCCCGCGCAACTTCGTGGCCTCGTTTTCCGACGGCGGCGCGGCCGGCTTCTCCGACGTGATCATGCCGAAATTCTTCGAGACCGCCCGTAAGGTGATGAGCCGCCGCGGGGTGGAGATGACTCAGGCCGATGTTGATATACTGAACCATATTCACGAAATCACCGCCGATCTGAAATGATAGAATACGTAAAAGGCTCTCTCGACAGCCTGACACCGACATATGCCATCGTGGAAACCAGCGGCATTGGTTATTTCGTGGCCATATCGCTTTCCACATTCTCGCAGATTGAGAAACAGACATCGGTCAAATTGCTGATACACGAGGTGATCCGCGAGGATACGCACGACCTCTATGGCTTTGCCGACGAGCGCGAACGCTCGCTTTTCCGTTTGCTCATCGGAGTGAGCGGCGTCGGACCCAACACGGCGCGCATGATTCTGTCGTCGCTCACTCCCGCCCAGCTCGAGCAGGCCATCACCGGCGGCGATTCGGCCAAGCTCAAGGCCGTGAAGGGAATCGGACTGAAAACGGCGCAACGCATCATCGTTGACCTTAAGGACAAGGTGGTGTTTGCCGGCGCTGACGGCGAGGTTGCCATACCAGATGCCATGCCGCAGTCAGAGGCGTTTGACGAGGCTCTGGCAGCGCTGGTGATGCTCGGATTCGCCCGTCCGCAGAGCCAGAAGGCGCTCAAGAAGCTGTTTGACGCCGATCCGACGCTAAAGGTGGAGGCCGCCATCAAGCGCGCTCTTGCCATGCTGTAAGTTATATAAGTGAAATTATGAAATATTTATCCTCACTCCTCGCTGTGGCGTCCGTCGCGTTGACTGCGGGTGCTGTCCAGCCTTAACCGCCTGAGCGAGGAGATTGCCGGGCGCCCCGCTCTCATAGACCTCTGGGCGTCGTGGTGCGGGCCATGCAGGCGCCTCTCCGAGTCAATGATTCCGGTGTGGGAGGAGTTCGCGCCCAAGGGCTTCACTATTGTTGGCGTGGCGCGCGAATATCGCACGGCCGATAAGGCGGTGAAAGCCATCGAGGCCGACGGCTACCGCTGGCTCAACCTGCTGGAGCTTGACGACGCGGGTCATATCTGGGACCTTTACCGCGTGAGCAATGCGGCCGGCCGCACTTTTCTTGTGGATCCCGACGGCACGATTGTGGCCGTGAGTCCAACTGCCGAAGAGGTGCGCGCCTACCTGACCGAATTTTTCAAGTAGGCCAGCACAATAATTCGGCACCGGGTTGAGTTAATAAGGTATGTTTACGCGAAAACTCATACTGGCCATGACGGCGACGGCAGCAGGAACCGCCGCCACGTTTGCCGCAGACTATAACAGCGCCAATCAGTTCAACCCGGTGCAGACCGGTGTCAACTCTCTCGATATCGCTCCCGACGCGCGCGGCGCATCGATGGGCGATCTCGGTGCAGCCACCGACCCTGACTGTAACTCCCAGTTCTGGAATCCGTCGAAATACGCATTCGCCTATTCGTCGGCCGGAGTGTCGCTCAGCTACACTCCGTGGCTGCGCAAGCTTGTCAACGATATCTTCCTGGCCAACGTGGCCGGATATTGGAAAATAGGCCACGGAGACAATCAGGCGATATCGGCATCGCTGCGCTATTTCTCGCTCGGCGAGGTGACCACCAGCGGAGCCGAGGGCGCGGCCATCCAGACCCTGAATCCTTATGAAATGAGTGTCGATCTGGGCTATTCACGCAAGTTGTCGGAAAAATTCTCGATGGGCGTGGCGTTCCGCTATATCTATTCCGCCCTGGGATTCTCCGAATCATATGCAGGCGACCAGAATGTGGGCGCTTCGGCATTTGCTGCCGATATCGCAGGCTATTATACTTGTTTTCCGATGGTCGGACGCTCGGAGTGTCAGTGGTCATGGGGCTGGAATCTGAACAATATCGGATCGAAGGTCAACTATGACGGAGGCGCCAACCCTGCCTTCCTTCCCGCCCAGCTGCGCATAGGCACGTCGTTCACTTTCCCGCTGGCTGACTATCATCTGCTTTCGCTCAATCTTGACGCCAGCAAGATTCTGGTGCCGACAATGCCGCGCGAGAATGACTATGATGTCGATACTCCCGAGGGCATGGAGCAGTTTCTGGATGCTAAGGAAGACTGGGAGAATATGTCGTCAATCACCGGTATATTCAAGTCGTTCAGTGATGCTCCCGGCGGTGCCAAGGAGGAACTTCAGGAGATCCGCTGGTCGGTGGGCGCCGAATATTCCTATAATGACCAGTTCTTTTTCCGCGCCGGCTATTTCTATGAACATCCCAACAAGGGCAACCGTCAGTATCTTGGCGTTGGCGCCGGATTTGCTCTGAAGGTGGCCCGGCTCGACGCATCTTATATGGTGGCCACGGCGGCGTCATCGCCTCTGGATCAGACTCTGCGTTTCTCCCTTACTTTCGACATGGACGGCATCAAGGATCTGTTTGGCCGTCGCCGATAAAAAGAGCAACTATGAATACAGCATTACCTGCCCTGCGCATGGGCAATGGATATGACGTGCACCGTTTTGCTCCCGACCGTGAGTTGTGGCTCTGCGGCGTGAAGATCGATTCTCCGCTTGGGCTGCTCGGCCACAGTGATGCAGATGTGGCTTTGCACGCATTGTGTGACGCTCTGCTGGGCGCAGCCGCGCTTCGCGACATAGGTTATCATTTTCCTGACACCGATCCGGCATATAAGGGCGCTGACTCGCGCCGCCTGTTGCGCAGGGTGGTGGAGCTTCTGGCCGAAGCGGGCTACAGGCCCGCGCAGGTCGACGTCACCATCATAGCGCAGGCACCGAAGCTGTCGCCTCATATCGAGGAAATGCGTGGCACTGTGGCCACCGACCTTGGCCTGCCGGCGGAGTGTGTGTCGGTAAAGGCCACGACCACCGAGGGCCTTGGCTTCACTGGCCGTCGCGAGGGCATAGCGTCGCTTGCCACTGCAGTGATAGTCGCGCTTTAAAATAGTTATTTTGAGAAAATCCGGTTGATGATCAAGGCAATGGCGCCGTCGCCGGTGACGTTGCAGGCGGTGCCGAAAGAGTCCATCGCAATGTAGAGTGCGATCATCAGTCCGTTGTCAGCTTCAGAGAATCCGAGCATTGATGAGAGCAGTCCGAGCGAGGCCATGATGGCGCCTCCGGGCACTCCCGGCGCCGCAATGATTGTGATTCCGAGCAGGGCGATGAATCCGGCAAACATGGGGAAAGAGTAGGGGATTCCCTGCATGAGCATTAGCGCGAGCGCGCATGCCACAATTTTGAGCGTGGAGCCAGACATGTGTATGGTGGCGCATAGCGGAATGACGAATCCGGCGATTGACGGACGCACTCCGGTGGCGATGCTTGAGCGGAGTGTGACAGGGATAGTGGCGGCCGAGCTTTGGGTGCCCAATGCGGTGAAGTAGGCCGGAAGCATCGTCAGCAGCATTTTTATCGGATTTTTGCCGGATACCAGTCCCGCAATGGCGAATTGGGCGAGAAGCAGAAGGACGTGCATGGCGAATATCACGGCGATTATGCTGATGAACGTGATCAGTACCGGACCGACACGTCCGGACCTGGCAAGTTCGAGGAATATTCCGAAAATATAGACCGGCAGCAGCGGTATGATCACGGCCGATATTGTGCGGGTGATTATGTCGCGGAATTCGTTGAACCAGCTTTTCATGGCCGTTGAGTTGGCATAGGCCATGCCAAGTCCGAGAATGAATGCGAGCACCAGAGCCGACATGACTGAGAACATCGGAGGCATCTCGACGGTGAAGAATGGCGTCGGATCGGTTCCTGAGGCATGGTTCATGACTGATTCCGACACGCTGCCAGGAGTTATCAGTTGCGGGAAAATCCATGCTCCGGCGGAGTATGAGAAGAGTCCTGATGCCAGAGTCATGACATAGGCGATGATTGCGGTGGTCACCAGCATTTTGCCGGCTCCGGATCCGATTTCGCCTATGGCCGGCGCCACAAATCCGAGAATTAGCAGCGGAATGAGAAAGCTAAGGAATTGAGAGAAGATGCCGTTGAATGTGGAGAATATGCGGCATACCGGCATCGGGAGGATAAGTCCTGCCCCGATGCCCAGCACCATGGCAATGAGGATTTTTACGATCAGCGGCAGTTTCATCCGACGGAGCCTTCAAGGGTGATCTGGAGCAGCCGCTGGGCTTCGACGGCGAATTCCATTGGGAGTTTGTTCATGACTTCTTTGGCATATCCGTTGACAATAAGTCCGACGGCCTCTTCCGTGGGTATGCCTCGCTGGTTGCAGTAGAAGAGCTGTTCGGCCGAGATTTTTGAAGTTGTGGCCTCGTGTTCGACGACTGCGGTCGGGTTCTTTATGTCGATTACCGGAAATGTGTGTGCGCCACATGTCGGCGACAGCAGCAGGGAGTCGCACTGGGTGTGGTTTCTGACGCCTTTTGCACCGGCCGCCACCGAAACCTGTCCGCGGTAGGAATTCTGGCTGAATCCGGCTGAAATGCCCTTGCTGACGATTGTTGAGCGGGTGTTTGAGCCGAGATGTATCATTTTGGTGCCGGTGTCGGCCTGTTGATGGTTTCGGGTCACCGCCACCGAGTAGAATTCTCCCACCGATCCGTCGCCTTTGAGTATGCACGACGGGTATTTCCAGGTGATGGCAGAGCCGGTTTCTACCTGGGTCCATGAGATTTTGCTGTTGTCGCCACGGCACAGACCGCGTTTTGTGACGAAGTTGTAGACTCCGCCTCGTCCGTCCTTATCGCCTGCATACCAGTTCTGAACGGTGGAGTATTTCACTTCGGCGCGCTCTTCGGCAATGATTTCGACGATGGCGGCATGCAGCTGGTTTTCATCACGCATTGGAGCTGTGCATCCTTCAAGATAGCTGACATAGGCATCGTCGTCGGCCACGATGAGCGTGCGCTCGAATTGTCCGGTTCCGGCGGCATTTATTCTGAAATAGGTGGACAGTTCCATGGGGCAGCGCACACCCTTCGGGATGTAGACGAACGATCCGTCGGAGAATACTGCCGAGTTCAGTGCGGCATAGAAGTTGTCGGCATAGCTCACCACCTTTCCGAGGTATTTTTTGACCAGTTCCGGATAATCTTTGACTGCTTCTGAGAATGAGCAGAATATGATTCCGAGTTGCGCGAGTTTTTCGCGGTGGGTTGTTTTGACTGATACGGAGTCCATTACAGCATCGACGGCCATTCCGGCCAGTGCTTTTTGTTCGGAAAGCGGAATTCCGAGACGGTTGAATGTGTCGAGCACTTCAGGGTCGACCTCGTCGAGGCTCTTCGGCCCTTCTTTTTTGCGCGGGGCAGCGTAATAGCTTATTGCCTGGAAATCAATCGGCGGGATTTGAAGGTGTGCCCATTGCGGAGGCGTCAGCGTGAGCCAGTGGCGAAAGGCTTTCAGTCGGAAGTCGAGCAGCCATTCCGGTTCGCCTTTTTTTTGCGAGATCAGTCGCACCACCTCTTCCGACAGTCCGGCCGGAATTATTTCGGAGTCGATATTGGAGTGAAAGCCATATTTGTAGTCGTCGGATTCCGACGATATGTCAGACAGCAGTTCTTCGTTTTGATCCATAACAGATGTTTATCCTATATATCCGCGGGCCACTCCAAAGAGCCACGGCACCAGATGCATGGCGCGTGATGCGAGCACGGAGCCGAAAATTGGCCAGCGGGGGTTGCACATAAAGAGAATATTGAGAAGCAGCGATGCAAACAGTAACCATTTGAAAATTCCGGCAATCAGTCCGGCGGCACGGTCGAGCGGCCCCATCAGCAGCAGGTGTACGGTGAACCGCAACAGCCGGAAAATCAGGCTCACGACTATGAATGCCATGACAAACAGCGCGATATATGAGATGATCAGGCTGATGCCAAGTGCGGAAGCCAGCCCGGGGCCGCATATTTTTGCGACGAAAAACGAGCACAGAAATGCTGCCAGCCATCCGATCTGGCGTATTGCTCCGCGCCATGCGCCCCAGCATGCGAAGCCGACGGCGCCGATGATCATGATTATGTCGGTGATGTTTTGCGGTGTCATTGTCCGGCGAGAGAGTTTATGGATGGATTTTTAACTGTGACGCGTCCGTTGGAGTCGATCAGATAGATGGCCGGAGTGGCGAGGAATATGTATAGGTCTTCGGCCTGGACGTCAGTGATGTCGAGCACCGGAGTCCAGCCGGACGGCAGCTGGCCGATGGTGTCGCGCCAGCGTTTTTCCGTTGAGTCCACGCAGATGGCAAGCACTGGTGCCGGCATGGGCCGGTCATGGAGGAGTTTCAGCACTTCGATGCAATGCCGGCAGTCAGGATTGTAGAAATAGAGCATAGCAGGCTGGCCTGCGGTGAGTTCATGCATTGATGACGTTTTGCCGGAGAGCAGTCTGACGTTGAAGTCTGAGGCTATGTCGCCCGGAGCGTTCAGTTCGGCGGCGTGGGCTTCCCAGTCGGCCAGCGCCCGTTGTGTTGTGGTGGCCAGAGGCGATGCGGCAATGGCGCGTGCGATCGAGGCATATGCTCGTTCGTTGATCTTGTCTGGCTTGTCGGGGTTGAATATTGTGTTGCGGGCGGTCTGCTCCAGTTCGGTCAGTGACGCCGCGTCGGTGAGCAGCGTTGCGGCCAGGGAATCAGCCTGATGCGCGGGCAAAGACTCCAGACGCGTCACCAGAGAGTCGAACTCAGCCGGGGTCAGCGCGCGGGCAGTCATTGCGTATGTCAGCAGGACCATGATGAGTATAGTTCTAATCATGCTACAAAATTACGCATTTTTTCTCAGAAATGAGACAGGCTTCGCATGAGATTTGCAAAGCCTGTCAAAAATGTGAGGTAGTCGCCGCTATGCGTTCAGGATCCTTGTTGAGTGCCGCTTATCATTATGCCGTTGTTGGCCGTTGACCACAGAGATAAAGTGAATGTGCGTGTTCGGGGATCAGGATTCGCTTCAGCTGTCAATGTCAGATTTTCGCCGTCGCGCCGTATGTTCAGCCAGTTGAGCTGACAGTCATAGTGTTCAGAGCTTCCATATGCCGAGAAGTAATATCCGGTGAATTCTTTGCCGTCGACGGTGGCGTTCATTATGAACCATTTCGGAGTGGACGCGCCTGTGATCGTCACCGATGCTCCGTCGGCTGGAAATTCCAGTGACGACGGCATTTCTTCGAATGGATATTCCGGTTCGATGTATGGCCCACGTTGTTTTATGCCCTGGATTTTATGGCTTTCTCCGGCAGACGTGAGGAAGATTATGAAATTGTCATACACTGAATTGGTGTAATGCTTCGTTGCATAGTCGTTAATGCTGTCGGTTTCAATGGCGATGCTTTTGTCGAGCAGATAAAGTGTGAGCCATTCGCAACTAATGGTTCCGCCATTTTCAATGGTTTCGGAAAGCCTGTAGCAGCGCTCTTCAAGAGTGTTATTTCTGAACCATATCGAATCAATGGTGAAATGGCTGACGTTTGTCGCGATTTTACAGCCTTCGGACATATAGTCAAAAGTCAGAACAGAGTCAGGAGCCATTCCAAGTTCAAAGCAGGTGGGTTCAGCTGGGGTGTCGATTGGTGTTTGATCCTCTGATTCGCAGGCCACGGCCGCAATCAGCAGAATTGGAGTATATAATAGCTTTTTCATTGTTTTGGTGGTAAAATTTTAAAAATAGAACTGAGGCAGTGACGTAACTGTTTGGCAAAAAAGGTATGTGTATATTATTCTTTTGCAAAGATAATAATAATGTATGGTAAAGTTAATTAAGGTTGAATTATTAACAATATTAATTAACTATCGTTAATGAAACCGTTGAATTTTAAGCTTGTCGAGGCTTCAATTTCATCTTCAAGAGAGCAAAGAACAAATAAAGGAGCGCGGGTGTTATTGATATATAATGATTTAACTAAACTATTTCCGTTATGAGAAAATTTTTCACTCTTCTGGCCGTGGTGGCAGCCTTGATGACAATAGGTTGTTCGCCATATACTCTTGTCAATTCCGAAACGTATAATGGTGCCGATCTGGCCGAGTATCACACCTTCAGAATCGTCACGCCCGATCAGGGCAATCTGCCCCAGGGAATGCAGATGGTCACTTATTACAATATAGCGGCTGCCATACGCGAGCAATTGGTTGACCGCGGATTTACTGAAGATCCGAATTCGCCGCTGCTGGTAAATATCGCTGTCACAGTGCAGAAGCAGATCGAAACGGCGCCGGCGTTTCCTTATGGGCCTTATGGGCCGCAGGGTCCTTATTTCGGTCCAGGTTTCCGTCGCGGCTTCTATCCGTCGTTCATCTATCCGCGTCCGTTCTACTGGAATCAGAACGCTCAGGTCATCACCGGCATATATAAAGAAGGTGTGCTGACCATGGATATGGTGAATCTGGAGAAGAAGCAGGCTTTGTTTTCGGCTTCGGTGGCCACGGTTATTGATGGAGGTGAGGGCCAATATCGCAATTTGCAGGGCATAGCGGAGGCTGTAGAGACACTTTTTTCTAAATTCCCGGTGCCTTTGCTTTCTCAATACAAAAAATAATCCGTATATTTGCCTCATGAAACGTATGGCGGTCAGTATATGGCGTTTTTATGCCGATGGCTTCCGCTCCATGTCGGAAATGGGGCGACAGTTGTGGGTTATCATTATCGTCAAGCTGGTCATATTCTTTTTTGTGTTCAAACTGCTGTTTTTTCCTGATATTCTGCAGAGGGATTATGCTACTGACGCCGAACGGGCAGCTGCCGTGCGTGACAATCTTGTGAAACCTCACAATCAACTTATTGATATTTATGAATGATTTAATTACGGTTGTAGATTGGTCGAGATGGCAGTTTGCCCTCACGGCGATGTATCATTGGCTTTTCGTGCCGCTCACTCTCGGTCTGGGTGTTATCGTGGCCGTGATGGAGAGCATCTGCGTGCGTCGCGGCATGGACGGCAAGTGGCTGTCGATCACTAAATTCTGGATGCGCCTTTTTGGTATCAACTTTGCGCTTGGCGTTGCCACAGGCATAATCCTTGAGTTTGAGTTCGGTACTAACTGGAGCAATTATTCATGGTTTGTGGGCGACATATTCGGAGCGCCATTGGCCATTGAAGGTATTTTTGCCTTCTTTATGGAGTCGACGTTTGTGGCGGTGATGTTTTTCGGCTGGAAACGCGTCAGCCCGCGGTTTCATCTTGCTGCCACATGGCTCACTGCCATCGGCGCGACGATTTCGGCGTTGTGGATTCTTGTGGCCAACGCGTGGATGCAATATCCTTCGGGAATGACGTTCAATCCCGACATGATGCGCAACGAGATGACCGACTTCTGGGCCGTGGCTCTGTCACCTGTGGCGATCAATAAGTTTTTTCATGCGGTGATGAGCGGCTGGGCGCTGGCCGGCGTGTTTGTCATCGGCGTCAGCAGCTGGATGCTGATGCGCCGCCGTCGTGTCGAGTTTGCAGTGCGCTCCATCAAGGTGGCAGGCTGGGTGGGCCTGGTCGGCATAGTGCTGACAGCAGCCACCGGTCATGGTTCAGCTGTTGAGGTGAGCCGGACGCAGCCCATGAAACTTGCGGCCATGGAGGGCCTGTGGAATGGCGGACATGGCCAGGAACTGGTGGCCTTCGGCATACTCAATCCGGAAAAAACGTTTGACAACGATGTTGATCCGTATCTGTTTAAGATCGGGCTTCCTGGAGCGCTGAGTGTGCTGGCCCGCAATGATTTCAACGCTTTTGTGCCCGGAATTAACGATGTGATTGCCGGACGTGACTTTGTTGGCGGAAAGCCGCTCGATACTGTGGCCTACACGGAGCGCATGGAGCGCGGACGCGCAGCCCGCGCCGCTCTTGCAGAATATAGTGTTGCGGTCAATCACGGAAATGCCGAAGGAGCTGAAGCGGCACTCAAGGCGTTGCGCGCGGATTATCCATATTTCGGGTATGGATATTATGATTCTCCTGCCGACTTCATCCCGCCGGTGGCTGTGACATTCTATTCTTTTCATATAATGGTGCTTGCCGGCGGCTATCTGATGGCTTTTATCGCCGTCATGCTTCTGCTTGCTTATGTGCGTCCGATGTGGCTGACCAATAAGTGGCTTTGTCTGCTCGGCATGTTTTCCATCGCCATTGTCTGGATCTGTAGCCAGGCAGGGTGGGTGTGTGCCGAAGTGGGCCGTCAGCCGTGGGTGATTCAGGATCTCATGCCGACGCGTGCCGCCATATCGGCGTTGTCGGTTGAAAGCGTCCGTCTCACGTTCTGGCTGTTTGCCGCAGTGTTCACAGCGCTGCTTGCCGCTGAAGCCTCGATCATGTTGCGCCAGATTTCCATTCACAGTAAAGAAACAGAAGAATAAATTATGACACTCTCATTTCTCCAAAACTATTGGTGGCTGCTGATCTCCGTGCTCGGCGCCCTGCTGGTGATGATGCTCTTTGTTCAGGGAGGACAGTCCATGCTGTTTCAGGCCCGCACTGCAGCCCACCGCTCGATTATAATCAATTCGCTCGGCAGCAAATGGGAACTGACGTTCACCACACTGGTGGTGTTCGGTGGTGCGTTTTTCGCTTCGTTTCCGCTCTTCTACTCCACCAGCTTCGGTGGAGCCTACTGGCTGTGGATGCTGATTCTGTCAAGTTTCGTGCTTCAGGCCGTCAGCTATGAATATCGCCGTAAAAAGGGCAACCTATACGGTGTGGGCACTTATGATATATTCCTGTTTATCAATGGTTGCCTCGGCTGCATCCTGCTTGGTGTGGCTGTCGGGACAATGATATGGGGAGCTGAATTCACTGTGGCAAAATCCAACCTGCTTGATCCGGCGGCACCGGTAATCTCCACCTGGGACAATCCGTCGCGCGGACTTGAGGCGATTCTCTCATGGCGCAACCTTCTGCTGGGATTTACCATCCTTTTTCTGGCCAGAGTGCAGGGCGCCATATATATGCTCGACACAACAGACGGCGACCGTGAATTTCAGATGATGTTGCGTAAACGGGTGCTCTGTAGCGGCGTAATTTTTGTTACGCTGTTCATAATCTTTGCCGTCGTGCTTCTGATAAGTCCGGCGTATCGTGTCGGCGCTCTCGGCCACATCGAAGCGATTCCATATGGCTTTCTTGACAACCTCGTTACCCTGTGGTGGGCCGGAGTCGCTTTCGTCGTCGGCACGGTGCTGGTGCTGTGTGGCATAGCCGGAGTTCTTGTTTTCAAAGGATTTCGCCATGGTGCCTGGTATACGGGTTTAGGCACGGTTTTGGTGGTCATGAGCCTGTTTTGGATTATCGGATACAACGGCACGGCATATTACCCATCGATCACTGATCCGGAGTCGTCGCTCACTATAGCCAACAGCTCGTCGTCGATTTTCACGCTGACAGTCATGAGCTATGTGTCGCTGGCCATTCCGTTTGTGCTCGCTTATATTATCTATGTCTGGCGCGCCATGTCGCACAAAGAAACAGAACCTGCATCATATTGAACCATACCCGCCATGTCAATTGACGAAGACGCAGACTCATACCGCACAATCTCATCTCCAGCGAGTGCCAAATTCACAGAGAAGATGAGCCGCTTTCTGTCGTTTGCCCATCCTGTGGACGATGCTTCGCAAGTGCGCGAATTTGTGGCAAAATATCAGAAAGAATATCATGACGCGCGCCACGTCTGCTGGGCTTATGTTGTCGGAACCGATCGCTCCGAACAATATTCCAATGACAACGGCGAACCGTCAGGCACAGCTGGAAAGCCTATTCTCGGTCAGATCAATTCGCTGAATCTCACCAATGTTGTCGTTGTGGTCGTGCGCTACTTCGGCGGCATTAAACTCGGCACTCCCGGCCTCATTGCTGCATATCGTGAAGCGGCCAGACTGGCACTCGATGAAGCTCCGCAGGTGACACGTCATGCCATGCAGTCGCTCACCTTCACATTTCCATATCAGTCGATGAATGCCGTGATGACCGTGGCTAAGATGCCAGAAATAGAAACGATTGACCGTCAGTTTGACTGCACCTGCCGCATGACTCTTGCCACCCGCGCCGGCCTGATGCCTGAACTCATCTCCCGCATCTCCGCTATTGACGGCACTTCCATTCTGCCATAGGCTGCCTGAATTAAAAACAAAAAAACGATAAAAATTTGGCGATTACGTAAATAAGTTATAACTTTGCAAAATAAAGCGACCGAAAATACATGGGGTTGACTGGTTTTGACAGCGTGTAGAAGCGGTGAGCAAGCATGCAGAGCAATGATGGCTACGCTCTTTAAACAGGGACATCGAAAATTCAAATGGCGAAAACAACTACGCTCTCGCTGCTTGATTGAAGTATAGTAGATCAGCTTTATTTCTGCAATAGTTGCGGAAACGAGACATCGCCCGAGAGTCGTCGTCCCGAGACTCCTCGATCTGGCGGTGCAGCAAAATCGGGAATAGGAGACCAAGAGCTTCGCGCAGCCTCCGAAATCCACAGAAGCTAAGGTGACGGTTGGCGGTCACGAGCCTGCCGGCACACGAAAACCAATTCGCGACTAAGCATGTAGAAACCTCATTGGTTCCATGACTGGACGGGGGTTCAAGTCCCCCCAACTCCACTTAGCGGGTCGGACAGATTGCTGCAATCGAGTTGCAGCGAGCTAAAGGTTCCGGCCAACAAAAGTCTAAACAAGACTAAACCGCAGAATATCAATGTATTCTGCGGTTTTTTAGTGCCTAAAATGACGACTCAGGACCGTCATCGGACAGAAAAAAGACCGCAACGGACAGCCATTCGTTACCATCTCGTTTTTGTTTCATTTTTGACGTGGATTTAGTGGTTGGACATCGGGCGGGAACCCGGTGTCCTTTTGCTTATATACCTACCATACACCACTTTAAGCAAATCGGAATCCCGGCAAACCACTAAATTCCCCACCATAATGAAACAACCTCTTGAAAAGGAGATGGACTATTTCGCAGCCTATCTCTACGGTCACCTGCGTGACCACCGCTTTCCCGAAGTAACGGACACAGAGTTTATCAATACCCGCGCCGGCGAGGCATATAAGACCATGACCCGTCTTATTCTCGAAGGGCGCAGTCAGCCTGTTGCCGAGGAACTCGCCATGCGTGTTCTTCTCAACGGCTACTATGTATCTCGCTGGGATGTGATTTTCAACCTCCTCGAAGAACTGTTCCACAACGACCTGCCGACTGAAGAAGCTAAAATCGAATGGGCAGATTTACTGCTCGGCCTCCGTTATATCAACACCATACTTGACAAGTATGAAGTAAACGGGGACTTCCTGTCGCGAGATGATTACCAGCCGCTTCAGAATGAACTGGCCGGAATGATTTCTGAAATCATAAAAAAGACTCGCGATGTCCTTCAATAGGCTTCAGACGATGCGCGACAACATCGAAGCGATAAGGCTTGTCCTGAAGCTTGGTGTTGCCGGACGCACAGCGCAGACTGCCGAGGAGCGGGAGATACTGCGCAAGTATGCCGGGTTCGGCGGGTTGAAGTGTATTTCAGAGGAAAGTTCTGTTTCATCTGCTTGAACAGCAGCTCGATTTCCCAACGCTGGCGGTATATGGCTATGATTTCTCCCGGATCGGACTCCATATCGTTGGTTAACAATGATATCAGTTTGCGCTTCTTGACATCCACATAAGTGATTATACGCGACCTATGGTGTATTGTCTCTCCTCCTTTGATCTGTTTTACAAATTCCACATGCTGTATCCTCACCTCCATATAGCCGTCGGGAGTCTGATACAGTGTGTCAGATAGAACGCTGTATTTCAGGTTTTTCTTCATTTTAGTGACGTATATCACACCTCGTTGTGTAAGCTGCTCGAACTTCTCATAGTCGATATATGCGCGGTCCATTGCCATTATGTCGCCTTTACTCAATGTCGCAGGCTTGAGCATGAAGGAGTCGTTTGTAGCGGCTGATGTGAACTTTATATCCGACGGCACACCTTCGTTGGCATGGATGACTGTATGTACTTTGATTCCACCTTTCTTTTTTCCTGTCTTTGGATGGCGGCCGACACCCTTGAAAAGCAGGTTTGAGAACAAGGTGATGGTCGTGGAATCGATAATCTGAAGACGTTTCATCCATTTTGGGGTCTTGCCGTTCCGGCTGTCCGAGGAAAGAACATGTCGGTAAGAGGCATATAAATCACGGTATATGGCCTCAAATATGGCTTCCGGACGTCTTTTGTTGGCGTCGGCGAGTGTACTGCGTCCAATCTTGAATGTGATGCCCAGATGTGCCAGTTTGCGTGTCTCGGCAAGCAAACTGGCTGTTATCTCCCGCAATGAGTCGAAACGCATTATCACGGCATAGAGCATTACCACCAGATGAATCCAGCAGTTAAACCGTTTGGTATACCTCTCTCCTCCGTTTTCCTGACTAAATTGAAGAATTTTCGACTTGTCAAGCAATTTTATTACCTGACAATAGAGCGGCTGTCCGCTAAAATGACTATTTTTGCGCATGGTTAATTTAATTTTTGGCGAAATCAAAATAACCAAAAAGGGCTGACTCCTGCAATAGGTGCCAGCCCTAATTTTGGTATGTGTCAAAAAGTTTTATCGGACAGCAATATAAAACAATCAGAGTATGATTTCAATAAATTGAACTCTGATGATTTCGACCTTGATGAGTTTGTAGGATAATTCCCTCCATCCACTGAATCCATGTCTCTCTGAGACTCCACTAAATTAAATCCCACGTCCGAAAGGACAAAAAAATCCAACCACAATTTTCCAAACCCGAAGTGTGGGCTGCTCCCGTCCGTGGAGCGGTCGGGGGCAACCTATGCTTCAAAAACTGAAACAAAAGCATGAAAAAGACTATCAAGAATCTCAAAAACAAGTATCTCATCTTCAAGTGCCGCCTGATGGTGGCACTCCTCGCCGGAATTCTCGGCGGACTCCGTGCGGCTGCCGCCGGCAACGGTCTGAGCGGTATCAACGAGGCTACCTCTATGGTGACATCGTATTTCGACCCAGGGACGAAACTCATCTATGCCATCGGTGCGGTTGTCGGACTCATCGGCGGTGTCAAGGTCTATTCCAAGTGGTCAAGCGGTGATCCCGATACCACCAAGACTGCCGCCTCGTGGTTCGGTGCGTGTATCTTCCTGATTGTAGCCGCAACGATTCTCCGCTCGTTCTTCCTCTAATCAGTTGAGTCAATGGTCGAATATACTATCAACAAGGGCATAGGACGGTCGGTAGAGTACAAGGGTCTGAAGGCGCAGTATCTGTTCATTTTCGCCGGGGGCTTGCTCGCCCTGTTCGTGGTGTTCGTCATCATGTATATCGCCGGCTTGTCCCAATGGATCTGCATAGGATTTGGCGTTACTGCCGCCTCAGTCCTTGTCTGGCTCACCTTCCATCTCAATGCCAAGTACGGGCAATACGGTCTGATGAAACTTGCCGCTGTGAAATATCACCCGCGCTACATCATCAACCGTATCCGCCTTAACCGAATGATTAAAGGGAGAAAACGATGAGAAATATACTAAAAGCCACAACACTGGAGTCCAAGCT
>CAMWSS010000011.1 GCA_947177035.1 uncultured Porphyromonadaceae bacterium | reverse complement strand
CGTAGCTACGGCTACGCTCCTTCATCACAAGATAAAAATCACTCAGAGATATGCGCCCCCAGCGTTAACAAATATTGGGGAACGGGGTCTTATTGTCTGGTTGAGGTGGCGTTTTTTTGCCTGAGAGTTGAAAATCTACCTTGGCGGGTGTTAGTAACGGAGTAATTTTGCCGCCATATGAAAATCGATAATGACTTTTTTGAACAGCGCTGGGTCAAGGCGATCCGCGCTGAGTTTGGCGCGCAGGGTGTGCTCGCTGTGATCAAGCTTCTGAGTTCCATCTATGATTCCGGCGAGGGATATTGGAGTGACTGGTCGGCGATGGACAAGGCCATACTTGCCGGCGAATCGGGCATGACTGTCGGCGAGATCGACGAACTGATGGTCCGCCTGGCGGAATATGGCGTGATTGACAGGAATAAGTTGGAAAAGGAGCGCGTGGTGACGTCGGCCGGCATACAGCGGGAGTATATACGCCAGGCCGGAGTGGCCCGCGCACGCCGGCTGGAGTGGAAGAAGCATTGTCTTCTCTCACTCCAGCAGTTGCTTGAAGCCGGCGTCGCGCCGGTGCTTTATGACCGGCCGCCTGACGAGGAGTATGGTGTGCCGATGCCGATATGCCGCATGGCGCCTCATCTGTATCCCGGCTTCCGTCAGGTCAGATTGCGCCACCCCGATCCGCGCACCCATATCTATCGGGTGATCAGGTGTTGATCACCCGAGAATCTGCTCGGCGTGGGTCTTTGTCTTGATCTGCTTCGGCAGGTAGACGCGCTCGATTTTTCGGTCGGCTCCGATGATGAATGTGGTGCGGAATGTGCCCATGTATTTGCGGCCGTACATGGATTTTTCGCCCCATACGCCCATCAGTTCCACCAGGGTGTGGTCGGTGTCGGCGATCAGCGGGAAGTCAAGCGAGTGCTTGGCTGCAAACTTGCGGTGGGACTCGGCGGAGTCAACGCTCACGCCGATTACCTGATAGCCGGCTCCGGCCAAGGCCGGCATATTGTCGCGCATGCTGCATGCCTCGGCTGTGCAACCCGAAGTGTTGTCTTTAGGATAGAAGTAGAGTATCACCTTTTTGTCAGGATAATCGCTGAGGCGCACTTCGCGTCCCTCGGCGTCGGTGCCGAGCAGGTCGGGCACTGTGTCTCCGATGTTCATGTCTGATTCTGTAGGGGTTAGGCTAATCGTTGAAGGAGGCGAGCATGTCGGCGATGACGAAGTTGGAGCCTCCGATGAATATGAATCCGTCGGGTCCGGCAATGTCCTGGGCCACTCCGACAGCATCGGCCACAGATGGCACCACGGCGCCGCGCAGTCCGTGGACTGCGGCTTTGCGTGAGAGTTCGGCGGCTTCGAGTCCGCGGTTGCCGGTAGGGCGGGTGAATACGTAATAATATGATTCGGGCATGAGTGCCAGTATGGCGTCGACATCCTTGTCGGCGGCGAAGCCTATGACCGCCACCCTGCGCGGGGCGGTCACCGACGCGAGCCATGGTCCGATGTGGCGCCACGCTCCGGGGTTGTGTCCGGTGTCATAGACGGCCCGGCAGCGGAGTGTGGTCAGTTCCGACAGGCGTCCGCGCAGTCCGGTCAGGATCTCGACCCGGTCAAAACCGCAGGCTATAGCTTCGGGAGTGATTTCGGGCCAGGCGAGAGCGTTGAGCGCGGTGATCACCGTGGCGGCGTTGGCCTGCTGGAATTCGCCGCGCAGTGTGCCGTGGATAGTGCCGTTATAGAGCCATGATCCGTCGGGCAGAGCTTCCGCTTTGTCAAGCGGCCGGGCAAATTGTATCGGCGCGCCGGCTTCGGCTGCTTTGTCGATGAACACCTGGCGAACCTCCGGCAGCTCGGCCTCACCGATCACCACCGGCACGCCGGCCTTGATGATGCCTGCCTTTTCAGCTGCGATCTCGGCCGGAGTGGATCCGAGCAACGCGGTGTGGTCGAGCGAGATGTTTGTGATGACGCTCAGCGACGGAGTTATGATGTTGGTAGTGTCCAGGCGTCCTCCGAGTCCCACTTCAATTATGGCCACGTCGACTTGCTGTGACGCAAACCACTCGAAGGCCATGATGGTGGTCAGTTCGAAAAACGACGGTTGCAGCGCTGTCAGTTCAGGATGACCGAGATAGCGCTCCACGAAATCGGTGACGGCCTCATGGGGAATCATCTGGCCGTTCACTCTGATGCGTTCGCGGAAGTCGGTCAGATGCGGCGAAGTATAGAGTCCGGTTCGCAATCCTGCGCATTGCATGATGGCGGCCAGGGTGTGGGCCGTGGAGCCTTTGCCGTTTGTGCCGGCTATGTGTATGGCCCGCGGCAGGCGGCGGTGCGGGTTGCCGAAGGCCGCGCTGAGAGCCAGTGCGGTTTCGAGTCCAGGCTTGTAGGCCGAGGCGCCGTCGCGCTGAAACACGGTTGTCTGGCTGAACAGGTATTCGATAGTCTGGTTATAGTCCATTGTTTCAGAAAATAAAATATCCGATGATGCCTGCGGCGCAGATCACCGGAATCGGATGAATTTTGGCTGAATATACCGCCACGAAGGCCGCGGCGCAGATGGATATGCTTTTGATCAGGTGGGCGGTGTCGGTGCCGAAATTCTCGCCGTTCATCAGCAGCAGGGCCGCCGAGGCGATGAGTCCGACGGTCACAGGGCGGAGTCCGGCGAAGATTCCCTTGATCACGGCGCTGTCTTTGTGGCGTGCCACGAAGTGGCTGGTATAGAGCACCAGCAGATACGACGGGACGACGACGGTGAGCGTGCAGATAATCGAACCGAGCAGGCCGAAAACCGGTGACGAAAACGCGGAGTCGACGGCCCCCGGTGCCACATATCCTATATATGTGGCGGAATTTATGCCGATGGGGCCCGGTGTCATCTGGGAGATGGCCACGATGTCGGTGAACATTTTGGATGTGATCCATCCGTGGCCCACAACCTCGCGTTCGATCAGCGAGAGCATGGCATAGCCGCCGCCGAAGCCGAACAGCCCGATTTTCAGATAAGACCAGATCAGACGCAGGTAGATCATCGCGATTCACCTCCTTTCCGCATTCCCGCTGCTCCGCGGCCATACCACAGCCAGCCGCCGAGCGCGCCGAGGATCACGTATAGTATGGGGTTGGAGATGTAGGGTATTCCCGACCAGATGAGCAGTGCCGCCGATACCGGAATCCATGCCGTGCGCCAGTTGATGCCGGCCGATCTGGCGGTGGTGAGCACCGGCGCTATGATCAGTGCCACAACGGCAGGGCGTATGCCCATGAACACCTTGCTGAGCACCGGATTGCTTTTGATCATGTCGGGGGTGAGGAATATGGCGATGGCCAGAATGATGCAGAACGACGGCAATATGGTGCCGAGAGCCGCGCAGATGCTTCCTGCTCCTCCGCGTATTTTGTCACCGACAGCCACTGAAATATTGACTGCCAGGATGCCGGGCATTGACTGCGCCACAGCCAGCTGGTCGAGAAATTCTTCTTTCGACATCCATCCGTGGCGGTCGACAATCTCCTTTTCCATTATGGAAATCATGGCCCAGCCACCGCCAAAAGTGAAAGCTCCGATCCTGGCAAATGTCAGAAACAAATCGCGCAGCACATGCCGCGCCTGCACTCCGTCTTTTTTCATGGCCGCAAAGATACGAAGATTTCGCGTTTTTTGTGTTATCTTTGTGGCGGAATCAGCATTTCTGATAATCCGGTTTCAGACAATGAAGAATAAAACCATATTGACCGTCATGGCCGCTGTCATGACCATGCCTGGATTTCAGTCGGTGGCTGCCGACCAGCGTCCGAATATCGTCCTGTTCATGGTTGACGACATGGGCTGGCAGGACACTTCGCTGCCGTTCTACAAGGAACGCACTCCGCTGAATGACCGGTATCGCACTCCTAACATGGAGCGCCTGGCCGAGATGGGCGTGAAGTTCACCCAAGCATATGCCTGCGCAATCTCCTCGCCTTCGCGCTGTTCGCTGATGACCGGCATGAACCAGGCCCGCCACCGCGTGACTAACTGGACTTTACATAAAGACAGGATGACTGATGATCCGATGCAGAACGGACTCACTCTGCCTGACTGGAACTACAACGGCATTCAGCCTGTGCCAGGAATGAACAACGCCACTTACTGCACAACTCTTCCATCCATTCTCAAGCAAAACGGTTATCACACCATCCATGTGGGCAAAGCTCATTTCGGCGCTCTTACCACCCCCGCGGCCGATCCCGTCACTATGGGCTTTGACGTGAATATCGGTGGCACTGCGGCCGGAGGTCCCGCCGATGGCGCATATCTGGGCGAAAACCGATATGGCCACGACGCCGCCGGAAATCCGATCAGCCCGTATGCCGTGCCACACCTTGAAGAATATTGGGACAAGGACGTGTTCCTCACCGAAGCCCTTACTCTTGAGGCCATCAAGGCCGTTGACCAGAGCCGCTCGACCGGCCGGCCGTTCTATCTGTATATGTCGCATTACGCAGTCCATGTCCCGTTCCGCCTCGACAACCGCTTTGCCGACAACTATACCAGTCTCGACGGCACGGAGCAGATGTATGCCACTCTGCTCGAAGGCATGGACAAGAGTCTCGGCGACATCATCGACTATCTTGAGGCGACAGACCAGATAGACAATACCGTCATTATTTTCATGAGCGATAACGGCGGTCTCGATTTCTATGCCCGCGGCAATGCTCCGTCGGGCACCGGCAATCTTCACAATTATCCGCTGCGCTCCGGCAAAGGTTCGCTATATGAGGGGGGAGTGCGAGAGCCGATGATCGTCTACTGGAAGGGTGTGGCCGAGCCTGGAAGGGTGTGTGACGACTATCTGATCATCGAGGACTTTTTTCCGTCGATTCTGGAGATGGCCGGGATAAGTGACTACAATACCGAACAGCATGTGGACGGGGTGAGCTTCGTGCCGCTGATAGCCGGCACCGGAAATCCGTCGGAAGGCCGTTCGCTCTATTGGAACACGCCCCACAACTGGACCAATATGATCGACGAGCAGACCAAGCGCAATCTCGGCATCGGCCAGAACTGCTCGATCCGCCGCGGCGACTATAAACTTGTGTACTGGTATCTGGACGGCGCCAAAGAGCTGTTCAACATTGCCGAAGATATTTCGGAATCGACAGATATTTCCGCCATGAATCCGGAACTCGTCAGGCAGCTGAGTTCTGATCTTGGCGAATTCCTGCGCAGTTGCGGCGGACAGCGTCCGACCGTCACCGCCACAGGAAAGCCATGCCCGTGGCCTGACGAGATATGACGCGGCATGTTTTAACGTGTTGAAATCTAACGCAAAACGATCTCCGCCTTTTGGGGCGGAGATTTTCTTTTACGACACGGTTGAAAATTTTTGCATTTTTCCGCGCTTTTTGCCATGCAATTGCGTTTTTATGCTTAACTTTGTAACTTGAAAATTCAAGTTATAGAGATGAAAAAAGATTTTAAGCGTACATTGGTCACGACGGCTCTGCCTTATGCCAACGGGCCTGTCCACATAGGCCATCTGGCCGGTGTCTATGTCCCGGCCGACATATATACCCGCTATCTTCGTCTTAACGGCCGCGAAGTGCTGATGATCGGCGGCAGCGATGAGCATGGCGTGCCCATCACCATAAAAGCCAGACGTGAAGGGGTGACACCCCAGGATATCGTTGACCGCTATCACTCGATTATCAAGGAGTCGATGGCCGGTCTCGGAATATCGTTCGATATATATTCGCGGACCACGTCCGACATCCATCATGAAATGGCGTCGGAATTTTTCCGTCATCTTTATGAAAAGGGCGAGTTCATCGAGCGTTCGTCCAAGCAGTTGTATGATGAAAAAGCTGGGCAGTTCCTGGCTGACCGTTATGTGACCGGCGAATGTCCGCATTGTCACAATCCGCGTGCGTATGGCGACCAGTGTGAGGCCTGCGGCACTTCGCTGGCTCCGACCGATCTGATCAATCCGCGGAGCGCGCTGACCGACACAGTGCCGGTGATGCGCGACACATTCCACTGGTATCTTCCGCTGGACAAGTGGCAGGATTATCTTGGCAAATGGATTCTGGAGGGTCACAAGGAGTGGCGCCCCAACGTCTACGGTCAGTGCAAGTCATGGCTGGAGATGGGTCTGCAGCCGCGTGCCGTGAGCCGTGATCTCGACTGGGGCGTTCCGGTGCCGGTAGAAGGTGCTGACGGCAAGGTGCTCTATGTGTGGTTTGACGCTCCGATCGGCTATATTTCCAATACGCGCGAACTTCTGCCCGATTCGTGGGAGAAGTGGTGGAAAGATCCCGAAACCCGCATAATCAATTTTATCGGCAAGGATAATATCGTGTTCCACTGCATTGTGTTCCCGGCAATGCTCAGCGCATATGGCGACGGTTATCAGCTGCCCGACAACGTGCCCGCTAATGAGTTCCTGAATCTGGAGGGCGACAAAATTTCCACTTCGCGCAACTGGGCAGTGTGGTTGCATGAGTATCTTGAAGATTTTCCCGGCAAACAGGACGTGCTGCGCTATGTGCTCACGGCCAATGCCCCGGAAACAAAGGACAATGACTTCACATGGGCCGATTTCCAGGCGCGTAATAATAATGAGCTTGTGGCCATACTCGGCAACTTCGTGAACCGCGCGCTGGTGCTGACCCACAAGTATTTCGGCGGCAAGGTGCCGGCTGCGTCGGCTTTGCAGCAGACAGATCTTGACGTTCTGGCCGAGATCAGCACTCTGAAGCAGTCGGTCGCAGATGCTATCGAGGGATTCCATTTCCGCGACGCGTTGCGTGAGGCGATGAATATGGCCCGCGCCGGCAACAAGTATCTTCAGGAAACCGAACCGTGGAAGACGGCCAAGACCGACATGGAGCGTACAGCCGCTATTCTTCACACGGCGCTTCAGATCACGGCGTCGCTGGCGGTGGTATTCGAGCCTTTCCTGCCGTTCATGAGCGAAAAGCTCTGTCGCATTCTCGGCATGACGGACCTGAACTGGGATATGGTCGGAGGTGGAGAGCTGCTTCCCGCCGGAAGCGAGATCGGCGAGCCGGAACTGCTGTTTGAGAAGATCGAGGACGCCGCAGTGCAGGCTCAGGTGCAGAAACTGCTCGACGCCAAGAAGGCGAACGCAGTGGCTGCGTGGAAGCCGGATCCTCAGGCTTCGGACGTCGACATCGACACGTTCGGACGATGCGATCTGCGCGTGGGCACTGTGCTTGAGTGCGAGCGTGTGCCCAAAGCCGACAAGCTGCTTCGTTTTCTGATCGACGACGGCACCGGCACTCCGCGCACCATAGTGAGCGGCATAGCCAAATATTATGACCCGGAACAGTTGCGCGGCAAGCAGATTTGCTTCATTGCCAATCTTCCTCCCCGCAAGCTGCGCGGAGTGGAGAGTTGCGGCATGATCCTTTCGGCTGTCAGCTCTGACGGTTCGCTGGTGGTCATCGGACCGACAGGTCCTGTGGCTCCGGGATCAAAAGTCGGGTGACATTTTTGTTTATTATAACCTCCATCTGAAATACGTGAAGCCAAGAATTCTGATCATATATACGGGCGGGACTATCGGCATGATTGAAAATCAGTCGACGGGTGCCCTTGAGCCATTTGATTTCGACCATCTGATAGATAATGTGCCTAAAGTGAAAATGCTGAATTACACGATCGAGCACATTCAGGTCAATCCGCCCATCGATTCCAGCGACATGAGTCCGGAGCGCTGGATTGAGATAGCGTCGCATATACGTGACAATTATGATTGTTATGACGGGTTTGTGGTGCTTCACGGAACCGACACAATGGCATATACAGCCTCGGCTCTCTCATTTATATTGGCGAATCTGCGTAAACCGGTGATTATCACCGGCTCGCAGTTGCCGATCGGTGAGGTGAGAACGGACGGTGAGGAGAATCTGATCACGGCGCTCCAGATTGCGGCCGCCGTGAATCATGACGGATTGCCGACGGTTCAGGAGGTGGCAATATTGTTTGAGAATTATCTGTGGCGTGGCAACAGGGCCACAAAGATGAGCGCGGATAATTTCAATGCGTTCAAAAGTAATAATTATCCTCCGTTGGCCAAGATCGGCCTCGGCATAAATTTCAATGACGAATCCATGCTTCACAACGTCGGGTCGCAGTCGCTGGAGATGCGCGGAAATATGGACCCGAATGTGATGTTCATTGATCTTTATCCGGGCATGACCGAGTCGACTTTGCGTCATCAGCTTGCAACTCCCGGCATCAAGGGAATTGTGCTTAAGACGTTTGGCGCGGGCAACACTCCGACAGCCAAGTGGTTTGTCGATCTGCTGAGCCAGGCGATAGACCGCGGTCTGGTGATTGTCAATGTGACGCAGTGTGTCAACGGCGGAGTGCATGAGAAACGTTATGTCAGTTCCGACCGCCTTGCATCCATCGGAGTGGTGTCAGGTCATGACATGACTTCGGAGGCCGCCATCACCAAGCTGATGTATCTGTTCGGACTTGGCTTGAGCGGACAGGAGGTTAAAATCGCGATGAGCAGGTCGCTGGCCGGTGAGGTGACGATATGAGTGTGGTCCGCGGTATTTCAGGCGCATGTGTCTGTTCGGTTTTTGAAGGCTCCGAAGGTTCGGTGGCGGTGTTGCACGCCGCGATCTCGCCTTTGTCGGCCGTCACTGCTTCCGGGCAGGCTGCCGAGCTTGAGGCCGGATATGATGAGCTGTGTGACCGTTATCCTGGTTTCACGCCGGTCTTCGCCCGCTTTTTTCTGAGTGACGCCGCCAATCAGGCAGATCTTGTCGGGGGACTGTCGGCCCGCATGGGCTGTCGGGTATCGGTCGTCGAGCAGGCGCCGCTTTGTCCCTGCAAGATGAAACTGCTGGTGCTGATGGAGTCGGGACGCACGTCGTCGCCTTCGCCCCACGTTTATTATACGGCAGGTGCAGTGCGTCGTGCTGATTCGCATGATGCCACTGTCGAGATAATGGAGCGTTATGCCGCTGACCATGATCTTGCCGGCGAGTGTGTGCGCACCTGGTTTTTTGTCAATGACATAGACAATAATTATGCCGGGATGGTGTCGGGACGCAATGAGGTCTTTGGCCGCCATGGTCTGACTCCTGACTCTCATTTCATCGCATCGACCGGCATTGCCGGCCGTGGCGCCGATCCGGGGTGTCCGGTGTGTTTTGACGCGTATGCCGTCAGGGGGATTACTCCCGATCGGGTGACGTATCTGAAGGCTCTGACGCATCTGAATCCGACGATTGAATATGGAGTGGCATTCGAGCGGGCCACCGCTGTTGATTTTGCTGACCGGCGTCTGGTGCTGGTGAGCGGCACTGCGTCGATCGATAATCGGGGCCGGATTGTGCATCTTGGTGACGTGACTGGCCAGACGCGGCGCATGGTGGAAAACGTGGAAGTTCTGCTCGACGAGGCCGGTTGTTCGCTTCCGGATCTGATGCATGTGATCGTTTATCTGCGTGATCCGGGTGATTATCTGACTGTCGGTGCGGAACTTGACCGTCTGCTTCCTCCGAATGTGCCCCGGGTGATCGTGCATGCTCCTGTTTGCAGGCCCGGATGGCTGGTCGAGATGGAATGTATGGCCATGCGTGTGGCTGATAACGGTCAATTTTCTGAGTATTAAACAAGCTATAAATTGTTATGAAAGTTCAATTCACCACGGCGATCAGTGTAATGGCAGCGGCTACTGCATTTATGTTTTCATGTTTGTCGAAGGAGAAGGTTGCGGCTGGCGAGAGTGTGGATGCTCCAATAAGTGTTCATGCCCACACTGGCGCCACGACTTCTGTGTCGGCGATACCTAAGGCAAGGATTTATAAGACTTCGGTCGATTGCTCCGGTTTTGTGCCGGTGCAAATAGATGCCAATGGCAAGCTGATCAGTTTTCCAGCACCGACCGACATTACAGACCAGAGCGTGCCTCTGCCGCTTGCCGGCGGCTATCTGCTTGACCGCCGAGGCATTTCGATGAACAGTCGTTTCACCACGTGGACATGGCGCGAGTATCGTGCGTTGCCGATCGCACCGCTGGCCGATATGATTAAAAGCAATCTGCTTGAGGGCGCTTATGTGACTGAGGTTGTAGTTCTTCCGATGACGCTTGATGAGGCTCTGGCCGACACGGCGGCAGTCAATCGGCTGATTGTCAGCGGTAAATTGGGTGTGGCAGATCCATATACGCCTGTTGTGGAATAATCTGTCAATCAAATAATTTGCATTTCACAGCCAAATTTGCTAACTTTGACGTCGCTTCGTGCGTTATTAAAGCAAAAGCAAACAAAAAAACAGGAATATGAGTAATAATGATTCTCGCGGTTTTCAGCCGGATCCGGATATGGAGGAGGAAGTATCGCGCCGTCATCCGGGCACACCACAGATTATGCGTAATATTTTCGGCATTTTCATGATTCTGGTGTATTTTGGCATGGGTGTGCTGATGTGTATGAATTTCTTTGATTTTCCGTGGCCATGGACCGGATGGGTCATGGGTGTGATGCTTATAATCTATGGTGTCTGGCGTGGTTATCGTCAGTTCAAGGGCATTGATTCCCGTTTTTGATCATATATGAATACTATTCAGAGTCCGATGAGAGCGCTGGCGTCGTGTCTTGTGGTTGCCGCGCTGTGTGGTTGCGGAAAGCAGACGTCGAAGCCGGTGGAGCCTCGTATAGAGGAGATGCGTTTTGCCTGCGACGCTTCGTTTGAGAACATCATGGATCAGGAGATCGATGTGTTTGAATATTCCTATAACACCAGTCGCCGTCAGGCGTGGGTGATACCTTATTATGTGAGTCAGCGCGCCGCTATCGATTCGCTGCTTGATCAGAATAATTCGATACGCACCGTGGTGACTTCGCGCACGCTGAACGCCCAGGAGAAGGCTTATCTGAAAAACCGTAAGCTCAATGTCAGGGAGAAGCGTATTGCTGTCGATGCCATCGCGCTGATTGTCAACAAAGAGAATCCGCAGGATCAGATCTCGCTCAAGGAGTTGCGTGCGGTTTTGTCGGGCGAGGAGCCGCTGTGGAACGACATGTGGCCTTCAAAGCTGGACACTGTGCGTGTGGTTTTTGACCAGAATGGTTCGAGTGTGATGCAGTTTGTCAAGGACAGTATCTGTGGCGGAAAGCCTTTCGCTTCCAATGTCTATGCCGAGCAGTCGGCGCGTGATGTGTTTGATGCCGTCACGTCCCGTAAGGATGCTCTCGGCATTGTCGGCGTCAGCTGGATCAGCGCGAATATGGATGGCACGACTTTATCGAAGGAGGAAATGCGTCGCCGTTCCACAGCGTCGGACACAACCAATCTTGCATTCAATTCCCAGATCAAGGTGCTGGCGGTGTCGGGCGATGAATCGATCGAGGCTTTCAAGCCTTATCAGGCTTATATATATGACGGACGCTATCCTCTTTATCGTTCGGTCTATATGATCACTACCACTGTCGGAGGCACGCTTAATAATGCTTTCTATGCGTTTGTGACCGGAATGCAGGGTCAGAAGGTGATCCAGCTCACAGGTGTGTTGCCCGGTCTTTTTCAGCCACGGATGGTGAGCGTGAGCGTCGCCGGACAATAAACAGACAATATTGACGTTAAATATACAATAAACCAAAACTTATCCAAAGCATAAACAATGAAAATCAAACACTTTCTGATGGTTGCCCTCTGCTCCGCAGCTGTTCTGTCAACTTCCGCACAGAGCCAGGGCTACCTCGACGGCATCGAGTATTACAAGGCCGACCAGTTCGACAACGCCCGTGAAATTCTTGAGCGCACGCTCAATGATGCGGGCACAGACCAGTCGGCATCCTGCTATTATCTTGGCTCGATCGCTCTGAGGAACGGTGATGTCGCTGCCGCAAAAGCATATTTTGACAAAGGCATCGAGGCCAATGCGAAGAATGGCCTGAATTATGTAGGTCTCGGAGCTGTGGCTTTGAAGGGCGGCGATCAGAAAACCGCCAGAGATCAGTTCAAGGCTGCCACCAAGGCCCAGAACACAGCGTCGGTCAACGTGGCTATAGCCCGTTCTTTCTATAATGCCGATCCGGTGGCTTATGCCAAGGATTACGACAAGTATATGGAGACCGCTTTCAAAAAGGATAAGAAGAACACCGACATCTACATCATGCGCGGTGACAAGCTTCTTGCCGAGGACAATGTGGGTGCCGCTGCCGGCGCATATGACAATGCCATCTATTATAACCCCGGCAATCCTGAGGCTTATGTGAAGTATGCCAACGCTTATATTCATGCCAACCCCAAGTTTGCCATCGAGAAGCTGATCGAGCTTAACAATCTGGCCCCGAATTCAGCTCTGGCTCAGCGTGAGCTGGCCGAAAAATATTTCGACAATGACCAGTTTACTCGCGCTGCCGAACAGTATGGCACTTATATCAAGAATCCCAATCATTTCCAGCAGGATGAGGAGCGTTATGTGCAGCTGCTTTATTTCGGTCAGAAATATGACGAGAGCAATGCTCTTGCGCAGGCTGTTCTCGCCAAGGATCCCAATTCGTTCCCGATGAGCCGAATGGTTTTCCTGAATGCTGCCGGCAAAAAGGAATATCCTCTGGCAATGGAGCTGGCCCAGAAGTTCTTCTCCATGACTCCTCCGTCGAACAACCGTTTCACTTCTAATGACTACACTACTTATGGCGACGTGCTCACCGAGCTCAACGAGGATTCGCTTGCTATTGTCCAGTATGAGAAGGCTGTCGAGGTGAATCCCGAGAAGGTTGAGCTGCTGAAGACTCTTTCGTCGGCTTATTATAACGCGAAGAATTATCCTGCGGCAGCTGAGGCTTATGAGCGTTTCGTAGCTTCCGGCGAGGGTTCGACCAATGATATTTTTGTGCTTTCAGGTCGTTATATGACCGCTATCACAGCTTATAATGATTCGACTGAGGTTGATAAGCGCAATGAAGTCGGCCAGAAGGCTATCGCCACTATTGACCGTGTGCTTGAGCTGGTTGACAATGATTATCGCATTCCTCACCGTAAGGCGCGTATTCTTGTGACTCTCGCCGGCACTCAGACCGAGGAGTCAAACGAGTGGTATCAGCGTGCTATCGATTTGCTTGACGAGGATCCGGAGAACAAGGTGAAGCGTCTGAACATCTATCGTGAAGCATATGGCAACATTGTGACGTACCATATCGAGCATGGCAATAAGGACGAGGCTGTGAAGTATCTGGAGCTTCTGATGGCGGTGGATACTGAGAAGGCTGATATCTATCAGAAGTCGATTGAAAGATATTCCAAGTAAAGCACAGGCGGCTTCTCTGTAAGTCCGATATAAAAATTGGTTCAGCCCTGAAAGCGATTGAGGCTTTCAGGGCTGAATTGTTTTTTTTGCCTGCTGGTGGTGTGCAGGCGTTTTTATTGAATTGTTTCGGCGCGCGATGCTTCGAGGATTGGCAGGTTGGTTTCGGTGGGGATGTAGATGACGGTTTTGTCGTTGAGGTTTCCTTGCTGGCGCACCCAGAGGTATTGGATGTAGGTGGGGGTCAGTGATCCGTTTTCGATGCGTATGGCTTCGGCTGCGCCTTTTGCGCGTTCGATTTCGGCCTGGGCGTTGAGTTTTTCGGCTTCGAGGTTTGCTTTGGCTTCTTCGATGCGGATTTTGCGGTTTTGTTCGGCTTTGGCGAATTCGGCGCGTCCGGCCATTTCCTGTTGCCATACGTTGTAGTAGGGGATGGCGATGCAGATGGCGACGATTACGAGGATGAGTCCGGTGACTGCGATGATGATTTGTGAGATGCTTGAATTTTTCATGTCGGTTTTGATGTTTTGGAGGTGTTGGGGATTAAAGCGCGAGTCCGGCAAGGGCGCCTGTTGGCGTGCCTGCCGGACTCGTAGTTGTCAGTGATGGGTGTTGGATGGATCAGCAGGCTTTGTAGTCTTCGATCTGTCCGGGTTTGAAGTTTGCGATGAAGTCGGAGTGGGATGCAACGACGGCTTGCGCGATTTTGTTGTAGACGATGGCGGAGTGGGTGAATGAGTCGTTGCGCTGTGCGTCGAGCACGAGCAGGTAGCTCATGATCACGTTTCCGGCCATTTCGACCAGTCGGCGGGCCATGAAGTCGCCGAAGGCGGCGTCTTTGACTTCGGTTACGGCGGTTACGGCAGCAGTGTAGCGGGCGGTCATTTCTTTGAGGTTTTCAATGACCGGGAGCAGTTCGGGTTTCACTTCTGTTTCGGCGAGCATTGCCTGGTAGCTTTCGATGAGCTGGAGGTATGTGCCGGTTGTGACGTGGCGGATTGCAGCTACGACCTGGAGCTGGGTTGTGCCTTCGTATATGGAGGTTATGCGGGCGTCGCGGTAGAGGCGTTCGCAGGCATAGTCTTTCATGAAGCCAGATCCGCCGTGCACCTGGATGCAGTCATAGGCGTTCTGGTTGCAGTATTCGCTTCCGAGTCCTTTGGCCAGAGGGGTGCAGGCGTCGGCCAGTTTTGAGTAGTGTTTGGCTTCTTTGCGTTCGTCGGGAGTGAGCGAGCGTTCTTTTGCGATGTCGTCGTATGTTTTGTAGAGGTCGACGTAGCGTGCTGTTTCGTAGAGCAGTGAGCGTGATGCGTCGAGTTTGGCTTTCATTGTGGCCAGCATTTCGTATACGGCGGGGAATTCGATGATCGCTTTTCCGAATTGTTTGCGGTCTTTGGCATAGGCGAGTGCTTCGCGGTAGGCGAGTTCGCTGACGCCGACGCTTTGTGCGGCGATGCCGAGGCGCGCTCCGTTCATCAGGGCCATCACGTATTTGATGAGTCCCATGCGTCGGCTTCCGCAGAGTTCGGCTTTGGCGTTTTTGTAGACGAGTTCGCAGGTGGGAGAGCCTTTGATGCCCATTTTGTTTTCGATTCGGCGCACGTCGACTCCGCCGTCTCGTTTGTCATAGATGAACATTGAGAGTCCGCGTCCGTCTTTAGTGCCGTCTTCGGAGCGGGCGAGCACCAGGTGGATGTCGCTGTCGCCGTTTGTGATGAAGCGTTTTACTCCGTTGAGGCGCCAGGTTCCGTCGGGTTGTTCGGTGGCTTTGAGCATGACGGACTGGAGGTCTGATCCGGCGTCAGGTTCAGTGAGGTCCATCGACATTGTTTCTCCGGCGCATACTCTGGGAATGTATTTTTGTTTTTGTTCTTCGGATGCGAATTCGTAGATTGTTTCGGCGCAGTCCTGGAGTCCCCAGAGGTTTTCAAAGCCGGTGTCGGCGCGGCTGACGATGTCGGCAGCCATGATGTAGGGGGTAATGGGGAAGTTGAGGCCTCCGAGGCGTCGAGGCATTGCCATGCCCATGAGTCCGGCTTTGCGGCATGCATCGAGGTTTTTCTGTGTGCCGTCGGCATATATTACGCGTCCGTTTTCAACTCTGGGACCCTGGTGGTCGACGTCTTCGGCGTTTTCGGCAATTGTTGTGCCGCAGATTTCGCCCACGATTTCGAGCACTTTGTCATAGTTGTCCATTGCGTCGTCGAAGTTGTAGGGCGCATGGTCATATGTCTGTGCTTCGGTGTAGTCGCGCTCTTTGAGTGCGACGATTTTCTGCATCAGCGGATGGCTCAGGTGATGCTTCAGGTCGGGGTTGTCTGTATAAAAATTAGCCATGGCTACTGATTACTTGGAGTTTTTCTTGTAATACTTGATCAATTTTGGCACCACGTCTTCGACATTGCCGGTGATGACATAGTCAGCGATTGCGTTGATCGGGGCGTTGGGGTCGTTGTTGATCGAGATGATAATGGAGCTGTCCTGCATTCCGGCGATGTGTTGTATCTGTCCGGATATGCCGCAAGCGATGTAGAGTTTTGGGCGTACAGTTGTGCCGGTCTGTCCGATCTGGCGAGCGTGTTCGACCC
Source organism: uncultured Porphyromonadaceae bacterium (assembly GCA_947177035.1). GTDB lineage: Bacteria > Bacteroidota > Bacteroidia > Bacteroidales > Muribaculaceae > UBA3263. The sequence goes on along the minus strand of CAMWSS010000011.1, from coordinate 48,972 downwards.
ATCCAGCGTCGACAGCCGCGCGGGTCGCGCCGACTTCTCCGCCGAGCGTTTCGGCGAGGGTGAAGAGCATGTCGAAGTTTTCTTTGCTTCCGACGCCGTATCCGCCGGCCACGATGATGGGCGCGGCTTTGATGTTGATTTTGCTTTTTTCGATGTGGCGGTCGATAATCTCGACGACGAAGTCTTCGGGTTTAACGAAGTCGTCGACTTTGAGGTTGATGACTTCGGCGATTTTGTCGGGGGTCGAGATTTCTTTTTTCATCACGCCTTCGCGCACGGTGGCCATCTGTGGGCGGCATTCGGGGTTGACGATTGTTGCCACGATGTTGCCGCCGAATGCGGGGCGGATCTGGTAGAGGAGGTCGGAGTATGATTGTCCGGTTTTTGCGTCGGTGTGGTCTCCGATTTCGAGCGCGGTGCAGTCGGCAGTGAGTCCGCTGTGGAGGCATGAGCTGACACGCGGTCCGAGGTCGCGTCCGATGCAGGTGGCACCCATCAGGCAGATCTGCGGTTCGGTCTGGCGGAAGAGGTTGATGAGCACGGCAGCATGGGGGTTGGTTGTGTATGGAGCCATGCGCGGGTCGTCGACTTTATAGACGCGGTCCGCACCATAGGGCGCGAGGGTCTTTTCGACGTCGCCCAGGTTGTTGCCGATCACGATAGCCTCGAGTTTCACGCCGAGTCTGTCGGCGAGCACACGGCCTTTTGTAAGGAGTTCGAGGCTCACGTCGGCTACGTGATCTTCGTCCCACTCGCAGTAGACGATGAGATTGTTTTTGTCGTTGATCATATGGTATATATAATTTGAGTGGGTGAGATTTTATCCGATGGTGTGGTTGGCAATGAGTTCTTTGATCAGTTCTTCGATCTGTGCGTCGTCATTGTCCAGCCTGCGGCTTTCTTTGGCGGTGAATACTACGTTTTCGATGCTTTTCACCTTTGTCGGCGAGCCGGGGAATCCGATCTGCTGGGGGTCGGCTTCAACGAATTCGGCGTTCCATTCCTGGATGATTCCGGGGCAGCGGCTCTGGGCTCGTTCGGCCTGCTGCGGGTCCAGTGCGTTGAGTTCGGTGGGCGATGCGGCGTATTTGAAGCGCATTACTCTCTGCGCGTTGCGCGGGCGGCATTCGTCGGCGGATCCGGTGACTGTCACCACGCAAGGCATGGGGGCTTTGACGGTTTCCACTCCGTGTTCGAGGCGGCGTTTGACGGTTACGTGTCCGTCGGCGACAGCCATGATTTCTTCGGCATATGTGACCTGCGGCACGCCGAGTTTTTCGGCGATCTGTGGGCCAACCTGTGCGGTGTCGCCGTCGATAGCCTGGCGTCCGCCCAGGATTATGTCGGCATTTTCCATTTTTTTCACGGCCTGGGCCAGTGAGTAGGATGTTGCCAGGGTATCGGCGCCGCCGAGCACTCTGTCGGTGAGCACTACGCCTTTGTCTGCGCCACGGTAGATGGCTTCACGGATAATTTCAGATGCACGGGGCAGGCCCATTGTGAGCATCGTCACGGTTGAGCCCGGGTGGGCGTCCTTGATGCGAAGCGCCTGCTCCAGAGCGTTGAGGTCTTCGGGATTGAAAATGGCCGGCAGAGCCGCACGGTTGATTGTGCCATCTTCTTTCATTGCATCTTTGCCCACATTACGGGTGTCAGGCACCTGTTTGGCGAGCACGATGATGTTCAAGCTCATACTTTATAATTTATTATGTGATAATTAGTTATCTTAGGATGATCGCACATTGTGCAGGGCAAAGTTACTATTTTTGAGGGTTTTATGCAAAAAAAACGCTTTTTTTCTTGCACGGGTGGCTGCGTTTAGTTAATTTTGCACTCAAATGTTAAAAAGCGGCGGATTTTAAAAATTAGAGAATTTTAAACAAAAGTCTGTCGGAAGTGTTAAATTATCAGGGACCGGTGAGTCTGCCGGCTGTTTAGCGCAGTCTGTCGATCCGGTTCTATTGTGTGATCTTTAACCGGGGCCTTGCGGTCTCGCGACGTGTTAGAATGAAAAAATCGACGATCTGGTATCTTACATTGATAATGGCTCTGACGTTTGCCGGGCTGATATACGTGCAGTTCGTTTATATGAACAATATGGTGCGCATGCGCAACGATCAGTTTGAGGAGAGTGTGCGCCGTTCGCTTTATGCCGTGTCGTCATTGCTCGAGCAGGAGGAGACGCGTCATTTTCTGGAAGAGAATATGGCGCAGGTCGATGATTATAAGCCTTATAAGGTGAATTCGTCGACTGAGGGCGTTGCTCTGAAGTTTACGACTCAGAGCGGTCTGACCGGTAATCTGACTCTGGAGGGGGCGGCCGACCGTCTGTCGCCGTCGGGCCGGGTCGGAGGTCCGGCCGGCGGGTTCCGTTTTCATGGCACGGGAGGCGCCGTCGGTTCGCAGTCGCTTCAGGAGAATCTTCGCGGACGCTATATTTATCAGAAGGGTCTGGTGGATGAGGTGATTCTTAATATCATTTCGCGGAGCAGCAATCGTCCGATCCGGCAGCGTGCGGATTCGACGATGGTGCGTAATTTTCTGCGTTTTGAGCTTGACAACAACGGGCTTAAGATTCCGTTTGAGTTTGCTGTTACGAACCGCAATGGCGCTGTGATCTATCATACTCAGGATTATCCGGACGCGGTTGTGAGGCGTTCGCTTCCGCCGACGGCCATTTATGATCAGCCTCTTTTTCCGAATGATCCGATCAATAAGATCAATTATCTGAATGTGTATTTTCCGACTAAAAAGGATTATATTTTTTCGTCGATCAAGTTTATGTTGCCGTCGTTTGCGTTCACGTTTATTCTGTTGCTGACTTTTATCTATACGGTGATGGTCGCGTTCAGGCAGAAGAAGGTCAATGAGATGAAGACGGATTTTATCAACAATATGACTCATGAGCTTAAGACTCCGATCAGTTCCATCTCGCTTGCCGCGCAGATGCTCGGCGATGATTCCGTGCGGAAGTCTGACGGGATGATGCGTCATATCTCGGAGGTGATCAACGAGGATACGAAGCGTTTGCGTTTTCTGGTTGAGAAGGTGTTGCAGATGTCGCTGTATTATGACCGCAAGTCGGCTCTGAATATGGCGTATGTGGATGCCAACGATGCGATTGCCGGCATTGCCCATACTTTTAAGCTGAAGGTGGAGAAGTATGGCGGGAAGATCATGGCCGATCTGTCGGCCGATGATTCGATGGTTTATGTCGACAGGATGCATTTCACCAATGTGATATATAATCTGCTTGACAATGCGGTTAAGTATCGTTCGGAGGATCGTCCGCTGAATCTGACGGTTTCGACCGCGCGGGTGGCCAATCATGCTGATCGGCTGAGGATCAGCGTGGCCGACAATGGCATGGGGATCAAGCGTGATGATCTGAAGAAGATTTTCGATAAGTTTTATCGGGTCAGCACCGGCGACCGTCATGACGTGAAGGGTTTCGGTCTGGGTCTGGCATATGTGAAGAAGATGATCGGTGAATTCGGCGGAGAGATTTCGGCGGAGTCGGAACTTGGTTCGGGAACTGTTTTCACTATCGTTCTGCCGCTGGCCAAGGAGCCTGAAACAGATGAATAATCAAATAACATCAAATATAAAAACAGCTATGGAAGAAAAGAACAGAATTCTGCTTTGCGAAGACGATGAGAATCTCGGAATGTTGCTTCGCGAGTATTTACAGGCCAAGGGATACAGCGCTGATCTCTATCCTGACGGCGATGCCGGCTATAAGGCTTTTGCCAAGGGCAAGTATGATCTGGCCGTGCTTGATGTGATGATGCCTAAGAAGGACGGGTTTACTGTGGCTCAGGAGATCCGCACTGTCAATTCTGAGATTCCTATCATATTCCTTTCGGCCCGTTCGCTCAAGGATGATATTCTTTCGGGATTCAAGATCGGCGCTGACGATTATATCACGAAGCCTTTCTCGATGGAGGAGCTGGTGATGCGTATAGAGGCTATTTTGCGCAGGGTTAAGGGCAAGAAGGACAAGGAGGTGACTATGTATAAGATCGGCAAGTTCACTTTCAATACGCAGAATCAGACTCTGATGGTTGGCGATAAGTCAACGAAGCTGACCACGAAGGAGTCTGAGCTTCTGAGCCTGCTCTGTTCGCATGTCAATGAGATTCTGGAGCGTAATTATGCTTTGAAGACGATCTGGATCGACGATAATTATTTTAACGCCCGTTCGATGGACGTTTATATCACGAAGTTGCGCAAGCATCTGCGTGAGGATCCGGATATCGAGATCATCAATATCCACGGCAAGGGTTATAAGCTGATCGCTCCGGTGGCCGGGGATTGATGCGACCTGATTGAAGAAGGAGGAGGTGAAGTCGTTTGCCTCCTCTTTTTTTGTGGGGTCAGGGTTGCTGGCGGAGTTGCCAGAAGGCAACGGCCGATGCGGCCGCAACGTTGAGCGAGTCGACTCCGTGGGCCATGGGGATTTTCACGACGAAGTCGGCGCCGGCGATGGCCTGGTGTGAGAGTCCGTCGCCTTCGGTTCCGAGCACGATGGCCAGGCGCGGTTCGGCGGTGAGTTCCGGAGCATCTATGCCGATGGATTTGTCGGTCAGAGCCATTGCGGCGAGTTTGAATCCGAGTGATCGGATTTCGTGCATGTCGGCGCTGATCCATGTCCATGGGACGAGGAATACCGAGCCCATCGACACTCTGACCGATCGGCGGTTTAGCGGGTCACATGTGGTTGGGGTGAGGGCAATGGCGTCGATGCCGAGGGCGGCGGCCGATCGGAAGATTGCTCCGATGTTGGTTGTGTCGGTCACGCCGTCGATCACTGCGATGCGGTGTGCGCCGGCAAAGATTGTTGCAGGGTCGGGTGCTTCCGGGCGGTGCATCGCGCAGAGCACTCCGCGGGTGAGCGTGTAGCCGGTCATTGAGGCGAGCAGTTCGCGTGATCCGGTGTAGACGGGGATTTCGTTGTCGATGCGTGCGATTATGTCGGCGGCATCGCCTGTGATGTGTCGTGGCTCGCAGAGCAGTGATGCCGGCCTGTGGCCTGCGTCGAGGGCCACACGGATCACTTTGGGGCTTTCGGCGATGAAGAGTGATTCTTTGGGGTTAAGTCTGTTGCGCAGTTGAGCTTCGGTCAGCTTCATGTATGGCGCGAGTTGCGGGCAGGCAGTGTCGGTCAGTTCAATTACGGGCATATGTGTCGGCGTATGTTTTGTTGTCAAGTCTTACACCGAGCATGCACCAGCTTCCGGCTGCCCGTCCTTCAAGGAAGTTGAATTCGGTCGCCGATGGAGGCAGAGGCGAGAAAATCAGCGTGAAGTCTAATTCGCGGTTGTTTCCGGTGATTGCCGTTCTGCGGTCGGGTGTGAGTCCTTCGTGTCCGATCATCGGGTAGCAGATTCCTTTGCTTGTGATGTGGGCCGATGATTCGAGATTAACCCAGCTGTCAGCGTCGCATATCAGATGAAAGTGCACGCGCGTGGAGCTGTCGGTGAGTTCCACGCGTGTGATTGTCAGGCCGTCGCAAGCGGTGTCGACCGCCGGGGCGCTGATCGAGACGTATCTGCCGGCATGGTGGGAGCATGCCGATGCGGTCAGGAGCAGAGCTGCGGTTATTATGGATTTGTGTCGCATCCGTTGTCTTTGATCTGAATTTTTCGCAAAATTAGCGAATTGCCGGGAATGCGGTGTGTTTTGTAACATATTTCTCCCGACATTGACACCGGATGGTTGCATATGGCATGTTGTCAGATGTGGAGGCCGGGACACGGGCCAGCAATGAGCTGGGTGATCCAGAGCCACATCGGGCAGGTGACGACGAAAAGGATCACGCTCAGGGTCAGCGATGAGGTGCCGGTGGCGACATAGACGTTGTTTTCGTCGGCAATGATGATTCCGGAGAAGGCCGGAGGCAGGGCGCATGCGACCACAAGCATGTAGAGGTTCTGGATGTCCATTTTAAACAGGAGTCCGACGGCCAGTGCGGCGGCTGGCATGAGGATGAGTTTGAGGATGGAGCCGAGGATTGCCTGCCAGTCGATGTTGACTTTGATGGCGGAGAGGGTTATGCCGGCCGAGAATACTGCCATGGAGGCGTTGGCTTTGGCCATGAGGTTGAACGACGGGCTGAGCCATGCGGGCCATTTGACTCCGATGAGCACCAGCACGACGGCGAGGATCGGCGCCCATGCCACGGGTTGGGCCAGTGCGTGGATCACCGGTTTCCAGGCGCTTTCTTTTTTCTGTCCGGGTTTCCGGTCGAGCGAGGCGTTCATGAGCGAAAGGCCGACCGGGATGCCGATCGCGTTGACGACGATGCCGACGATAGCCACGACAAGGGCCACTGAGGGGGTGACGCCGAATATCGGTTCGAGCACGGCGAATCCGAGGAATCCGATTGTCGGAGATCCGTTGATCAGGGCCGCCACGGCGCCGTCGGCTCCGTTGTTGCCTTTGAAGCAGTATGCGAAGATCACGTAGACCAGCATGAAGCAAGCCATGATGACGACGGTGGAGATCAGGGTGAGCTTTAGGTCGGAGTAGAGCATTTCGCGGCTTGCGCTGACGATGCTGACGAAGAGGGCGGCCGGCAGGGCATAGTCGAGCACTACTTTGTTGAATTTTTTGGCGTCGTCACCTGAGAAGATGCCTTTTTTGCCGGAGATGTAGCCTCCGAACATTACCACCACGATAGGAACGATGGCGTATAGAATAATGTGTTCCATAAAACAGTGAGGGGGGGGGAGTTGAAAGTTGGTTTGAGGGAGGGAGAGAGTGGGGGAATATAGAAAACCGGCCGGCTGCGATGAAATCGGAGAGGAGTGGTCCGGTGTGTGGCTTCGCGCAGCCGGCCGGTGGCATCAACCGTTTTCTGCTAATTCAAGGGATGTCTGTGTCAGACGGTTATGTGTTGCAGTGATTCGGGATTGAGGTAGCCGATGTGGCCGCTTTCTTTTCCTGATGCAGCGTCGAGTTGCACGTCGATCAGGCATGTGGTGCCCGATGCGATGGCTTCGGTGAATGCGGTTTTGAGTTGTTCGGGGGTGGTGACATAGTATGTCTTGGCGCCGAATGCTTCGCCGAGTTTGTCGTATCGGGCGTTTATGTCGAGCGTTGTCGGCGCGGGGTCTGATGTTTTGGCCAGATTTTCGCCGATGCCGTTGTAGATGCCTCCGTTGTTGAAGATCACGACGGTGACAGGCAGCCGGAAGCGGCAGGCTGTGCTGAAGTCCATTCCTGAGAATCCGAACGCCGAGTCGCCTTCGATTGCGACGACTTTTTTGCCGGTGGCTATCGCCGCTCCGATTGCCGAGCCCATGCCCATTCCCATTATGGCCCATGTGGCGCAGTCGATGCGGTGTCGGGGCAGCGCCATGTTGACGGCGTTGCGTGTGTCGTCCAGGGTGTTGGCTCCTTCGTTGACCAGGATTATGTCAGGGTTGCTTTCAAGAATCGGTTTGATGACCGACAGGGCCGTCCAGTGGTTCATCGGGCTGGCTGCGGCGTTGTCGGCAAGGCGTTGGGCGAATCGGGCGTTTTTTGTTTTAGCTTCGGCCTGTAGTGAAGGGATCCATTGGGGGTCGGCCGTCATTTTCACAGAGGGCAGGCTGGCCAGCATGGCGTCGATGGAGCTTTCGAGGTCGCCGATGACGGGGGCGGCTATCGGGCGGTTGCAGTCGATTTCTGTGGGTTCTATGTCGAGCTGGATGAATTTTGTGTCGGGGTTCCATTTTCCGTGTCCGCGCGACAGCAGCCAGTTGAGTCTGGCTCCGATGAGCATCACCACGTCGGCCTGTTCCATCACGGTCGAGCGGCAGCTTATGGCGCTCAGCGGGTGGGAGTCGGGCATCAGTCCTTTAGCCATCGACATGGGCAGGAACGGGATTCCGGTCTTTTCGATGAATTGTCTGATTTTGTCGTCGATCTGTGCATAGGCAGCGCCTTTGCCAAGTATTATTGCCGGCCGTCGGGCAGAGGCGAGCAGTTTCAAGGCCCGCGTTACGGCCTGGTCCGACGGATGTTGTGACGGAGCAGGATCCACCGGCTGGAAGAAGAGTTTGTCGGCCTCGGATTTGTCCATGACAGCGCCGAGGCATGGGGTCGTTATGTCGAGATAGACACCGCCAGGGCGTCCGGACACTGCGGCGCGATATGCGCGGGCCACGGCAGTCGGAATGTCTTGCGGGCGGTTTACGCGATATGCGGCCTTGGCCAGTCCTTTGGCCACGTTAAGCTGGTCAAGCGCTTCATAGTTGCCCTGGTCGAGATCGATTGGCGCCCGTTCGCTCGATCCGGAGATCTGGATCATCGGATAGCAGTTGACTGTGGCGTTTGCTGTGGCGGTGAGTCCATTGAGGAATCCGAGCGATGAAACCGTCAGGAGCACTCCGGGCGTTTTGGTCAGATATCCGTGGGTGGCTGCGGCCATGCCGGCCTGTTGTTCGTGGCGGAATCCGACAAATCTGATGCCGATTTCCTGTGCCAGATAGGAGAAGTCGGTCACTGGAATGCCGACAAGTCCGTACATTGTGTCTATGCCCACGTTTTTGAGGGCTTTTGCCAGTATGTACATTCCGGTCACCTGGCCTGGATAGGCCGGAGTCTGTGGCGTTGCTGTCTGTGCCGGAGTTTTTGATGGGATTGCGGTTGTTGTTGCCATTTCAAAAGTAATATAATATATGTATGGAGGGGAGAGAGATTGCGGAAAACCGGTGTGGGGCGGAGATCGGTCGACGACGGGACTGCTGTGTCTGTCTTGCTTCTCTCCGCCTCACATTTCCGGTTTCCCGGTTTCAGTGGATGGATTTCCGGTTATTTGGGCTGTTGGTCGGTCGGTGCGGTGGTGCCGTTTTTGGCGAATCCGGCAATCTGTTCGTCGGTGTAGCCATATTCTTTGAGCACATCGGCAGTGTCGCCTCCGAGTGATGGGCAGGGCTTGTATTCCGGTTGATAGTTGCTCATGGTGAACGGGCAGCCGACTGTTACGAAAGTGCCGATTTTTCCGCCTTGGTCGATCTTGACGAGGGTGTTGCCGTCATATAGGCTCTGGTCGTCCATGATCTCCTTTGTGCTGAGCACCGGGCCGACGGGGACTCCGGCTTTCGACAGCATTTCGGTGATTTCATATTTGTCTTTTGTGATGGCCCAGTCGCCGATGCGTTTGTAGATTTCCTGTTTGTGTCTGTCGCGTGCGTCGGCGGTGTTGAAGTCAGGATTCGTCAGCCAGTCGTCAAAGCCCATTGCTTTTGCGGCGAGGGCGAATTCTTTTTCGGGTCGTTGCAGGATTATGTAGACATAGGCGTTAGGGTCGGTTTCCCAGCCTTTGCATTTATATGTCCAGCCGAGCACTCCCGAGCCTTCCTGATTGCCTGAGCGTGGCACGCAGCCAGAGATCTTCTGGTCGGGGTATTGCGGGAACTGGGTGAGATAGCCGATGCGGTCGAGGGTGAGCTGGTCGCGGGTTTTGATGCGACACAGGTTCAGGCAGGCATTGTGCATGGACTGGTAGACGTAGCATCCTTCGCCGGTTCTGGCCCTTTGCTGAAGAGCCGCGAGCAGGCCGATGAGAAGATGCATGCCTGAATTGGAGTCGCCGAGTGCGGCGCCGCTTTGTGTCGGCACATTGTTCGAGCCTTCCCACCATCCGGTGGTTGATGCCGCGCCGGCTGTGACTTGTGCCACCGGCTCGTATGCTTTCAGGTCTTTGTATTTTGATGACAAAGGAAAGCCTTTGATAGTGCCATAGATACATTTCGGATTGAGCGCGTGGACGTCGTCCCATGAAAATCCGAGTTTGTCCATGGCTCCGGGGTGGAGATTTTCAACGAAGATGTCGCAGTCTTTGACCAGTCGGGTCAGAATGGCTTTGCCGTCGGGAGTCTTTGCGTTGAGAGTGAGCGACTTTTTGTTGGCGTTGAGTTGCAGAAAATAGTAGCTCGGGCAGTCCGGGTCGAATTGTAGTTCGCCGCGGGTGGCGTCGCCGACGCCGGGGCGTTCGATTTTGATTACTTCTGCGCCGAGCCATGCCAGCATTTGTGTGCATGAGGGGCCAGACTGCACTTCGGTGAAATCTATCACCTTGATGCCCTGAAGAGGAGCTGTGTTCATAGGGTTATGTTTTGGAATAGAGTTGAAAAATGTTGTGTTGAGTTTTGCAGATATAACATCCCGGACACTAAAAATGTTGATCGCGTTATATTGATAGGTGTGTGACATTATGGCAGTGGATTTAGGTTTTTTTAACATAAAATGGCAGGTGTTTCACTATGGCATTTTGTTTGCTGTTAAGTGATATAAACTTAAATACGCAATCAGATATGGATACACAGAAAAAACAAGGTTCCATCGGTGTGACAACCGAAAATATTTTCCCCGTCATCAAGAAATTCCTGTACAGCGATCATGAGATTTTTCTGCGCGAGCTGGTGAGCAATGCCATAGACGCGACGCAGAAGCTGAAGACTCTGTCGTCGTTTGGCGAATATAAGGGCGAACTCGGCGAGATGAAGGTTTCGGTCAAAGTAGACAAAGAGGCCGGCACTCTGACCGTGAGCGACCACGGCATCGGCATGACGGCCGACGATGTGGAGAAATATATCAACCAGATCGCATTTTCGGGCGCCGAGGAGTTTCTGGAAAAATATAAAGACACAGCCAATTCGATAATTGGCCATTTCGGTCTCGGATTCTATTCGGCCTTTATGGTGGCCAAGAAGGTGGAGATCAACTCGCTGAGCTATAAGGACGGCGCTCAGGCCGTGCACTGGGAGTGTGACGGATCGCCGGTTTATACTCTTGGCCCCGGCGAGCGCGCCGAGCGCGGCACTGACATCGTGCTGCACATTGACGATGACGCCAAGGAGTTTCTGGATCAGGCCCGTGTCGATCTGTTGCTGCGCAAATACTGCCGCTTCCTGCCCGTGCCCGTGGAGTCGGACGGAAAGGTGGTCAATGACACTGAACCGGCCTGGACCAAGAAGCCTTCTGAACTGACCGATGAGGATTATCTCAAATTCTATCGCGAACTGTATCCCGGACAGGAAGATCCGCTGTTCTGGATTCACCTCAACGTGGACTATCCGTTCACTCTCACCGGCATACTCTATTTCCCGAAAATCAAGAATAATTTCGAGATTACGAAAAATCGCATCCAGCTCTATTGCAACCAGGTGTTTGTCACTGATTCGGTGGAGGGTGTGGTGCCTGAATTCATGATGCTGCTGCAGGGCGTGATCGATTCGCCTGATATCCCTCTGAACGTCAGCCGCAGTTATTTGCAGGCCGATTCGGCAGTGAAGAAGATTTCAGGCTATATCACCAAGAAGGTGTCGGGACGTCTGGAAGAGATCTTCAAGGCCGACCGTGCGGACTATGAGTCCAAGTGGGACGACATCAGGCTGTTTATCGAATACGGTATGCTCACTGACGACAAGTTCCGTGATGCAGCCATGAAATTCGTTCTTCTCAAAGATACCGAAGGCAAGTATTTCACTCTGGAGGAATATCGCAAGCTGATCGAGACGGCACAGACTGATTCGGCCGGAGATGTGGTTTATCTTTACACGACCGACCCGACCGCGCAATATAACTATATCACCGCCGCCACAGACCGCGGCTATAGCGTTCTGGTAATGGACGGCCAGCTCGACAGTCATTTTGTGGGCATGCTTGAGAGCAAGCTCGAAAAGAGCCGTTTTGTGCGCGTGGACTCCGATACGATAGATAATCTCATTCCGAAGGCCGACCGCAAGGATGCCGGACTTGGCGCTCTGGAGCGCGATGTGCTGACATCGGTGTTCCGTTCTCAGATTCCGAATGTCGAGAAGGCTGAGTTCGTGGTTATGTTTGAGGCTCTTGGCAGTGGCGACGCTCCTGTCACCGTGACCCAGAACGAATATATGCGCCGCATGAAGGAGATGGCGGCCATGCAGCCTGGCATGAGTTTCTATGGCCAGTTGCCCGACAGCTATTCGCTGGTGGTCAATGTTGAGCATCCGCTCGTGGCCCGCGTGCGCACTGAGGCAATGAGCGCTCTCGGATCTGGTCTGGAACCTGATTTCAAGGCAATGACCGAGGCTCAGGCCAAGGCCGACAAGATCCGCTCTGAGGCTACCGACGGAAAACTCACTGACGAGCAGCAGGCTGAGTCGGCCGCTGCGGAAAAGACCGTTGGCGAGATGCGCACGCGGATTTCGGACGCGGCTTCCGGCTATGCGTCGGGCCAGCCGCTGGTGCGTCAGCTCATTGACCTGTCGTTGCTTTCGTCGGGTCTGCTTCGCGGCAAGGAGCTGAGCGACTTTGTGAAACGCTCAGTCTCGCTGCTCTGACCATGCGTCGGTTATCGCTATTGACTCTTATAGTCGTCCTTCTTGGCCTGCCGGGTGCCGCAAGCTGCCCTCTGCCGGTCAAGGGGGGCGATGCCGTTTCGGTCGGCATATATATCGCGCCGGTGGGAAGCGGCACTCCGGTGGTTGACTATGAGTCGCGCCGGCTTCTGACTCCGGCCAGTATAATGAAATCGCTGACTGTCGCCACCGCTTACAGGATTCTTGGGCCAGACTGGCGCTGGTCGACGGCCGTGATGTGTCGCGGTCGTGTCGAAGACGGAGTTCTTCATGGCGACCTTGTCATCAGGGGTAGCGGCGATCCGACGCTCGGATCCCGTCATTTCAAGGAGCAACCGTCTTTTTGTTCGGCGGTTGCCGCCGCTCTTCGCAGGCGTGGCATCTCGTCGGTCGAGGGTGGGGTTGTGATTGATTCCTCGGTCATGCCCGAAGGCGGCGCAGTCCAGTCGTGGGAGGTCGAGGACATTGCCTGGGATTATGGCGCCGGCGCATATGCCGTCAACTATTCCGACAATACATTTTCGCTTACCGTGCCTGATATGCGCACCAATATCACGGTGCCAGGTCTGGAAGTGGTCAATAATCTTTCGGGGAAAGGACGTTCGCTTTCGCTGATGCGCGGAGTGGGATGCCGCACACTCACCGTTGGCGGGTCGCTCGGCAACCGCCGTCAGGCCACTCTCCAGTGCTCGATGCCGGATCCTGGCGAAGTCCTTGTCGCACGCCTTGAATCGGCACTTTCCGCACTTGGCATTGCCGTGGGGCACTATGACGTGGAGCCTGCGGCCGACGATCCGTGTGAGATCGTTCTGGAGTATGAGTCACCGCCTTTGTCGGAAGTGGGGCGCAGTCTGATGGTGCGCTCTGACAATATGATGGCAGAGGCCACGCTGCGCGCTCTGGCACCGTCGGCGCCGCTTGATTCGGCTCTGGTCCGCGAACGCCGGTTCTGGAAGGATCACGGTGTGGACATGAGCCTGTGGCGCATCAAAGACGGCAGCGGACTGTCGCGCGCCAATGCCATTTCCGCGGCGGCGCTTGGCGACGTGATGCGGCAGATGGCGGCGGCGCCAGGAGTGTCGCAGTTGTATATCGACAGTTTTGCCAGAGCCGGACTTGACGGAACGCTCACTTCGTTTCTCAGCAAGAATCAGCGCAAGCGTGAATTCGTGCTTAAGTCAGGGAGCATGGGCGGCGTGCAGTGCTATGCTGGTTTCAGGATCGATCCCGACACCCGCGATGCCACACACGTGATAGTCGTGATGGTCAATAATTTCTCTGGCTCGCGTTCCGAGTTGCGCAAGGCAGTTGAAAATTTGCTGCTCAATTCGTTTTGACGTCAGCCTAATTCCGATAATTCAAGCCACTGCATCTCTTTTTCATCGAGTTGCGCTTTCACTTCGGTGTAGCGGCGTGAGGCAGCGTCAATGTCGGCCGACGGGTCGCTGCCGGCAAAGATTGCCTCAAGTTGCTCTTTTTCCTGTGAAAGGTCTGATATTTCCTGCTCAAGAGCCTCCATGAGCTTTTTCTCTTTGAAGGAAAGCTTGCGGGGCTTTTCTGCATTTTCACGGTGTGGCTTTTCTTTTCTGGCCTTTGCTTCGGGGGCAGCAGTCGCAGCCTGCTGTTGCTCGATGAATGCGCGATAGTCCGAGTAATTTCCCGGGAAATCCTTGATGACGCCGTTGCCTTCAAACACAAACAGGTGTTCGACTATCGTGTCGAGGAAAAATCTGTCATGGCTCACGATGATGGCGCATCCTTTGAAATCGGCAAGGTATTCTTCGAGCAGTCCGAGAGTCACAATGTCGAGATCGTTGGTCGGTTCGTCGAGAATCAGGAAATTCGGACTGCGCATCAGCACGGCGGCCAGGTGCAGGCGCGCCAGTTCGCCTCCGCTCAGAGTGTGGACGTATTTCTGCTGGTCTTTCGGCGAGAACAGAAATCGTTGCAGGTAATTCATCGGCGAGTGTCGCTCGCCGCCTTCAAGCACGATTTCCTCGGCCAGGTCAGTGATCACGTCGATCACCCTCTTGCTGTTGTCGAAGGCAAGACCTTCCTGGCTGTAGTATCCGAAGCGCACAGTCTCTCCCACGTCGAATCTGCCGGAATCAGGCTGCACAAGCCCTTGAAGCATTTTGATGAACGTTGACTTTCCGACACCGTTCGGCCCGACGATTCCGACTTTGTCATAGCGTGCGAAATCGTATGTGAATCCGTCGACCAGCAGCTTGTCGCCATATCGTTTTGTGATACCGTCGGCCACGAATATTTTCGATCCGATGTAGCTTGACTTCACGTCGAGACTCACGGTGCGCTCTGTGTAGTCCGCCTGCGACCGCCGTTTCAGTTCGTGGAACGCGTCGATGCGGAATTTGGCTTTTCCGGCGCGTGCCTGCGGCTGCCGGCTCATCCACTCCTGTTCGCGCCGCAGGGTGTTGCGCACCTTGGCAAGCTCGCCTGTCAGGGCGTTGATGCGCTCGGTCCGTCGTCTGAGATACTCGTCGAAATTCCCTTGATAAGTGAAAATGCCACCGTGGTCAATCTCGATGATCTTGTTGCAGACGCGGTCAAGAAAATAACGGTCGTGGGTCACCAGCAGCAAAGTCATGCGCGAGCGTTTCAGGCGAGTTTCAAGCCATTCGATCACTTTGATGTCGAGGTGGTTGGTCGGCTCGTCGAGAATCAGCAGATCGGGTTCGTCGAGCAGTGCGGCGGCGATCGCCACGCGTTTCTGCTGGCCTCCGCTCATGGTGGCCGTCGGAGCCGAAGGATCCGATATGCCGAGCTGTGACAGCATTCTTGCTGCGACTTCGGGATCGTGTGGCGCGCAGGCTTCGACGGCGCTCATGTTGTCACGGTCGAAACGGGGCTTCTGTTCCACCATGGCCACTTTCAGCCCGCTGCGATAAGTCACTGAACCGGAGTCAGGACTTTCAAGCCCGGCTATGATGCGGAGCATTGTGGTTTTGCCTGTTCCGTTTTTTGCGATGATGCCTATTTTATCGCCTTGGTTTATTCCGAAAGTCACGTCGCCGAAGAGCAGTCTGTCGCCATAGCTCTTGGTCAGGTTTTCTATTTGCATGTAGCTGATTGGTGCCATAACAAGTGCAAAATTACAAAATTCGACGGACTTTCATTGTCAATGATTCAATAAAAAACGGCCGATGTTTATGGAGCGATTGATTTTTTTTCGTAACTTTGGGGTCTTAATTATAGTCAAGACCAATGGGAAAAATCATAGCTATAGCAAACCAGAAGGGTGGGGTGGGCAAAACCACCACCACGATAAACCTTGCCGCCTCGCTGGCTGCCGAAGGCAAACGAGTGCTGATTGTCGATGCTGACCCTCAGGCCAATGCCACATCTGGATACGGCATAGATCCCCGCACCATGACATCGTCCATTTATGAATGTCTGGTCGACGATTATCCTGTGGCCGGATCGCAGGTGCCGACGTGTGTAGAGGGTCTCGACCTTCTCGGCTCGCGTATTGATCTGGCCGGAGCTGAACTTGAACTTGTGGGGAAACAGGAGCGTGAATCCGTAATGAAGCGCGCCTTGGAATCCGTCAGGTCCGACTATGATTATATTCTCATTGACTGTTCGCCGTCGCTCGGATTGATCACCGTCAACGCTCTCACTGCGGCCCATTCGGTTATTATTCCGGTGCAGGCCGAATATTTTGCTCTTGAAGGCATCAGCAAATTGCTCAACACCATCCGAATCATCAAGTCTAAACTCAATCCAGGCCTGGAGATCGAGGGCTTTTTGCTCACGATGTATGATGCGCGTCTGCGTCTGGCCAATCAGATCTATGAAGAGCTGAAAGGGCATTTTGGCGATATGGTGTTTGACTCTGTGATTCCGCGCAACATCCGTCTCAGCGAGGCGCCGAGCCACGGCATTCCGGCGATTCTTTATGACCCGGTGTCACGTGGCGCAACCAGCCATCAGCAGCTTGCGCGCGAAATTATCAAAAAGAACAAGTAAACTCTTATCACTTCATCTCGCTTAAATGGCCACCAACAAACGAAGCGCTCTGGGGCGCGGGCTTGATTCGCTGATTTCGATGGACGATGTGCCGGCCCGCGGTTCAACGGCGATAAATGATATACCACTTGACCAGATAACTCCGAATCCCGATCAGCCCCGTTCGTTTTTTGACGAAGAGGCGCTTGAGGAACTGGCTTCGTCGATCAGGGAATTGGGAATAATCCAGCCTCTGTCGCTCAGAAAGACAGGCCCGGCGAGCTATCAGATCATTGCCGGCGAACGCCGCTATCGCGCGGCAAAAATGGCCGGCCTGGAGTCTGTGCCGGCATATATCCGCACTGCCAACGAGGCGGAACTGACCGAGATGGCGCTGATAGAGAACATTCAGCGCGAGGATCTGAACGCGATTGAGATCGCTCTGACGTTTCGCAAGCTGATCGATCAGTATTCGCTGACTCAGGAGCGCCTGAGCGAGCGCATCGGCAAGAAGCGCGCCACGATAGCCAACTTTCTGCGCCTGCTGAAATTGCCGGCAGAAGTGCAGCTCGGTCTGCGCGACAAGCGTCTGGATATGGGCCATGCCCGCGCGCTGCTCACCATCGAGCAGCCTCAGTTGCAGCTGCGCCTCTATGGCGAGATTCTCGAACAGGGGCTGTCGGTCAGGAAGGTCGAGGAGCTTGCCAAGCTCTATCGCGAGCAGGCCGAGAAGGGCGAGGTGGCAGCTTCCGCTCAGCCGCGGCCTGCGTCAAGCAAGGCGGCCGGTGAGTTCGATGCCTTAAAGAAGCATCTGTCGGCTGCGTTCCACACCCGGGTCCAGTTCAGTTGCAACAAGGAGGGACGAGGCAAGATCACGTTCCCGTTCAGCAATGAAGAGGAGCTTGAGAAGCTTATCTCGCTGTTTGACACCATCAAGGCAAATTCATGAACGCTGCCTGCCGATGAAACTGATTCGCCTGTCCGTAATGATGCTGTTCGCGATGATCGCTCCGGTTATCGCGGCTCAGGATATTGTGCTCAGGGAGGTGACTGACAGTATCCGGGTGTTGCCAGACGGCGGTGTCGAAGTACTGTCGTCCGACACTATACCCGAGCGGCCCTCTCATCTGGTGCGTGAGGCGGTGGCGCTTGACTCTGTCGGCTCAGTGGCTGACTCTGGTGTCTCTGCCGAAGGGTTGAGAATGCGGTCGTTCAATCCCGATCCGACAAGGGCGGTGTGGCTTTCGGCCCTGTGTCCCGGTCTCGGTCAGATCTATAACCGCCGTTACTGGAAACTGCCGATCGTGGTCGGAGCATACATGGGCCTGGCTTATGCAACATCCTGGAACAACGACATGCTGACCGACTATACGCGAGCATATCGCGATCTGATGGATAATGATCCTGACACCAAGAGCTATATGAACTTCTTTGCGCCGGGAGTGCAGGAGAGCGATCTGAGCCGGACATGGCTTGAAAACGTGTTCAAGTCACGGAAAAATTATTATCGCCGCAACCGCGATCTGTGCATCATCGCCATGGTCGGGGTGTATCTTGTGGCGATGGTCGATGCTTATGTGGATGCGTCGCTCGCTCATTTCGACATCACGCCGGAATTGAGTCTCGACTGGTCGCCGGCCGTTATTCCCGACTCGCGCGGCAAGCTGCCGGGAGTGGGGTTGCAGTGGGCATTCACATTTTAATATGGATTGTATAGAATAGACACTAACATGAATATAGCCAAAATAATTGCAGGTTTTGTCATTGCGGCGGCATCGCCGTTGGCGGCGACAGCCGGGCCTGCCGCCAGCATACTCGATGTCAGCACGCAGATAACTGACACGGCGATTGTTTTTCCTGAGAGTTATCAGACGGACGTGCACCGCATGCAGCAGAACTGGTATCTGCGCAATTACACTGCGCTCGACACCTCTGTCTCTGCCCCTGTGGCTGCCACCGACAAGGTGATCACCGAGCGTCTGACTGCGATGCCCACCACGATTGAAATGCCGTTCAATCAGGTGGTGCGGTCGCACATAGATCTTTACATGGACCGTCGTCGCTCTTTGGTCGAGGCCATGCTCGGAATGAGTCTGTATTATATGCCGATTTTTGAAGAGGCGCTTGAGCGGGAGGATCTGCCGCTGGAGTTGCGCTATCTTCCGATCATAGAGTCGGCCCTGAATCCTGACGCTGTCAGCCGGGCCGGGGCGACTGGACTCTGGCAGTTCATGCTGGCCACTGCCCGCGGACTCGGGCTGGAGGTGAATACTCTGGTTGACGAGCGCCGAGATCCGATCCGTTCGTCGGAAATGGCGGCCAAATATCTCAAGCAGCTGTATAATATATATAATGACTGGAGTCTTGCCATAGCGGCATATAACTGCGGCCCGGGCAATATAAACAAGGCTTTGCTGCGTGCCGGCGCCACAGAGCAGTCGCCGAAAGACTTCTGGGACATCTATTATTTCCTGCCTCAGGAGACCCGTGGATATGTGCCCGGCTTCATCGCCGCAAACTATGCGATGACATATTATGCCGACCATGGCATCAGTCCGGCGCTGGCTCGCCGTCCGATAGTCACAGATACCGTTCATGTGCATTCGCGTATCGGGCTTGATCATGTGAGTCGTGTTCTGAATCTTCCGATTGAAGAATTGCGTCTGCTGAATCCGCAGTATCGTAAAGGAATAATTCCGGGCGATGTCCGCCCTTATGCGTTGCGTCTGCCCGCACAGTTGATCTATGCCTATCTTCTGAGTGAGGATTCGATTTCGTCGCTGGCCAATTCATCGCCGTCGCGTCGGCCTCTGGTGGAGATCGGCGCGCGTCAGGCCGGAAGCGTTGAGTCTGTGAAATGGCACAAGGTAGGGCGTGGAGAGACGTTGAGCAAGATAGCGACAAAATATGGGGTCAGTGTCGACAATCTGAAGCGTTGGAACAATATGAAGTCGACAAAGCTGAAGCGCGGGCAGAGGCTGAAAATAATAACATACGTGCCGGCGCCGGAGCCAGATTCCGTGCCCGCGACCGATGCCGATACGGTAAGTTCGATGGTGGATCTTACGGTCAATTCCGATAATGGATCGGTGAACACCGTTGTTGTTGACGAGAAGCCTCAACCGAAGAAGACCACGCCGAAGGCATCGTCAGGCTCTTCAAAAGCTTCTTATGCCGCCACCCACACAGTGCGAAAAGGCGACACTCTGTGGAAGATTTCGCAGAAATACGGCACTACAGTCGACAAGATTTTGAAAGCCAATGGACTGAATAATAACGCAAAACTTCAGATTGGCCAGAAAATCAAGATACCCAAAAGATAATTCAACTATTTATAACATAAAATCAAGCTATTATGAAACAACTGCATCGCATCTGTGCCATCGCGGCCATGACTCTGGCGGCTGTGATTCCGGCTTCTGCTTCCGACATTTTCCGTTTCGGAATCAAGGCTGGTGTCGACATCAATAAAATGTCGATGACCAAGGACGCTTTTTCGTCGGACAATCGCGCCGGATTCACCGGCGGCCTGACCGCACAGTTCACTGTGCCCATCATCAACGTCGGCGCCGATCTGTCGGTTATGTACGTGCATCGTGCCAGCGAGGTGCTCAGCCCCAGTTCTGATGTTAATATCACAGATCCGGAGGTGTTCACACTCAAGAATGACTATATTGACATTCCGCTGCATCTGCGTTATAATCTGGCACTGCCTGCGATCAGTAAGATTGTCGTGCCTTATGTTTTCACCGGTCCTGACTTTTCGTTCAATCTGTCACGTAAAATCGTGAAGGATTACAAGAAACGCAACTTTGACTGCATCTGGGACTTCGGTCTGGGTCTGCGTCTGATCGACCATCTGGAAATCGGTGCGTCGTATGGCGTCGGCATGACCAAGGCTCTCAAATATGTCGGCACTCCGATCGAGGGCATTCAGGGCGGTTCGAGCGGACGCGCTAACTGCTGGACGGTCACTGCCGCCTGGCTCTTCTGACAACGAAGCCTGAAAGCACCTACACAGATCGGGCAGAATGCGTAATCAATCGCATTCTGCCCGATTTTCTTTCTGGTGGGAGCGGTAGGGTCAGACGGTGTGACGTTTGTCCCACGACGGATGGGCGGGGTCGGGGGCCGCGAGCGCTTCGGCCAGGTCGAGTTCGAGAGCCTGGGCCAGCATCCGGCCGTATTCAGGATCTGCGTTGTGACATGCGCGTATGTGGCGCTGCTTGATGAAGACGGGCACGTCTTTCATCTGGGCGGCCGTGTTGTTGCACGTGGCCAGTTTGTCTTCGTCGCTCATCAGCCTCCACAGTTTTCCGGGCTGGGTGTAGTAGTCATCGTCGTATTTCCGTTCGTCGAAGCTGTAAAGATCGCCATATAGTTCCATAGGCGGTTCTTTCACGGAAGGATTGTCGTGCCATTCTCCGAAGCTGTTAGGCTCGTATCCGACCGTCGCTCCGTAATTGTCGTCGGTGCGCATCTGCCCGTCGCGGTGGTATGAATGGGCAGGGCATTTGGGGCGATTGACAGGAATCAGGTTGTGGTTTACGCCAAGGCGGTAGCGCTGGGCGTCGCCATAGGAGAAGAGGCGTCCCTGGAGCATTTTGTCGGGCGAGAAGCCGATGCCGTCAACGATGTTGGCCGGGTTGAAAGCTGCCTGTTCGATTTCGGCAAAGAAGTTTTCGGGGTTGCGGTTAAGTTCGAGTATGCCGACGTCGTGGAGCGGGAAGTCTTTGTGATACCAGACTTTTGTGAGGTCAAACGGATTGATGTGATACGTTTTGGCCTGGTCTTCGGTCATGAGCTGGACTTGCAGTTTCCAGCGGGGGAAGTCGCCGCGTTCGATCGCTTCGAACAGATCGCGCTGGTGCGATTCGCGGTCTTTGGCAATGATTGCCTCGGCTTCGCTGTCGGTCAGGTTTTTGATGCCTTGGAGGGTGCGCAGGTGGAATTTTACCCACGTGCGTTTGTTGTCTTTGTTGATGAAGCTGTAGGTGTGGCTTCCGAATCCGTGCATATGGCGGAATGAGGCCGGAATTCCGCGCGGCGACATCGTGATGGTGATCTGGTGCAATGCTTCGGGAAGCAGTGTCCAGAAGTCCCAGTTGCTTGTGGGGTTGCGCATGCCGTTGCGAGGGTCGCGTTTGATTGCGTGGTTGAGGTCAGGAAATTTCAGCGGGTCACGCAGGAAAAATACCGGCGTGTTGTTGCCGACAAGATCCCAGTTGCCCTGGTCGGTATAGAATTTCATGGCAAAGCCGCGAATGTCGCGTTCGGCGTCGGCCGCGCCGCGTTCGCCAGCCACAGTGGAGAATCTGACCAGACAGGGCGTCTGTTTTCCGACATGGGAGAAGATTGAGGCGCGGGTGAATTCCGTGATGTCGTCGGTGACGGTGAAGGTGCCGAACGCTCCGGAGCCTTTGGCGTGCATTCGTCGTTCGGGTATCACTTCGCGGTCGAAATGGGAGATTTTTTCGAGATACCACGGGTCTTGAACGGAGATAGGCCCGCGCTGTCCGGCGGTGGTTACGTTCTGGTTGTCGGCTATCGGGCGTCCGTTTTCAGCTGTCAGTTTTTTCTTATCCATATTTCTTAGGGTCTTGAAATTTTAATCGTAATGAAAACATCCGAGGGCCACAAAAGGTTTTGTCATGAAAATCGGCCGATGCTCCAGCAGTTGAGTCTGACTGTATGGGCATCGGCCGGTTTAGGGGGTAGTCGCGGGAGTTTTATGGTCAGTTGGTGAAAATCAGCTGTCCGTTTTTGTAGTCTATGACTATTGGGCGGTCGTTGGTGACTTTCTGAGCCAGAATGTCTTTTGAGAGCTGATTGAGCACCAGACGGTGTATGGCTCTTTTGACGGGACGTGCGCCGAATTCGGGATCGTAGCCCTCTTCGGCCAGATAATGCATTGCTTCGGGTGTGACTTTCAGTTCCACTCCGTTGGCGGCAAGCATTTTTTGCACGCTTCTGATCTGGAGACCGACGATTTCTTCGATCTCTTTCTCGCTGAGCGGCGTGAACATGATCGTTTCGTCGATTCGGTTCAGGAATTCAGGCCGGATTGTCTGCTTGAGCATTTCCAGCACTTGCAGTTTGGTTTTTTCGGTGACTTCAAAGCGGTTTTCGGGCGTCATTTTGCTGAAGTTTTCGCGGATGACGTTGCTGCCCATGTTTGAGGTCATGATTATTATGGTGTTTTTGAAGTTGACCAGACGGCCTTTGTTGTCGGTGAGTCGTCCGTCGTCGAGCACCTGGAGGAGAATGTTGAACACGTCGGGGTGTGCTTTTTCGATTTCGTCGAACAAAACCACGGAGTATGGTTTTCTTCTCACGGCTTCCGTGAGTTGTCCGCCTTCATCATATCCGACGTATCCGGGAGGCGCTCCGACCAGTCGGCTCACGGCGTGTTTCTCCTGATATTCGCTCATGTCGATTCGGGTCATCATGTTTTCGTCGTCAAACAGATATTCGGCCAAAGCTTTTGCCAATTCTGTTTTTCCGACGCCTGTGGTGCCGAGGAATATGAACGAGCCGATTGGGCGCCGTGGATCGTTGAGTCCGGCACGCGAGCGGCGCACCGCGTCAGCAATGGCGGTTATGGCGTCTTCCTGTCCGACCACGCGCCGGTGGAGTTCGTCTTCGAGGTGGAGCAGTTTCTCCTTTTCGCTCTGCACCATTTTCATCACGGGGATTCCGGTCCACCGCGACACTACTCCAGCAATGTCATCGGCATCGACTTCTTCCTTGATGAGTGCGTTTTCGCCCTGCATCATGCGCAGCTGGGTCTGTATTTCGTCGTTTTCCTTCTGCTTTTGCTGGACTTTGCCGTAGCGAATTTCTGCGACTTTGGCATAATCGCCTTCGCGCTCGGCGCGTTCAGCGTCGAAGTTCAGTTGCTCGATGTCTATTTTGTTTTGCTGTATGCGGTTGATGAGGTCTTTTTCGGCCTGCCATTTTGCAGTGTATTCCTTCTCCTCTTCGCGCATTTCGGAGAGTTCTTTCTCGATGGTTTTCACTTTTTCCTTGTCGCCTTCGCGTTTTATGGCCTCGCGTTCGATCTCTTTCTGTGCGATGCGGCGAGAGATGTCATCGAGCGCCTGCGGCACCGAGTCTATCTCGAGTCTGAGTTTCGATGCGGCCTCGTCGATCAGGTCGATCGCCTTGTCGGGAAGGAATCGGTCTGTGATGTAACGCTCGGAGAGCTGCACGGCTGCAATGATCGCTTCGTCGCGTATGCGCACCTTGTGGTGGTTCTCATAGCGTTCTTTCAGGCCGCGGAGAATTGCGATTGCGCTGATTTCGTCGGGTTCGTCGACCATCACTTTCTGGAAGCGTCGTTCGAGCGCTTTGTCTTTTTCAAAATATTTCTGATATTCGTCGAGGGTGGTGGCGCCGATTGATCGCAGCTCGCCGCGTGCGAGTGCCGGTTTGAGAATGTTGGCGGCGTCCATAGCTCCTTCGCCTTTGCCGGCTCCGACGAGGGTGTGTATCTCGTCGATGAACAGGATTATCTCTCCGTCGCTCTGGGTCACTTCGTTGACGATCGCTTTCAGTCGTTCTTCAAATTCTCCTTTATATTTGGCGCCGGCCACGAGTGCGCCCATGTCGAGTGAGAAAATCTGTTTTGAGCGCAGGTTTTCGGGCACGTCGCCACGCACGATTCTCTGGGCCAGTCCTTCGGCTATGGCAGTTTTGCCTGTGCCAGGCTCGCCGATGAGCATTGGGTTGTTTTTGGTTCGTCGGGAAAGGATCTGGAGCACGCGGCGGATTTCTTCATCGCGGCCGATGACCGGATCGAGTTTTCCGGATCGAGCCCGTTCGTTCAGGTTGATGGCATATTTGCTCAGTGCGTCATATGTGTCTTCGGCACTTTGATCCGTTGCTTTTTTGCCTTTGCGCAGTTCTTCGATGGCCGAGGAGAGTTCCTTTTCGCCGAGTCCTGCGTCTTTCAGCAGTCTGGATGCCGGTGACTTAACCGAGAACAGGGCCATCAGCAGTGCTTCGAGTGTCACATACTTGTCGCCTTGCCGGTTGGCAATGTCGAGGGCTTTGTCCATGACGTCATTGCTTTCGCGGCTCAGGTATGGTTCGCCGCCGCTGACTTTCGGCAGGGAGGCGATCTCCCGGTCAAGGCCGGCGGTCATCAGCTGGAGGTTCGCTCCGATCTTCTGGAAAATAAATTTTATTAAGGAATCACCCTCGGTCACAATGCCCTTGAGGATATGAACCGGTTCGATGACCTGCTGGCCTGAGGAGCGTGTCAGCTCCACGGCTTTCTGGATGGCCTCCTGGGATTTGATTGTAAAATTGTTGAAATTCATAGTGTGAGAGTTTTTGCTTTCTATCATCAGTAGAACGCAAATATCATGCCAAAAGTTTGGCGGGGCACACCCGGAATTAGAGTGTGCCCCGCCATATTTGGGAGCTGTTGGATCAGGTTATCTCCTTTTTCAGAGGATTATTTTTGCCGAGTGGCTGCGTCCGGCGCACACCACGTTCGCGATGAATACGCCGTGGTTGTTGGCGGTTGACAGCGAGATGCACTCGTCGGTCGATGTGGCCGACGCGATCACGTGGCCTTCGGTGTCGCTGAGCAGAACGCGCTTGGCGGTTGAGCCTGTGCCGGGCAGACATATTGTCACCGTTCCGTCAGTTTCGCTGACTGTCATTTTGTCCATGGCGGCTGTCGGTGATGTGATGTTTACCTGGGCGTTTTTGTCGCTGAGACGATAGACTTTTGTTTCGTGTGACTTGATGGTTTCGATGTTGATCGAACCTTTGGCGTCGGGGCAGTCGGTGCGGGCCTGGAGGTCGCGCACGGTGTATGTCGAACTGGGATTAAGTGCGGCGATTTTCGCGAAGTCAATGGTGTAGGATGTTGCTGAGGCGCTCATGTTGGTGACCGATACAGCCACATCGCCGTTTTCAAGGTCTTTGAAGAAGAGGTAGCACTGTTTGGCGTCAGCTTCGACAAATTCTGCGGCCTGGCCCATGCGGTCCTGGTTGATGGCGATGAGTTCGGGGTTGGTCATCAGTGCGAGGTCGTCGTCAGTGATTGGCTTGCGGAGGTCGAACGACAGGGTGAGCGGAGAGCTCCACATGCACCAGAGGGCGAACTGTGTGCGGTATTCGTCTTGTGTCATGCCGGGTTTCTGCACGAGGTCGCTTGAGCTTTTGCCGGTGCCGTGGATGCCGACGCACATCATGTCGGCGTCGTTAAAGCGGTTGACGCCGCTGTAGGGCCAGAGGTCTTTCATTCCTTCCATGGATTCGACAATGCCGATGCCGCCGTTTTTGCCGTTCCATCCGTCGCGTGTGTCGTATGTGGCGCGCCAGCATGTGCCGCCAGTTTCGGGCCCCCATTTCCAGGGTTCGCGCACGCCCCATTCGCATATGTAGAAAAGGATGTTGCGTCCGGAGGCCTTGAGAGCGTCGCCCATGGCTTTGTAGCGGGCTTTGCAAGTGGCCAGGTCGGCAGGGGCGTTGCAGTAGTCGTATTTGAGCAGATCCACACCCCATTCGGCGTAAGTGTTCGCGTCGATGGTCTCATAGCCATATGAGCCGAATTTGCCGGCGCAGGTGTGGGTGCCGCCATCGGAATATATGCCGAATTTCAGACCTTTAGAGTGAACATAGTCGGCACATGGTTTGATGCCGTTGGGGAATTTGGCCGGGTCATAGGCCGGTGTGCTGTCGGAGTTGCGGCTGTTGGCATGCCACAGGTCGTCGATCACGAGGTAGTTGTAGCCGGCGTCGAGCAGTCCCTGGCTGATGAAGGCGTCGCTGACGGTCTTGATCACGTTTTCAGAGATGTCGCCCTGAACCACGTTCCAGCTCAGCCATCCCATGAACGGCACGGGCTGCTGGAGGTTAGAGCTGACGGTGAGCGATACGGGCACTTCGGTTTTTTCGCCATCGGATTCGATGCTGACGGTGTAGGTGTAGTCGCCTTCGGTGTCGATTGTGCCTTCAACCAGACAGCGGTCTTTGTTGAAGCTGAGGCCGTCGGGCAGGTCAGAGACGGTGATGACTGCGTCGGAGTTGTTGGAGCGGAGTTTGTGCATGAAGCGTACTCCGGGTTGCGAGAACATGATGGTGGCGCAGTTGAGCGCTCCGCTCATCTGGTCGTCGGTCACCAGTTCCGGGCGGGTTGAGTTTTGTTCGACGTATTCAAAATAAGCGTTTGCGACGTCAACGTGGTCATTTCCGTTTTGAGCGCCTTCGGGGAATTCCAGTATCAGATATTTGTAGTCGCGGAGATTCTGGGTAATGTCGATGGCCACAGGGGTTGCGTCGAGGTAGCGTATTGTTCCCGAGTCGAAGATCGTGACTTCGCCGTTCTGTTTGATCAGCTGGACGGAGTAGTCGCAGATGCCTTGTGACGGGTCGTTTTCTGACTGGGCTTTTGTTTCGTCGTCAATGCCGATGACTGCGTGGAAGGCGGTGACGGCGCCGTTGAGTTTCACGTTGATTTTTGCCGTGGCGTGGGTGCCGACACCGCTCATGTAGGTGATGCCTTTCATTTTGAGCGGATTGCCGTCGATGCTCTTGTTGGCTTTGACGGTGCCCCAGCCGGTGGTGATTTTTGTGATGTCAAGCGAGCTGAGAGGAACTATTTCTTCGCCTTCAGGTCCTTGTTCGGGCAGGTAGACTACCGACGGGTTTGACGGGTCGGCATACATTTCGCCTTCGGTGATGATTGTGGGGGCGTTGCCGGAGTAGGTGAACCGTGCGTCGGCCCAGAGGCATTGGTCGGCCCATGCCTGGGCGCCTGTGGCATAATCCAGAACCAGGTAGTCATAACCGGTCACGTCGAGGTCGATTGTCAGCGGGGCTGTGTCGGTGCGTTTCACCGTGCCGCTTGATTTTACTTCCGCGTTTTTGTTTTTGTAGAGGGTGACGGTGTAGTTGACGATTCCGTGGTCGGCCGCAGAGCTGGCGTCGTCGTCGACGCCGAGGAGGGTGTGGAACTCTGTGGCTCCGCCCAGGTCTATGACTGCTTTGGATGGAGCGTGTGTGCCGACGCCGCTTTCGTAGCGCACTCCTTTGAGCACTATCGGGTCACCCAGAGTGGTCAGGTTGGATCTGACTTTGGTTTTTCCTGCGTCATCGAAGCAGGTGACTGGCGAGAGGTCGAGCTGGCTCATCTGTATGATGCCAGGGCCTGTGGTTGCGGTCACGGTCTCAGAATAGTCGGCGGCATAAGCCGAGAGACTGACTCCTGACATGAGCGCGGCGGCTGCCACAAACGAGTAAAATCTCTTCATTGAATGTTTTTTGAGGTTGTTTACTATTAGATATAAGTTAGGTACAAATGTAGTGTAAATTTTCTGTATACGCAAATTTACGGTTGAAAAAATATGATCGCGCTCCGTTTTCGGGGCGCGATCATCAATGTCGGGATGCGGGACCGGATCTTTCAGTGTTCCGGCCTGTGGTTGTCTGTGGTCAGACGAAGGAGAGTATAAGGGCCTGGGCCACGACCACGCGAAGGAACATGGTGAGCGGATAGACGGTGGAGTATGCCACAGCCGGAGCGTCGCTGCCGGTGGAGTTGTTGGCATAGGCCAGTGCCGGAGGATCAGTGCATGATCCGGAGAGCAGACCCATTATGCTGAGATAGTTGATGTTGTAGACCTTGCGAGCGATGGTGCCGACGATAAGCAGCGGCACGATGGTGATCAGGAAGCCCCAGAGCACCCACATGGCGCCTTCGGGGTTGAACACGGTGTCGGCGAAGCCGGATCCGGCTGATATGCCGACCGATGCAAGGAACAGGCAGATGCCGAGTTCGCGCATGAGCAGTGATGCCGAGCTTGAAGTGTAGGTCACCAGTTTGAATTTGTAGCCGAACCGGCTCAGCAGTATGGCCACGACGAGAGGTCCGCCGGCCAGTCCGAGTTTCATGCCCCAGCCCACGTTGATGGAGCCGAGTATTATTCCGAAGAGGATGCCGACGAAGATGGTGATGAGGTTTGGCTCGTTGAGTCGTTTCATTGAGTTGCCGAGGCGTGCTGCGAGCCGGTCTATGTCGGCCAGAGATCCGACCACAGTGATGCGGTCGCCGATCTGGAGCCGGAGTCCGGGCTGGGCGAGCAGGTCGACTCCGGCGCGGTTTACCCGGGTGGGGTTGAGCTGATAGGCGGTGTGCAGGCGCAATGATCCGAGGGTCACGCCGTTATAGCGGCTCTGGGTCAGGACAATGCGTCGGCTCACGACTTCTTTTCCGGTTGTCTGCTCGAGGTCAAGGTCAATGACCGGGCCGACCAGTGCGCGGAAGCTTGGTTCGTCGGACGCCGACATGATTATCAGCAGTTTGTCGCCTGTGTGGATCACGGTTTTGGAAGTGGGTATGATCACTTCGTTATATGCGTTGAGAAGGCGGCTCACAACAAAGTCGCAGTGTATGATGTCGTGCAGTTCCAGAATTGTCTTGCCGTTGATCAGCTCGTTGGTGACTTCAAACGTTTCTTTGAGCGGGATGTTTTGCGTTGCGTTGGATTCGGCATCTATCTTTGCTATTTCATCGTCGTTGTTGACACGGAATATCAGTTTGATGATGAGCATGGCCATTATTATGCCGCAGACGCCAAGAGGATATGCCGCGGCATAGCCCATCGACAGGGTGTTGACGTCGGCCGGAGAGGAAACTGCCTGCTGTGCGGCAGCGAGTCCTGGCGTGTTGGTTACGGCACCGCTCATGACGCCGACCAGCGCGGTCATTGAGGCTGCGCCCGAGTTGGCATAGTAGATGATCAGGACTATGGCCACGTTGAGGGCCACGACGAGCACTGCAAGAATGTTGAGCCTGATGCCTCCCTCTTTGAATGATGAGAAGAATGCCGGACCGACTTGTAGGCCGATGGCGAAGATGAAGAGTATGAGGCCGAACTCGCGCACAAATTTCAGTACTTCGGGGTTGACCACATAGCCGAAGTGGCCCATCAGGATACCCACGAACAATACGAACGTGACGCCGAGCGAAATGCCTCCTACTTTCATCTTGCCCAGATAGATACCGGCTGCAATCACAAACGAGTAGAGCACGAGGGTGCTCGCCAGCGATGTGTTGCCCGGGGCAAGAAGCGAGTGGAAGATGTCCATTTGTTTTGATTGTTTATTGTTGTGTATTTAGGAATTTTGCTTTTTTCAGTACTTCGATAAAGATTTCCGAGAAGTGTTCGTTTGCCTGTCGCGGATAGCGCACGTCGGTAAATACCTGAGCAAGGGTCTCCTTGCCGTTTTCGGCCGTGAATTTGCGGTTTTGGCCGAGGGATTCAAAGTCGTCGTAACATTGTGCGATTGATTCGGCGTCACAGGGGGTGTATCTGCCATGGTGTATGAGGGAACGGTGGGGCAGGCGGGGCTGGAGGTCGGGATTTTCGCCGGGATAGCCTACTGTCACCGTGATGACGGGCACGACCAGTTCTGGAAGGCCGAGAGCGTCGATGATCTGAGGCGCGTTCCATGTCGTTGTGCCGAGATAGCAGGTGCCAAGTCCGTTCATTTCGGCGATTGTGACGAATTGCTGAGCCAGAATCACGGCGTCGAGTGCCGCGGAGATGAAGCTCTGGACGTTGTCGTAGCCCGGATCAGCACCGCGCAGTCTGCACCATTGTGTGAAGCGGTTGAAGTCTGCGCAGAATGTTAGCACAGCCTGTGCGCCGGTCACGCTCGGCTGGTTGAAGTGGGCTGGAGCCAGGGCTTGTTTTTCGGCGTCGGAGCGGCTGATCACGACGCTGTAAAGCTGCATTGACCCGCAGGTGGGAGCGTGCATGGCCTGCTCGAGCATCGATTCGAGTTCGGCGTCGGTGAGTTCGCGGTCGCTGTAGCGGCGGATTGTGCGCCGGTTTTTAAAGTAGTCCATATTTTTGTTTGAGGTCATCGTGTTCCATTGATGCCAGTTCCCAAAGACTCATGGCGTTTTCCAGATCTTTTTGCAGAGCGGCGTGTCGGTCATACAGGGTTGCGTCCGGCGGGACCGAGGTGTCGGCCAGCGATGATTCCACCGCGGCTATCTCCGCTTCTATTTTTGCGATTTCAGCTTCGGCTTCAGTTACCTTCCGCGCCGCTTTCTGGATCATGCGGTCGCGTTCTTTCTTTTCCTGATAGCTTATCCGCTGTGCGGTTTTCTGCTCAGTCTTGTTCGGTTGTTGCTGTTGTTGTGGCGAAGATGGCGCAATCGCTTTTTTGCGTTCCAGTTCGTGGAGTGACGCAAGTTTCTTTTTTTCAAGAAATTCGTATATTCCGCCAAGGCATTCGCGGACTTGTCCGTTGCCGAATTCATAGACTTTCTCCACCAGACCGTCAAGAAATTCGCGATCGTGGCTCACGACGATCACAGTTCCGTCAAAGTCTTTGATCGCTTGCTTGAGAATGTCTTTCGTGCGCATGTCGAGGTGGTTTGTCGGCTCGTCGAGAATCAGCAGATTCACCGGCTCGAGCAGCAGTCGGATCATTGCAAGGCGCGTTTTTTCGCCGCCGGACAAGACTTTGACTTTCTTGTCGGAAGCTTCGCCTCCAAACATGAATGCGCCGAGAATGTCGCGTATCTTGGTGCGTATGTCGCCCGTGGCCACAATGTCGATCGTGTCGAACACGGTCAGTTCCCCGTCGAGCATCTGTGCCTGATTCTGGGCGAAGTATCCGATCTTCACGTTGTGGCCAATGCGGAGAGTGCCGTCATAAGGAATTTCGTTCATGATGCACTTGACCAGAGTCGATTTTCCTTCGCCGTTTTTGCCGACAAAGGCCACTTTCTCGCCGCGTTTGATGGTGAACGTTGCGTTTGAGAAGACGGTGTGTTCGCCATATGCCTTGGTGACGGAGTCGGCTATCACAGGATAGTCGCCCGACCGTGGCGCCGGCGGGAAGCGCAGGTTGAGGCGCGATGTGTCGACTTCGTCCACTTCGATGCGCTCGATTTTGGCGAGTTGCTTCATTCGGCTCTGCACTTGCACGGCCTTTGTGGCTTTGTAGCGGAAGCGCTCGATGAATTCCTCAGTGTCGGCAATCTGTTTCTGCTGGTTGGCGTAAGCGCGCATCTGCTGTTCGATGCGTTCGCGGTGCAGCTCCACATATTTGGAATAGTTGACGGCATAGTCATAGATCTTGCCGAGCGAGATCTCGATAGTGCGGTTTGTCACGTTGTCGATAAACGCTCTGTCGTGGCTCACCAGCACCACAGCGCCGGC
The DNA here is from genome assembly GCA_947177035.1 of uncultured Porphyromonadaceae bacterium. Classification (GTDB taxonomy): domain Bacteria; phylum Bacteroidota; class Bacteroidia; order Bacteroidales; family Muribaculaceae; genus UBA3263. The sequence continues at coordinate 17,474 of CAMWSS010000011.1, read as the reverse complement.
TTTGCTTGTCAGAAAGTTTTCGAGCCACTGGATTGACTCGATGTCGAGATGGTTTGTCGGCTCGTCGAGCAGCAGCACGTCGGGTCGTCGCAACAGGATTTTAGCCAGTTCGATGCGCATGCGCCATCCGCCGGAAAATTCACACGTCGGTCGGTCGAAGTCCTGCCTCCTGAAGCCAAGTCCGGTCAGTGTTTTTTCGATTTCAGCCTCTCCGCCCGATCCGTCTTCCATGGCCAGTCGTTCGGTCATGACTGTCACCCGGTCGATCAGGTCGGCATAGTCGTTGCTTTCATAGTCAGTGCGGGTGGCGAGTTCCTGGTTCATGCTTTCAAGCGTGGCGCGCATTTCAGCCACGTGGCCGAAGGCTTTGCGCGCTTCGTCAATGACCGAGCAGTCATCTTCTGTGGTCATATGCTGGGGGAGATAGCCGATTGTCACGCCCGCCGGAATTGCCACCGATCCCGATGTGGGGCTTTGAAGTCCGGCTATGATTTTGAGCATGGTTGATTTACCTGCGCCGTTTTTGCCGACAAGGGCAATTCGGTCGCGGTGGTTAATCACATAATTTATGTTGTCAAACAGCGACTTGGCGCTGAACTCCACCGACAGGTTTCTGATTGCAATCATTAGATCTTGGAAATTTGACTGCAAAGGTACGATTTTTTCTACTCATGCGCAACTGATTTCTTTGGCCTTCAATGGCTGAGTTGTGGTAAATATTTAGTATTTTTGTTGCTGATCAAGTTTTACTTGTATTGCTAATGTCGTTAAATGTGATAATGTTTGGTTGTGAAAGCGCTGAAAATCAGTGATTTCGCGCGTTTGTGTATGTTCGCTCCGGCGGCTTTGTTGTCAATGTGTGTGATGGCGCAGCGGTCGGAAGTGACGTTGCGTGACGGCCAACCGCTCCACGCTTGACGCCGATGGCTGCGATCTTGCTTACCTGACAGTGCAGGTGGCCGACAAGGATGGGAACATCGTGCCGTCCGATTCGCGGACGGTGCGTTTCAAAGTCAGTGGCGCCGCGACTGCGATTGTGCGTGCTGCGGATTCTCCAGGGCAGATCATATTTACCGTCTCGGCCCCCGGGCTGGGTTCCGCGTCAGCCACCATTACGGTGATCTGACGGTCCGCGGCGGGGGTAGAGGGCCGCGATCAGGTCTGGCCGGTGGAGCCGGCGCAACGAGGCCTGGATTCCGGCGCGTTGGCCGGGGTCATACCAGAAAAAGAAGCGCCGCTGGTCTTGTTTCTGCTCCGGACGTGTGGCAGTGAATATTTTTGTGCCTGTGTATGGGTGGATGCCGGTATAATATATCTCGGTGGCCAGAGTCATCGGTGTTGGGGTGAAGTCCTGCACCTGCTCGAGCTGAAAGTGGAGGCGGCGGGTTTTCACTGCCAGCTCCGCCATGTCGACTTCCCGGCATCCGGGATGGCTCGAGATGAAGTATGGGATGAGTTGCTGGTTTAGTCCGTGGCGGGTGTTGACTTTGTCAAATATCTCCTTGAATTCATAAAACAGCCGGAAGGAAGGCTTGCGCATCACATCGAGCACGGTGTCTTCAGTGTGTTCAGGCGCGACTTTCAGGCGTCCGGACACGTGGTGAGCTATAAGCTCTTCATTATAAAGGCGGTTGGCGGCGTCGATCTCCCGCGATCCGGAGGGTGCCATCGACAGATCATAGCGCACACCGCTTCCGACGAACGACTTTTTGATTTCGGGCATGGCGTCGACGGCGTGGTATATTTCCAGCAGCGGCCGGTGGTCATTGTTGAGGTTGCGGCATGGCTGCGGGTGGAGACATGACGGACGAAGACACTTTTCGCAGATTCCGAGATCGCGTCCGTGCATGGCATACATGTTGGCCGACGGACCGCCCAGATCGCTGATGTAGCCCTTGAAGTCAGGCATTCGGGTGACGGCCTTGACTTCGCGGAGAATCGACTCCTTGCTGCGCGAGGCTATGAATTTGCCCTGGTGGGCCGATATGGTGCAGAACGCGCATCCGCCGAAGCATCCCCGGTGAAGGTTGACGGAATGGCGTATCATCTCATATGCCGGTATGCGCTTTCCTTTGTAGCGTGGGTGGGGCATGCGTGTGTAAGGCAAGTCGAACGACGAGTCTATCTGCGCGGTTGTCAGCGCCGGATACATAGGGTTGACTTTGACGGCATGGCGTCCATGTTGCTGCCAGAGCACCGTGTCGGGACGCATGCGGTTGCTCTGTTGCTCGATGTGCTTGAAATTGGCGGCCTGCGCGCGTTTGTCGGCCAGGCATCGTTCATAGGAGTTGAGGATAATGTTGTGGCAATCGGCTTCAGGGATGTCGCTGCTACGCAGCTTCACCACGGTCTGCGGCAAATCTGTCATGTCCGATATGCTCTTGCCCTCTTCCAGCTTGCGGGCCACCTCAACCACGGATTGCTCCCCCATGCCATATATGATCATGTCGACCGGCGCGTCCATTATGATGGACGGACGGAGCCGATCCTGCCAGTAGTCATAGTGAGACAGGCGGCGGAGCGAAGCCTCGATGCCACCGGCCACAATCGGCACGTCGGGAAAAAGCCGGCGCAGTATTTCGGAATACACCACAGTGGGATAATCCGGTCTCATGCCTGCGCGTCCGTCGGGAGTAAAGGCGTCGTCGCTCCGTCGCCGGCGTGCGGCGGTGTAGTGGTTGACCATTGAGTCCATCGCGCCAGGCGAGATCCCGAAAAACAGTCTCGGTCGGCCGAACTTACGGAAGTCACGCAGGTCGTCGCGCCAGTTTGGCTGCGGCACCAGTGCCACGTTATAGCCGGCGGCCTGGAGAGTGCGCCCGATCACCGCGGCACCGAACGACGGATGGTCCACGTATGCGTCTCCGCTGAACAGAACCACGTCGATGTGATCCCATCCGAGCGCTTCCATCTCTTTTACTGAAGTGGGCAGGAAGCGGTCGGCATGAATATAAGGAGTATTGTTCATTGTCTGTCTGATTCTTCGTATTGTCTGGCCAGGTCGTTCAGGCGTATCATCTCGTCGCGCAGCCTTGCCGCTTCAAGAAAATCCATAGCCTTGGCGGCTTTGAGCATTTCCTTTTCGGTCCGCTCGGCGTTTTTGCGCAGTTCGTCAGCGCTCATGTAGCGCACGACCGGATCGGCTGCCACGCCGAGTGAGACTGCGTTGTATTCGTCTTCGAAACTGTAGGGGCGCGGCGACGCCGGTTTTGAGGACGAGCGTCCGGTCTTTCCGGTGGTCGACGAAAGATTTTTCAGGCTTCCGGCCGGGGTCAGGTCCTCGATGGCCTCGCGGTCGAGTCCGACGATGCGCGACCGGGCCTTGACGATTGCCTGAGGAGTGATGCCGTGCTGCTCGTTGTAGGCGAGCTGGATTGAGCGCCGGCGCTCTGTCTCTTCAATGGTCTGGCGCATGGAGTCGGTGATCTTGTCGGCATACATTATTACGTGGCCGTTGAGATTGCGTGCCGCGCGTCCGACTGTCTGTGTCAGTGATCTGTGTGACCGCAGGAAGCCCTCCTTATCAGCGTCGAGAATGGCTACCAACGACACTTCGGGCAGGTCAAGGCCCTCGCGCAGCAGATTGACGCCTACCAGCACGTCGAGCTGGCCTGCGCGCAGTTCGTCGAGAATCCTGATGCGGTCGAGGGTCTTCACGTCAGAGTGCATATAGGCCGAGCTGATGTCATATTTCGTCAGATATTCATTCAGTTCTTCAGCCATCGCCTTGGTGAGGGTGGTGACCAGCACGCGCTCGTTGCGTTCGATGCACTGCTGTATCTCACACATCAGATCGTCTATCTGGTGCAGCGACGGTCTGACCTCGATCTCCGGATCAAGCAGGCCGGTGGGGCGGATGATCTGTTCCACCACCACGCCTTCGGCCTGTTGCAGTTCATAGTCGGCAGGGGTGGCGCTGACATAGATCGTCTGCGGCACCATAGCCTCGAATTCGTCAAATCGCAGCGGGCGGTTGTCGAACGCGGCCGGGAGTCTGAAGCCATATTCCACAAGGTTGTGCTTGCGCGACACGTCGCCGCCATACATCGCGCGTATCTGCGGCACTGTGACGTGGCTTTCGTCGATTATTGTCAGGAAGTCGTCCGGAAAATAGTCAAGCAGGCAGAATGGCCTGTCGCCAGCGTTGCGTCCGTCGAAATATCGCGAATAGTTCTCGATGCCGGAGCAGTGTCCGATCTCGCGTATCATCTCCATGTCATAAGTCACTCGCTCACGCAGTCGCTGAGCCTCAAGAAGCCTGTCCTCGTTCTGAAAATCGAGCACCCGGTCGTCGAGATCGATTGCTATCCGGGCCAGGGCCGATGCCTGTCGTGCCGGCGACGTCACAAACAGCGTGGCCGGGTTGATGCGAAACACGTCATGGCTGCCAAGGCTCACTCCGTCGACGGGGTGTATGGTCGATATGGACTCGATCTCGTCGCCCCAGAATACAACCCGCAGCGTGATGTCTTCATAAGCCAGCCGGATTTCAACCGTGTCGCCGTGCACGCGGAATGTGCCTGGGTCGAGCGCGTCGGCTTTGCGCGAATATAATGCGTCTACCAGACGCCGCAGGAACTGATTACGCGGAATCTTCATCCCGACTTTGATCTCGACCACGTTGGTCTTGAAGTCGGCCGGATTGCCCATGCCATACAGGCAGCTGACCGACGACACCACCACCACATCACGCCGTCCCGACATGAGGGCCGAGACTGTTGACAGTCTGAGCCGCTCAATTTCCTGATTGATCATCAGGTCTTTTTCGATATATCGGTCAATGCCAGGAATGTATGCCTCTGGCTGGTAGTAGTCATAGTAGCTGACAAAATACTGGACGGAATTGTCGGGATAAAACTGCTTGAATTCTGAATAAAGCTGTGCGGCAAGTGTCTTGTTGTGGCTCAGGATCAGAGTCGGACGCTGCACCTTCTGGATCACGTTGGCCATGGTGAATGTTTTGCCTGATCCAGTCACTCCAAGCAACACTTGAGCCGGATCTCCACGCTCCACTCCTTCGGCCAGAGCTTCGATGGCCTGAGGCTGGTCACCTGTCGGTTTATAATCAGATGCGAGTTTGAAATTCATAATATACAAAGGTAGGCATAATTTCTGTAGGGTCGAAGTGTTTTTGTGTGAAAATTATTTTGCGAAAAAGAAAGAATGTGTTATCTTTGTCACGGAATTATTCACTAAAGTAAAAATTTTACAGTCATGATCAAAATAGAGCGGCTGCCAAAAGGAATTCACACACTGGCTCTGCTGTCATCGCTGGTTCTGCTTCCGGTCTGTGCTCACGGATCCACGAATGAAGTGCGGGCGTTGTCAGCCAAAGAGGCTGTCGATACAGACAAGGTCTATGTGGTAGCTGAGGTTATGCCGGAATTTATCGGCGGGAATGAAAAAATGCTTGAATTTATCAATGAAAATCTGCAATATCCCGAGAATGTGGCTGACTATGGCTATGGATCCAGTTTTCGCGTCATAGTGCAGTTTGTTGTCGGTCGTGACGGCAGCGTGTCAAAGGCCAAGGTTATCAGGGGCAAAGATTCTGTGCTTGATGCCGAGGCGCTTCGCGTGGTCGGTATGTTTCCGAAGTTCAAGCCTGGCTCAATGGAAGGTAAAGCAGTTAATGTGTATTTTACCTTGCCGATAGTATTCAAATTTCCTGATGCGCCGGAAGAACCGATGGAGATGACAGGATGCGGCACTGCTGAATTTGTGGAGGCGATGGCCGGGATCTGGCATTATCCTGAGAAAGCGATCAAGAAAAGTCTGACAGGCACTGTTTACGTCATATTTGACGTGGATAGCGACGGGACATTCAACGTGGCCTATACCAAAGCGTTTCCTGATCCGCGTAAATCTGGCGCTCCCGGAGTGCAGAAAAAAGATATCCAGATGTTGATCGACGAGGCTGTAAGGTCTGTCGGCAAGGCTGTTGAGCAAGTGGGTGCGACCAAAATCAATGGAGAACCATTTCCGTCGCGTTTCCTTCTCCCGGTGCGTTTCCAGATCTCCGGTAAGCCATACGTTAAGGCCGATTATACGCCGATGGCGCCGATGACCATACTCGAGGAGGTTGTGGTGATGGCTGAGGCAGACTGATCGACGATGGGTCAGCGGAAAAGGAATTTGATATGACGGATGATTGTGGGTAATGTGCCGTAATAATGACACATTATCCGGAATCGTTCCATCAGCGAGCGCCGGTGGTTGGCTGTGGTTGCGCCTTCGTTGAGATATAGCGCCGTGACCGAGCCAGTGTAGTGATTGTGAGGCGATCGCTTGAGGCATCTGATTACCCAGTCAAAGTCTGCCGACAATCGATATTGTGTGTCGTAACGGTCGGCGATGCTGCGTTTGACAGCCATGGCCTGATGACACACCAGCATTCCGTTGGCAAAGCTACGCCAGGTCAGGTGTTCGGGTGCGGTCAGGTGGCGTGGCCCGATTTGGTTGCGGTCTGTGTCGACCAGCGTTGTCTGTCCATAGACTATTCCCGGACGGTTGTGTGCGGTGATCGCTCTGGCATATTCAGCCAGCGTGTGTGGCGACGGAAACGCGTCGCCTGCATTCAAGAAGATCAGATAATCGCCTTTGGCGCATGCCATGGCTTTGTTCATGGCGTCATATATGCCGCGGTCTGGCTCGCTGAACAGCCTGGTTTGCGGAAGCGAGTGCTGCCGGCACAGGTCGACTGTCGAGTCTGTCGAGGCGCCGTCCATGATTATGTGCTCAAAATCAGCGAAATCCTGCTCAGCCACGCTGAGCAGGGTGGGGGTTATGGCATTGTCGGCATTGTAGCAGACGGTGATGACGCTGAAGAGCATATGCTTATCTGAGGCGGTCGGCGCTGCGCAGCAGTTTTTCGTCGTGGATCACGCGGTTGCGTGCCATGATGGCGAAAATAGCGCCTATTGCCATGGGAATGGTGCCGGCGGCGATAGAAACGACTTCAGAGTCGGGAGTCAGGTATGTCAGCGCAAGAGCGTATGACACAGACAGAAGTCCCATTAATGCGCATAATCCAGCCGCGAGTTTCTGGCGGCGAAGATTTTTGAACAGACAGATTCCGGCCAGAGCAAGAGCTGAGGCGAGAATGGAGAGGATCAGAGTCATCGGATCGTCGGCCGGTCCGATCGTTGTTTCGCTTGTTGTCCACCAGGGCATGAAGATCGATGCGGTCTGGAGAATGAGGGCAAAAAACAGATAGAGGGTCTGGAGTCGTTGGATTTGCATTGTTTCGAAGTTGGCGGGGTTTTAGTTTCGGACAGCGGCGAAAAATTCTGCGCGCAAAGCCGGATCGTCGGCAAATGAGCCGAGATAGTCCACTGTGGTTGTGGCGCTTTCTTGCTTCTCGACGCCGCGCATTTTCATGCAGAGGTGTTGTGCGGTGCAACTCACGATCACGCCTTTGGCCGGAAGTGTCGTGAATATTTCCCGGCAGACTTGTGCGGTGAGGTGCTCCTGCACTTGCAGTCGGCGGGCATATGCGTCGACCACTCGGGCCAGTTTGCTCAGTCCGAGCATGGTGCCGTCAGGAATATAGCCGATGCTCATTGTGCCGAAGAAGGGCAGTATATGGTGTTCGCAGAGAGAGTAAAATTCAATGTCTTTGACGATTACCATCTGCGAACCGTTGTAGCTGAAGATGGCCTGCCGCATCACCTCTGTCGGGTTGATCCGGTAGCCGGATGTGGCATATAGCAGAGCTTTGGCAGCACGTACAGGAGTTTTGAGAAGTCCCTCCCGCTCAGGGTCTTCGCCTATGAGCTTTAGGATGGCTTCAAAATGACTGGCCACTTCGGCCACTTTGCTTTCGTCGTATTCTTTACGTTCCATTTCAGTCTGTTACTTTGATGCGGTCGCGCACCACGCGCAATTCGCGGCGCCATGCCGGAAAGGCGTTTTTCAGTTCCACTACCGCCTGGGTGGCGTCTTCATATGTGCGGAAATCTCCGACACGCAACCGCCAATAGGGGGAGTCAAATGTCAGATATGTGGCCCATTGGGGGAATGTTCCGCTGAGTGCCGCGGCTTTGCTCTGGGCTTCGCGTTTGGCAGTGCGGGGATTGTTGTCGCTGAACACCTGGACTCTATATCCGCCGGCAGTGGCGGACGTTGCCGGCGATGTGGTCGTGGCAGCAGTTTCGTCAACGCCTGTTTCCGTCTCTGCTACAGTGCGGGCCGAAGCCAGGCGGGCGCGAAGTGACGCCGGTTGCGTCACTGTCACGTTGGCCCGCGAGTCAAGTTTGTCGGCAAAATTCCGGGCTGTGGCAGCTAATGCGCTTGATGTCAGTATTATGAATAGAAATATGCGGATCATATTATAGGTCTGTTGGTGTGCAAAGTTAGTGATTTTTTTCCAAATTGAATTATAATGTGTAAATTTGTGGCAGTGAAACGTCTATTCCGCGATATAGCTTTATTGCTTACTGCTCTGATTTCGTGTGGTTCAGCTGTGCAGGCCGCTGAGTCGAAGCCTGTCACAGACGGCAGTCTGAGTTATGCGTGGCGGTTTGTGCCGCCATTAGGTGACCGTGTGCCTGCGACCATAGACACTCTGATGCTCAATTATGCCAATGTGGCGATTCCGAGCATGGCGTTCGGCAATGCGTCGGCCATCACAGGAAACTATGGCGCTGAAGGAATCGGTATGATCTATTTCGATCGTCCTGATCCGACGCAGTTTATGTTTGATTATCCGTTGCTTCCTTATCTGCCCGACGTCAGCCGCCAGATTTTTTATAACACCCGTGTTCCCATGACGTTGCTCGGCTATGAGACCGGCGGAGCGAGCGAAACAGCTCAGGATCGGCTGCACGCGACATTTTCGGGCAACATCAACAAAAGGGCGCAGGTGGGCGCGTTTATGGATTTTCTGTACTCCAGAGGTTATTATGACAAGCAGTCGATGAAAGACTTTGTCTGGGGAGCAAGCGGTTCTTATATGGGTGACCGTTATGAGATGCAGGCTGCGTTCAATCAGTATAATTCTCTGAACAAGGAGAACGGCGGCATTGTCGACGATCTCTATATCCTTGACCCTGAGGAAGTGCAGGGCGGCTCCGGAAAGATCAACAGCCGCAGTATTCCTGTGAATCTGACCGGTGCCCACACAAGGGTGCGCGGGTTGCAGCTGATGGTCAATAACCGCTATAAGCTCGGATTCCGCCGCGTGGTAGAATCTGAACCGGATGATTCGGTGGAACGGACTGAGTTTGTGCCTGTCACGGCATTTGCCCACACGCTGAGTTTCCGCAACGGTTACCATATGTTCAGGGACGATGTGACAGCAGACGCCGATTTTTGGAAAAACACCTATCTCACGCCCGGCACAACGCGCGATGAGTCAAGCTACTGGACGTTGGACAACACGGTCGGCATACAGTTGCTTGAGGGGTTCAATAAATGGGCGCGTTTCGGCCTTTCGGCATTTCTGCATCATCAGGTGGCGAAATATACTCAGACTCCTGATACAATACAGACTCCGGATCCGTCTCTGACGCCGTTTCCGTTTGAGTCGCGCTTCAACCACAGCGAGGTTGAGAACCGGTTGTCGGTCGGCGCCCGTCTTGATAAGCGGATTGGCGCAATCATCCGTTATAATGCCGAAGCGGAGATCGGCCTGATCGGACGTGCCGCTGGCGAGCTGAGGCTGCAGGGCGATCTATCGACCAAGTTCAGGGTGCGTTCCGATTCCATGGAGGTCAAGGCATACGGATTTTTCACAAATCAGCGTCCGTCGTTCTTCATGCGTAATTATCTGAGCAATCATTTTGTCTGGCGCAATGATTTCGGCATGACGCGCCGGTTGCGTCTGGGCGGATCGGTGGATTTCCCGCTCAGCGGCACCACCATCAGTGCCGGAGTGGAAAATGTGCAGAATCTGATTTATTTTAACGCCGATGCGATGCCGGTGCAGCATTCCGGAAACATACAGGTGTTCAGTGCGACCCTGGATCAGCGTCTGGGTTTCGGGATCTGGCATTGGGATAATCAGATAACATATCAGACGGCAAGCGGAGGCGACGTGCTCAGATTGCCTGTCCTGTCGATTTATTCGAATATGTATCTGCTCTTCCGGATTGCCACTCTGAAAGTGCAGTTTGGAGTGGATTGCGACTACATGACACGCTATAACGCTCTGGCTTATCAGCCCGCCACGATGGCGTTCTATAATCAGAGCGAGGGGATCATGGTCGGCAACTATCCGCTGTGTAACGCCTATGTCAACATGAAACTCGGCAAGGTCCGCTTTTTTGTCATGTGCAGTCACGTGAATCAGGGCCTTTTCGGTGGCGACAATTATTTCTCGACTGCTCACAATCCGCTCAATCCGCGTCGCTTTCAGCTTGGTCTGACGATTGATTTCGCCAACTAAATCCTGCGTCAAGGCGTTAGATTGTCATGATGAAAAGATTAGAAAAAAAAGGAGGGAGCCGCATAGCTCTCTATCTGTTGTTGCTTGTGGCGGCGGTGTGTGCAATGGTTTCGCTGCGGGTGTGTCGGCCGGAACATGCTTCGGCCGGAGGCAGTGATGCAGATCCGGTCAGAGTGGCCATACAGTATTCGCCGGTTGCGTTTTTTGTTGACGGTGACACGCTTGGCGGATTTGACTACAGTCTGCTGCAAATGACCGGTCTGCCGGTCAGGATTTTTCCTGTGTCCGACCCGTCGGAAGGTCTGTCTGGACTGGAGGCTGGTCGATATGATATGCTCATTGCCGATATGCCTCAGTCGGTGGTCGATTCCGGCCGATATGCTTTCACTGTGCCTGCGTATATAGACCGGCAGGTGTTGGTGCAGCTCACCGACAGTGTCGGGGCGAAGCCGCGAATCACTTCTGTTTTGCAGCTGTCGGGCGACACTGTTTATGTCACCAAGGGTTCTCCGATGGCCGGACGTCTCAGAAACATAGCCCGCGAGACAGGGTCAGAAATTCACGTCGTGGAAGTTGCCACCACCTCCGAGAAGCTGGTCATTGGCCGAATGCTTGGAGACGTCGGCGGTCCTGTGGTCATCAACGAGCGCGTGGCGAAGGCTCTTGCTGAGGATTATCCGCGGCTCGACTACTCGTTGCAGATTTCGTTCTCGCAGTTTCAGCCATGGGTTGTCAGGGCTTCTGATCGGAAGTTGCTTGACATGGTGAATGCTCGCCTTGACTCACTTCGTGGCACTCCGGCCTACGACAGGCTTGTGGCTCGTTATTTTGACTGATGCGAGCCGGCACACCGGTCGCAGATGCCTTTGAGCATATAGTTGACTGATCTGATCTCAAATCCTTCAGGCAGGTCCGGCATCGGGGCCTGGATGCTTTCAAAGCAGGTGACCCGCTGGCAGTTTTCGCAGTAGAAGTGGGCGTGCATGTCGTGCTCGTTGCCGTTATGTCCGCCATTACACAATTCATATTTAGCGATTCCGCGTCCATCTTCGATGGCATGGACCATAGAATGTTTCAGCAGAAGAGTAAGCACGCGGAATATGCTTGATTTTTCCATCGGATCAAGCTCAGATTCCAGGTCGGTCATGCTCATCGGGGCGCCGCTATTTTGCAGCGCCCTCACCACAAGAATGCGGTTGGCGGTCGGTTTAATGCCGCCGTGCGTCAGTAGTTCTTCTGCCTTCATTGACACAAAGGTACGACTTTTTAATGAAAAACCGCGCCTTTGCGTCAAGTTCTGTCGGGATCTGTTGGCTGTCAGGCCGATTTGCCGGCTTTATATGCCAGATCGAGAGCCGGATGGCCTTTGATATCGTCAGGAGCGGTTACCCCTCCGGCAAAAACCGATCCGGCAAGGCGCGCACGGTCGAAGCATTCGATCCAGCCTTCAAGCCCGGATATGGCTCTGGCTGCTACTTCCGCACCGTCTTCCGCCGCGCTTGTCAGCAGATATATGTCGCGAAATCGGTAGTCGCTGCCAAAAAGCGGGTTTGCCCGGTCGAGCATGGTTTTCATTTGTCCGCTCATTTCATAATAATATATAGGAGTCGCAAACGCGATTATGTCAGCGTCGTGCATCTTCGACGTGATCTCGCGCGCGTCGTCTCCGATTATGCATTTTCCAGTCTTTGTGCAGCTCAGGCAGCCGAGGCAGAATCTGATTTCACGGTCATGGAGGGTGATCAGTTCCACTTGATTTCCGGATTCCCTGGCTCCCCTGGCAAATTGTTCGGCAAGGGCATGAGAGTTGCTATGGTTGCGAAGGCTTGTTGAGATAATCAGAATTTTTTTCATAGTTACGGGTCTGAATGTTTTTGTGGCTGCAAAGTAACGTATAAACCGGGAGTCTGTCAATACCATTTTTACGGAAGAGTGTACCCGAAATAAAGAATCCCGGACGAGGCGACATTGCCTCTGTCCGGGATTCTGCAAGCTGATATTGGAATTGAAACGTGTTCTTATTTATCGAGCTGTTCGTAACGCAGAGTGGCGGTGCACTGGTCACAGACTTCGGCGGGGCCAAAGTACTGGATGGGGCCGGGATACATGTAGCAGGTTTCCTGGGCCCACTGAGCGCGCTTGGCTGCAAAACGCTGGAAGGGAGTGCCGTTGAGGTCAACGAGCGCCTTTTGGATCACAGGCTTCATTTCGCCATGGCGACGTTCCATGTTCATCATCATGGTGATGGGTATGCCGCCGGCGAGCCACTGAACGGAGGGAGCGACGAGGTTGCGTACGGAGCTCATGTAGCCGGTTACGCCGGAGTTGATGAGCATGGCGGCATTGTAGCCGAGGGCATAGCAATAGTCGGCGTCGAAGTTTGACGGATCGGCGCAGCGGCCTTCATAGCCGAAGAAGTGATACTGGGTGCCGAACTTGCCGGTGTATTTGCCTTCAGCCTTCATTTCGGCCAGACGTTTGCCGACCATTTCGCCGAGCAGTTTCTCGGTTTCGATGAGCGATACCTGCACGTTGCCGTGGGGGTCGCGGTCGAGCGAGAGCTGACGGGCCACGCCTTTGGGAAGTGCGGCATAGATGTCGGCGTTTTCTTTGCTGAGGTGGTCGATCACATACTGACGCTGTGCGTCGGCATCGGCGATGGCCGAGAATTCAGCGGAGTTGTGGGCGAGCAGGTCATTCAGCTCGGCGATGAGTCGCTTCATTGCCGGGATGAACTCGATCAGGCCTTCGGGGATCAGCACGGTGCCGAAGTTCTGGCCTTTGGCTGCGCGGGCGGCAACGATGTCGGCGATGTTGTTGACGATGTCCTGAAGGGTCATGTCCTTGGCTTCAACCTCTTCTGAGATGATGCAGACGTTGGGCTGCACCTGAAGGGCGCATTCCAGTGCGATGTGGCTGGCCGAGCGTCCCATCAGTTTGATGAAGTGCCAGTATTTTTTAGCCGAGTTGCAGTCACGCTGGATGTTGCCGATTACTTCGGAATATACTTTGGTGGCGGTGTCGAAACCGAACGAAGTTTCGATCAGGCCGTTTTTCAGGTCGCCGTCGATGGTTTTCGGGCAGCCGATCACCTGCACTCCGGCATTGTTGGCTTTATAGTATTCAGCCAGAATGGCGGCGTTGGTATTGGAGTCGTCGCCACCGATGATGACGAGGGCGCTGATTTCAAGTTGTTTCAGGATTTCCAGACCTTTGTCGAACTGTTCTTTGGTTTCGAGCTTTGTGCGTCCGGAGCCGATGATGTCGAAACCGCCGGTGTTGCGGTATTCGTCGATGATATCGGAAGTCAGTTCTACATACTGGTGGTCAACGAAACCGCCGGGGCCCATCAGGAAGCCATAGAGCCGGCTGTCTTTGTTGATCTTTTTGATGCCGTCAAACAGACCGCAGATGACGTTGTGGCCGCCGGGGGCCTGACCGCCAGACAGGATCACGCCGACATTGAAGGCTTTTCCGACTGTCGGGTTGGTTTTTTCAAATGTGATTTCAGGCAGACCGTAGGTGCACGGGAACAATGCTTTGATCTCGTCCTGGTTGGCTACAGACTGGGTGGGCTTGCCTTCTACCATTTTTACTGCGCCGGTCAAGGCGTATGGAAGTTTAGGCTGATAAGTTGCGCGCGCTTGCTGAAGGGCACTCTTTTTCATATTTTTTATAATGAATTGTGGTTTGAATTTTGCTCGCAAAGTTACGAAAAAAATCTGAAAAAGGGCTGCTTTTTGGAGTCCATAAATGAAATATTTTGAGAAAAAGCCACCGAAATATATTAAAATAATAAAAATGAGCAGGTGGGCAATAAACCGGAGTGGCAATACGTTAGAGAAACTGAATGATACCCGTCACAATAAGTTATGATCAAACCAGCAACACTATTGGCCGCAGGTGCCGTGGCGTCGATGACGCTGCTCGGCGCATGCCAGAAGACAATGAAAGACAATGCAGAAAACCCGCTGTTGCAGCCATATGCGACACAGTATGAAATCCCGCCCTTTGATCAGATTGGCGTCGATGACTATCTGCCCGCCCTCGCTGAAGGAATAAAAGCGCAACGGGCCGAAATCGAAGCTATTACATCAAATCAGGCGACTCCGACGTTTGACAACACGATCCTGCCTCTTGACCGCAGCGGAGCGTTGGTTGAAAAAACAATCATGCTGTTCAGCGCCCTCGATGAGGCAATGTCGACTCCCGAACTGGAAAAGGTGGCTGCCGACGTTTACTCCATGCAGCAGCAGTGGTCTGACGAAATGTCGATGAACCCTGCGCTCTTTGAACGCGTCAAGTATCTCTATGACCGTCGAGACTCGCTTGATCTGACCATCGCGCAACGCCGTCTTGTTGAGAGCAATTATAAGAACTTCACCCGTAACGGCGCTTTGCTTTCGGCTGCCGGTCAGGACAGCCTCAAGCAGATCAACGCCAATCTGACCGACCTCTACCTCAAATTTAACAAAAACCTGCTTAACGCCACAAATGCGTTTTCGGTTGTGGTCGACGACCAGGCGCGCCTTGCCGGTCTGCCCGAAGCCAATATCGCAGCCGCAGCCGACGAAGCTGCTGCCCGCGGACTCGGCGAAGGCAAATGGGTGTTCACTCTCCATGCTCCGAGCCGCCTGCCGCTTCTGCAATATGCCTCCGACCGAGATCTGCGTCGCCAGATTTATGAAGGCTATACAACCCTTGCGTCCACAGGCGAATTTGACAATTCATCCGTGATTAACGAAATCGTCAAAAACCGCACAGCCAAAGCAAAATTGCTCGGATTCAAGAGCTATGCGGCATATGCCACTGACAACGTGATGGCCAAAACCGTTGACAACGCCGAAAATCTTCTGCTCCAGATATGGACTCCGGCTGTGGCAAAAGTGCGTCAGGAAGTTGCCGAAATGCAGGCACTTGCCGACAGCGAAGGCGCAGGAATCACCATCGCGCCGTGGGACTATGCCTATTATGCCGAAAAAGTGCGCCGCCAGAAATATGACCTCGACGAAGACGAACTGCGCCAGTATTTCGCTGTTGACTCTGTTGTCAAGGGCGCATTCACACTCGCCAAGATTCTCTATAACGTCGATTTCACACCGCTGCCTGACGCTCCGAAATATCATCCCGAAGTAAACGTGTATGATATGACAGACGGCGCCACCGGCGAACATGTGTCGGTGTTCATGACCGACTATTTCCCGCGCCCGTCAAAACGCCAGGGTGCATGGATGAGCGAGCTGAAGGGCAGCTACACCGATGCCGAAGGTAATTCCGTGCGTCCTATAGTATATAATGTGGGCAACTTCTCGCGTCCCTCCGGCGACACCCCGGCTCTGCTCACCATTGACGAAGTCGAGACCCTGTTCCATGAATTCGGCCACGGACTCCATGGCATGCTCACCCGTGCTGACTACAAAGGTCAGGCCGGCACAAACGTAGACCGTGACTTTGTGGAACTGCCCAGCCAGATCAGCGAGCATTGGGCCGTTGAACCTGAACTGCTCAAGCAATACGCCCACCACTGGAAGACCGGCGAAGTGATTCCTGACGAACTCATTGCCAAACTGCAGGCAGCCTCAACCCACAATCAGGGCTTCACCACGACAGAACTTGCCGGCGCCGCCCTTCTCGACCTCGCCTGGGGTAAAATCGAGAACTATGAAGGCCCGATTGACGTAATGGCATTTGAACGCTCTGTGGCCGAGAATCTCGGCATGCCCTCGGAAGTGCAATTCCGCTATCGTTCGCCTTATTTCAAACACGTATTCGGCAGCGATGGCTATGCATCAGGCTACTATACTTACCTGTGGGCAGAAGTGCTTGACACGGATGGTTTCGAACTCTTTAAAGAGCGCGGCATTTTTGACCCTGCCACAGCTGACTCATTCCGCAAAAACGTGCTTGAAGCCGGTGGCAGCGAAGACCCGATGGTTCTGTTTGAACGCTTCCGTGGCCATACGCCCACACCCGACGCACTGCTGCGCAATCGCGGTCTGAAATAAAAATAGACATCACTCATATCACTTCAGGAGGCAGACCTCGACAATCGAGCCTGCCTCCTGACTGTTTTTGAACCATAGCGAAAAAACGAGGATTAAAAAAAACGATAAAAACTTGTGCGCATCAAAATAAATGCCTACCTTTGCACCCGTCAACCGAAAGGAGTGGTGCTCGAGTGGTTGAAGAGGCACGCCTGGAAAGCGTGTATACGCCAAAAGCGTATCGGGGGTTCGAATCCCCCTCACTCCGCAAGAAAAGCTCTGAAAATCAGCTAAATATCAACTGATTTTCAGAGCCTTTTTCGTGCTTGTTAGTAATCTTTATCTCTTTTTAAAGGCCGCTGTTCAACAACGGCTTCATAGCGATGAGCGACACCCATGCCGCCTGCATGAACTTCGTCAACGCACTGGAAAAGATACCCGGCATCATCGCCCAGTATGAGGAACGCACCGCCAGACTCAAAGCCGACGTTCCCCAGCTCGAAGCCATAGTCGCCAAAACATGGGGCAAAGAGGACGAGTTGAAACAGCTCAAATCCGAACTTGCCGCCCTTGACCGAAAGATCACCGCCGCCCTCGCTCCCAAGAAAGAAGAACAGGAAGGCGAGGTTAACAAGCAGGTCAACACAACCGACGCCCCTGTGACTAACCCTAAAAAGTCAATGGTTGCTGAACCGACTACTCGGTATCAACCCACATCAACTGAATCTCGTCCTGCAATCCGGTTTACCGGACTTTAATCCGAAGACAGACACCCCCGACATCATTGTCAGAGTTGTCTGTCTTTGCTAATACCTTTGCTACACCTTTGCTAATATTAAAGTTATTGAGCTGTAGAGTCTCTTATGTCGAGAAATTTAGCTAACTTTGCAGTATTATGGGTGATTATACGCCAACCTCGCTAAAGAGCATTAAGAACGGGCTGTTTATTACAGTGGTTGTCATGGCTTTTTTGTTTCTCGGACAGAAAAGCTATGGAAGTCAGCATGTAATTTCAGAAGTTCTGCGTATTGACAACTCGACGGGGCTCAGTAGTCAGAAGGTGTATTCGCTTGCTGAAGATGCGTCAGGAGCTATCTGGATAA
>CAMWSS010000010.1 GCA_947177035.1 uncultured Porphyromonadaceae bacterium | reverse complement strand
GCATACGATATACGCAGGCCGAAGTCGGCGCCGTCGCCCAGCAAGCGGCGGAACGAGGGAAGATCGGCGGGCGTGGAAATGAGCAACACGTCGCGTATGCCGGCATGCATCAACACCGACAGCGGATAATAGACCATCGGTTTGTCATAGACCGGCAGCAGCTGCTTGCTGACCGAACGCGTGACCGGATAAAGGCGGGTGCCGCTGCCTCCCGCCAGCACGATTCCTTTCATCATTTCTTTTTGCGTTTGCTGATATAACTGCCATAGGCAGCGCCATAGCCGTAACGGCCATAGACGCCGTGGATCTCCTGCGTGTCGTTGAGCACCAGCGCCATGTTGTTGAAGCGGTTGGCCTCATAATATTCCTGGATGATGGCCAGATTGCTGCGGTCGAGCAGACCGGCGCGCACCACAAACACCGACATATCCACAAACTTGTTGAGCACCTTGGCGTCGGCCACCGCCTCGACTGGCGGACAGTCAAGCAGCACATAATCATAACGGCGGCGAAGCTCGTCGATCACCTCTTTGACCTTGGGCGAGAACAGCAATTCTGTCGGATTCGGCGGCACAGTGCCTTCAGGAAGGATGTCGAAACCGGCGATTCCGCTTATGTCGCTGACAATCACGTCATCAAGCCGGGCGTCACCGACCAGTATGTCGGTCAGGCCCGATCTCGGGGAACCGACTGTCTGCGAGAGAGTGCCTTTGCGCAGGTCCATGTCGACAAGACACACCTTCTTGTTCTTGATCGCGAAAGTGGCGGCCAGATTAAGCGAAATAAACGTCTTGCCGGAGCCGGGCACCAGACTGACAACCATGAGCACATTGCTCCGGTCGGCATCGCGGCGACCCATGAATTCGATATTCGTGCGCACCATTCTGAAAGCCTCGTCGACAATATCGCCGGAATGCGGACGCACCATGACCTCGCGGGCGGTATGATGAGAGGCGTCGCGCTTTCCGCAGACGGCATCGGCCACGTGGGGGATCTCGCCGACATACGGCACGGAAAGTCCATTAAGATCGTCGCGGCAACGCACCTTGGTGTTGGTGATCTCGCGCACGTAGATGACCACAGTCGGGATCAGCAGCGCAAGCACAAAAGCAATCAGCAGGACGTTGCGCGTGTTGGGCGAAGTCGGACCGGGATTGCCATACGGATCAGTGACCATGCGGGTGTTGTAGGCCGTAAACGCCTGCGACAACTGATTTTCCTCACGCCGCTGAAGCAGATAGACATAGAGCGACTCCATCACCTTCTGCTTGCGGTCCTCGCTCATCAGATAGCGGCTCTGTCCGGGCGCGTCCGACAGGCGGTGGCGGTTGCCGGTGTCAATCAGCTGCAACGCCGCGAGGCGCTCATTGAGTATGGCCAGAGTCTGGTCAAGCGACTCGACAATTGCCTGGCGCATCTCCTTTATGGCGGCGGTCTTCTTCACCAGCAGCGGGCTTTCGGAATCCATCGACTGCAGACGGAGATTACGGTCAACCACCATTTCGTTATACGACTTGACCATATCATGGATCGGCGCGCTGGCGCCGAAATCGGCCATGGCCGGCAACAGTTTTGTGATGTCGTCGCCCGCCAGTTCGCGCTTGATATAGCGTGCGGCGGCAATCTCCTGGGCCAGATCCTCAAGCGCGCGCCGGTTCTCCATGCTCTGTTGCAGATACATCGACGAAACAGCCTCCATGTCCACTATGGCATGGCGGCTCTGATATTCGGTGATATTGCCCTCAACAGCCGTCAGTTCGTTCTCAATGCTGCCGAGGCGCTCCTCGATAAACTGCGATGTCGACATCGCGATCTTGTTGCGGTCGTTTATCCAGCGCTCATTATAGGCCTCGACAATACCACGAAGCACGTCGTCGGCCTTCTGCTCCGAATTGCTGACAATGCTGAGCGTGATGACCGAACCGGCCTCTTCATCATACTCGGCATTGAGACTCTCGCAATAGGTGCGCGCACACACCGCCACCGAGCTGAAGGAGTATTTCACGCTGCGGCCCTGCCATTCCGGATCGAAATTGCGGGTGGCATAGACGGCGATACGGCCCACCGGTGTCGACACGGTGTCGCCGAAAGTGCCCGAAAATTCGCCTGAGACCCGGCCGCCCATCTGCTTGGGCAGACGCAGCGATCCGATGGTAAACGCCGAGTCCGGACCGATGGATATACTCATCGACAGGCCGAACTTCGGACCGCGCGCAACGCTGTCGAGCAGCTCCACTTCAACAGGCGACTTCTTGTAGAGATCGACCCGGCGCAGGCCCTTGCGGCTGGAATATACATTGTTGATTCCCAGACGCTCGACCACGGTCTGCATCACGGCAGGCGAACTGAGAATAAACATTTCGTCTATGATGGCCGAATTGACCGGACGGACACCAAGCGACTCCAGGTCGGTGGTCATGAACTGCGAGGAATCGGACTTGAGCAACACCTGAACGGTGCGCTTATAGGCATAAGGAGCCGACAGCAGATACAGTGCGGCCAGAGCGAACACCGCCACAAACGAAATCACATACCAGCGCCACTTCGAGCGGATGTGTTTGAAAAGATCCGACATCGACAATGCCGACTCATCATCATTATTATTGAATTGCGAATCGCTGCGAAATGCTTCCATGTTTTTTCTAAACTATTAACGGGTCAGTGTGACGATCAGAGTGGCGACCGACACCGCGATCGAAACAAGCGATGTCCAGAATCCGACTGATTTAAACGTGTTTTCATTTACGCTGCTCTGACCGGTGCGGGTGTGGTTGGGTTCGACGTATATCACGTCGCCCTGCTGCACATAGTAGGCCGGAGAATTCATGAAATCAGTGGAACGCAGATCAACCTGATAGAGCGTGCGGCGGCCATCCTCTTCCCTGATCACCCAGACCCTGTCGCGCTTGCCATAGACGGTCAGATCGCCGGCCATGCCGAGGGCTTCAAACAGGTTGATACGGTCGCGGTCAATGGCATAGGCGCCGGGACGCACAACCTCGCCGACCGCGGTATACATCAGATTGGCGAACTGCACCGTCACCACGATGCTCGAGCCTTTCTTCATCACTCCTTCACGGATTATGCTGCTTTTGACCGCCTCGGCGATCTCCTGGCGGGTGAGACCGCCGACTGTTATCTTGCCGATTATCGGAAAGTCGATAGTCCCATCCGGCGACACTGTATACGACAGAAAATAATCCTGACCGCCGGCCGAATTGGTCACGGCGTCATGCGCAACGTTCCTGGGGCTCAGACGCGACGTCTCGGATATCAGATTCAACAGCGACGTGGCATGAGGATCATCACACGTAATAAAGATTTTTATATCATCTCCGGGACGCACCTTCACCTCTCCCGCTTCCTTGTCCATAACCTCCTGGACCAGAGCCGGAGAAGCGTCCTGAATATACACTACCTCACGGGCCGAACGGCACGAACTGACTGCTAACGCGGCCAAAACGCCAATCAGCGCAATCCTAAATTTGTTAACTCCTTTAACGTTCATTGGTTTGATGAACAACTGGTCTTTGGTAATTATTATGTGGGGCAAAGTTACAAATAATTAACCGTTCTCGCAATAAGGCCGACACCAATTCTTAAAAAATATGAAATCGGCCGATCATCGCACGAACCGCAGACTCCAGACGCCAAACATCAAAAAAATCACCGAATTCTTTAAAATTATAAAATAAATGCGTACTTTTGTTGCAATTATAATATCGCAGTGTACTAACCAATCTATTTATTAAACCGATATGAAACTCATCGCATCGCTCGCAGTGGCCATTTGCGCCCTGATCATGCCCCTGACATCGCAGGCGGCTCTTCCCTCGGTCAAACTCAAAGATTTGAGCGGACGCACTGTTGACACGGCAAAACTCTCCAACGGAGGCAAGCCTATGGTCATCAGCTTTTTCGCTTCATGGTGCAAGCCATGCAAACGCGAACTCTCGGCCATCCATGAAGTATATGAAGACTGGGTGGACGAAACCGGAATGAAACTCATCGCAATCTCCATAGACCAGGGCCAGAACGCGGCTAAAGTAAAACCGTTTGTCGACGCCGAAGGCTGGGAATACGACATCCTGCTCGACCCTAACAGCGACTTCCTGCGCGTCATGGGCATCCAGCAGATACCTCATCTGCTCATCCTCGACGGCAACGGCAACGTCGTTGAAAGCCGCAGCGGCTACACCGAAGGCGCCGAAGGCCACATCATCGAGAAACTGCGCCAGATGCAGTCAGGTGCCAAGTCATCCAAAAAAGCAAAATAACACAAGCCATGACCCGAAAACTGTTAGCCTCGGTGGCCGTGACGGTTACCATGGCTGCCGCAATTCCGGCCGCGACAGAAGCCAAGGAGCATCCGGTGACCGTCCACGGAGCTGTCCAGGCCGACATCCTTTTTCCTGAAGAAGACGCCACGATCGGCACTGAAAAATACGACTCGAAAATACTCGGCAACGGATACGCTTCGGCCGGACTCTACAGCAAATACGTCGACGCCGGACTCCGACTCGAATACATGCAGTATCCACTGCCCGGATTTGAACGCGATTTCAAAGGCTGGGGACTCGGAAACATTTATGCAAAAGGAAAATTCAAAGGCGTGGAGCTGACTCTGGGCGACTTCTATGACCAGTTCGGATCCGGATTCATTCTCCGCACCTATGAAGAACGCTCGCTCGGCATCGACAACTCGCTGCGCGGCGGCCGTATCAAAGTCGACGCCCTGCCGGGAGTGCACTTCACCGCTCTGGCCGGACTGCAGAGACGCTACTGGGACTGGAGCGACAAGAGCCAGGTCTATGGCGCCGACATCGACCTCGACCTCCAGCAATGGATCAGACCGCTGGCCGACCACAACATTATCTGGACCCTCGGCGGATCGTGGGTGCTCCGCAACCAGGCCGACGAAACAATCCAGGTGGTCAACGAAATACCGGTGACCGAAGGCCAGCCTGCCCCCGAGCCCCCCTACACGGTCAGCAAACTCGGCCTGCCGGAACAGGTCAACGCATTTGACGTGCGCACCCATTTCAACAAAGGCGGACTGGACCTGCTCGGCGAATTCGCCTGGAAAGACCGCGACCCGAGCCTTGACAACAACTACACCTACTCCCGCGGCACCGCGGTGATGCTCTCAGGATCATACTCCCGCCCCGGCTGGAGCGCGCAACTGCAAGTCAAGCGCTCGGAAAACATGGCCTTCCGCTCGCAGCGCTCAATGCAAGGAGTGTCGGCCTTCATCAACAACATGCCGGCGTTCGCCTATCAGCACACCTATGCGCTGGCCGCCATGTATCCCTATGCGACCCAGGCCGCTCCCGGCGAATGGGCCCTTCAGGGCGCCTTTGCCTACTCGTTCAAGCGACGCACCGCAATGGGCGGACGCTATGGCACCAAATTCCGCCTCAACGTGAGCTATATCCGCGGAATCGACCGCGAAGGCACATGGAAAAGCGGCAACACAGACCTCTATGGCACCGACGGACAGAAAACCAGATTCTTCGGCTGGGGTCCGCTCTACTACTCAGACCTGAACCTGCAGATGGACAAACGCATCACCAAGCAGTTCAGCCTCAATGCCATGTACATGTATCAGCGCTATAACCAGTCCGTGATCGAAGGCCACGGCGGAATGGTCAACGCCCACATCGGAGTGGCCGAAATGAAATATAAGTTCGACAGCCGCTTCACCCTGCGCGGAGAGCTGCAATATCTCGGCACAAAACAAGACAAAGGCGACTGGGTGTATGGCCTGCTCGAACTGAGCGTGCTCCCCTATGTGATGGTCACCGTGAGCGACCAGTGGAACACCGGCACCACCGACACGCACTACTACATGTTCTCCGTGACCGGCAACTACAAGGCCAACCGGCTCATGATCGGATACGGACGCACACGCGCCGGCTACAACTGCTCGGGCGGAGTCTGCCGATACGTGCCGGCAAGCCGCGGTTTCCAGATTTCCTACAACTATAATTTCTAAGCCGAAGATGAAACTCAAACATATATTTCTTTCGTGTGTCTCGGCCGCGCTTCTGGCCTCCTGCTCGGAATATGACGATCCGGCCGACCGCTTCACCGAAGTGCCCGACGTAACGCCGGTGAGCCGCGTGCTCCTGGCCGAATTCACCGGACAACTCTGCTCGAACTGCCCGACTGCCCATGAAAAGATCGAAGACTATGAACGCCTGTTTGGCGACTTCTTCATCTGCGTGAGCATACACGGCGACAACACCATGATGGGCCTCCCGGTCAACAATCCGATGGGCCTCGGAACCGAACAGGGCGTGAAATACAACGAGCTTTTCAACGTCGAACTGTGGCCCAATGCCGTGGTCAACTGGAAAAGCGGAGCTCTCGGCAGCGATTACGGAAAATGGGTCAGCAAACTGGTTGAAGGTATGATCCGGCCGACCGACATCGACCTCTCGGCCACAGCCTCAATGCCGACCGACAGCACCATCACAGTCGACGTCAGGATCCGCTCCGACAAAGCCCAGCCGGGCACCAGATTCAACATCTGGCTCAGCGAAGACAACATCATCGGCATGCAGCTGATGCCAAACGGAGCGCCCGACCCGAAATACGTCCACAACGGAGTGTTCCGAAAGGCCCTCTGCGGCATTGAGGGCGAAGACGTGGCCATCATCGCCAATGTCGAAGCCTCGGAAAGCAGATCGACAGTCATCGACCCGAAATGGAACCCCGAAAACATGAACGCTGTGGTGTTTGTTTACACTGAAAGCCAGGGCGTGACCAACGTGATCAAGACAAAAGTCAAGCCGTTTGCCAAACCTGAATAACATTCAAACAATAACAATAACTCTTAACAGCTTATGAAAAAACTCTTTACTTCAATGCTGATGATGTTTGGCTGCATTGCCGCCATGTCAGCCCAGTCCGTCACCCTCCAGAAGGGCGCCGAAGGCGAAGTAACCTACACCTCTGGCGACGTGATCGAGGTGAAAGTCAAAGAACACGAAATAAGTACACCAGACTTCCCCTACTTCATATGGGATCCCGAACTCTATCTGCTGCTCCCCAAGACCTCGACCACAGTCACAGTGACCGTCTCATCTGAATCAGCAGTGCAGTTCTGCGGCGGCGACGGCAACTGCCAGATGACAAGCCCCGGCAAACCGGTGGAGAAAAAAATCGCTCTCACAAGCGGCAAACCCGAAGCGCTGCAAATTGAAATCATGGACATGGGCGGCGCAATCGCTGACGACGAAGAGATCACCGCAACTCTGACAGTGGCCTCTCTGACCAAGACCGACACCTACACCATCAAGTTCCTTCCGAAAAACAACGCCGGAATCCTTGACATGGAAACCGAAGCCAACGCCATCAGCGTCAGCGGCCGCTCGCTGACCTACAGCTTCACGCATCCCACCGTGCTGACCCTCTACACAATCTCTGGCCAGGCCGCGGTGACCCGCACCCTCAACGGAGCCGGCTCAATGAGCCTCGAAGCCCTGCCCGGCGGAGTCTACATCTACCGCGCCGGCACCCAGACCGGCAAGTTCATTGTCCGCTAAACGGAGGCAACCTGCCACGAAAACGACCATAAGCGGTCGCGCCTGCACTGAGATGCGGCGCGACCGCTTTACGTTATTAGGATTTTTTTCGTACCTTTGTTGACATGAATCTATTGAAACATACGCAAAACACAGAATGAAACCTGTCATATACCAACTGCTGCCGCGTCTGTTTTCCAACCTCAATCCCTCGCCGGTGCCATGCGGCACCATCGAGCAGAACGGATGCGGAAAATTCAGCGGCGTGACCTCCTCGGCCCTGCGCGCCATCAGATCGCTCGGCGCCACCCACGTGTGGTTCACCGGAGTGATCGAACACGCCCACTGCCCCGACTACAGCGCCTTCGGCATCCGCCCCGACAACCCCCACGTGATCAAAGGACAGGCCGGATCGCCCTATGCCATCACCGACTACTATGACGTGGACCCCGACCTGGCCGACAATCCGGCAAAACGCATGGAAGAGTTCGAGGCGATGATCGCCCGCACCCACCGCCAGGGACTGAAGGCGATTATCGATTTCGTGCCCAACCACGTGGCCCGCGAATACCACAGCGACGCCGCGCCGCGCGGCGTGCGCGATCTCGGCGCCGACGACCGTCAGGAGCTGGCATTTCACCCCGACAACAATTTCTACTACATGCCGGGCACCCGCTTCGCCCCGACAAACGTGTTTCTCGGCGACTACTCCGAAGAGCCGGCGCGCGCCTCGGGCAACGACTGCTTCACCCCGTCGCCCGACCGCAACGACTGGTATGAGACCGTGAAGCTGAACTATGGCATCGACTATTGCGGCAACACCGGATGCCACTTCGACCCGATCCCGTCGACCTGGCACAAAATGCTCCATATCCTCCGCTACTGGGCGAAAAAAGGAGTTGACGGTTTCCGCTGCGACATGGCCCACATGGTGCCGATCGAATTCTGGCGCTGGGTGATTCCACAGGTCAAAAAAATCAACAAAGGAATAATATTCATAGCCGAGATATATGACGTCGGCCTCTATCGCCCCTACATCTTCGACGGAGGCTTCGACTATCTCTATGACAAGGTGAACCTCTATGATTCACTGCGCGGAATCCAGAGCCACGGCATCAGCGCCGCATCCATCACCGGATGCTGGCAGCGGGTCGACGGCATCGAGGACCATATGCTCAACTTCCTCGAGAACCACGACGAGCAGCGCTATGCCTCACAGTTCTATGCCGGCAGAGCCGACACCGTATTGCCCTCGCTGACAGTGAGCGCCCTTCTCGGACGCGGCGCCATGATGGTCTATTTCGGCCAGGAGCTGGGCGAGGCCGGCATGGACGCCGAAGGCTTCAGCGGACTCGACGGACGCACCACCATTTTCGACTACTGGAGCCTCGCCTCTATGCGCGCGTGGCTGGCGGGCGGAAAACCGTCGGCCGCAGGCCTGGCGCCCTGGCAGGTGGAACTGCGCAACTCCTACCGCAAGATCCTGACCCTGTGCAATCAGGAACCGGCCGTCAGCCAGGGACGCTTCTTCGACCTGATGTATGTGAACTATGAAAATCCGCTCTTCGACCCCAACCGACAGTATGCCTTCCTGCGCCACCATGGCGACACGCTGCTGCTCATCGCGGTGAATTTCGCCGACACAGACGCGGAGACGGCCATCAACCTGCCCCGCCATGCTTTTGACCATCTGGGCATCGCCGAGGGCGAATATCGCGCCAAGGAGCTGCTCAGCGGCCGTCGCCAGACCAAGATCCTGAGCAGCGAATACCCCTTCACCACCCCGATCGCGGCCCACGGAGCAGTGATCTGGCAACTGTGTCGGAAGTAACGCATAAAAAAGAAAGCAACGCGGAACTGCATTGAAAGCGGTTCCGCGTTGTTGTTGTTATCTATTGGGGCGTGACGCGTCAGCGAATGATCCGGCCGGTTTCAACGGTTCCGGCTGCGGTGTGCACGCGCACCACCATCACGCCAGGAGCGACGCCCGACAGATCGATCACGCCAGAGCCGGATGCGAGCATGCGGCCCTGCATATCAAACACCTCAAGAGCGACGGCCTGTTCGCCTGCGGCGAGAGTGAACGACGCACGGTCATAGACATAGAGGTTGCCGCCGGCCTCGATGGCGTCAAGCGAGCTCTTGTCGGCCACATTGAACACGATTTCAGCGAAGTCGGAATACTGGTGGGTGGCATCGACCATGGTATAGACGGTCTGCACCTTGGCAATGTGCTTTCCAGGCTCGAGATCAGCGATGGAGATGGAGCGCGAAGCGGTCGTGCCGGCGTTCTCGCCGTCAACCTCCACCTTGAACGATGTCATTGCGAACACATCAGGCTCGACTCTGCCGATAAAGATATCGTCGAGCATGAAGAACAGGCAGTCCTTCGACACGCATCTGATGACCGCATGACGCGCTTTGGCCGGCATATCATAGGTGAACTCGGTCCACATTCCGCCAACCGCCACGGGGCTTTCGGTGATCCAGACCACATTGGCCGGTTCGGGAGCGCCGGTGGTGTATCCGACCATGAATTCTTCGTTGCCAAGCAGGCCGAAGAAGCCAGAGGCGGCATGGAAGCTGAAAGTGAAGGGGCCGTCAAACGAGAGCTCGGGCGAGAAGAGATAGTCGTCGTTGCGCTCGGTGTTTTCCTGAGAAACGTCGACGAGGACCTTCTTGCCGCTGTAGGGCTGCACATATTCAGTGATGTCAGGAGTAGTGGCCGAAGGATTAAACGCCTGGAAGGCCATCGGGGAGTGCATGTTGGGATAAGGAGTCTGCTGACACTGGTTGACACCATAGGTCGTGCCCTGGTCCACGTCGGCATATGTCCATCCGAGTTTTCCGGCGGGGTTGATGGCAAAGTCTTCCATATCTTCAAAATCCTCAAAGATTCCCTCCTTGCCGTTCCATGTCAGAACAACTTCGTTGGAATTTTCAGCCTGGCTGGCTTTGAGCGCGAACGGTGCCAGAGGCGACAGGTTCAGTTCAGCGGTGGCTCCATAGCTGGACTGTGATCCGAGGTTGACGTTCTGGGAGAAGGTGGCGAATCCATACTTCTCGATTGTGAGCAGGTAGGTGCCTTTGGGGATTCCTGAGAACTGCACATGGTTGTCGGCGACAACATCGACATATGACAGTCCTTCCACATCGGCGGATTTCAGGGTCACCACAGCGCCATTTGCCAGTTCGACGGCAGTGTTGGTGTAGACAGCCAGATAGAAGTCGGTCGACAGCTTATGGGCAAACGGTTTCGAGAACGCGATTTCGGATCTGGTTCCGTTGTGGCTGACAGCCTGGACGGCATAGCGGTATGTGCCCTGGGGCTGAGTTTTGAACTCGCTGTCGATTGCATACAGGCTTCTGACATCGGTGGCCACGGAGGTCCAGTCGTCGGCGGTGCCTTCGACATTGTCGCCCTCAACGCGCCATACGTCGAAACCGATTCCCTCAAGCATCATCGGGGCGCGGGCAACCACGGGGTCAGACGACACTCTCAATGACGAGGCGGCCTTGGGAGCGACTGCGACATTGCGGCTCAACACGGTGCCATTGGCGCGGATCAGGAAGTGGCCGACAAATGAGTTGGCTACAGTCCATCCGTTTTCAAAGTCATTGTGAGCCTCGACCGAAGTCCAGCACTCGACATAGTCGGTGCAGATGGCGAATCCGAGGTCAGCGCCCAACGCGTGGCCAACGCTGACAACGCATCCATAGGGAGCGTCGACAGGCTTGTCAAGAACGTATGACTGCCAGTTGAGCACACCGTCCCAGTTATATGTGTCGCTCTTCACGCCCTTGGCCTCAAAGGCAGGAGTGGTGGAGAGTCTTCCTTCGGAGTCACGCAGATAGACCCCGACATCAACCTGTTCGTCGGTCAGCTCGGCAACCACCCAGTTGACTTCCTCAACAGACATAGGCTCGTCAAATACAACGCCATAACGCACATAATCGCGGCCGTTTGTGGTGTACATGCCGGCATATCTTCCGGCGTCGTGCTTGAATTCCTTTTTGCCGAGCGGCACCATCCACGACACGAACATGCCGTTTTCCGTGAGGTCGGCGGCCACACCCGAGGGTTTGTCGAAGTAATTGTCGAGAGTGATAGTGGAGAGCGTCACGTTTTTGTCGGTGAGCTTAAGCTCCTGATTATAGTCGGCTTTAAGGAATTTGCTGACTGTCATGGCATACGTTTCGTTGCCATAGACATCGTTCATAGTGAACGTTCCGTCAGCGCCGGTCGTGGCCGTGAAGGTCTTCACACTGCTGCTGAGGGTCACATTCGCATCGGCAAGCGGCCGGCCGAGATAGTCGACCACAGTGGCGCCTACAGACACCAGCGGCGGCAGATATGCCTCGAGCCGGTGGTTGACGGCGGCCTTGTCGGCGACCACAACCTCCACGGGGTCAGTGTTGACCAGCCCGGGAATGTCGTATCTGACGGAATATGTGCCAGGGGTGAGCGAGGTGAACGTGGCCTTGCCGGAAGCGTCGGTGGTTTCCGAACGCTCTTCATATGTGGCGCCCGAGAGATGCAGCTCCACGTCCGACAGAGGCTTGCCTGAGTCACGGTTGACAAGGGTGAAGGCGATGCTGCCGTCGCGGTTGTCAACTACTTCGAATGACTGGATGAACAGATATCCGTCCTGGATCGCCTGCGTGGTGGCGTGTATGCCGAAATAGCATCCGCCCGATATGGCGGCCGAGGCCGGGACAGTATATGTTCTGTAATAACTGCCGTCGAGCACTTCGACTTCGCTAAGGGTCTTCTGTGACTCCGGTTTGGCGTCCTTGCCGGTCGTCACCTGTATCTGGCAGGGATAGTCAGCCCAGATTTTGATCTTGACAACGTATTCTTTTCCGCCGGTAAGAGACACTTTTGGCGAAAAGAGCCAGTCGTCGACGTCTTCATACCAGCAGCCGATGAACGGCGACATGTAGTCCCAGCTATACACCCAGCAGTTGCCCGGATTATCCTCGGAACCCTGCCAACCATTGACGTCTACGGTGGTCCAGGCGTTGAAGTCGTCCACCGACGAGAAATCACAGAAGAAGTGATCCTCTTTGTTGGAGATGGATGCCGTTGCCACGGAGGCCGACAATGCCATTCCTGCCATTATAGCACATAGTCTTGATGCTTTCATGGTCATAAAGTTGGTTATTAAATGATTGTTGAAAGTGAACTGTTATATGGTTGTTTTTTCATCTCTGGAGGGGAGGGAACGCGTCAGCGCACGATTTTAGAGGTGACGGTTCCTCCGGGCATGTCGGCCGAAAGAATGTAGACCCCGGCGGGCAGAGAGCCGAGTCCGATCGATGGTGCTCCGGCCGGGACGCTGGCGATCAAGGCGCCCGAGAGAGAGTGGACGCGCGCGCCGAGGCAATCCTGCGGAAGTGTCACCGCGCCGTTTCTGACCGCGGGCACCCACGTGGCGGCCACCGGCAGGGAGGGGATGCCGACATTGGAGTCGAGCATGATCTCTTCGGCGTTCAGTATCTGGCATGAGTTTGACGATGTCTGGTCGAAGCCCGACACAAAGGCCACGATACGGATATTCTCAGGGTTCCATGTTTCCGGAATCGTGTAGGTGTATTCCTTTGACTTGTAGTCTCCGCCATTGAATTCAACCACATCGCCCCACACGCTGCCGGTCATCACATGGCGCAGCACTCTGTCGTGGATATACGGACCGTCCATAGGCACCGTGACACCGACCTGGGGACCGGGAATGCCGTCTTCGGTGAGCATTATCGTGAGCCGCGGGGAGTCGACGCCCAGTCTGTCGGCCGATCCGTTGGGCACGCTTCCTTCAACCGAGACCTTGAGGGTGCGGTCGGCGGGCTGATAGTCGGAGTTGATTCCGACGGTGAGCAATGCGGGAGCCGAGAGGCGCCGGTCGATAAGCGACCCGAGGTTTTCGCGCCTGGGGATGAAAGCCGGTCCGGGCGTGCTGTGGTCGCCGTCGGTGGCACCATAGGCCGACATGTTGGTTCTGTCGAGCATGACCGCGGGCGCATACGACGATCCGTTTGTCTTGCCGTCGGTATAGAACCACATATATGCCTCGGCAGCCTGAATCGTGAGCGGGTCCACTCCGAATCCGGCATGGTGGATCACGTGGATCACGTCGTTGCGGAAGTGGAGCGCGTCGTCAATTGCCCTGTGGGCGTTCGGACAGTTGGCGCAGTTCATCGTCGAGAAGTGTTCGAGCATGACCTTGCGCGGCGTGTAGTCTTTGCGCACGATCACGTTGGCCACCGTCACGGAGTTGTCGGCCGGCCGTTCGTCGGGCATTCCGTCCACTGCCGTCACGTCGACGGTGAGATCGAATATGTTGTTGGATTTGAATTGCAGTTCGCCGATGCAGACGTTGCGCATCTCGCCCGACGGAATTTCCAGTCCGTCCACAGTGCCGACGATCAGTTCCTCGCCGTCGGCGGCGACCGTCACGTCGATGCTGCCGACCGTGGCGGCGCCCAGATTGCGGACCACGATCCAGAGCGGCACCGGCTCTGTGGTGCAGGCATACTGCCGGATCGTGTGCCGGTCGATGGCGATGTCGTGCTGCGGCAGGCCGTCGCCTTCGACGATGGCCTGTATGTTGAGGGCACCGCCTGACTGGTGGGTCCATTGTCCGCCGTTTTCGTCGGTCTGGCTGATGTATATCCAGTTGGCGAGATTGTTGTCGGGCTCGCCGTCAAGTGAGAGTGTCTCGCCGGCGCTTTCATATCTGAAGCCGACAAAGAGTTCACGTCCGTCGATTTCAAACGGAGTGTCGAGGGCGATTTCATTCCACCCGTATTGAAATTCATCGACCGGCTGGCTGTAGAGCACCGGACCGTCGAGATTGTCGGTTATGAAGACATAGTTGTTCTGTTCGGTGAGATTGTTGCCCATGGCCACGTTCAGGCGGGTGATGGAGGCGCCGTTATAGCGCTGCATCTCGTCGGCTGTGAACTGAATGGCTCCTTTGACGATGATGCGCGTCGGATAGCCCAGATTCAGTCCGAGATTTCCGGCTGAATACCCCAGCTTGATCTCGGTGCTCGGCGCGGAGGCATTGGCGGCGGCATGAACCGCAGACGAAGCAAGCAGCATGGCGGACGAGATCGAGATAATCCTGATCAGATCGGTTTTCATGATTTGTTTGACGATAAAATATGTGACTGTTTTCCGGAGATTCGTCCATCTGTCCATCCGGGAGGCAGAATCTCCAACCACATCCTCACGGATTGCATTAAATCTGCACAAAGATAATGCAATAAATCGGCTTCTGCAAGCGCCGGAGCCGATATGAATAAAAAAATCCCGGCAGAACCGGGATTTTTTAAAGGATATGAGATCTAAAAGACAGATCAGTGTTTGATCACCTTGACGGTGCGGAGAGTCTTGCCGTCGGCGTTGGCCACGCGAACAAGGTATGCACCGGGAGTGCGGAGGGCAACCTTCATCATGGTGCCGGCAGCAACTTCGTCGGCCTTCTGGGCAGCCAGAGCGCCGCGCACGTCATAGACAGCCACAACATAGCGTCCTTCTTCGGGGAACTCAACGAACACGCCGTCAGCGTCGGTGTGAACCTCAACGGGTTCGCCGGCCTCAACGTCGGCGATGCCGCTCATTGTGGACACGTGGAAGACGGGGTAGTCCATGGTAGCTGCACCATAGGAGTTGCGGAGGGTGAGGGTCAGAGTGTAGTCACCGGCTTCGCTGAAGGTAACCTTGGCGGAACCTTCGGTGCCTGTGCCGGCAGCTTCAGAAACGAGAATCTTCTTGCCGGTCCATGCGGGAGTGGTGACAACAGGATAAGCGGTACCTGAGATGAAGGGGCAGCCGGAGGTGTGGTCAGGCTCGAAAGGAGTCTGGAGGCCCTGGCCTTCATTTGCGTCCTCGCCGCCGATGCAGTCATAGCTGTAAGCCTTCACGCCGGCCTTCGAGCCTTTGGCTGCGAATCCGAAGTTAGCGTCGCAGTCGTCTTCGAAGTCCCAGAAGCAGAGCACGTCGGCAGGCAGGTTGTCGCCGTCGAGACCGTTCATGGAAGCTTTGACGTCGTCTGCATCCATGGCTTTGTCCCAGATCTGGAAGTCGTCGATGGTGCCGTTGATGGCAAGACCCTGATAGGGCAGACCGCCGGTCGAGATCCAGTCAGTGGAGTTGATGCCATACTGTTTTGCGTCATAAGTGTCCTGGTCGCCTTTCACCACGCCGTTGCGGGAGATGGTGGCAGACTGTTTCACACCGTTGAGGTAGAGGTGTGAGCGGAAGGAGTTGGTTGATTCATAGTCGAAGGTGATCACAACGTGAGTCCAGGATCCGGGCTGGAAGCGGGTGTCTTCGCCATACGC
The DNA here is from genome assembly GCA_947177035.1 of uncultured Porphyromonadaceae bacterium. Lineage (GTDB taxonomy): Bacteria > Bacteroidota > Bacteroidia > Bacteroidales > Muribaculaceae > UBA3263. The sequence goes on along the minus strand of CAMWSS010000010.1, from coordinate 49,811 downwards.
ATACTTATATTCATAGGGATACGTGCCGTCGGATTTGTTGCCGCGGAAAGTATAGGAACCTACACGACCTTCGGCGTCGCCACGGAGCCAGCAGTAGCCCCAGTTGGACACGGGCCAGTAACCGCCACGGTTGGTGATGTCGAGGAGTGCCCAGGGTTTATCAGGAATAGCGTCGTAGTTAACCCAGAATGCAACTGAGAACGACTGGCCGGCCTGGAGACCGAGGTCACCGACCTTGCAGCCGAAGAAGCGTTCGTTGAACTTGAGGCCGCGCGATGCGGAACCGTCGGCGTCACGTCCGGTGTAGGAAACGGTGAGAGGCTCGACTTTGCCGTCGATGATGTCAACATTGTGGGCGGGATCGTCGGAGTTCACTTCCTTGCCTTCGAGTGAAATGGTGTAGATTTCAGGCATGGCGCCGACTTCTTCGGCAGAAACCTGAACATAGTAGCCGAAGCGGCGTGCGGCTTCGGTGCCTTCGTCGATAACGAGGTCATAGCCGCCGGTGGCAGCGAGACCCTTGCCGTTTTCAATCACGAGAGCGGTGCCGGTCTGTTCGGCAACCTTCTCGCCAGCGGCATTGTAGAGACGCCAGGTCGAGGGAGCGTGCATCGGGTCGACATATTTGATCTCGAAGCCTTCGAGGGGCTTGATCACGGGCTTGCTGAGAGCGATGTCGTTGGCGATGGTGTATTCGCTGCGGGCCATCGGATCAGACCATGCGATCTCTGATTCAGAAGCATAGTCGAGTGAAACGGCGCTGACACCGAACTGAACTTTCTTGTCGCCGATGGTTACGGGTACATTGTAGTACAGGCCGGCCCATGAAGTGGTTGCGCCAAGGCAGATTGCCTCGCCGCCTTCTTCGCGAGCATAGAGCTTGAAGAGCGAGGTCTTCACGTCGAGGTTATAGACAGGCTCGTCTTTGGCTGCGTTGTTGGGCATTTCCCAGAAGAGCTTGCCGTCAACGCCCTTGTAGTGGTTGCCGAGCATCTTGGAGCCGGTAACCTTGGGAGTGGCGGGAGCCGAGAAGGAGCCGCGCTTGATCGAGAGCTGACCGAGGTCAACAACCAAGTCTGAAGCATTCTCCACGTGGAGAGCGATCAGGGCGATGTTCTTGGCGTTGAGGGCAGCGCCGAGAGCAGCACGCACGGTAACGGTCTTGGTCACCCATTCGTCGGCGTTGGGAGTGCCGGTGAGGTCAATCACCAGGTCTTCAGAGGTGACGGGAGTGGATTCAGCGCCTTCAACGGTGAAGACAACAGAAACCTTACCGCTACCGGCCAGGTGCTTGTAAGAGAAGGTGATTTCGTCGTTACGCTGGATGTTGAACTGAGTCTTGAACAGATGCAGCCATGCATCGTCTTCTGTGCCTGAGATCTGGAAGCAGGAGCCGCCAAAGTATGCGTCGTCCCATACGAAGGTCGACTTCATGCCGATCTGATCTCTCTCGACGGTGCGGCCGAGCAGTTCGGGAGCCCACCAGTAACGCCATGTGGGCAGATAGTCCTGGATACCGAGGTTATACCACGACAGATCGTTGACGCGTTCGCCCATCCAGTTGAAGAACTGACCGTTACCGATGTTGAAGAAGGTCACGAAGGGTTCTTCGGCCAGATCCCAGCAGAGAGTCGAGCGTGCGCTCATGAACTTCGAAGTACCGAAGAATTTGCTGTCGGGATAGTGGTTGCGCTTGGTGTTTACCGTGAATTCAACCGCAGGGTTCTGGGCGCCGTTGGAGAAGAAGCGCTCGGTGTCCATGAGGTAGGTGTTCTGGATGGTCAGAGGGGCAGAGCCGCGCTGAGTGCGGTTCAGGAAGAACATGTTGTACTGGTGAGCGCCCCAGTAGCCCATCGAGATAGCATAGTTCTGGAGAATGGGATATGAATCACCGGTCTTCGGCTCGCCGCCCTGCATGTTCATGCCGGCATAGAGATAGAGAGGCGATATTCCCATGTTATTGGCTTCAGTCACCGAACCTGGCAGCTGGCCTTTGTTCCAGTTATAGTTGAAGAAGAGCGAAGCGCGGCGGTTGCCGTTGTTGCCGAAGATAGCGGAGTTGTGGGAACCGAGGCCGCGGTCGAAGGCGATGCCGCCGGTGTAGCTGGTGCCGTCATACCAGATGTTTTCAGCAACGGGATTGCCTTTTTCTTCAAGATAGGCAATGATATCCTCATGCTGCTGTGCGATTTTCTGCACTGCAGTGGCGTTGCCGGAGAATTCGGAGTTGTAGCCGAGACCGTCAACACCGTGATAGTGGAGGAACTTGGCCATGTCCGTACCGGAGATGTTGGACTGAGCTGTCAGACACTCGCTCCAGGAGGTAGAGATGCCGCCGAACGGGATCGAGGCTACACCGCTGACGCCGACACCGTTCTTGTGGGCCACGTCGGCAAATGCGCCGGGCACCCATCCGTGGGGAGAGGTCCAGTTGCCGAATGCGTCAACATAGCTCCACACTGAGAATACTTCAGAGTCGAAATTGCTGTTGGGCAGAGCGTTGAGGTTGAATTCACCGTCAAGAGCGGTTGTCAGGGGCACCCAGAAGCAAAGACGCTTGTCGTTTGCGGCTGTGATATTGGGGTTAACCTGAGTGGCAGCGTTGCGGAAACGGGCTTTAGGTTTAACACGGGAGATGAAGAACTGTTCGTCTTCAAGGTCCAGAGTGCCGGCATTCCAAGCATTCACATATTGCGGAAGGCTGGATGAACTCGGCCACTGAATGTAGCCCTCGCGCAGGCTCTGGGCCGACGCCGAAGCGAAGGCCAGAGCAGCGAGAGAACTAAAAAGCATCAACTTTTTGTTCATGGTTTTTATTTAATAATGATTGATTAGTAATAAAGTGTCACGTTCTGGAAAATGATCTTCACAGGAGCGCCACCCATCGAGAGCGAGAGTTCACCGTTGGCCTTGGCCATGCCGCCGTCGGCTTCGCTGATCACAAGCGACGAAGCGGTCACAGTTACGGGCGATCCGTCGATGTCGCCATTGTCGAACTGTTCGGCTGCCACCGGACCGTTGAGATCGGTGATCTGTTCCTTGGTATAGATCACGATATTGTCATATCCGAGGTCAGATGCGGCAATATAGAAGAAGTAGCGTCCGTCATTACCCTTGTAGTAACCGACTTCACCGTTGCCGATCGATTCGTCAGAGAGGACGATGTCGTCAAGTCCGGCTGCCACGGTGAGGGTGCGCGACACGGTGGTAACTTTTCCGGCGACGGTGGTTATCGATGCTGTCAGGGTCGTTGTGCCGTCGGCCAGAGCCTTGACGGTAGCGTTCTCGCCATTGCCGGCCACAGAAGCCACGGCCGGGTTGCTGGAGGTCCAGACAACGGGCAGTGAGTTGGGCTGGCCGGAAGTGGTGCGCACGTTGAGGGCGAATTCAACTTCCTGACCCACAACCATGCGGTCAACGGCATTGCTCCAGAGGATTTCAACGATATCTTCGTTGACGGTGATGTTGAATTCCTTGGTCACCGACAGGGCCGAAAGCGTTACTTTCGTGGTGCCCGGCTTCAGGCCGCGCAGAGTGAGGGTAGTGCCGGAGTAGCTCGAAAGCTCAACCAGCGAGGGATCCTCGATGACCACTTGCGGACGGTGGTATGCCAGCGAAGTGAGCGGGTCGACGCGCACGTCAAGCTCAATGTTGGCGCCGGCCGAAACAGCCAGATCGTCAAGGCTCATGCCCTCAGCGGGAGTGATGATGATGTCGTTGACAGGATGCACAGTGTTCCAGTCTTCAACGGTAATGTATGCCTTCATGACGAGGGCGGCAGTGTCGGGCGAGCAGAAGTTGATGACGTTGTCGCCCTGGTTGACGCCGCCTGAGCGGACCTTGAGCACGCAGTCGAAGCCATATTCGTTGGGCACTTCGCGGCTCTCGATAACCAGAAGCGAGTTGCCTGACTCAACTTCCCACTTATAAGAGTTTTTGGCATTGGCAACGTCTTCGGCACGTCCGCCTTCAACCATCAGTCGGGCCCAGATTTCGGTTTCCTGATTGATGTCGAGGTTTTTGCGCACTTCATAGTTGAAGCCATAGAACTGGTCGCCGCTCGGAGGGCTCATGCCTTCGATTTCGGGATCCCACATGCCCACCTTGATGTTGGGGCCTACAATCACTGTGGCGCTTCCGGTCTTGACGTCGCCTTTGCCGCCGACAGTCAGAGTGAGTGTGAATTCACCGTGGCTTCGGTCGGGGACAACGATCACGCCAACGCGCTTGCCTTCATTGTCTATGTAGATATAGTCATCGGCAAGAGCAAGTTCAGAAGGACCATTGTCGATCTTTTCAAGCGATGCGGTCGGAGCGAAGTCCTTGAGGATAGCCCACGGATCGACAGTGAACCAGACGGTGTCGGTTATTTCAACGGGGCTGGGACGATAGGTGCGCACGCTCTCGCTCTCGGGAGTCACGCCCGAGGGAGAGTGGTTGACAACGTTGACAGTGCCGACTGCGAATTTCGAGTCAGAGACAACGGCACGGAAGCGGGTGCTCTTGCCTTGCGCTCCTTCGGCGGCCACAATGCCATGGCTGATGTTGACAGCCTTGACCAGACGCTCCACATAGTACTGCGAGGAGTCGGGCAGAGCGGTGTAGATGGTATCACCGGCTACAAACACCGTGTCGCGGAGTTCAACGATCTGAGCCACAGACTCGTCGTCAGACAGCCAGGTTACGGGTGTTTTGATCTCGTCACCGCTGACGTTGCTCACCGACACTCCGAGTTTGACTGTGTCGCCAAGGCAGAGTGATACGGACGAGGGATTGAGGGTGACGTAAACCTCTTTGGCACCGGACAGAGTGTCATCTTCCGAGCATGAGGGCGCCACGGCAAGCACAGCGGCTGTCGCAAGGCCCGGTATGAAGTATTTTCTAAAGAGTTTCATCTGTTGATAGCGATTGGATTAGAAATTGTTGGGGGCAACGACAACGGGGAATCCGCTGTTTTCGATGTCTTCGCCACGGGTCCAGGTGTCGGAGTTATCCCAGAAGACGCGAGTGCCGCCATGCTGCGGGCCGCCGAGCACCTGCTCGAGTCCGGCCATTTCCAGCGCATTGTTGGTGGTCACCTTGATCGGCATGCGGCGGAGCTGGAGTTCGGTATCGACGTCGGGCTTCATCGGGTTGAGGTAGACGGGGAACAGACGCGGATAGCCTGTGCGGCGGTATGTGGTCCATGCCTCGGCGCTCATCGGGAAGTTGGCGATATATTTCTGCGTGATGATCTTCTCGAGCTTCAGTTCGTCGTCGTCGGCATCGTTCCATTTCACACCGATGCTGACACGGCCCTTGATGTTGTGAGCATAGTTGAGCGGGTCGGTATAATCCACCACTTCACACTCTTCCTGAGCCAGATATTTCTCGGCATCGAGAGTCTCGGTCGTGTACTTCTGGTTTTCTTCAAACATCAGGCGCACACCTTTCTCATACAGTTCCTGAGCGTTTCCGCCCATGGCCCAGCCGCGCAGGGCGCCTTCGGCACGCAGGAAGATCACTTCGGCAAACTTGATGAAAGGCTGGTCGGCCATGCGGTAGTTTTCATGAACGATACCGAAGGGACCATAGTTGTTCTGCTTGTTGGTGGTGTTGATCATGGCGATGCCGGGACGGATGCCGTAGATGTCCTTCTCGGCGGTGATGCCGGTGTTCTTCTCGACGATAGGATACTGGTAACCGTCGAACCACACGTTGAGCAGCGGATTGTTGAAGTGCTTGAGAATGTTCTCGAGCGAAGCGCCGAGACGCACGTCGTCCCAACCCACAGAGATCTGATATATGCAGTTGCTGTGGCCGTCCTTGGAGACATAGCTGATGTCGCGGTCGCCGTCGGTCAGCACACCGATTTCGTCGGCCACGGCCTCTTCAGCTTTCTGCTGGGCGGTGGTGGGATCGACGTTGACGATGTTCATGGCCATGCGGAGCTTGATGGAGTTGGCGAATTTGACCCAGCGCACCCAGTCGCCGTCGCTGATGGTCTTGTTGGGGTCTTCGATCTTTTCAAGCTCGGAAGCGGAGGGCTGACGTTCCTTCAGAATGGCGATGGCTTCGTCGAGTTCGGTGAAGATCTGGGCATAGATGTCGGCACCGGCCTCCCATTTCAACGGCGGCACGCGGTTCATTTTGCGCCAGTCGTTGAAGGGCAGTGCGCCATAGAAGTCAACCAGCTCGTGGCCGAGATATGCCTGGATGATCAGGGCCACGGCGCGCCATTCGGGCTTGCCGAGTGTCTCGGCATAGTAGATGGCGTTCTTACTGTTGTTGAACAGCTGATTGTCGAGCGGACCGCCGAGATAGTCATTGTCGGGGGTGTAGAGCGAAGGCATCGGGCCGCCGAAAGTGAAGGTGCCTTTCGAAGTGGTCCAGTAGCCGGCATAGTTGTCGACGTTGTTTGAACGCTGATACTGATATTTGTGGGGTGCCCATGTGCCGGTCGGTTCATGGGAATAGTTGAGCATGAAGGGGATGGCGCCACGAAGCTCTTTCTCGAGCACGGTGATGTCTTTTGCACCCAGACCGACCTCGTCGTTGTTGTCCATCTGGTCCTGACTGCCCACCATCCAGGGAAGTTCCTCCTGGAAGCGGTCGCCGCAACCGGTGGCGAAAGTCGAGGCCGCAACTGCCAGCGCCAATGCGAATATGTTGGTTTTCATTGCAGTATGATTCGGAAATTAGAAGTTAAGTTTAAGGGTGATGGCATAGCTGCGGGTTGTGGGCAGAGCATAGTTGTCGATGCCGCCGAGGCCGTTGCTTGCTGTCATGGAGATGTCGGGATCGACGGGAGAGTCCTTGTAGATGAAGAAGGCGTTCTTCACCGAGAACTGGGCTGTGAGACCGGTCGATTTGCCGAACAGGTCGGGGAATTCATAGCTGAGCGAGATGTCGCGCATGCGGAATGAGGTGGCGTCATAGACATGGTCTTCCATTGGCCATCCACCGATTGTCTCATAGTACTTGCGCACGGAAACCTTGCGGCCTGATCCGTCGGGCAGATACATCAGCAGTGTGCCGTCCTGAGCCTGAAGGTCAGGGTTCTTCATGGCGGCCAGGCGGGCGTCGGCAGTGCGCTGGCTCAGACCGAACAGGTCCATGTCAGACTCGGTGAGGCTCATAACCTTGCCGCCGATGCGTCCGTCGATGAGGAAGTAGAGGGTGAGGTTACGCCATGAGAAAGTGTTGTTCCAGCCCATGGTCACAGGCGAGGTGGTGTTGCCGACAAAAGTATCGTATGTGCCGGTGGCCATCTGGGGAGCGGCGTTGGCATAGTCGCCTTCGTTCAGAAGCTTGATGTAACCGTTCTCGTCACGTGCGAACGAGTTCACATAGAGGTCGCCGTAGCGGCCGCCTTCCTTATATTTCACCTTGAAGGCCGAAGGACCTACCTGCACTTCATAAGGTGCGCCGGATTCGGTCTTGTAGGTCTCCAGGATGCGGTTGTCGTTCCACGCCACGTTGAAGCCGGTGCGCCACGACCAGTCGTTGGTGATGACCCAGCGGTAGCTTGCCGAGAATTCCAGACCGTAGTTGCGGATCTTACCGGTGTTGACGGGTTTGGACTCGCCATTGGCGGTAGTCACATACATGAACTGGTTCTTCAGAGTGGAGTTATAATATGTGAGGTCGAAGTTGAACTTGTTGTTGAACATCCACACATCGAGACCGGTTTCATAGGCCGTGGTGGTTTCAGGCTTCGGATCGTCAAACAGCGGGGGACGGGCCGACACTGTTCCGTTGGCGAAGTCGTAGGTCTGACGGGCAAAGAGGGTGTTGGGGATCGGGTTGCCGACAACAGACCAGCTGCCGCGCCACTTGAGCTGGTCAAGCCATGACACAGGACCGAAGAAGCGGTCGAGCAGCACGTTCACGCCGGCCGAGTAGTAGTCGAAGCTCTTGTAGCCCGAGCCTTGTGTGAACTGCTGGAATGACTGCGCCCATTCCAGACGGTATGATCCGTCGACGTACACTTTGTCGAAAAGGCCGACCGATGCGGTGGCGAACAGAGCCGAGCTCCAGTCATGGTAGTTCCATGAGTCGGAGGCACCTGTTGCCGAACCGTTGGGGTTTTCAGGACGGGAGTATTTGTTATTCTGGGGAACGAATGCGTTGGGCAGACCGCAGGTGTCGATCTCAGTGCTGATCGAAGTGGAGCGCGAGAAGTGACGGGTGAAGTTGCCGCCGAGAGCCACGCTGACATCGATCTTGTCGGAGAAGCGGTCGTTCCAGGTGAGCATGTGGTCATTATAGACGTCGCTGGAGCGCGAGTTCGAGCTGCTGTAGCGGCCGCCGCGCACGTCGTGCATCGTCTTGGTCGAAGTGTTGGCATACATTTCGTTGAGCGTGTTTGTCACCACATAGTCGACCGAGAAACGGGTCTGGTATTTGAGGTTCTTCCAGATGTTCACGCCGAGGGTGATGTTGCCGAGCAGTCGGTCACGCTTCACCTGATCCTTGATCATGTTTGCCACCCAGTAGGGGTTGTTGAGATAGTCGCCGTCGAAGTCCCATGTCTGCACGGGCTGTCCGATCAGCTTGTAGTTGCCGTAGGTGTTGCCCGGAGTGCCGTCCCACACGATCTCATCGGCCATTGTGCCGGTGTGCTTGTAATGGTTGCGGTAGTAGCGCATGTCGATTTCGGCCGGAGTGCGGTAGAGTGCGTAAGTGGCCGAAAGGGCGCGACCGGCCACGGGAGTGTTGTCGGTGCGCTGGTTGATCCAGTTCAACGATGTCGAGATGTTGACGCGCTTGTTGAAGAGCGAGAACGACTCTTTGAGCATCACGTTGTTGCGCAGGAACTTGTTTTCAGGCACAACGCCGGTCTGATAAGTGTTGTTGTAGCTGAAATAGGTGCGCGAGAGATCTGTGCCGCCGCTGAGGGTGATGCCGTTGTTGAGGGTCACGCCTGTCTGGAAGAAATCTTCGGAGGCATTGCGGGGCGATGAGGTCAGATAAGGACGCGAAGCAAGTTCGTCGGCCGAGCGGGTGCCGATGCGCGGACCCCAGCCGTTGAGGTCGCCGAGACGGCCTGACGATGTCACGTCGGCATCAAGACCGAAGAGCTTCTGGGTTTTGGGATAAGTTGCGATGCGGTCGATCGAAGTGGTCGAGCTTATGTCGACTTTCACCTGGCCGGAGGCACCGGTCTTGGTGGTGATGACGATCACACCGTTGTTGGCGGCCGAGCCATAGAGGGCGGCGGCGTTCGGGCCTTTAAGAATCGTCATGTTGTCGATGTCTTCCGGGTTGATGGTCGAAAGAAGGTCATCGCGCGAGCGCGTACCGCCATATACGATGGCGTCGGCGCTCACCTGATCGCCCATACCGTCCTGCATGGGGACGCCGTCGATAACGATCAGCGGCTGGTTGGTGCCGAGAATCGAAGTGGAGCCGCGAAGGGTGATCTTCGAAGCACCGCCGCCGGCACCGGAGTTGTTGGGAGTGATGGTCAGGCCGGCAGCCTTGCCCTGGAGGGCATTGACGAAGTTGTTGCTCTTGATGCGGGTGACTTCGTCGGCTTTCACGGTCTGGGTGGCATAAGTCAGAGTCTTGGCTTCACGCTGGATGCCCATGGCTGTGACAACGACCTCCTGCAGCTCTTCGCTGTCGAAGGCGAGTTGCACACTGATGGGAGTGCCCTCCCACTTGACTTCCACTGGCTTGTAGCCAACGGCCGAAATACGCAGCATGGTGCCGGATGCGACTCCTGGCAACACAAAATTACCGTCAAGGTCCGTAGCGGCACCCTTGGTAGGATTGCCCACTACTTGCACCGAAGCGCCGATCATCGGCTCGCCTTCTTCGTCGAGAACCGTGCCTTTGGCTTCAGAAGCCTGAGCCTGCGCCTGGGGCGCCGGAGCTGCAGCGGGAGCTGCGTGCGCGCCTGCGAAAGCGCCCGCTCCAAGCATCAGAACCGCTGACAGGGTCAACTTTTGAAATGAGTTGATTGGTGTTAGCATAAGGTTTTGATAATGATGTTATTATGTTATTATTTTTTATTATTGTTTCTATGTGGGTTTTTATCTGCTTCGATTAGGCCGACAACCTTACGACGCTTTGCACCCACTTTAAAAGCGGGCACAAAGCGCTTTAAAAACTTTACAAAGTTACAAGTTATTTTGTAAAAACACAATATTTTCAGGTTTTTACATAAAGTTTAACACATCCGGCCGCCACACCCCTGATTTTAACGCATCCGGTCCCTCTTCGATCAGCGTTTTCAGCTGATTACACCTAATTTATACACCAAAGTTTGCGCCGATATGATATATTACCTAAATTTGCAAGTGAAAAATCAAACCATGATTAAAATAACACGACTATAAACCAATTTATTATTACAACCAACCACCATGCAAAGAAAACTTTCTGTGATGGCTGCTCTGCTCGCAGTGGCAGCTTCAGCAAGTGCGCAGGTCTATGACCGCAACTATGTGCAGTGGCCCAACAGCTCCGATCTGCCCTCCTATGTGGACCAGTGGAGCAAAGGCACACTCAACATGGAGGATGAAAACTTCTTCATCTCCCGTGTCAAACCCAAAGTGCGTTTCCGCAATCTCGCAACTCAGGTAAACCAGTCGCTCAATGCAACCAACGACAAACGCCTCTGCTTCTGGGTGCCGGTAGGCGACACAAACTCCGACAACGGATGCAACGCCCTGCCCAACGGACGCTTCGACTCCGAAGTATTCACCATGTGGAGCTACATGAGCCACTATGGCGACTGGACAGCGCCCCACGGATGGGTGCCCGGCGCATTTGCCGACGTGGCCCACAAGAACGGCGTCGGAGTCAGCGGCGTAGCCTCGATCCCGTTCGGCGGCAACTCCACATGGAGCAACAGCCTGACAAACCAGGCCAACCTCGACGACGAGGTAATGGCCAAGTTCCTCCACTACCACGGCGTTGACGGCCTCGGCTACAACTCCGAATTCTCCGGCAACGCCACTGCAGTGCAGAAAATCGCCGTGCAGCACGAAACAATCGTCAAATACCTGACCGAAAAAGGAAACCCCGTTGCCGAAAACATGTGGTATGACGGAACAAACTACAACGGCTCCTGCACATTCGACCGCGGACTCGGCTCTCACAACGGCGGAATCTTCGGCGTTGACGGAAACCGGCGCGCTTCGCTCTTCTTCAACTACAACTGGGGCAGCAACCGCACGTCAAACCTCGGCGCTTCGGTCAACTATGCGACCAACACCTCAAAAATCGACCCGCTCTACATCTATGCCGGATTCAACATGCAGGGCAACGACCCCGGCACCGGCAACTGGGAATACCTCAGCCAGAACAACGTGTCGGTTGGCCTCTGGGGCGCACACGCAAACAACATGCTGTGGCTGAACCGCAACTCAAACGGATCGACCCCGTCTGCAATGCAGCGCACATACCTGACCAACACCGAACGCTACTTCACCAACGGCGCACAGAACCCGGCCGTGAAATTCACCATCGCCAACGGACCCTGCCACATGCCCGTGACCACATTCTTCGGCATGTCGGCCATGATGAGCGCAAAATCAACACTCTGCTGGGACCTGGCCGAAGAACCCTTCGTAACCTTCTTCAACATCGGCAACGGCGCTTTCTTCAACTGGATGGGCGAACGCCAGAACAACAACCAGTGGTCTAACATCGGCGTTCAGGACTACCTGCCCACATGGCGCTACTGGTGGGCTACCGAACTGCTCGGCCGCGAAGTGGAAAAAGACGACGTGGCCCTCAACGCCCAGTTCACCTGGGACGACGCATACGTCGGCGGCTCCTGCCTCAACATCAGCGGCACCCAGAGCGGCGACGCATTCCTCCACCTGTTCAAGACACAGTTCGGAATGCAGCGTAACGACGTGATCTCCGTCACCTACAAACTCAACCGCGGCGCAGCCAAAGTCAGCCTCGTGCTCACCACCGAAGGCGACGAAGCCACCGCTCTGACAGATGACTCGCTCCTGCTCTTCGACACCGACGCCGAAGCCGACGACGAACTCTGGGTGACCCGCGAAATCCCCGTCAGCCGCTCGCTCGGCGCGCAGCTCAACGGCAAGAACCTCGCGCTCATCGCCCTCAAGATCGAAGGCGCCGAAGGCGTTGACTTCAACCTCGGACAACTCTCGCTCAAACGCGGTTCATTCTCCGCTCCCGCAACTCCCGAAGTGAAACTGGCCAAAGTGCTCCGCAACCACTACCTCGGCATCGACGCCAAACTCATCTGGAACATGCCCAACAACGCGGCCAAAGACGAACCCGTCTACAACCTCGACGTCAAGACTTCGCTCTTCAAGCTCTATGCTCAGGAAGAAAACGGCGAACCGATCCTGATGGGCGCCACCTCGTCATGGGCCGGACTCTTCTACTCAGCCCCGCTCAAAGGCGAAGGACGCGTGCGCTTCGGCGTTTCGGCCGTCAGCCTCGATTTTACCGCAGAATCTGAAATCGCCTGGAGCGAATACATGGAACGCGGCGAATACAACGTCAGCAACGACATCGAAATCTCCAAGACCACTCTGAAACCCGGCGAAGGATTCACCGTGCGCTATGTCGACTCACGCCACTCGGCTTCCGACTGGACCATCTACAACAACGAAGGCAAACTCATGGACCAGGCCAAAGGCACAACCGAAATCTCAGTGCCCAACGGCTACCAGGAAATCGGCGGATATGACGTAGTCATCAACGAAGGAACCTCCAGCGAACGCCGCTATGGATACTTCATCCAGGTATCGGCTCCCGAAACCGGCGCAATGCCCGAAATCTACTCAATCACCGTCAACGGCGAAGAAACAGAAGCCGAAGAAGTGCTCCTCACTCCCGCCCAGACCGTAGAACTCGCCTACACCGGACGTGACGCCGACGGCGCAGGTTCACGCGGCCTCCAGCTCAACGAAAAACTCTTCGGCGTGAGCATCCAGGAACTCGGCATCCAGGCCAACCAGTCATTCTCAGTGGCCGGATGGGTCAAGATCACCAACCTCCCCGACGGAATGAGCTCATTCGTGACTGTCGAAAACCGCGCCGGCGCATGGCCCGCCAACAACTGGGACTTCTTCTGGAGCCGCATCAGCGACCAGGGCAAGTTCGTCTATGACCAGGTCGACACCGCTTGGGGCATGCGAATGGGCTCTGGTGCCGACGGCCTCCGCTACTGGAACCAGTATGACGACGCCAAGATCGGCCTCGACTCATGGACACACTTCGCAATCGTATTCGAATACAACGGCACCGCTGTCCGCTCGATGTTCTACCTCAACGGCGTCAAGCAGACAATGACAAACTGGCTCTACTGCGAATCCTCAAGATTCAAGAACGCAACCGGCGAAAAGAACTGGGATGACCTCTCGCAGGTATTCGGCCAGTATGGATTCACCTATGGCACAAACACCGCCGAACCCCCGTTCCAGACCAGCTCATATCCCGTCACTAACGCACACTGGATCTCAATCGGCGGCACCGCTTCCAACATCTCGGCCATCGACGGCATTGTCGACGACTTCCAGGTGTGGGGCAAAGCCATGACCGACGAAGACGTCAAGGCATCCATGAACGGACTCGACCCCGAAAATCTCCCCGCCGACCTGCTCGGCCTCTGGGACTTCGAATCAGACCCCGCCGGTGACCACTCCTTCGCCGCCAAAGGCAAAAAAGCCGGCGCCAAAGGCTATGCATACGAATTCAACGAAGGCGTCAACGAAGGCACCGCAGGCAAAGAACCCTATGACCCCGCATATTCCGTAGGCTGCCCGTTCATCTCCGGCTCTGCATACAAAGTGGAAACCCTCCCCACTTGGACCGCAAAACGCGCCACCATTGAAAACGCTGAAGGCACCGGCGCAGAAGGCCACGCAACCCTCTCGTATCGCAACGAAGGCATCTACAACGTGACCCTCACCCTGAGCAACGCCCACGGATCTGACTCGGCCACATTCCCCGTGTTCAACGTCGACGAAACCAACCGGATCGAAGCCGTTGGCACCGAAGCCGACATGAACGCCTACACCGTAGGCCGCACCCTCTTCATTGAAGTAGAAGGCCAGAGCGCCTACAACGTGTCAGTGGTCAACGCATCGGCAATCGAAGTGGCCCGCGCATCAGTGCCCGCCAACTCCGACCGCGTGATGCGCGTAGACCTCGGCTCAGCCGGCGTATACGTCATCAACGTGACAACCGCCGACGGCGCCGCCCGCACCATCAAACTGCTGGCCAAATAAACACTGAGCACAGCTACACAACCTCTCAGGCAGGAGATAAACAAAAGCGTTTATCTCCTGCTTTTTTTGCATCTGCCGCACCCCCCAGAAAACAAACCCCGCTCCGGCGTCAACACCCGCCTCGATGGCGATGTGACTATGGAACGGGGATACTATTCTTTAGCGGGGGCTTATTCAGAACCTGTCGTCAAGCGGATTGCGCACCGGGACCTCCGCAGGCCGCGGCCTTGCCGACGCTCGCCTGCGGGGCGGCACAGAACGCACCGAATCGCCACACACGGCGTCGCCCGGCAGCGAATCAACAACAACGGCCGGCTGCTCTGCCGGCCCTTCGGAATTTGAATCAGAATTGCGGACCAACGCCATCATCACGGCGGCGACCATAATCACTGCGGCAAGCAGAAGCAGGCCGGCGCGCTCAACCGATGTCAGACGTTGGATTGACATTGTCTTTTAAAGTGCTCGAAGCGGGACTCGAACCCGCACGACCGCAATGGTCAAGGGATTTTAAGTCCCTCGTGTCTACCATTTCACCATTCGAGCCGGTGTGTTGCCGCAAAATTACGCATTTTCCCCGAATTATGCAAATCTAATCCTCGCCCGGCTCAGTTGGTGAGAAGCGCGTAACGGCCATCGGCACCGAAAACTATGTTATATCGGCGCAAAGCATAGTTTTTGGAAGCGGCAGGACCCGTCAGCCCCATGCCGGGACCTCGGCCGCCGACGGAAAACACATCGAACGAGCTCCCGCACTTCGGACATCTGGCCTCCGACGCTCCTCGGGCAACCGCGACGCGCACCTGCGGATCACGCTCGACCGGACACGCCAGATCAAACACCAGATAGCCGCCATAGACGTCGGACGTGAGCAACACTCCGCCATATCCCGCTCCAGCCACCGCGGTCCACACATAGCCCGACGGTTCGCGCAACTGGGGGATGAACCGCCGACTGTCCATGGCCGCGTGCACCCCATACAGATTCCAGTCGCCGATCGTGGTGAACGGCACATAGACGCGCGCGCCCGGCACCCGGTCATCATTAATTTCAGTGGTGCACGACGGGGCGAAAACAAATGCGGCGGCCATTGCCACGGCCGCCGCACGTATTCTTCTGATCAGATCAGCCTTCATAGCCATTGAGACGGCCTATCATTTCCGAGAACTTGTCGGCGGCCTCTTTCATCTTGCCGCCCACCATCGGACGAAGCATCATCGGAATCTCCACGTCGATGCTGGAAGTGAGTTCCGTGCGGTCGGGCGCCAGCTCGCTCAGCTCCAGAATCAGATTGAGCGGCACGACTCCGGTGTCGGCGCTCAGTGTCACGCGCTCGGGTTCCACCCGCTCGGTGACGTTGAACACCACGCGGCCAAGTCCCGGCGCATTGATGGCAAACGAGTCGGCATCAATAAATTCCACGTCGCCCACCTGAGCCAGGGCTTCAGGGGGAAGAGCCTCAAGGCGCGACTGAAGGCCGCCAAGATTGCTCACCCGACTGTAAAGCTCGGCGCGGCCCACCGGCACTGCGACCGGCTTTCCGGTAAACTTCGACATGGCCCTTATTTTTTAGCGGTCCAGATTGACGGATCCTTGCGCCACTCGCGAAGCGTTTCGAGATCTTCCTCGCGGATGTAGTTGGTGTTGAGCGCGGCGTCGAGCATGGCGTTATAGTTGCTCAGCGTCACCAGTTCCACGTCTGCTTCCTTGAAGGCTTTCTGGGCAACGGGGAAGCCATAGGAGAACATGGCCACCATGCCTACCACCTCGCAGCCTGCCGCACGGATCGCAGCCACAGCCTTGAGCGATGAGCCTCCGGTCGAGATCAGATCCTCCACGACCACGACTTTGCTGCCGGGACGAAGGTCGCCTTCAATCAGATTTTCCAGACCGTGATCCTTCGGAGTCGAGCGCACATAGGCGTAAGGAAGACCGAGAGTGTCGGCCACCAGGGCACCCTGGGCAATGGCGCCTGTAGCCACACCGGCCACGGCATTCGCTTCGGGGAAACGCTCAAGAATCTGGCGGCAAAGCTCCACCTTGATGAAAGAGCGCACTTCGGGATATGAAAGAGTGACGCGGTTGTCGGTATAGATGGGCGAGTTCCAGCCCGACGCCCAGACGAACGGGTTTCCGGGCTGCAACTTTATAGCGCTGATTTTCAGCAGCTTCTCTGCAAGAATTGTATCAAGCTGTTTCATTGTCGTACTAAATTTATAATGTTTTCAAGCCACAAAGGTACGAATTTCCACAAGCCCGCACAATTATTTCGATATGTCGTACAACATTTTTAGATTGCGGCCGAGTCCTGCGGGGCGGCACCGGAAGATCGGAGAGCTGCGAAACATCCGCTTGAATGCGCCGGAAGTGAGGGCGGCGATATCGTCCGGGCCAAGGGCCGCAAACTCATCGGAAGGGTGGAATTCAGCGATTTCCGACGGAGCTGCGTTCCGGTTGTGCGGGCAGACGCGCTGACATTCGTCGCAACCGAACAGGTGGCCGCACAGATCAGTGCCTGGCGGGAAATCGCCACGGTGCTCGATGGTGAGATAGCTCAGGCAGCGGCGGGCGTCGAGCGCGGCGCCGCCCGAATCCAGAGCGCCTGCCGGACAGGCCGCCACGCAGCGTCCGCATCGCCCGCAGTCTCCTCCCTGAAGCGGCGGAGTGGTCTGCGCGACGCCGGTCCAGAGAATCACTCCGAGCACGAAATAGGAACCGCGTCCCGGAATTATCAGCTGGTTGTTAAGCCCAATGAAACCAAGTCCGGCCCTGACGGCCCACCATCGCTCGCGGAGAGGCGCCGAGTCGACACACACGCGAGCCTCGCCGCCATATTCCCCACACAGCCGCGAAGCCATGGACTCAAGCCGCTGCCGGAGCACGTAATGATAGTCCATGCCGCGGGCATAGAGCGCGACGGGAAGCGCCACCGGCTCATCGGTGTAGTAATTGAACGCGCAGACAATCACGGAGCGCGTGCCGGGAAACAGCTCCCGCGGGTCGTCACGCAGAGCGCCATGGCGTTCCATATAGTCCATTGCGGCATGTCGTCCGGCGGAAATCCACCGGCGATATTGCTCCACAGCCTCCGCGCCGACAGGGCCGGCGGCAGCGATTCCGCATGCGGTGGCACCGGCGTCGGCCGCCAGACGCCTCACGGCATCGGCGTCACATTTGTATGGGCAGGAGTTCATAGCCTTCGGACTGGAGCCATTCGATGGCCTCGGGAAGCACGGCCCTGAGGTTGGCCTCGGCCTTGAGCGAGTCGTGAAACACGATGATGGATCCGTTGCGCACGAAGCGCCTGACGTTGTCCAGCACCTTGTCAGGGGTGAGTTTACGCGAATAGTCACGCGTGACCACGTCATACATTATCAGATTGTATTTACTCCTTATCGCCCGGCTCTGCGTCCATTTCAGCAGGCCGTGCGGCGCCCTGAAAAGCGTCGAGTCAATCAGTTCGTCGGCCTGCGCCACATCGCGCAGATATCGCCGCTGGCCCGAACTCAGGCCCTTGAGATGATGCATGGTGTGATTGCCGACGCAATGTCCGCGGCGCTTCACTTCGTGAAACAGATCCGGATTGCGCCTGACGTTGTCGCCGACCATAAAGAACGTGGCCTTCACGCCATAGCGGTCAAGAGTGTCGAGCACCCATGGCGTCACTTCGGGAATCGGCCCGTCGTCAAACGTGAGGAAAGCCACCTTCCGCCCCTTGATTTTCAGACGCCATATGGCTTCTGGAAACAAGAGGCGGTAGAACAGAGGAGGCTGTTCGATAAAATGACACATCAGGCATCAGCCGCGCGAGCGCGAGTTGAACTGCATGAAGAAGTTGACGATGTCGACTCCACACTCGTCGCTGACAGAGTTGAAGAATTTGAGGCCTTCTTCCTCGCCGACGGCAAAGAGATAGCGGTGCATCAGTTCATTTATGTAGCTGTAATCGCCATATTGCATCATGGCGCGGTCCACGGGCTGAAGCGAAGCGATCTGGCGCGGAGTCAGCGAAGCCATATAAGCCAGATAGGGGGCGGTCATTCTGAGTTCACTTTCAAGAATGCTGATGCCGCGGCTGCGGGCGTCGTCGTCGCCCAGTTCCTCGCCGAGAGTCAGGAAATAGAGCGCAACCTCATCGCCCATCTGCATTCCATAGGGGAGCACGCCGGTGGGGATTTTGGTGTCCATCAGCGTGAGCACTTCAAGAGCTTTCTCATACTGCTCCTCGCCGATCAGAGTGGCCACCACCTCGATGATTCCGTTGCGGGTGGAGATGACCATGCGCTTCACCGTCTCGTCAAGATAGACGTCGGCGCCGTCGGGTGCGTCAAGACCGCCCCAGCGGAAGCGTTCGGTGATGTTGCGGTAGGCCTTGTCGGTCTTCGCTTCCTTATATCCTTTCGCATTGAAGAGAGGAAGCACCTCGCGCGCCATGCCGGTGGTGTACATATACGGTCTGAGTCCGAGATAATAGTCTTCGGGCACGGTGTTGGCAATATAGACAGGCCGCTCCCATCCGTTGGCCACGTCGGTGGCGAGAATGTCGAGAGTCAGGGCGTCGCTCTGGGTGATCAGCGTCTGACGGTTTTTCTGAATGAGTGCCGCAGGCAGATCGATCTCGATGGCGTCGACGGCCTCGAGGGCCTCGTCGGCGGTGATGCGGCCGGTCTTCACGGCCTGGTCGACATCAACGGGGATATAGACAGTGCCGCCCTCGACCACAGGATAGCCCACGCCATAGCGGTCGGCATCGGGCGAATAATATCGGCTAAGGAAGGTCAGCGCAGGCTCCACAAGCGAGTCGCTCTGCACGACATAGCCCGACTGGCGCCGGTCGTTGCCCAGCTGCTGCTGAGTGGCGGTCATCGGCGCGGGGGCACCGTCGTATGATGGCATGCGCTGCTGGGCGGCATACCAGGCCGTGGTCAGATAGCTGAGATTGATCACGCGCACGTCGGTGCGATAGCCTTCGACCTCCTGCGCATACCAGAGCGGGAAGGTGTCGTTGTCGCCGTTGGTGAAGATGATGGCGTTTTCGTCGAGCGACGAGAGATAGTTCATGCCGAAGTCACGGGTCGTGTAGCGGCCAGAGCGGTCGTGGTCGTCCCATGTCTGCGACACCATCTGCACCGGCACGACAAGGCCCAGCACCGACGCCACAATGGCGGCAGGAACCGAGTCGCCTTTCTTCATCAGGCGCGTCAGGCCCTCATAAAGGGCGCCGACGCCGAGACCGATCCAGATGGCAAAGGCATAGAAGGATCCGGCGAAGGCATAGTCGCGCTCACGCGGCTGCGACGGCACCTGGTTGAGATACAGCACAATGGCGATGCCGGTCATAAAGAACAGGAAAAACACGATCCAGAATTGCTGGATGCCGCGCTCGGAGCGCATCGACTGCCACAGAAGGCCGACAACGCCAAGCAGCAGCGGGAGCATATAGAACACGTTGTGGCCCTTGTTGTCGCGGCCCTGGTCGGGAGGCAGAAGCGACTGGTCGCCAAGGCGGGCGTTGTCGATGGCCGGGATGCCGCTGATCCAGTTTCCGCGGTTAACCTCGCCGTTGCCCTGAAGATCGTTCTGGCGGCCGGCGAAATTCCACATGAAGTAGCGGAAATACATATGGACGAGCTGGTAGTTGACGAAATAGCTCAGGTTCTGCATGAAAGTGGGCTTGCGCACACGCTTGATCTCCGGACCGAGCTGTCCGCTGTGGCTGACTGTCGTCGACACGGCCACAGTCGGCATATCCGCTTCGGAGAATCCGCCCCACTTCATGTATTGCGCCTTGTGGTCGCGGCTATACAGGCGCGGGAACAGCATGTTCAGCTGAGGCTGATATTCATAGTCTGTCTTTGTGAGCACCTCGACATAGCGGTCGGGGTCGTCGGGATTCTGTTTCACGGCCTTGGCATAGCCCATGCGTTTCGTCGCCGAGGCATTGCCGTCGGGCAGACGGAGCACGTCGGAGTTAAACGTGGTGCCATAGAGCAGCGGAGTCTCGCCATATTGCTCGCGGTTGAGATATGAGGCGAGGTCAAACACGTTGTCGGGGGCATTCTGGTTCATCGGGGTGTTGGCGCTGGAGCGGATGAGCAGCAGTGCATACGATGAATAGCCGGCAAAGATAACCGTGACGCTGAGAATGATCAGAGAGAGCGCGCGCACGGGCAGTTTCTTGCACGTATAGAGCCATGCGACCAGACCGGCCACAATGACAAACGGAATCAGCAGGCTGCTGCCGATGAAAGGAATGCCGCTGAAAATGATGGCCAGCACGAAGCTCAAGGCTATGCGCGATGCCGACTTTCTGGCATAGAGTTCACGGATGGCCCAGATAAACGAGGCCACCGCCAGAATCACATAGGCAAGCACACCGGAATTGTAGCCGAGTCCGAGCGTGTTGACAAAGAACAGTTCAAAATACTGCGACACTTCGATGAAGCCCGGCACAAGTCCGAACAGTATCAGAGCCACGATCACAAACGAGATCAGCAAGGCGAGCATCGAGCCTTTGGCCGTGGGCGCGCTCCATTTCTTGTAGTAGAAGACCAGAACGATGGCCGGAATGCAGAGCAGGTTGAGCAGGTGGACGGCGATGGACACGCCGATCACATAGGCGATAAGCACCAGATAGCGGTCGGAATGAGGTGCGTCGGCCCGGTTTTCCCACTTGAGGATCAGCCAGAACACCAGCGCGGTGCAGAACGAGGAGAAGGCATAGACCTCGCCCTCGACGGCCGAATACCAGAACGTGTCGCTCCAGGCATAGGCAAGTGCGCCCACAAGACCGGAACCGAATATGGTGATCATCCGGGCCACTGACAGATCCGACGAATCGTCTTTCACGATGAGACGGCGCATCAGATGCGTTATCGTCCAGAACAGCAACAGAATGGTTCCTGCGCTGAGCAGGGCGTTCATGGAGTTGACGGCTACTGCCGCCACTTCGGCGTTGCCGCCGGCCAGAGTGATGAAGAATCGGGCGGCCAGCATGAATATCGGGTTGCCCGGCGGGTGGCCCACTTCAAGTTTAAAACCCTGGGCAATGAATTCCGGACAGTCCCAGAAAGAAGCTGTCGGCTCGATTGTCAGCAGATAACTCACCGCGGCAATCAGGAAGCAGAGCCAGCCCAGCGAGTTATTGATGATGTTGTAACGTCGGTTCATCATATTTGCTTCAAAGCAGGGACACGGCTGAACCCCGCGCCCCTGCTGTGTTGTTGTGGATTATAATATTAACTGTATTAGCGTATAATCTGTTTCTTGCCGTCGACAATGTAGATGCCGGGCGCGGGGTTGTCCGAAACGACTTCACGTCCGGTCAGATCGAAGGTTTTTCCGGCGGCAGCAGCGTCCTGTTCGACGTTATCGATGCCGACGTTGGCTTCATACTCCTCCTGCGAGATAATCTTGAAAAGATAGCTGTCGGAAAGTTCCATATCGGCGGAATATTCGATCGTTTCCACTCCGGGCACCCAGTATTTAAGACCATAATAATCCTTCGACGCCGAAACATAGCTCAGGGAGTAGAGGCCGCCGCATTCGCTCACGGCATAGGTGTTCCAGGTGGCGGCATAGCCGGTCGAAGAGCCCACACGTCCGATTTCGTCGAGATGTTCGTTGATGGCCACATTGGTAAACTTCACCGCTCCGGTCTCATTGTCGATCGTGGCTCTGAAGATCTGGCCGCCGTTTGTGGGATATTTCGGATCCTCGAAGCGAGCCACAACGCCTTTGCCTTTGGTGGTAAGCGCCTTTCCGTCTTCGTTGAAGAAAAGGACAACCTTACCGATTATCGTAGGGTGGTCGACCTCCGAATCTCCGTCGACAGGGACGATCTCAAACGTGAAATTATTGATGTGATAGTCAGACTTCGAGCCTTTGTTGACGCGCACGTCGGTCGGAGCCCAGTATGCCGATCCGGCGCTGCCGCCGTTCTGAATGGCATATTTTCCTTCAAAGCGGGTGATGGTGAACGTGTGCCAGACATCTTCATAGGGGTTGGTGCCGAAGTTGCCGAGCTCGTTGACATAGCGCTTGTCCCATTCGTTTTTGATCGAATAGCGGCCGGTGCCAGGCTCAAGGCTGACCACCCAGTACTGACGGCCGGGGTTCACGTTGTCTATATCGGCGACAAAAGTCGGGTTGCTGCTGCCATTGACGTTGGTCAGATATTTGCCGTTATACTTGATATAATAAAGTCCGTTTTCAAGCAACTGGGCAGGGAAAAGATCCTTATCATACTCATAGCCCGCTTTCTTGAACTCAACAACCAGCTGGCTGACTGTGGTTTTGATGAAAGGTTCGACATAGAGTGTGCCAGTGCGGGGCGCCACCGACTGGATCGAGCCCTCGAACTTGCGGCTCATCAGGCGGCCGGCCTGATCGGTAGATTCCTTGTAGGCTTTATATGCTTCGACAAACGCGTCGGGGTTCTGCTCTTCGAGCGCCTTTGCCATCGCCATCGCCATCTGGCCGCGATGGGCCTGATAGTCGAAATACTGGATGAATTCCTTGATTTCATCAACGAGGGCATTGCCTTCAATGGCCAGCAGTTCCTCGCCGGCGGCTTTGGTGCGGGCAAAGTAGGCGGCATAGTCGCTGACTGCTTCAGGAGTAAGCTCTGCATACTTGTCGTTGAGAGCCTTGAATTCGGGAGTCTCGCCATACAGGCGCAGACCGTGGGCGCTGGGCGCCACATCCACATTCGTGATGCAGAACGTGCGGAACGCGTCAGCGTGCTCGGGCATCAGATACGTGATCGAACGCTCCCATGCCTGGTCGGCATCATAGTCCGTGGGGTTCCAGGCATAGTCCGCGATCGAATAGAGAGCCACTTTCGATGCTTCGGCATACTGCATCGGGTTGGAGCAGAAAGCCGTCACCTGGTCATAGATGTCAGTGCCGTTGTCTTTGACCGGACCCATCAGCAGGTTGTGCTGTCCATAGTCATTGACAGGATAATTGAGCCAGATGAACGGCGCGCGGCCTGTCTGACTCTTGAACCAGTCGCAGTCGGCCTTCTGAATCATGTCGACAACCGAGTTGCCGGTCCACATGATCTTGATGCCGGGATAAAGTCCGCTACCCATGGTGCTCAGATAACTGCCGCCGGCCCATGCGCGGTTATATTGCGTCGGACATACGATCATCTGCTCAACATCGCCCTTCTTGTTGACGAATTCATCTGTGAGATAATTCAGATACGAAACCTGATTATTGACACTTTCAGCGCTGATATCGTCAAAGAAGATGGCGAAGGCTCTCACACCCAGACCATACATCTGTTCGAACTTGGCCAGCGCCTTCTTCTTGTCAGAGTCGGAAGCGATGGAGTTGCTCGGGTGCATGGCCCAGACAAACTTGACCTTATGGTCGGCGGCATATTTCACCAGCTCGGCCATGCGCGCGGCCTCGGCCTCAGGATAGGGCGTCGACCACTGGCTGTGGTGATAAGGATCGTCCTTCGGGCCATAGATATAGATATTCATCTTGTTGGCGCCATAGAACTCAAACTGGCTCTTGCGGTCATCAAAACTCCATGGATTGCCATAGAAACCTTCGATCACGCCACGCACCTCCGTCATGGGATAGTCCGTCACGGTCACCGACATCACCTCGGGCTGCGACATGACCTGCAGCAGGGTCTGCGCACCATAATACGTGCCTGCATCGTCACGTCCGGCAATGATCACCTTGCCGGGAGCAACGCTCAGATAATAGCCTTCGGCTTCGGCAGGAATTTTGTCAGCGACCGATGCCACGGAAGCATCGCCGGCCTTGCCGACACAGATCTCGACATTGCCGCCCTCCTTGACGCCGGTGATGGTGGCCAATAGAGCCGTAGTGGCCTGATCGGAAGATCCTGTCAGATAGCAGACAGCAGACGAAAGGTCAAACGCTTTGGCGCCCCAGCTTACACTCTGCGGCGTCGGCGAAATAACAACCTGCTGTGAATGAGCGGCGAAAGCGCCGGCAACGACGGCCATTGCCGAAAAAGCGAGGTGTCTTGGTTTCATTTGGTGGAATATGTTGGTTGATGATTTATAGTCAAGTAACTACCTCGCAAAGATACACACTTATATCCTTATTACCAAATAATCCGGCAAAAAACGGGAACAAAATTGACCTCCAATGTAAAAGCCGGAGCCACGCACCGCATGACAGCACGTATCCCCGACTTTTGCAGTCGTCAATAGCGGACTTTGCGGCCGTCAGAGCCGACATAGATGCGACCTTGAACCGGCGCGGTGACCCGACGGCCCAGGAGATCGAACAGCGCCGGAGCAGCCTCGTCATCAGCGGCAACCGCCGACTCTATGCCCGACTGGCTCAACGGACGAATGTCAGTAAAAAACGAGGTCCACCGCTCCGATGCCTTGTACAACTCCAGACTCTCGTCAGGAACCCACAGCGTGCAATCAGGATTCGACCCATAAAATACCCAATCCATAGAGTAGCTACTCCAAAAATTATCCGGTTCAGATTTATAACAGATCACATTCTGTAAACTCTTGTTGTTTCCATAGACCGTCCCGCTAAACGTCGTTGCGGCGTCATAGATAAACACGGTCCCGATGTTTGTGCCATCAAACGAATAGATATAAAATTCTTCAACAGATTGACCACCTTCAATCTCTCTTAAATCCTCACATCGGCTAAAGGCCTGTGTGCCTATAGATTTCACCGAAGCAGGAATTTTCAACTTCCTGATTCCACTTATCGAGAACGCTCCGTCGCCGATTTCAGTGATTCCCGACGGCAATTCAACAACCTTCAGATCACCGCATAAGTAACATAGCCAGTCAGGGATGGCAACCAAATTCGCATTGCTCATATCCAACATCCTGATTGACGATTCGGCGAAGGCCCCTGTGCCTATTTGACGTATCGAAAAAGGCAGCTTGACCGACACGAGATTATGGGCATTATTAAATGCCCCTTGACGAATAGACCGGACTGGCAATGGATCATCAAAACCATCCACATCAACCAGCTCAGGAATAACTATATCACCAGCATAATCATTTGGTGTCAATTTCGCGCTTTTAGGAGCGACACCCCTATATTCGCTACTGTAATCAATATTATAATCCACTATCGCCGTCACTTCCAGATATTCGCCATCGATAATATTGTAATATATGCCGTCCACCTTGACGTCGTATGCCGATGCCGACACTGCGCCAATAGCCATTGCGGCCACTGCCGCTGCAATTCTATTTTTCATGTTGTGTGAAGCGTGTGAAAATTAACAGATAATAATTTTGCAAAGATATGACAACATTCCAGTAAATGCAACTTTCAGAATATGTTTTACAACAGATTACGCACAATCGTCAGGCCTCATGAGGCAGCCGCCCTCATAGTCTAATTTTCTGGAGACGATAAATGTGGGTGTGCGGGTCGCGGTGGCGGATGCGCACCTGGCGGAAACCGGGATACCGCTCAGGCGCACGGCGACAAATCGGGAGCGGCACTCCATATTCCTCGTCGAAGTCCTCGATGATGGCCGGGGCTATGCCCAGTTCCAGCAGCTCCTCCAACGGGAGCAGGGAGTGGGCCTTCCAGTCAAGGCGGCGCGCGCGGGCCACTCCGGCCTGGCGGATATATTCGAGCTGTATGGTCCGGGAGGTGACGACGTGGTCACGCCGGAGCTTGTCGCCGTTGATGACGCCATAGTCCACCAGACGGTCTATCAGGCGACCGACGTCGTCGACCGACATACCGACCTCGCCAGCCAGCACGGCCTGATCCATTGCCGACCAGTCGCGCCAATAGCCCTCGGGGGAATCATAGACACTGCAAAGCAGACGGATAACGGCGAGCACTCCCTGTGCTCCAAACTCAGCCTGGATCGCCCGGACCCAGCGCTGTTCAAAGAATTTGCTATCTACCTTCATATGTGGCGCAAAGTTAAACGGTCAGAACGCCCCGCAACGGTAGATTTCACACAACAGCATACATGAATAAGCTGTAGTTCATGAACACCAGACCGCTTTTTTGTTAATTTGCGAAAATGTTTATATCTTTGTTGCTCATAAAAAAGGACGATCAAATGAACAGCCTATACAGAATCAAGAGCCTGACACTTAAAAATTTTAAGTGTTACAGCCGAGAATGTCGCATCGACTTCGGGAGCACTGCCACAGTAATAATCGGCCTTAACGGTTCTGGCAAGACAACCCTGCTACAGGCGCTGAAGAAAGCCCTGAGTTTTATACTCACCAAAGACAGCCGCCAGTACAATTTCGTTGGCGACGGAAAAAACATAAAAAACAACACTCTCAAATCAACTGATGCGACATACCCGTTCGAATTTTCCTGGGAACCGAAAGAACCGGATTACAATATCAGGCTTGATTGCACAGGTAGCATCTATGGTGTCGAAAAAGGCTGGGCTATTATCAAGGAAGGCAAAGGACGAGACAGCCAGATGCCTTACCGTGATATTTTCGACGTTTTTTTAAAATATTACAACAAAGATACCACATATACTCCGCTGCCTCTGCTCGCATATTTTTCCGACTCGTTTCCGCACTCACGCAACGACAAAAGCGATTATGAAAAATTCTGTCTGAATGACAACGTCGAAAACATAGAGCGCCGAGCCGGTTACTATCGCTGGGACGCAGACAATACCGACTTCTATTTCTGGGAAGGTCTCTTCCTGAAGGCTTACGACAAACTCAACGACTTTGAAACAGGCATCACCGCCGTAACCTCCAGGCTCAGTCAGCCTGATCTGCCAAGCGAAGTTCGACGCAGGCTGGAAAGCAGGCTTGAAACATTAAGAATATACAACACCGAAATAGATTATGTGACGTCATTCCTGCGCGCATTCACCCGCCCTCTGCTCACACGCGACAACGAGTCGATGGAGATAGAATCGCTCTCAGTTGGCAAATATTTAATTAAGGAGAGCCATAAGAAATTGCTTCGCGTCAACTTTACCGATGGCACGTTCCGATTCTTCCATATGCTGCCCGAAGGCTACAAAAGGCTGTTTGCTATGGTATTCGAGATTGCATACCGCTACTTCATTCTTAACCGCAACATTATCCTGCGCGAGTTCATGAAGCCAAATCCGAATACCTCTCTTGTGTCACCCGACGGTATAGTAATTATCGACGAACTTGAACTGCATCTGCATCCTACTCTGGTCGAAGAGGTCATTGCACGCCTGCACACTGCATTCCCAAAAGTACAATTCATCATTTCGAGCCATTCTCCATCGGTAGTCGCCAACGTGCATGGCGGATCAGATTCCGCCAAAGTGGTCAGCCTGAACGACGACCACTCATTCACCACTCTGCCTGACTGTTACGGTGTGGATTACGGAGAAACACTTGTGCGCCGTATGCACGGCTATGGCCGCTCCCACGCTCTCCAGATATATGAGGAACTTATACGTGAAGCTTCCGCAGCAAGCGATGAAGAAACCATTAGTCTTGTACGCAACAGCCTGAAAGACTTCTTTTCCGGGCATGAAGACAGAGACGAGTATATCAACAACCTGATCACCAGTTGGAGCGAACACTGAGCCATGCAGTACATCGACAAATCATCGCTGATATATTCAAGTCGCTTCAATAGCATATCCAACAGACTCCTCGACACCAACACAAACTCTTACAAGGATGTGGGAGACGCGGATAGAGCAGCCATGAAAGATGTGCTGAGGGATGAGCAGAATGGTTTCTGCGCATACTGCATGCAGAGCCTGATTACAGGCACAAACGACCATATCATTCCGCGTTCGGTCAACGTGAGACGTTTTCCGGCGCTTATTCGGCAAGGCAATTACCGCCACGACATAGTCCACACTCACTCCTGGAGTCGGGCTGTGCACATATCGGCAAACGGTCAGGTAAAATATTACCCACACGACATTGCCTATGGCAACCTCGTCTTGACTTGCGAGGAATGCAACAGCAGAAAAGACAACAAAGAAATCAAACCGATCTTTTTCAATAATCCAACCGAAGTAAGTTATAACGCCGACGGCAAGATGAAAATGCCGGCCAACGCCTTTTGCGAGGAGATAAGAGCCTATCTCAATGAAACGGCCAACTGCAAATGGCGTTGCTTGTGGTACAAGGCTCAAAATGCTGGTGTGACCGACGTCCAGATCTGTAATGCGACCGATAAAATTGCCCGAACCAAACTCCTTCGTCAAATTTTCGGGAGGGAAGATCTAACTGTAGATCAATTCCGATTGGCCAACGATTCAAACTGGAATCTACTCGTAAGTTTTCGCTGGTTCTATCATTATTTTCAGCTGTCGGCGCAGAATGGGTTGAGATAGAACAGGCGGGTGGTGGCTCGGGTCGTGGCGGTGTAGAGCCAGCGGTAGAAGTCGATGCCCGTGAGGGCTTCGGGCGCGATGGAGCCGAGATCGACGAAGACGTTGGTCCACTGGCCGCCCTGGGCCTTGTGGCAGGTGACGGCATAGGCATATTTGACCTGCAGGGCCTGATAGTGAGGATTGGTCTTCATGGCTCGCAGGCGGGCGCCGTGGGGAGTGTATTCGGTGAAGAGAGCGGGGTCGGTGTAGACGCTCTGAAAGAGGCGCTGCTGCTGTTCATGACTGAGCGCCGGAGAGTCGGAAAGCAGACACTCCATGATGATCTTGCAATCGGTTTCGAGTCCTGAATGCGGGAAAAACAGGCGCACGTCGGCAAAGCGGAAGCCATATCGTTCTTCGGTGCCGTAGATCCTGACCACCCGGGCGGTGTCGCCATTGGCAATGAATCCGCCGTCTTTGATCCGGGCAGTCCAGAAATAGTTGTTTTTGGCGACAAGCAGCATATCGTCGCGACACAGCTCCTCCTCGCGGCCGAGCAGCCTCTGGCGCACGGCCAGATTGAACTGGGTGGCTCGCCAGTTGGCGCGGGTGATGATGACGGTGTCGTCGATGCCGTCGGTGCAATATGCGTCAGAAAGCACTTCTTCAAGTTCTTCGCCCGAAACGGGCACGACGTCGGAAAATCCGTCGAAACACAACTGCGGCACCGGCAGCGGCGACTGCCTCATGGCTCGCCGCAGGCGGGTGGCGTTATAGAGTATGCCGCTCGACTTGGCCTGGCGCACGGTGTCGGTGAGCATGGCCCGGCTCACGTTAAGGCCATACGACCGGAGCACTGCGGAATCGAGCGCCGGTGACTCCGAGCAGCCCACCGGAGGGAGCTGCGCCGTGTCGCCCATGAGTATCAGCCGGTTGTTGCTGCCCGAAAAAACAAACTGGATGAGATCGGAGAGCAGGAAGGCCCCGTCGGTCTCGCCGCCGATCATCGACGCCTCGTCGACGATAAAGACGGTGTTAGATCGCGGATTGACAAGCACTTCCGTAAACGGGCATCCGTCGGACGGAGGCCGGTAGATCGTGCGGTGGATCGTATGGGCCGGATAGCCGCAATAGGCCGAAAAGACCTTGGCGGCGCGTCCGGTCGGCGCCATGAGCACCGAGGCAGTCCCGGCCTCCCGGAGGGTGCGCACCAGCGACGCGCAAAGCGTGGTCTTGCCCGTGCCGGCATAGCCGCACAACACAAAGACCGGATCGCCGCCGGAGTTGCCGCGCGCGCAGAACCGGGTCAGCGCGGCCATGACCTGCACCTGCTGGTCATTGGCCACATAGGGCAGATTGGTCAGCCAACGTTCCGCAAATTCTTCGGCCGTCATGATGAGGCGGGAATATATTTTACACAGGGCCGCGGAAACTGCCGCAGCCCTGTGTGTTATAGTCG
Source organism: uncultured Porphyromonadaceae bacterium (assembly GCA_947177035.1). Taxonomy (GTDB): domain Bacteria; phylum Bacteroidota; class Bacteroidia; order Bacteroidales; family Muribaculaceae; genus UBA3263. Next base: position 19,855 of record CAMWSS010000010.1, on the reverse strand, counting down.
TTACAAAGTCGTAATCCTACTTGAGGCTCCATTCAAAGCCATCTTTGGTGTCTTTGACGCTGAAACCGATCTCCGACAGGCGGTTGCGGATCAGATCCGACGTCGCCCAGTCCTTGCGGGCCTTGGCCTCGGAGCGGATCTGCAACAGCAGGTCGACGGCCTCTTCATAGGGGCGCATGTTGGCTCCGGCCTCGCCTTCGGGAATGATGCCGAGAATATCGAAGAGATAGGTCTGAAACAGCTCTTTCATCGTCGCGATATCGGCGGAAGTGGCAGTGGCGTTGCCGTCGTTGACCTGATTGATCAGGCGACACACGTCAAACAGATGGGCCAGCACGATCGGGGTGTTGAGGTCATCGTCCATCGCCTCGCGCATTTTGTCGGCATATCCGCTCACGTCGATGGTGCTTGCGTCGGAGGGCTTCAGCTCCTGGAGGCGCTTCCAGCCTTCAAGCATGCGCTTCATGGCCTTTTCGGCGCCCTTCAGGGCATCGTTGCTGAAGTCGAGAGTCGAACGATACTGGGCCATCAGGATGAAGAAGCGGATGGTCATCGGCGAATAGGCCTGGTCAAGCAGCGGATGGTCGCCGGCAAAGAACTGCTGGAGAGTGATGAAGTTGCCATAGCTCTTGCCCATCTTCTTGCCGTCGATGGTGATCATGTTGTTGTGCATCCAGTAGCGCACTGTCTCATGACCGTTGTGGGCGACCGACTGGGCTATCTCGCACTCATGGTGGGGAAACATCAGGTCGAGCCCGCCGCCATGTATGTCGAACTGCTCGCCGAGATATTTCTCGCCCATTGTCGAGCACTCCAGATGCCAGCCCGGGAAACCGTCGCTCCACGGACTCGGCCAGCGCATCAGGTGTTCGGGCGACGCCTTCTTCCAGAGGGCGAAGTCGGCCGGATGACGCTTTTCCTGCTGCCCGTCCAGAGCGCGGGTGTTGGCAAACAGTTCGTCGATATTCCGTCCCGAAAGCTTTCCGTAATTATGGTCGGCATTATATTTCGGCACGTCGAAATATACGGAGCCTTCGCTCACATAGGCATAGCCTGCGTCCAGAATCTTCTGGACATAGTCGATCTGCTCTATGATATGACCCGACGCGTGAGGCTCTATCGACGGCGGCAGCACGCCCAGACGGGCCATCGCCTCATGATAGCTGTTGAGATAGTGTTGCACAACCTCCATCGGCTCGAGCTGCTCGAGCCGGGCCTTCTTGGCCACCTTGTCCTCGCCCGAGTCGGCATCGTTTTCCAGATGGCCGACGTCGGTGATGTTGCGCACATAGCGCACTTTATAGCCAAGATGGGTCAGATAACGGTAGAGCACGTCGAACGTGATGGCCGGGCGGGCGTGTCCGAGATGACCGTCGCCATAGACAGTGGGTCCGCACACATACATTCCCACCCGTCCGGGCACAAGGGGGACAAACTCCTCCTTGCGCCGGGTCAGTGAATTATATATCTGCATTCTGACAGTCGGGGGTTAAATACAGCCGACAGCGCGATCAGGCGTTGCCGTCCATGAAGGGGTTGGGAATGCCTCCGCCGGGGTTCATGCCGGCCTTGGGGGCGCGGGGTTTGATCTCGCCGAAGGTCTGCTCATAGCGCTGCACGTTTTCAGCAAGGGCATGAAGCAGGTTCTTGGCGTTTTCGGGGGTCATGATCACGCGTGTCTGCACTCTGGCCTGGGGCATGTTGGGAGCCACGGTGATGAAGTCCATGAAGAATTCGCTGGGGCTGTGGGCGATCATTGCCAGATTGCAGTAATTGCCTTTGGCAACTTCGGGCGACAGCTCTACTTTTATTTCCTGTTGGGGTTTGTTGTTTGCCATAATTGTGTGGGTTCGTTTGTTTTAATGGTTATTCTATGTTTTGGAATTTGTCGTTATGTTTCATTCGGACTGCTTGCTGAATGTCATCTCGGTGATGCCGCGGTTGGAGTCGTCCATGACCACAGTCAGCCCCATGACCGTCGGCCGGGACCAGAGGGTGTCGACGTCCCATGAGCCATAGAGGCGCTGATTGTAAGGCGACATGTCATCCTCGCCCTTGGCGCAATTGACCAGATAAAGCACCGGATAGTCGTCGGCGAGGGTCGAGTCGTCGGCCACAAGCCGCACCTTCCGCCCGCCCGACGCATAGCGCGCCTGGCAGTCAAGATTCAGATAATGGCCCGACCGCCACATGGAACTGATCCACAGAGGAGTGCCCGAGCCGGCAATGCTGTCGGTCTTGTCGCTCACCTCCAGCGCCCCGCCATAGACCAGCGATGCCTGCAGCAGATTCACGCTGCCGCTTTCGGTCGGGGTGTCGGAGCTATATGCCACCAGCAGTCGGGTGCCGGCCGGCAGTTCGCGGTCGGGAGTCCAATTGCAGGTCAGAGTCAGCAACGGCGAATCGTTGATGACCTGATAGCTCAGGGTGGTCACGCCGTCGTCCGACGTACCTTCATACGTCACGATATTGAACGCCACATATTTATCTTCGTCTCCAGGAGTCGAAGAATTGCATCCGTACAACGCTGCCGCAATGGCCGATAGGGCTAAAATCCGTTTCATAATCCGCGAAGGTACAAAAAATCCGCCATCTTCTCAGTTAAAAATCCTAAAAAGCCTCACCTGGCGTGAAAGTCCGCACCGCCTCCTCGCCCGCGCCGCAATAACGGCGCAACATCCGGACGTATAGCCCGATCACCTCGTCGTCAGTCATCTCCGCGCCATAAACGTTGATGCAGACCGTCAGACGGCGGGTGGTGTCAGAAACCTTCGTGCGCTCATTGTCGCTGGTGGGAGTCCCCACCCCTCCGGCCCTGTCGCGATAGACCGGCAGCCCCTCGATGTTGAGCGGCCCGCGCCCGATTCCCTCATACGGTTCCCCCGCCCTGCCCGCGCCGAGCGTCAGAATGTCGCCGTCGATGGCATCAGAGTCGAAAGCCCCGATCGAACAGCCGCATGCCACCGACACGTAATTGCACACATCGACCAGATTGCTGATGAAATACAGGCCCTTATCGTTGACAATGCGCCTCATAAGCTGCTCCTGCGACGGGCGGTAACGGTTCGGATCCTTGCCCAGCGCCTTATACACCGCCCTGGTGGCGGCTATGCCCGGACGCTTGTTGATGTCGGCAATCTGGTAGGTCTGCTTTATCCGCGCGGCAAGCTCCTCAAGCTCCTGGCGCAACTGCGGATCCGTCGGACCGTTGACCACTTCGGCCGAGAGCCGGATCACCCTCAGCCCCGGAGCCGCAGCCGCGATCTCCGGACTGAACTCGATATCTATCTCCTTAATCATAATCTCGCAAAATTGTTTTTTCCGGCGGCAAAGATAATCAACCCATCCATAACCCGCAACATAGCGCGCCCACAAAAGCGACGCGGCAACCGATTCTGGCGCGGCATTTTTGGGAATTAGGATTTTATGAGTAATTTTGCAGGTGATTATGAAGAAACTTCTTATTGAGACATATGGCTGCCAGATGAACGTGGCAGACAGCGAGGTGGTTGCCTCGGTTATGGGCATGGCAGGCTATGAGGTCACTGAGTCGACCGACGATGCCGACGCCGTGCTGCTCAACACCTGCTCGATCCGCGACAACGCCGAGCAGAAAATCATCGGCAGGCTGGCCGCGCTCAACGCCCTGCGGCGCAAACGCGCCCCACGGCGACTGATCATCGGCGTGATCGGCTGCATGGCCGAACGCGTCAAGGACGAACTGATCAACGGCCACGGAGTCGACCTGGTGGCCGGACCAGACAGCTACCTGGACCTGCCGGCGCTCTTCGCCGCAGTGGAGAGCGGACAGAAAGCCATCAACGTGGAACTCAGCCGCACAGAAACGTATCGCGACATAATCCCCGCAAGACTCGGCCCCAACCGCATCAGCGGATTCATCAGCATCATGCGCGGATGCAATAATTTCTGCACATACTGCATCGTCCCCTACACCCGCGGACGAGAACGCTCGCGCGAGCCGCAAAGCATCCTGGCCGAGCTGGCCGACCTGCGCGCCAAGGGCTTCAAGGAAGTGACCCTGCTGGGACAGAACGTCAACTCCTACCGCTGCGGCGACACTGGATTCGCCGAACTGCTGACAATGGTGGCCGACGCCGCACCCGACATGAGAGTGCGGTTCACGACATCACATCCGCGCGACATGGGCGACGACATAATCGCCGCAATCGCTTCGCGGCCAAACATTGCCCGCCACATCCACCTGCCGGTGCAGAGCGGAAGCGACGCTGTGCTCAAGGCCATGAACCGCCACTATGACCGCAGGCACTACCTCGGACGCATCGCCGCCATACGCGCGGCAATACCCGACTGCGCCATCACCACCGACATGTTCACCGGATTCAGCGGCGAAACCGAAGAGGACTTCGAGCAGACTCTCGACCTGATGCGCCAGGTGGGCTTCGACGCCTCGTTCATGTTCAAATATTCCGAACGGCCGGGCACCGTGGCCGCACGCACCATGCCCGACAACGTGACCGAAGAGGTGAAAATCGACCGGCTCAACCGCATGATAGCCCTGCAGAACGAACTCTCGCTCCAGTCCAACAGGCGCGACGTCGGCCGCACGTTCGACGTCTTGATCGAAGGCGTGAGCAAGCGCAGCACCTCCCAGTGGGTGGGACGCACCTCCCAGAACAAAACAGTGGTGTTCGACCGGAAAGACGGACAGCGGCCCGGCATGACCGTGAGCGTGACAATCTCGTCAGCCACCTCGGCCACACTGATCGGACAATAAATAACAGACGACGATATGCTGACTTCCATCGACAGTTTCAACACATTTCTCCTCGTCATGGCCGCCGTGGCCGTGATCGTGTTCATCGCGCTCCACATAGTCGAGGCGGGCTACGGCATAGCCTACACCCGCAAGTGGGGCCCTTCAGTCCCCAACCGCCCCGGATGGGTGATGATGGAAGCGCCGGTGTTTATCGTCATGACCATCCTCTGGAGCGCATCGCCGCGCATGCTCGACACCGCCCCCCTGGTCATGTTTCTCATCTTCCAGCTCCACTACTTCCAGCGGTCGTTCGTGTTTCCGCTGCTGATCCGCGGCAACAGCCGCATGCCGCTGTCGATCATCGTGATGGGAATGGTGTTCAACACCCTCAACGCGCTGATGCAGGGCGGCTGGATATTCTATATCAGCCCCGAAGGCCGCTATCCGGCATCGTGGCTGCTCAGCTGGCAGTTCATTCTCGGCACCTGCATATTCTTTGCCGGAATGGCAATCAACCTGCACAGCGACCACATCATCCGCCACCTGCGCAAACCGGGCGACACGCGCCACTATCTGCCGCGCGGCGGAATGTTCCGCTATGTCACCTCGGCCAACTATTTCGGCGAATTCACCGAATGGGTCGGCTTCGCCATCCTGACATGGTCATGGGCCGGCGCCGTGTTCGCCCTCTGGACATTCGCCAACCTCGCGCCCAGAGCCGGAAAAATCCGCGCCAGATATGCCGCCGAGTTCGGACCGCTCTCTCAAAAAAGGATAATCCCATATATCTACTGATTCATGAAAACCGGCGAATCGACCTCACCGTTCGTAATTACCATAGGCCGCCAGTTCGGCAGCGGAGGCCGCGTGCTCGGCAAACTGCTGGCCGAACAACTCGGAATCGAATTTTTCGACAAGGAACTGCTTCTCCAGGCCGCCCACAAATCGGGAGTCATCCCGCAGCTTTATGAACACAAAGACGAGCGCATGCCGTCAGTGCTCGGAGGCGGCATCCCGTTCTCCATGGGACTGATAAACTCCGCGCCCTGGACCTCCCGCACTTCCGCCTCGGACGAAAGCATGCAATGCGCCATCGCCGACACGATCCGCGATCTCGCCGCAAGCCGCAGCTGCGTCATCGTCGGACGCACGGCCGACTATGTGCTGCGCGACAATCCGCGATGCATCAACGTGTTCGTCCACGCATCAGAAGCAGAGTGCGTCAGGCGCGTCATGCAGCGGGGTGAATGCGCCTCCGAGGCCGACGCCCGCACAATGTGCCGCAAAATCAACAAACTCCGGGCGGCATATTATAACTTCTACACCGACAAACGCTGGGGCCATTCATCGTCCTATCATCTCACGGTCGACTCAGCGTCGCTGCCGATGGAAACCCTGGCCGGCTTCATCGCCGGATATGTGAGAATGTTTATCTCCGACAGAAACTAAAACCCGACTGACATATGGACGTGATCAAGCTGCTGCCAGACTCCGTGGCCAACCAGATAGCCGCCGGCGAGGTCATACAGCGCCCGGCCTCCGTGGTGAAGGAACTCGTGGAGAACGCGATCGACGCCGGAGCCACCGAAGTCACCGTTATCATAAAAGACGCCGGACGAACCCTGATCCAGGTGGTCGACAACGGATGCGGAATGAGCGCGACCGACGCCCGACTCGCCTTCGAGCGCCACTCGACATCGAAAATCCGACAGGCCGACGACCTGTTCGCGCTCCACACAATGGGCTTCCGCGGCGAGGCTCTGGCCTCGATATGCGCCGTGGCGCAGGTGGATCTGCGCACCATGCGGCGCGACGACCCGGTGGGAACCCGGATCCTGATCAGCGGCTCAAAAGTGGAGTCGCAGCTCCCCGAAGCCTGCGCGCCTGGGTCGAACATGATGGTCAAGAACCTCTTTTTCAACGTGCCGGCCCGCCGGAAATTCCTGAAAAAGGATTCGGTGGAGATGAGCAACATAATCCACGAATTCGAGCGCCTGGCGCTGGTGAACTGCGCCGTCGAACTGACCCTCATCCACAATGACGTGACGCTGTTCTCGCTGCCGAAAGCCAACCTGAAGCGGCGCATCGTGGCGCTGTTCGGCAAGTCGCTCGACAGCCAGCTGATTCCCGTCGAGACCGACACCGCCATGGTGAGAATCCACGGTTTCGTGGTCAAGCCGGAACACTGCCGCAAGCGCGGAGCGCTACAGTTCCTGTTTGTCAACGGCCGCAACATGCGCCACCCCTACTTCCACAAAGCCATAGCGCAATGCTATGAAGACCTGGTGCCCGCCGACTCCCAGCCGGTATACTTCATCGACTTCGTCGTTGACCCGGCCACCATCGACGTCAACATCCACCCCACCAAAAACGAAATCAAGTTCGAGCAGGAGCAGTCGATCCGACAGATACTCTATGCCGCCGTCAAGGAGACCCTCGGACGCTTCAACGCCACTCCGGCCATGAACTTCGACGAGGCCGACCCGTTTCTCGACGTGCCCGCGGCAGGCTCTACCCAGGCGGCAGGCGGAGACTTCCCGGCAGCCCCGCACACAAGCGCCGACCCGTCATACAACCCCTTCCGCCAGCAATCCTCAGGCTTCACGCCGTCAACCCAGAACTGGGAGGAACTCTATCGCAACTTCGCGGCCGAGTCACAGAGCGCCATCTCCGGCATCAACGAACCGCACCAGGCCGAAAGCTCCCTGCTCGACTCACTCCCGGATCTGACCGAAGCCGACGTGGCCGCGGAGATCACCGGCACCGACGGCAATCCCCAGGCCGACATAATCGCCGTCGGCAACCGCTATGCGGCAATGCCCGACGCGCGCGGACTGCGCGTCGTCGACCTGCACCGCGCCCACACCACGATCCTGTTTGAACGCTTCTCAAAGCCTGACGCCACGTTTGCGTCACAGCGGCTCATATTTCCCGAACAGCTCGCCATCGACCCGGCTGACCAGCCGCTGGTCGAAGAGATCGAGCCGGAACTGACACGCCTCGGATTCGACATCGCCCCGCTCGGACAAGGAGTGTGGAGCATAAACGCCGTCCCCCTGGCCGCCGACGGACAGAATCCGGCTTCACTGCTGAGCGACATGGTGCGCGCGGTGGCCGACGGATCGGCCGACAACGCCGCCGAACCGCTGCGCAACCGTCTGGCAATGGCTCTGGCCTCTTCGGCCGCATTCCGCGCCGACCGCCTGCTTTCGGCCAAAGAAATCAGCCATCTCCTGTCCGAACTCATGGCTCTGCCTATGCCGGGCTACACGCCGTCCGGCTCTCCGGTATTCACGATCCTCACACCCGCCGACATGGCCCGACTTCTCTGAACCACGATGCGAAGCCTACTGATAATCAACCCTATATCCGGCACGTCATCCAAAGACCATGTGGCCGCGACAGTCACCCGGGCGCTCGGCGCCGCAGGAATGCGGCTCGACATAGCGTTCACCCGCGGACCGGGCCACGCCACGGAACTGGCGGCCGATGCCGTCGCAGCCGGTTATGACCGAGTCATCGCCGCAGGCGGCGACGGCACTGTCAACGAAATTGCCCGCTCACTGGTCGGGTCAGACACCGTGATGGGAATTCTGCCGCTCGGCTCGGGCAACGGTCTGGCCAGGCATCTCGAGATCCCGACATCGCTCCGCGCCGCCCTCAGGGTCATAACCGACGGAAACGTGGTGACGTGTGACCACTGCACGGTCAACGGACGCCCGTTTTTCTGCACATTCGGCATGGGCTTCGACGCCGCGGTGAGCGACCGCTATGCCTCGCGCCCCGACCGCCGCGGACTCGCCAACTATGTGAAGAGCGCCATCAGCGAATTCATCAACTACAAATCAGACACCTACACCATCTGCGCCGACGGAGTGGAGCTGACGCGCCGCGCCTTCATCGTCGCGTGCTGCAACGCGTCGCAATATGGCAACAACACCTTCATCGCCCCGAAAGCATCGATTTCCGACGGACTGATGGACGTCACCGTGGTCCACGCCGGATCGTGGCTCGGCACCATGCTCACCGGCATGGAGATCATGGCCGGCGGACTGCACGAGGGCGCGCGCGTGCACACTCTGAGAGCACGCAAGGTAACTATCAGCCGGTCGACCCCGGGGTCGGCCCACATCGACGGCGAGCCGCTGAAACTCCCCGTCAAGCTGGATGTCGAGTGCCATCCGGGCACCCTGAAAGTGCTGTCGCCGGGCGAAATGAAGATCCGGCCACTGCTCACGCCAGCCAGATGCGCGGCCCGCGGAATCAGCCACTCCATTGCCGATATTTTCCGAAAATAAATGCACGCCATCCTGCTCACTCTGCTGTCAATGGTCGCTCCGGCCGACACGGTCACCCAACTCGACAACGTCGAAGTGACGGCCACGACGGCGCGCACCGTGCGCAACACCGCACCCGTGCAGATGGCCGACCGCACCGCGCTGGAGCGTCTGGGCGACGCCGGAGTGAGCGACGCGCTGAAACACTTCTCAGGCGTCACGGTCAATGACTATGGCGGACTCGGAGGGCTGAAAACCGTGTCGGTCAGGGCAATGGGAGCCAAACACACCGCAGTGGCCTATGACGGAGTGCCGGTGACCGACGCCCAGAGCGGCGACATCGACATCAGCCGCTTCCGGCTCGACAACGTCGAGACCCTGACCCTGTCGACGTCGGGTTCCGACGCCATATTCCGCCCGGCCAGGCTCTTTGGGGCCGGCGCATCCCTGGCCATCACCTCACGACGCCCACAGAAGAGCGGACACCCGTTTTCGGCCATGGCCTCGGTCAGCGCCGGATCATGGGGCTATGTGGCTCCATCGCTCAGAGCCGACTGGCGCATCGACTCCGCAGGCGACTACACCCTGTCGGCATCGGCCGCATGGCTCCGCGCCGACGGCGCCTATCCCTTCCGCGTCGAAAACGGCCAGGAGCCGGTGACCGGCCGCCGGCGCAACGGCGATGTGGAGTCCATCACCGGCGAAATCAACATGAACCTGGCAAACGTCTCTCTCAAAGGATATTTCTACGACAGCGACCGCGGACTGCCCGGCGCCGTCGTGTTCTACAACAGCTATGCCGCCGAACGCCTCCACGACCGCAACGCATTCACTCAGGCCGTGTGGCGCTTCTCGCCGGCTCCGGGCCTGACGCTGAGGGCGATCGGCAAGTTCAACTATTCGCAGAGCAGCTACACCGACCGCCGCCCGTCATATCCCGGCGGAGTGCGTCGCGAAGACCACACCCAGCGCGAAGTCTACCTGAGCGCGGGCGCGCTCTGGAAACCGGGCAGAGAGTGGGCCGTGTCACTCACGTCAGATCTGGCCGGAAACCACATGAGGGCCAAGGCGCCCGACGCCGCCCAGCCCGAACGGCTGACCTGGCAGACGGTGGCGGCGGCGGCGTTCACGTCGGAGCGGTGGCACGTCAGCGCCTCCATGCTCGCCACCGACATCCACGAGCGGGTGCGCCGCGGAGCGTGCGCCGGACCGCTGCACCGGTTTTCGCCATCGGTCAGCGCGTCGTGGCGGGTGATTCCCGGACGCGACCTTCACCTGCGCGCATCGGTGGCCGACGGATTCCGGGTGCCGACCTTCGCCGACCGCTACTATACCCGCATCGGCAACGCCGCCCTGCGTCCGGAGCGTGCCATCCAGAGCAACCTCGGCATCACCTGGGCCTGCGCCGCCAATTCCATAGGTCTCAGCTCGCTGATACTGACCGCCGACGGATATTTCAACCGCGTCAAAGACAAGATCGTGGCCGTGCCGACGCTCTATGTCTGGGTCATGCGAAACGTCGGAGTGGCCGACATCGGCGGCATCGACGCCACGGCCAGCGCCCAATTCGCTCTGCCTCACGGAATCTCGCTCACGGCCAATGGCTCGTTTTCATGGCAGCATGCCGTCGACGTCACCCCCGGCGCGGCCACCCGCGGCCACGTGCTCCCCTACACCGCCGCCTTGTCGGGCTCGGCGTCGCTCTCGGCCGAATGGCGCGGATTCAGCCTCACCTATGCCGTCACGGCCATGGGCGAACGCTTCGCCGCCTATCTCAGCGGCCCCGACAACCGCATAGCCCCCTATGCCGACCAGTCGCTTTCGGCCGCCTGCACTCTGCCGCTGCGGCGATGCCGGCTCTCCGTCCGCGCCGAGGCGCTGAATCTGGCCGGAAAGAATTATCAGGTGATCCGCTATTACCCGATGCCAGGACGACAATTCAGAATATCAACATCAATAACAATCTGATTTACAAATTATGAAAACCAAATTCATCATGGCACTCGCTGCCACAGCGCTGCTCTCGGCATGCGCTTCCGACGATCCGAAGACTCCCGGAAATCCCGACGTGCCCGGCACTTCAACCCCCACCGGCGCCTACCTGCTCTGTGCCGGAAACTATGACCAGAACAACGCCGCGCTCGACTTCTTCAACCCGCAGTATCCCGACGAACTGACCACCAAGGTGTTCTCCTCGACCAACGGCCGCGCCCTCGGCTCCAACGCCAACGACATGACCATCCACGGCAAGAAGATGTATATCGTGGTGAGCACATCCAACACCCTGGAGATCACCGACCTGCGCGCCAAGGCGATCAAAACCCTCAATTTCGTCAACGAAGCCGGACAGCCGCAGGAACCGCGCTATGTCACCGCCGCCGGCTCCAAGGTCTATGTCAGCCTGTATGACGGCAATGTGGCCGTTGTCGACACTGCATCGCTCACAATCACCAAACGCATCCCCGTCGGCCCCAACCCCGAAGAACTCTGCGTGATCGGCGACAGACTCTATGTGGCCGAGAGCGGCGGCGCCAACTGGGAGGGCGGCTACAACAACACCGTCGGCGTAATCAACCTCGCCACCGAAACCCGCATCGGCGAAATCACCGTCGGCACCAACCCCAACCGCGTGGCCGCCGACCAGAACGGCAACCTCTATGTGCTCACCTTCGGCAACTACTTCGACGAGCCTAACAAACTCACCCGCATCAACCCCGCCACTCTCAACGACGAAACTCTCAACGACGAAACCCTGGCCACCGCGTCGCAGATCCTCTTCTCCGTCGGCTCAGACCGCGTCTATGCCTACTGCGCCACTCAGGAAAACTGGGTAGTCACCGAAAAACGCATCGATACCTACCCCACCGCCTTCGGCAATGTCACCGCCTCGGCCTTCCTGACCGACGAACAGACGCCCGCCGACGTCTACTCGCTCAGCGCAAACCCGGCCGACAACAGCCTCTATGTCGGCTCCACCGACTACACCACATATGGCAGCTTCACCGCCTTTGCCGCCGACGGATCCACTCTGGCCCACCACGGACTCTCGTCCATCAACCCCCAGGGAGCCTGGTTCGTCCGCTGAGTCTCTCCTTCCCTTCCGACAGGTCGCGCCAGCCTTGGCGCGGCCTGTTTGCTTTTTCAGTTTTTTTGCTTAAATTTGCGCCATGAAATGGATTAGACGATACGTGTCGTTGCCGCTGCTTGCGGTGATGGCGTTCATGGCCTACCTGCTCTTTTTCAACGAGCACTCCATGATGGCCGACATGGAATATGCCCGCCAGGAGCGCGAACTGCTGTCGCGCATCGCCCAATATGAAGACACGCTGCTTCACTATCAGCGACTTAACTCCAAGCTCGACACCGATCCGGCCGAACTCGAAAAGATCGTGCGCGAACATTACCACATGCAGCGTCCCAGCGAAGACGTCTATATTTTTGACTGACACAGACATGAAGCAGAATTCAAGCGCCCTGACACTGGCCACGCTGCTCGGACTGATGCTGGTCATGGCCGGCCTGGCCATGCCGATCATCACAGGCTCATGGCAGTCCGACACATTCCGATACGTATATGCCTCCGGCGCGGCCCTGTCGCTGGCCGGCCGCCTTCTGGCCCCTCCGCCTCAGACCGACAACCTTCGCCTGCGCCGCCTGGTGCGCCTTCAGAGCTGGAGCGCCATCTTCTACTGCGTGGCCACCTTCTTCGCGTTCTACGACAAAACGTCGCTGCGCGACTGGATCGCCTTCACGCTGGCCGGCGCGGCAGTGCAGATTGTCAGCTCGGCGATGATCACCGTGACTCTCCGTAAAAAAGGCAATTGAGAAAATTTAACGTTTCATCAACGTCTATATGAGGCATATTTACTAATTTTGCCTGATAAATAATGGACTGCAACCTCACAATCGACGTTGGCAACAGCTGCATCAAAGCGGTGCTCTTCCGGGTCGACGGATCTGCCGAAGTGGCTGCGACAGTGTTGCGCGGGCCGTCGGTGGCATCACGTCTGGCCGCATTTGCCGCACCCTACAGCCTGCGTGCCGCCATGGCCTGCTCGGTGGCCAAGAGCGTGACCCCTCTGCTTGACGCGGTCGACGCGCCGCTCAAACTCGAGCTGACAGCCTCCACGCCGGTGCCATTGGTCAACGAATACGCAACCCCCGCCACCCTGGGAGTCGACCGTCTCGCGGCCGCAGTCGGCGCCATGGCCTGCTGCCCTGGCAAAGACCTGCTGGTCTGCGATCTGGGCACGGCCTGCACCTTCGACGAAGTCACTGCCGGAGGCGCCTATCGCGGCGGCAACATCGCCCCCGGAGTGGGAATGCGCCTGCGCGCACTCCACCACTACACCGAGCGCCTGCCGCTTGTCAACGCCCATTCGGCCGCCGACCTTCCCGACTTCGGCCACGACACAGCCTCGGCCCTATGTGCCGGAGCCTTGCGCGGAGTGGTGGCCGAACTGCTCTATTACCGCTCGCTGGGCGTTCAATCGCCCCGCCGTGTGATCCTCACCGGAGGGTGGGCGCCGGAACTGGCCGCGCTGCTTCCCGGCGGTCTGAGACCGGGAGTGATCCTGCAGCCCCATCTTGTCAACCAAGGCCTTAACAGCATACTGCTCCATAACCTAAAAGAAGCGAAATGAACATTATCCACAGAATTATAGCCTCTGCCTGCTTTGCCCTGGCTTTGGCCGCTAACCCTGCCGCCGCATCGGCCCAGGGACAGGACAGCCAGACCTCAAGCCCGTTCTCGATGAAGGGATACGGCCTGCTCAACGACCGCGCCTCGTCAGCCCAGAGAGCTATGGGCTCAGTGGGATACGCCATGCGGGATTCACGCCAGATCAACGTCATGAACCCGGCCAGCTATTCGGCGATCGACACCATGACATTTCTCTTCGACATAGGCGCCGACGTCGGCATATATCGTTCAAAAGAGGGCGCCTCCAAAGGCCGCAACACCCTCGGCGGCCTCGACTACGTGACGCTCCAGGTGCCGATCGGCCGCATCATGGGCGCCTCGGCCGGCCTGCTGCCGTTCAGTTCGGTCGGCTACTCCTTCGGCGACAAGATTCCCAACGGCGAGTCGGCCTATCAGGGTTCGGGCGGCATCACCGAGGCCTATCTCGGCTTCTCGATCCGCCCCGTCGGGGGTCTGTCGGTGGGCTTCAACGCGGGCTATCTCTTCGGCAACGAGTTCAACGACATATATTCCGTCAACAGCCAAGGCTCGCAGTCGCTCTATGAGCGGGTGCTGAAGGTTCGCGACTACAACCTCCAGTTCGGCCTTCAATACTCTCATGAGTTCGCCCGCCGCCACCGCGTCACAGCCGGCATGACCTATACCCTCGGCCACGACCTTCACGGCGAGACCTACGGCGTGAAATACGACATTGCCACCGAGGCCACCAAGCCCGACACCATCGGCTTCCGCCACCTCAAGGGCGGATACTCGCTGCCCCACACCTTCGGCGCAGGCCTGTCGTATGAATTCGACAAGAAGCTGTTTGTCGAGGCCGACTTCACCTGGCAGCCCTGGAGCAAGGCCCGCTTTGACGGAGTGGAAGACTTCACGTCGGCGGAATCGTTCAACGACCGCTGGCGCGCGGCCCTTGGCGCGCAGTTCCAGCCCCGCCAGCGCGGATCGTGGCTCAAGCGCGTGGCCTATCGCATCGGCGCATACTGCGAGCGCGACTACCAGATGGTGGGCACGTCAGACGTGCGCCAATACGGACTCACATGCGGCTTCGGGCTGCCCACTCCGCTGCGCACCCGCATCAACATCGGCTTTGAATGGCGTCACCGCTACAGCACTCCGGCCGTTTCCCTGACTGAAAACTACTATATGTTCACCCTCGGCGTCAACCTCAGCGAGAACTGGTTCGTGCCGAGCAAGATACGCTGATGCACCCCTTGCGCCGACTGATGCCGGCCGCCGTCGCGACGGCCCTGCTATCCGCCACCGCAGCATGCGGAGGCGGCGACGACGACGCAGCGCAGCCGCAGCCGGTCGACGGCAACACCGTGCCGACCATGGTCACCGACAGCGTGAACTCGCTGGTGAGCGACTCGGGCATCACGCGCTATCACATCGTGGCGCCGCTGTGGCTGATGTTTGACAAGGCCGACGAACCGTGCTGGAAGTTTCCGGAGTCGCTGCATCTGGAGCGATATGACGACAACATGAACGTCACAGCCACGGTTGACTGCGACTCGGCGGTCTATTTCACCGCCATGAAGCTCTGGAGGCTCGACGGCAACGTGCGCATGCGCAATCTCGACGGCGACCGCTTTCTGACCGAGCAGGTGTTCTGGAACCAGCAGAGCCACACGGTCTATTCCGACATGTTTGTCCACATCGAGCGCTCAGACCGCATCATGGAGGGCTATGGCTTCATTTCCAACGAGCAGATGACGCGCTACACCCTGCGCCGTCCCACCGGCATCTTCCCCGTCCGCGACCGCGGCCGGTCGGCTGCTGCGGCGGAGTCCGATCAGTGAAAGAAGAGATAGGCCGCGGCCACTCCGGCCACCGAGCCGGTCACGTCGGCCAGCAGCGCATAAGGCACGGCATAGCGTGTGCGCCTGACTCCGACTGATCCGAAATAAACAGCAAGCACATAAAACATCGTGTCGGTGCTGCCCTGTATGGCGGCGCTCACGCGGCTCACGAACGCATCCGGCCCATAGGTGTTCATCAGGTCGACCATCATGCCGCGCGAGCCGGAACCCGACAGCGGTTTCATGATGGCGGTGGGGAGCGCGGCCACCCAGTCGGAGTCGAGTCCGGCCCACTCCACGGCGGCAGTCAGTCCCGCGGTGATCACGTCCATGGCGCCCGATGCGCGAAACATTCCGATGGCCACCAGAATCGCCACCAGATAGGGGATGATCTTGACGGCCGTCAGGAAGCCCTCTCTTGCCCCTTCGATAAAGGTTTCATACATGTTAAGGCGGCGCCTGAGTCCGGCCAGCAGAAAGGCTGCAATCGTGGCGAAAAGGAGGAAATTGGCGATGAAGCCCGAGTAAAGCTCCACGGCCTCGCGCGGCATTGAAGAGAAGAGCCAGACCATTCCCCCGATAATGGCGGCCAGACCGCCGATCCAGCCGATGAGCACCGGGTCGCGCAGCGGGATGCGCTGTTTCAGACACAGGGCTATGATGCCGGTGAGCGTGGCCACGAAAGTGGCAAGCATGATCGGCAGAAACACGTCGGTGGGGTTGGCCGCTCCGGCCTGCGCCCTGTACATGATTATGCTTATCGGAATCAGACAGAGGCCCGAGGCGTTGAGCACCAGAAACATGATCATGGCGTCGGTGGCGCTCTCCTTCTGCGGGTTTAGTTCCTGAAGCTCGTTCATGGCTTTCAGTCCCAGCGGGGTGGCGGCGTTGTCAAGGCCGAGCATGTTGGCCGACACATTCATGAATATCGACCCCATTGCGGGATGATCCTTCGGCACTCCGGGAAAGAGTCGGCAGAACAGCGGCGACACAAGGCGTCCGAACGTGCGGATCACCCCGGCGCGCTCGCCGATCTTCATCAGTCCGAGCCAGAGCGAGAGGATGCCTGTCAGCCCCAGCGACAGTTCAAAAGCCGAGGCCGCCGAAGTGAACGAGGCGCCCATCACGTCAGACCACACGGTCAGATCGCCGGCAAACAGCGATTTTCCTGCCGCCACGACAAATGCCAGCAGGAAAAACGCAACCCAGATATAGTTAAGTACCATAATAGCTTGTTTAATAGATTGCGCAAAGTTACGAAAAATCCGTCATGACCCGACATATGCCGGGAGGCGATTTCGCGGCAGGATGAAAAAAAATGGCGCCCGGAGGCGCCATTTTTATCAGAATCAGGATTTAGAGCCTGTTATTTCACGAGGGTCTTCACACCGTTGATGATGTAGAGGCCGCCTTTGGTCACGTTGTTGACGCGACGTCCCTGGAGGTCATAGGCTTCGACCTTCTCGCCGTTGACGGTCACGGAAACGATGCCGCCTTTTTCGATGGTCCAGACAACGACGGTGGCTTCGTTGTAGAATGTCTCGCCCTTGAAGGTGGCTTCGGGGATGGTCAGGGTGTAGGTGCCGTTTTCGGTGAGGTTGCAGTCGATGTAGTACCTCTGAGCCTTGGCGTCATATTGTTTGGCCAGCTCTTCGGCATTGAAGCTATACAGGGTGGCGGTTGCGCTGGTCAGGGTTACGGGGTCGGTGCTTTCGGTGTTGATGGCATACTCAAAGTCGGCGATATAGAACGAGATGCTGCTCAGAACATCTACCTTTCCGGCGTCGGGAGTAACAGTCATTGCCACGGGCTGAGGTTCAATGACAGTTTCAGCCACAGAAACCTGCCAGCGGTAGCCGAGGCTGCCGTCTTCAAGAGTCATGATCTCGGCGGGATCGTTCTTGCCGTCAAGGCCGAGTCCGCAGCCGGGGAATGCAACGGATTTGAAGGTCACGTAACCGTCCTTGACACCGAAGGTGAAGAGTCCGGCTTCGTCGACAGTTTCGTCAACGCGGCAGTAGTGCTGTTTGGGAGTGCCGATGTACTGGCCCTTGGCGCTGCGCAGATAGAACTGGCCTGCAGTTGCGGAGGGCACGATGGTCCAGTTTGAGTTGTCGTCGGCCTCGCTCTGATAGTTGAACGAGTCATAGCCCTGGCTGGTTGACTTGGTGTCGGCGCAGAGATAGCCGTTCTGACCGGGCTGATAGAGAGTCCAGATCATATCGATGTTGTCATTAAGAGTGGAGAGCAGGTCTTCTTCGACGGGAGCGCCGATCATTTCATAGAGCACTTCATCGATTTCTTCATAATCCTCAAGGAATATTTCCGGCATGTCAACGACAGCTTCCAACTCGGCGACAGCACCGTCAAGGTTGGCAAACGGCACGCTCTTCTGATATGTCTTGATCATTTCAAGAGCGGCATTGAGTTTGGCCTGGATCTCAGCGATCATAACTTCCTCGGAAGGACCGCCTCCACCGTTGAGTTCGTCGCGGAGTTCTTCGGTGTCTTCAAAGTAGAAGCCGAGTTCGGCAGCGCAAGAAAGACTGCGGTTGCTCTCGGTGATCACCATGAGCACATAGCGGCCGTTGAGCGGTTTTGCAAACATTGCAGTCTCGGCTGCGGATCCTCCGGTGGCAGAGAGTGTGCCGGTGCGGCCTTCAGCGCCGTTTTCTTCCACATAGGCGTTGACGATAGCTTCGAGATCAGTGTGGCGGGCGGTAATATTGGAGTATTCCTTGTCGCCGAGCTGTGCGCCGAAATCAAATGCGCTCTTGTCGTCGGAAGCGAACATATGATAGGTCTGCCATATGCCGTTGTTTGAGCCGGAAGACTGGCGGGGAGTCCATGCAAAGCCATAGATGTCGCGGGCTTTCTTCAGGTCAACCACGAAATAGTGGGTTCCGTGAGGCTCGTCGCTGTTTGCCCAGTGAGAGTGATAGAAAGTAGAGGGATCGTTGTCGATCAGCTTGTCGATGGTTCCGCTGGGCTGTTCGTTAGTGGGTTCTTCGCAGCAGAATTCAGAAATAGTCCAGCTCAGATACTGGTTGAACGTATTGTAGGCCAACACTGTGTCAACAGGCTTAGGAGTGGCCAGGAAGGAGAATTCAGCACAGTGGAGGAATTCATAGTCGTTTGAGATCCAGCTGCCCTTCTGACCCACTTCGGTGGCGACGAGGAGGAAATACTGACCCTTTACAAGAGAGGTGAATGTCACGCTGAATTCGTTGGATGCATACTGCACGTCGCAGGTGCCGGTAGCGGCGGCTTTATGAGAAGCGCGATAGGCTTCCATGGCGGCATTGTCGGCAAATGCAAACTCGTCGGCATTGTCGGCAACATAGATTTCCCAGCTTCGGAGCATGCCGTGCTCAAGTGCGTCGGGCGCGGGAGCGTTGGTGCGTGATGTCCAGCTGAAGCCGCCGATCTCACGTTCTTCTTTGATGTCGAAGGTGATGTAGTGGTGGCCGGTGTGGGGGGCAGAGGCCGACTCATAGGCAGAGTGCCAATAGTTGCTCTTGTCGCCGTCTGTCAGCTGTGACACAGCTCCGTTGGCGCCATTGCTTTCTCCAACTTTTTCATAGCAGCAGGTGCCTACGGTCCATTCCAGATCGGTGCCTACAGGATTGACGAGTCCTACGAGAGTAGCAGGATCGATAGGATCCGGCACAGGACCGGAACCGGGTTCTTTGACTTCGATAGTGAAGTCGACGATTGTGCCACCAGTTCTCTGGATTGTGGAGTAAGAAGTATCTTCAAAGTCCATCTTACCGTTGGGGTCGAGCGAGCACATTGCGTTTTTGACGCGCAGGCGATATTTGCCGGGCTTGGTGTCTTCGGGAATGAAGATCTCAAAGTCGTAGGGGAAGGCGGGAGTAGAAGTCACGTCTTCGCCGTTATAGTCGCGGTGCTGTCCGCCATAGCCATCCTTGCTCCAGCCATTGTGGGCCACGAGGTCACTGTCGGGATGAGGTATGGATGTCTCGACATCGACATAGTCAGACGGGGTGGAGTATATGAAACCGTCTTTGCCCCAGTCAATGTAGACGTATGTCGGCATGTTTTTGTAATTAGCATTGATTGTGCCGCCGTTGACCAACAGATGGAACACATCACCGGCTTCAATTGCAAACACCAGATCGGAGTGATCATGATATACTTGATTTCTTTTTTCAAGATCGCTCTGGCCATCGCCACGGATCGGGCTGAGCACCAGTTTGCTTGCACTGGATTGTAGCGTTATATCGGTAAGGAAACGATTGTTGCCGATCTCCCAGTGCACCTTGCCGAGCGAGCTGAGATCATAGTCAACAACGGGATCCGGTTCTTCTTCGCCTTC
>CAMWSS010000009.1 GCA_947177035.1 uncultured Porphyromonadaceae bacterium | reverse complement strand
ACTCAGAGATATGCGACCCCAGCGTTAACAAATATTGGGGAACGGGGTCTTAATGTCAGAAACTTTCTGGCGTATAAAAAAGCGCGGCAGATCATCAAAGTGAACTGTCGCGCTAAAATTTAAAAAGGTCAGATCAATTATTCTTGATATAGTCGATAATTTCCGAAATGCGGCCATGAGCCATGCACACCGCAGTGTCGGCGGCTCCATAATACACCGTTACCTGATCCTTTTCAAGATCATGAAGCGCCGCACACGGGAACACAACATTGGGCACATCGCCGGCCAGCTCATAAGGAGCGGCAGGGGCAAGCAGATAGGCCATAGTGCGGTGAAGCACTTTTGTCGGATCATTCTCGTCGAGGATCACTGCGCCCATGGAATAACGGAAACCGTTGCAGGTGTTGATAACACCGTGATAGAACATCAGCCATCCCTCTCCGGGAATGAGAATAGGCACTGATCCGGCACCTATTTTAGTGCACTGCCATGCGCTGTCTTCAAAAGGAGTGACTTTCATCAGGCAGCGGTGTTCACCCCAATACTTCATGTCGGGGCTGAAGCTCACATAAATATCGCCGAACGGAGTGTGGCCGTTGTCGCTCGGACGTGACAGCATGGCATAGCGGCCATTGAACTGCGCGGGAAAGAGCACACCGTTGCGGTTAAAGGGCAGGAATGCGTTTTCACACTGGAAGAACTCCTTGAAGTCATAGGTGTAGGCAATGCCGATCGTCGGTCCGTGATAACCGTTGCACCAGGTGATCCAATAACGGTCGCCGATTTTGGTCACGCGCGGATCATACTTGTAATCACTCTCGATCATTTCGGTGTTGCCGGCCTGGAATTTGATAGGCTCATGATTGATGCGCCAGTTGACACCGTCGTCGCTGAATCCGGCGAATATGTTCATTTGCACGCGCTTGTTGTCACAACGGAAAACTCCGGCGAATCCATCGCCAAACGGCACCACAGCACTGTTGAATATACTGTTTGAAGAGGGTATTGAATAGCGGCCGATAATCGGATTAAGGCTCGAACGCCACATCGGGTCGTTGCAGCCTACCGGCCTGTCTTCCCAAGGAATTGCTTTCATAAAATTTTTATCTGATTATTATGATATGATTTATTTATTCGTCAGTTTCGGTTTCACTGTGATGAAACGGAAGCAGTTTCACCAGAATGAAAGTGGGGATGGCGGTAAACAGCGCAAACAGGAAGAAGTGAGAATAACCCATCTGTTCACAAAGCCATCCGCTGGCCATGCCCGGAAGCATGACGCCGAGATTCATGATCGCCGATGCAAAAGCATAATGAGCCATGGAGTGCTTGCCTGGAGCAACCTGCTGCATCATGAAAAGCGTGAGACCTACAAAACCGAAGCCATAGCAGAAATACTCGGTAACGAGTCCGGCGCCTATCACCCACAGACTTTCCGGAAGGAATTCTGAAAACATGAAATAGATGATAAACGGCACATTGAAGATGCACACCAGCGAGAAAAGGGCGCGGCGCAGAGTCAGCCTGGCGATATAATATCCGCCAAGGATCGAACCCACGATGAAGGCCACCGTTCCGAAGATACCGTAGATTGTGCCCATCTGTTCGTTGGTCATTGCCAGGCCGCCTTCGCTGTGGGGAGCCTGAAGGAAAATCGGCACCATCTTGATGGCGAATCCTTCGGTGAGCCTGTAGCATACGATGAAAAGTATATAAATCCAGATGCCCGGTTTGCGGAAAAAGTCGGCAAGCACCTCCCACAGCTGGGTCATGGCCTCGCGGCCCGACCGCGGAGCATTGCTTTCTCTGGAGCCTTCAGGCAACACGAAAAAATGATAGACGGCAAGAGCGATGAGCAGAGCGCCGAGCAGACCCATTATGATCATCCACGCATAAAAAGGAGCACGCTCCGGATTCTCCGCCTTATAATGCGTCATCAGCATTCCGGCCAGCCAGACGAGACCGCCGTTGGCAAGAACCTTGGCAAGATTAT
This sequence comes from uncultured Porphyromonadaceae bacterium, assembly GCA_947177035.1. Lineage (GTDB taxonomy): Bacteria > Bacteroidota > Bacteroidia > Bacteroidales > Muribaculaceae > UBA3263. The sequence goes on along the minus strand of CAMWSS010000009.1, from coordinate 68,634 downwards.
AGAAAGCGCCCTGCCAGCCTATATAGGTCGACTGAGTCTTTTTGTCAAGGGCTGTGAGATATATTCCGTCGGTGGCAATGTCATGAGTGGCACCCGAAAGAGCGATCATGCCCATTATGGCCACACTCCAGCTGAAGAAATCAGGCAGTGGAAGCACAAAAGCGATCAGAGCGAAACAAAAGCCCGACAGCGCCTGGGTGGTGACAACAAAATTCTTCTTTGTCCAATAGATCTCGAGTAACGGACTCCAGAGAAATTTCAGAGTATAGGGCAACGTCAGCAACGATGTCCAGAACGCTATTTCAGTCTTGTCGACACCCAGATTGTTAAACATGATGACGCTGACAAGATTCAACGCCACAAAAGGCAGTCCCATGGCAAAGTAAACTGTCGGCACCCATGCGATAGGATTGGTTTTTCCGCTTTTATTATTCATGATGTAATGTGATTGATAGCTGCAAATTTAATGAAAAATCGCGAGTTTCACGCATCAACGCGATAAAAATAGCTGATGTTGATAAAGTATTAAAAAAGTATTGACAAGTATGTTGACAAGAGAATAAAAATGTTCATAACACAGAAGGCCGTCAGCTTATTGACAAACTATTAAAAACCGTCAACAAACAAAAGCCGTTTTATTTACATGAGTAATCATGGAAATTTATTAACTTTGCCATTGTGAACATGATGTTGACAAGATAGGCAACGCACTGAAAAGCAGCGCTATGATATGTTGATAACATCACATAAAAAGTTGATAGAGGTTGATAACTGCAAAAAGCAAGAATATTGCCTGAAAGTTATATCCGATATCAACAGGCATTATTATTACTTTTTTAAATATCTTATAAAAAAACTCTATATAAAAAATAAAAAAGACATGGAAGCAGTGGAAGCCCTGAAGGCAAAAATCAACCGTCTCAAAAAAGAGAAGAATGCGGTGGTGATGGCCCACTATTATGTGAGGCCGGAAATTCAGGATGTGGCTGACCGGATCGGCGACTCGCTGGCTCTGGCCAGAATGGCCGCTGAGCTCGACGAACCCGTGATAGTGCTCTGCGGAGTGAATTTCATGGGCGAGACCGCCAAGATACTCTGTCCCGACAAGACCGTGTTGCTGCCCGATCCCGAAGCCGGATGTTCGCTTGCCGACAGTTGCAGGGCCTCCGACTTCGCCCGGTTCATCGCCGAGCATCCTGACCATACGGTGATCTCATATGTCAACACTTCGGCTGAGGTGAAGGCGTTGAGCGACGTGTTGGTCACTTCGAGCAACGCGCGCCAGATAGTCGATTCCTTTCCCGTCGATGAAAAGATTATTTTTGGCCCCGACCGCAATCTCGGCGGATATATAAATGCTGAAACCGGACGCAGCATGGTTCTGTGGGACGGTGCCTGCCACGTGCACGAACAGTTTTCGGTTGAGAAAATCGCCGAACTGAAACGTGAACACCCCCAGGCGCTGGTGTTGGCTCATCCGGAGTGCAAGAAGCCGGTGCTGCTGCTGGCCGACAAAGTCGGCTCGACGGCCGCCTTGCTGCAATTTGCCATCGAAGCTCCGGCTGGTTCGGAATTCATCGTGGCGACAGAGAGCGGCATTCTGCACGAAATGCAGAAAAAATGCAAGGACAAAGTGTTCTATCCCGCTCCGCCAATGGCCGGCGGATGCGCCTGCAACGACTGCTCGTTTATGAAACTGAACACTCTCCAGAAGCTGGCCGACTGCCTGGAGAATATGGCGCCGGAAGTGACGGTTGATCCGCTGGTGGCTGAAAAAGCGCTTGTGCCGATCCGCCGCATGCTTGAACTCAGCTGACAAATGTAATTATAATATATATTATGTCTGAAATTTGGTTTTAATGGCCGTAATATTTAACTTTGCTTGTGCAACATCAAACCAAAATTGATTATAAACATGGCTTCTAATGAATTAGACTGGGCCGGCCTTGCTTTCGGTTATGTGCCCACCGACTACAATGTGAGATGCTCGTTCCGCGACGGCGCATGGGGTCCCATTGAAGAAACGACAGACGTGACCATTCCTGTGCACATCGCTGCCACATGCCTGCACTATGGCCAGGAAATCTTTGAAGGTCTTAAGGCCTTCCGTGGAAAAGACGGAAAAATCCGTATTTTCAGGCTGGAAGAGAATGCCCGCCGCATTGCCGACTCGGCCCGCGGTCTGCTCATGGAGCCGGTGCCTGAAGAACTGTTTCGTGAAATGGTGATCCGGGCCGTGAAACTCAACGAACGTTTTGTGCCGCCGTATGGCTCCGGCGCTTCACTGTACATACGCCCGCTCGAAATCGGCATGACCGCCCAGGTCGGCGTGAAGTCGGCCAAGGAATACACATTCATTGTGTTCGTAAGCCCCGTTGGACCATACTTCAAGGAAGGATTCAAACCGACCAACCTCTGCATCACGCGCGAATTTGACCGTGCGGCCCCCAAAGGCACCGGCCGATGGAAAGTCGGCGGCAACTATGCCGCGTCGCTGCAGGCCGGCGCAAAAGCCCACGCTCTGGGCTATTCGGCTGTGCTCTATCTTGACCCGCGCGAAAAGAAATATATCGACGAATGCGGACCGGCCAACTTCTTTGCCATAAAGGACGGAAAATACATCACTCCGGCTTCGGAATCGATCCTGCCGTCGATTACCAACAAGAGCTTCATGCAGCTTGCACGCGACATGGGCATGGAAGTGGAGCAGCGCCACATCGAACTTGAAGAACTTGAAACCGTCAGCGAAGCGGCCGCATGCGGCACCGCCGCCGTGGCATCGCCCGTGGGCGAGGTTCATGATCTCGACACCGGTCACAAATATGTGATTCTGCCTGACGGACAAGTGGGTCCGGTTGTGACCGAACTCTACAACCGTCTGCGCGGCATTCAGTTAGGCGAACTCCCCGACGTTTATGGATGGAACACTGTGCTTGACTGATTCGATCATTGAAAAATACTATCCCGCAGGCACTCGTCTGCGGGATATATTTTTAATGCATGCGCGACAGGTTGCCGACGAAGCTGTCGGCATAGCGCGCAGAATCGGACTGCCGCTTGCCGAAGAGGAAATACGCGCGGCCGCGATGCTTCACGACATCGGAATATTTCTGACCGACGCCCCCGACATTGACTGCCACGGATCAGCGCCTTATATCGAACACGGACCGCTTGGCGCGGAACTGCTCCGTCGGGAAGGAATGCCCGAGAGCTGGGCGCGTGTGGCCGAACGACACACCGGCACCGGGCTGCCGCCGCTGGTGCCGGAAACGCTGCTGGAGCGGCTGGTGTGTTACGCCGATAAATTCTACTCGAAGTCGGGAGCGATGAAACGCAAAACTCTGGAACAGGTCGAAAAGTCAATGCTCCGCTTCGGTCCTGACAATCTTGAACGCTTCAGGCGTCTGCACTCTGAATTCAATCCCTCCTGAAGGGTTGTTTTATTAAAAAAACTTATAAGAGAGTGAAAGTCGGCATTTTTTCGTAACTTTGCGCGTTAACAAATTATTTTTACGCGTGAAACTACGTAACATTCTAATAGGCAGTGCGGTTTTCATTGCTGCCGCTGTGACTGCAAGTGCCGCTTCCGACAATGTGGCCGAAGAGGTGGTGTGGATGATCGGTGATCAGCCGATATGGAAATCAGAAGTGGAAGAAGCTTATATCCAGGCTCTTCAGGATCGTCAGCAATTTGACGGCGATCCTTACTGCGTCATACCGGAGCAGATGGCCATACAGCGTCTGTTTCTTCATCAGGCCGATCTCGACACGATCGAGGTAACTGCCGGACGTGTGGCGGCCGAAGTCGATTCGCGAATCAACGACTGGCTGATCTCCGCCGGTTCACGACAGAAACTCGAAGAGATACTGCACAAGCCATTGCCGGAAATACGCCAGTGGCTCGCGACTCAGATGACCAATTCCTATCGCGTGGGAATGGTGCAGGATAAACTCACTGACAACATAAAGATCACGCCAGCTGCCGTGCGCCGATATTTCAATTCACTGCCGGTCGACTCGCTGCCTGTGATTCCGACCAAAGTGGAGGTGCAGATTCTCACGCAGACCCCTGTGATTCCCCAGCAGCAGATCGACGACATCAAAGACCGTCTGCGCTCATATGCCGAAAGAGTTAACTCCGGACAGGCCGAATTTTCCACTCTGGCTGTGCTTTACAGCGACGATGCCGGATCGGCAAACCGTGGTGGAGAGATCGGTTTCATGCCGCGCACCGGACTGGATCCGGCCTATGCCGCAGCCGCTTTCAATCTCAATGATCCGAAGCGTGCGTCGGCCGTCGTGGAGAGTGCTTTCGGCTACCACATCATCCAGCTCATAGAAAAGCGTGGCGACAGGGTTAACACTCGCCACATTCTGCTGCGCGCCACCCCGACAAAAGAATCGCTCAACAACGCGATGGCCCGTCTGGACTCTATCCGGACCGACATTGTCGACGGGCTGTTCACGTTTGACGAAGCTGTGCCGCTGATTTCATCCGACAAGGACACTCGACGAAACCACGGAACGATGGTCAACTCTGAAAACTTCTCCTCATATTTCGAAATGCGTCAGCTGCCCCAGGAGGTAGCCATTGCTGTCGATGGCCTGAAACCGGGCGAGATTTCGCGTCCCTTCGTGATGGAGGATCCGAAGACCCACTCCGACGTTGTGGCGATTGTCAGACTCAAATCGCGGCTTGAGCCACACAGGGCGAATCTGGCCGACGACTATGAGGATATCAAGAATATGTTTGAAAACTCCGAACGTCAGCGCATCATCGACGAATGGCTTGAAAACAAGATAGCCAACACCTATGTGCGCATCGAAGACGGATGGAAAAACTGCCAGTTCCGTCACAACTGGCTCAAACGTGATGCCCGGAAGTAACAAGCTTCATCGTCTCCCTCCACTGATATTTGCCGCGATGGCCGCGATTGTGGCCGCCACCGCACAACGCCCGTCGCACACCCAGCTGCCGCCTGATCCCGATGCCGGAAAGCCGATCGTGCCGACGATTCCCGACGTTGACCGCCACACTCCCGGACGCGTGTTCCTGGAACAGGCCGACTCGCTTGTGGCGAATCCGGCGGTGCCCGACGGACAGATCCTGATCGGAAATGTGGTGTTCCGGCGCGGAGATATGCTGATGTATTGCGACAGCGCCTGTTTCTACACCTCGGCCACCGCCGATTCAATGGAGGCGTTCGGCAACGTGCATATGCAGCAGGGCGACACTCTGTTTCTCTATGGTGACCGCCTCGAATATTCCGGATCGCGTGAGCTGGCCACCATATATGCCGACGATTATGATGTTGACTCAAGAGTCAGACTCATCAACCGCGACGTGACGCTCGTCACCACCGTTCTGAACTATGATCTCGGACTGTCGCTCGGATATTATGAGGTCGGAGGTGTTCTTTCCGATCCTCACAACACTCTTGAATCCATTGAAGGAGAATATTCTCCTTCAACAAAAGACGCGAGCTTCTATCGCCATGTGGTGCTTGACGGAATCTCCGATTCAGGCGACTCCATGCATCTGTATACCGACACTCTGATATACAACACGGAATCACGCCTGGCCACGATCACGTGTCCGTCGCGCATCGTCACAAAAGACGGCGTCATATACACCGACAACGGAATGTTTGACACCAATACTTCACGTGCGTGGCTATATGAGCGCTCGACCGTGCGCACCTACCGCGGCAACACCCTGACAGGCGATACTCTGTTTTATGACCGCGAACTCGGTTTCGGCGAGGCGTTCGGCATGATGTCTCTTACTGACTCGGCCCGACAGGTCACTCTGGAGGGTGAATATGGATTTTTCAACGAGCGCACCGACAGTGCGTTTGTCACAGGACGCGCGCGCGCTCTGGAATATTCCGGAACCGACACTCTCTATCTTCATGCCGAGACCATACGCGCATTCACCGTGTTGCCCGACAGTGCTGCGGGGCAGACCGACACTACCCGCCTGATGATCGCACATCCGGGAGTGAGATTCTTCCGCCGTGACATACAGGGTGTGTGTGACTCGATGACATTCGTGCAGTCCGATTCCACTCTGAGAATGGACATACACCCTGTGGTCTGGAGTGACAACCGGCAGATTTTCGGCAACGTGATCCATGTCTATATGAATGACTCGACAGTGGATCGCGCTCACCTGCCGCAGTTTGCATTCATGGCCGAACACATTGAAAGCGACTACTTCAACCAGTTGAGCGGCCGGGAAATGATCGCCTTTATGGCCGACGGCCATCTGAGCCGGCTCGACGTCAACGGATCGGTGCAGGGAATAATGCTGCCTGTTGAAAACGACTCGACCTACAATAAGGTGGCCAATGTGACGTCTTCATTCCTTTCGGCCACATTCGGCAAAAATGAACTTGAAAGGGCGCATATGTGGGACCAGACATCGGGAACCGTCACTCCGCTCTACCTGGCAAAGAGATCACTGTTCCGTCTGCCCAAATTCGCGTGGTATGAAGTGTTGCGTCCGTTATCGCCCGACTCCATATTCACATATCCGCCGGAATGGCATGAACTGCTTCTGATCAAGCCAGATAATAATGAAGAATAAATGATGGAAAACAAAAATAATCCGCGAGATCTTTCAGTCACTAATTTCGGAACAGTCAGGCAGCGCAGATATGACGTGGCCATACTCCCTTGGGGGGCCACCGAACCACACAATCTTCATTTGCCGTATCTGACCGACGCGTTGCTCTCGCAGGCTGTGGCACTGCAGGCCGCATCCGTCGCGGCCGAACGCTTCGGAGTGGAGGCCATGGTGCTTCCGCCTGTGGCCATGGGTGCACAGAATCCCGGACAGCGCGATCTTCCATTCTGCATTCATTACCGTTATGACACGCAGCGTGCCATATTGACGGATATTGTCGGCTCGCTCGCCCATCAGGGAATCAGACGCCTGCTGATAGTCAACGGTCATGGCGGAAATTCATTTAAACCGATGATCCGCGATCTGGCTGTCGATTATCCTGATTTCATAATAGCGGTGAGCGACTGGTTTGCCGTGTTGCCTGCCAAGGAGTATTTCACAAATCCAGGCGACCATGCCGACGAGCTGGAAACTTCTGTCATGATGCACTTCCATCCTGAGCTGGTTGACATTCTGACTGCTGGTCCCGGAGCGTCGCGTCCGTGGGAATCGGAGGAATTGCGCCGGAAAACAGCATGGATTCCGCGAAACTGGCTTAAGGTGACCGACGATACCGGCATCGGCGATCCTTCGCTCGCTTCTGCCGAAAAAGGAAAACGCTATGTCGCCGACTGCGTGGAGCGTTATGCCGCCCTGATCCGTGATCTGAAGGAGATGTAAACCATTTGCCGGCCATGATGGTTAATAGGATGTTATGATACAGATATTGACCACAACAGCACCCGCATCGCCGCCATCGGCGGTCAGACGTCTTGATTTTCAGAAAATAGAGACATGCCATCTGCCATTGGTGGCACATTATCTTCAACTGACCGATTCACGCACTTGCGACTATACCATCGGCGGTATATATCTATGGGTCGGTTTTTTCGGCTATGAATTATGCGAGGCCGACGGAATATTGCTGATACGCGGCCGACAGGAAAACAATCTCGCGATTCCGGCGTTCTCTCTGCCGCTCGGGCCGGAAGAAAGCGTGGCGCGTGCAGTGCGTCTTCTGGCGTCGCTTCATCATCCGCTGCGTTTCAGCGCCATTCCCGAAGACCGGCTTCATCTTTTTGCCGAAGTGGGGTGTTCAAGAGTCGAGGAACTCGGGCCTGACTGGAGCGACTATATATATTCGATTGATTCTTTCGCAACCCTTGGCGGCAATGCCATGAAGCGTAAGCGCAACCACGTGAACCGTTTTATCGCCGACAATGCCGGTTTTCGCTTCACTGACATCGATCCGGCGCAATGCATTGGGCTGCTCGCACGTCTCGGTCACGACGGTTCACGTATGGGCGCCGCCGAATATGGCGCTGTGGAGGGTCTGCTTGCCCGCTGGGACGCTTTCGGTCCGTATATGACGGGACGTATGCTCACGGATAATTCAGGGCGTGTGGTGGCATTTACGGTCGGAGAGATCAAGGGCGACACTCTGCACACTCATGTTGAGAAAGCCGACCACAATGTAAGCGGAGCAGGCGAGACTGTGGCCCATCTTTTTTGCAAGGAAATGAAAGAGCTTTGTCCGGCGCTGGCCATAGTCAACCGTCAGGACTGTGCCGGCGATTCAGGCCTGCGTCTGTCGAAAGAAAGCTGGCGCCCGCTCCGCCTTCTTCCGAAGTTTAATGTGACATACTGAAACTGGCTGGCAATGTGGCAGTCAGCGGAGCAGTTTCTCGATGGCCTGCAAAGGGGCGTCGGGCAGACGTCGGCTCAGGTCCGTGCAGATGCTGCGAAATGATTCCATCGGCTGGCGCTGACAGACGGTGATTTCGTTGCCGAACCAGATTTCGGGTGTGGTGTAGAGTGCCACTCCCCAGCCATAGCGCTGTCCGGCGGCACTTATTTTGTATTCAAAATCCGCAATGATGAGCCATAGTCCCATCTGGAGTCTTTGCAGCGGCGTTTCGATTTTTTGTCCTGGCATCTGCCGTTTCAGCTCTGTGGATGTCAGGCAGTCGTGTTGTCTGAACAGTGAGATTATCTGTTCTTCAGGCGAACCTGACAGAATGGGGTAGGCGGCCCGCCGGTAGTTGATGAAGTCGGGCAAAAGCTGTCGTGCGACGAATCCTGCCTTGCGGCGGAAAAATTTGCCATAGGCGGTGGTTTGTTTTCGTATCACCGGCCCTTTCCATTCCCAGCATCCATAATCGTCGGAAGTTTCGCCGAATAGCATTCCCGGCGCGGCCATTTCCTCAACTGAAAATTCAGGTATATGGTTTGCAAAGAAGGGTAGAAGCCCATAGTCGAGCGCAGCTGTTTCAAGTTGTGCCTGTGTGGAAATCATAGCCATGCTATAAAAATAATGTGTAGTTTGAAAAGAGAGAGCGCGGCTCCTGATGTTGGAGAAGCCGCGCTCTGGTGATTCGTGGATTAAAACAGGAGTGAAATCACATTACTTTGCGCTTTCGTCAGGATCGATGCCCCACTGCTGGCGGGCCAGGCGGCGATAGTTGTTGTAGCGCCACTGTGCGTTGGCCTTTGCGGCAGCGAAGAGTTCTGAAGCCTGGTCGGGATATGCCTTGAGGACTGATGCGAAGCGCACTTCGCCTTTCAGGAATTCCTCGAACTTGTCCCACTGCGGATCCTTGCTGTCGAGAGTGAAGGGGTTCTTTCCTTCTTCCTCGAGTGCGGGATTATAGCGCCAGAGGTGCCAGTAGCCGCATTCAACCGCGCGACGCTCTTCTTCCTGGCTCTTGCCCATGCCTGATTTCAGGCCGTGGTTGATACAGGGAGCGTAAGCGATGATCAGCGACGGTCCGTCATAAGCTTCGGCTTCGCGGATGGCTTTGAGGGTCTGGGCGTTATCGGCACCCATAGCCACCTGGGCCACATATACGTAACCATAGGTCGATGCGATCAGGCCGAGGTCTTTTTTGCGCACTCGTTTGCCTGCGGCGGCAAATTTGGCGATTGCTCCGACCGGAGTGGCCTTCGATGCCTGGCCGCCGGTGTTGGAGTAAACTTCGGTGTCGACAACGATCACATTGACGTCCTTGCCTGAAGCGAGCACGTGGTCAAGACCGCCGAAGCCGATGTCGTAGGCAGCGCCGTCGCCGGCAATGATCCAGTGGGCGCGCTTGACGAGGTAGCCCTTGAGTTCGGTGAGTTCGCGGCAGATGTCGCATCCGCATTTTTCGATCATCGGAATGATCTTGTCGGCAACTTCGCGTGAACGCGGGCCGTCGTTCTTGACTTCAAGCCATTCGGCGAAGAGTGCCTTGAGTTCGTCGGAGCAGCATGAGCACTGGAGACCTTTTTCAACAAGAGCAGTCACGCGTTCGCGCATCTTCTCGTTGGCGATGTTCATGCCGAGGCCGAATTCGGCGAAGTCTTCAAACAGGGAGTTGCCCCATGCGGGACCCTGGCCCTTGGCGTTGAAGGTGTAGGGGGTCGAAGGTACTGATCCGGAGTAGATCGATGAGCAGCCGGTTGCGTTGGCCACCATCTCGCGGGTGCCATAGAGCTGCGAGATGAGTTTGACGTAAGGAGTTTCGCCGCAGCCAGAGCATGCGCCCGAGAATTCAAAGTAGGGGGTGGCGAACTGTGAGTTCTTGGGGTTCTGCATGATGTCGACCAGATGCTGTTTTGATTCAACGTGGTTGATGCAGTAGTTCCATTCGTCCTGTTCAAACATCTGGCTTTCCAGGGGCTGCATTTCGAGAGCCTTGACGCCTTTCTTGCCGGGGCATACGTCAACGCAGTTGCCGCAGCCGAGACAGTCGAGCACGTCGACGCTCTGGATGAAGCTCATGCCGGCGAAGGTCTTGCCGATGGCGGGGATCAGGCGATCAGCGCCGAAGGGAGCGGCTGCCTGTTCTTCGGCAGTGAGCACGAAGGGACGTATGGCGGCGTGGGGGCAGACAAACGCGCACTTGTTGCACTGGATGCAGTTTTCAGGATTCCATGCGGGAACATAGGCAGCGACGCCGCGTTTTTCATATTTTGCGGTGCCCTGTGCCCAGACTCCGTCCGGACGGTCAATGAAGTCCTTGACGGTGAGGCTGTCGCCGTCCTGTGCGTTGATGGGACGGACAACGCGGTTGATGAATTCCGGATCGTTGTTGGGGGTGGCGGGATCGTCGGCCAGAGATGCCCATGCGGGATCGATGGCGAGCTGCTTGTATTCGCCGCCGCGGTCAACGGCAGCATAGTTCTTGTCGACAACGTCCTGGCCTTTCTTGCCATATGACTTGACGATGAATTTCTTCATCTGTTCGATGGCCAGATCGACGGGGATGACTTCGGTGATGCGGAAGAACGCGCTCTGCAGGATGGTGTTGGTGCGGTTGCCGAGGCCGATCTCGCGGGCGATCTTGGTGGCGTTGATGTAGTAGACTTTGATGCCGTGCTGGGCGAAGTAGCGTTTTACCTTAGCGGGGAGATTGGCGGCAAGTTCTTCGCCTTCCCAGATTGTGTTGAGCAGGAATGTGCCGCCGTCGCGCAGACCCTTGGTCACGTCATACATGTGGAGATATGCCTGCACGTGGCATGCCACGAAGTTGGGCGTTGTCACCAGATATGTGGAGCGTATGGGGGCGTCGCCGAAGCGGAGGTGCGAGCATGTGAAGCCGCCTGACTTTTTGGAGTCGTAAGCGAAATATGCCTGGCAGTATTTGTTGGTGTTTTCACCGATGATCTTCACCGAGTTTTTGTTTGCTCCGACTGTGCCGTCAGCGCCGAGACCATAGAATTTTGCTTCATATGTGCTCTTGTGGCCGAGTGCCAGCTCTTCTTTGGGAGGCAGCGAGGTGAAGGTTACGTCGTCGATGATGCCGACTGTGAAGTGGTCTTTGGGCTGAGGCAGCGAGAGGTTCTCGAACACGGAGATGATCATTGCCGGAGTTGTGTCCTTGGATGCAAGGGCATAGCGTCCGCCGACGATTTCCGGAGCGTTTTCCTTGCCGTAGAAGCATTCCTTCACGTCGAGGTAGAGCGGTTCGCCGTTTGCGCCGGGTTCTTTGGTGCGGTCGAGCACTGCAATGCGTTTTGCGGTCTTGGGGACGGCGGCAAGGAAGTGTTTGGCCGAGAACGGACGATAGAGGTGAACTTCGACAATGCCGACTTTCTCGCCGTTGGCCACCAGGTGGTCAATGGCTTCTTCGGCAGCCTGGCATACGGAACCCATGGCGATGATGACGCGTTCGGCGTCGGGTGCGCCATAGTAGTTGAACAGACCGTATTTGCGGCCGGTGATAGCCGAGATCTTCTCCATGTATTCTTCCACGATTTCAGGCACAGCGGCATAGGTGCTGTTGCAGGCTTCGCGGTGCTGGAAGAATACGTCGGAGTTTTCGGCCATGCCGCGTGCTTCGGGCGATTCGGGGCTGAGTCCGCGGCTGCGGAATTTGCTCAGGGCTTCGCGGTCGAGCAGGGGAGCCAGGTCGTCCTGTTCGATCATTTCGATCTTCTGGATTTCGTGTGAGGTGCGGAATCCGTCGAAGAAGTTCAGGAATGGAATCGACGATTTGATGGAGGCGAGGTGAGCCACTCCGGCCAGATCCATCACTTCCTGTACGGAACCTTCGGCCAGCATGGCGAAGCCGGTCTGGCGGCAGGCCATGACGTCCTGATGGTCACCGAAGATGCTGAGGGCATGGCTGGCGATGGTGCGGGCGCTGACGTGGAACACGCTGGGCAGCATTTCGCCGGCGATCTTATACATGTTGGGGATCATCAGCAGCAGTCCCTGCGATGCGGTGAAGGTGTTGGTCAGCACACCGTTCATCAGCGAGCCATGGACTGCGCCTGCTGCGCCGCCTTCGCTCTGCATTTCCTGCACCAGCACTGTTTCGCCGAAAATGTTTTTGCGGCCTGCTGCGGCCCACTCGTCAACGTACTCGGCCATTGTCGATGAGGGCGTGATGGGATAGATTGCAGCCACCTCCGAGAACATATAGGCTATGTGGGCGGCGGCCTGGTTACCATCACAGGTCAAGAATTTTTTTTCTTTACTCATGTGAAGTTGGTGGTTTTTGGGGAATTATATTATAATAGATGTTTATTTAATAGGTGCAAATATAGCGAAAATTTCCGGAACATCAAAAATAATATCCAAGCTGTTGTCCACTCTCGCTCAAAGTGTTGGCTATAAGCTGACAGTCAGCCATCTGATCGTGTGTCAGATGGCCGACTGCAAAGTTGAGACCGGAATTGTTCAGTGCACCATCAGCTTTGTGGTGGCGGAACCGTGGCGCCGCAGGTAGATGCCCGGGCGGAGGTTGTGAGGCGACACCTGACGACCGTTGATGTCGAAGTATTCAGGCGCGGTGTCAAGGTCGGATTCTGACGGCACGGATGCCGCATTGATGGAGGTGAAGGAGTCGGCTCTGCGTATTGCGCAGTTTTCAATCAATCCGCTGAGATTGTTGACCACGGCGGCTATGATGTTGACGTCTTCGGGTTTGACTTCTTTGCGTGACTGAGGCCGGCTTTCGTTGTCGATGATCAGTTTGTTTTTGTCGGTGTATTTGACTTTTCCTTCGATTTTGTCGGGAAATACGGTGGCTTGGTCGATATACGTGCGGGTGACGGCAACGTCATTGAAGTTGACCATAACAATAGGGTCTTTTTTCTCCCAGCCAAACATATCTCCTTGGTATCCTGTGGGGAAGTCGTTTTTTTGCGGGTATGGGCCAACGTTGTCTTCAGTGACGGCATATATCAGTGAATATTCGTTGTCGGCCTCGCCGGCAAATTCATAGTTTACTTCAAATTCCACTGCGTCGGAGGTGGCGGAAACCATTTTTATGTCAATGTCAACGTAGGCCGGATCGAAACACATTGCGTTGTAGGCTATTGTCAGATTCTTAGGTGACGGATTGGCCACGTTTATGCGGTCGTTGTTGACGAACATTGTCGGTGCGACGCCCTGGAATGCGTTGATGACTTCATCGAACGATCCGTCCCATGGAGTCATGGGGTCGGTTCCTGTGTGTATGGCCATGCCGACGAATTGGTCTGGAATCGCTTCGCGCATCTGGTCGAATCCTTCGATTCCCATCGGGCACCATCCGCACCATGTGCCGGTTGACTCTTCGACAAAAAGGTTGCGTTCGAATCCGTCTTCATCAGTGATGGACAGTGTGGCGGTCATCGACTGGTTGTTTGACGCATCGCCGTCTGGCTGGTTGTTGACGGAGACGATATCGACTCTGACGGGCAGATTCGGTCCCATCTTGGTGGTGGCGATATTAAACGCAACTTTATATGAGTCATGAAATCTGAGAGGCTCTTCGTCTTCTGATTTGCAGAAGTCGACATGATATTCCACCGGCTTGTCGTCGCCGATCTGGATGGAATAGACGCATTCGCTCACTTCGTTGGCTCCCCAGTTTGTGAAGATTACGGTGCCGGTAAATTCTTCGTCGGGAATTATGCGCAACGGCACTGTCAGATTTGATGGCGAAATGTCGTTGATCGGCAGATTGTTGCTGCGCAGCCGCAGTCGCATGCAATTGTTTCCGAAGAGCATTCCGAGGTTGTTCCAGCGATAGACTTCGTTGTCTGATCCGATAGTCGAGCTGTCAATGCAGTAGCATAGATCGGAGTATCCTTTGTCATCGGGTGTCATTGCCCAGTCGACGGCGCATGGAAAGAAATTGTTGTCAGGATCTTCCTGATCAAACGGGCCATAGTATTTTACAGGCCATTCTGTAACCAGGTAGAATGGTTTGTCGGCTTCTATGATGAATGGTTCCGGCAGGTCGTGTGCACGCCATGCGTAGTGGTTGCGCACTTCCATTTTGGAGTCAAAGCTGTAGAAAGGCTCCGGGTCATCAAGTGTGTGGTAGAAGCACACTTTGAAGTCGGCATAGTCTTCGTTGGGTATGCAACCGTTGGCGAGAACAACGGCATCCACAGATGCTCCGGCATAGCGTCTGCAGGTTTCAGCCGGGATGTAGATGGCGAATTTTTGAATTTCGCCGGCAGTGAACACGCTTGCGCTTGCCGGATCATAGCAGTAGCCGAAATCCATGGTCATTTCGTCGCTTGTCCCGGTGTGGGGATTCGCCGCGGTTGTTGACGAGCGGAGGGGTTGGGTACGAGGCGTGAGAGCCGTCGGCAGTGTGTGTAGGAAGTCAATGGGTGCAGGCTGTGCTACCGTAAAAGCATTGTCGGCATACGACGGTGATGCCGACAATGCGAGGGTAAATGCTATACCCTGAATTTTTTTTAACATGAATGTTAGATTAAAAATGTTACTTGTGTGCTGCTGTGAGGCGGGCGATTTCAATGATTACTTCGGCCGCTTTTTCCATTGAGGGCACCGGAACGAATTCATAGCGTCCATGGAAATTGAGACCTCCGGCGAAGATGTTGGGGCAGGGGAGTCCCTTGAACGACAGCTGCGCGCCGTCGGTGCCTCCGCGGATCGGAACCACTTTCGGTGTCAGGCCGGAGTTTTTCATGGCCTGTTCGGCGATTTCGACAATGTGTGATACGGGTTCGACCTTTTCGCGCATGTTGAAATACTGGTTGTTGATTTCGATCGAGGCGCAGCCGGGATATTCGTTGTTGACCTTGCGGCAGAGGTGTTCCAGTTCCTTTTTGCGGCGTTCGAAGCGGTCGCGGTCAAAGTCGCGTATGATGTAGGTCAGTTCGGTCTGTTCCACTGAACCCTGCATTCCGACCATGTGGTAGAATCCTTCATAGCCTTCGGTGTGTTCGGGGGTTTCCCAGCGCGGGAGCATTATGGCAAACTGGGTTGCGACACGCAGCGAGTTGATCATTTTGTGTTTCGCATATCCGGGGTGCACGTTTCGTCCTTTGAAGGTTACTTTTGCCACTGCGGCGTTGAAATTCTCGTATTCCAGTTCGCCGATTTCGCCGCCGTCCATTGTGTATGCCCATTCGCAGCCGAACTGGTCGACGTTGAATTTATGCGCTCCGCGGCCGATTTCTTCGTCGGGATTGAATGCTATGCGGATTTTGCCGTGCGGGATTTCCGGATGGTTTTTCAGGAACTCCATAGCCGCCATGATTTCGGCTATGCCGGCCTTGTCGTCGGCTCCGAGCAGTGTTGTGCCGTCGGTCACCACCAGATCCTGTCCGACATAGTGGAGCAGTTCGGGAAATTCGTCGGGTGAGAGAATGATGTTTTGTTCGGCATTCAGAGTGATGGGTGTGCCGTCGTAGTTTTTGACTATGCGCGGGTTGACGTGGCGTCCGCTCATGTCGGGCGATGTGTCGAGGTGGGCTATGAAGCCGATTGTCGGCACGTTTCTGTCGCTGATGTTGGCTTCGAGGGTGGCCATCAGATAGCCGTTTTCGTCAAGCGTTATTTCGGTCAGGCCGAGTTCGGCCACTCGCTCTTTCAGATATTCCGCGAAATGGAGCTGACCGGGGGTCGATGGGGTCATGTTTGTGAGTTCGTCACTCTGGGTGTCGAATTTCACGTAGTCAAGAAATCGGCTGAGTACGTCCATTAAGGTAAGAAAAATTTATGAGTTAGGATTTTTACCTTTCGGTAATGTGAATATGAATTCGAGTCCGTGGGGTCTGGCGTTGCGCACGCTGATGCTTCCACCGAGGGTGTTGAAGGTTATCTGCACGATCGGCAGGCCGAGTCCTGTGCCGCCGCTTTTGCGCGCTCTGCCTTCGTCGACGCGATAGAACCGTTCAAACAGGTGGGGCAGGTGTTCTTCCGCCACTCCGTTGCCGTTGTCGGCAAATGAGAATGTGTAGTCCACTTCCGAGCGGTCGATCAGGTTGAGCGAGATGCGCGAGCCTTTGGAGTATGCCGCGGCGTTGCGCACCAGATTCAACATGGCGTTCATCACCAGGCTGTAGTTTGCCTGCACCCAGCAGTCGGCCGGGATGTTGTAGGTAAATTCCATTGCGCCGGCCATTTTTGAGACTTCGAGGTCGGAGGCCAGGCTGAACACCAGGTCGTGGAAGTCGAAATCGCTTATTTCCACCTGGTTTGATCCTTCGTCAAGTCTGGTCAGGGTGCTGACGTCTTTGAGCAGGTCTGAGAGGCGGTCGGTGTGGGCCTGGGCTTTTTTCAGGAAGCTGTCGCGCAGCGACGGCGGAATGTCGGGGTCGGAGATTATGGTGTCGAGATAGCCTTTGATGATGCCGACGGGAGTTTTCAGCTCATGGTTTATGTTGTTGGTCATCTGGCGTTTTATGCGGGCTTTCTCTTCGATTGCGCGTTGAGCCACGAGGTGTTCGTGTTCGCTCCGTGCGAGGGCTTTGTCTTTGGCCCGGTATATGTTGACGATCTGTTGCGACACCTCTCCGAGTTCGTCGTGGGGGAAGTTGCCGTCGATGATCTTGTCGGGGAGCGGTTCGCCAGAGGCCGCGCGGTGAGCGAAGTCGCGCAGCAGATAGACGCTGCGGCTCAGATGCAGTGTCGACAGATATGAGATCACGGTGGCTATGATTCCGAGAACTGTCACAAACAGCCATATCAGCGGATTGTAGTCGACAATTTTTGCAATCGCCACGGTGTAGGGCATCGAGGTGTGTACGCAGATCTGGTTGTCGGAGCTGCGCATTGCCGAATAGAAGAGCATTTCGTTCGGGTCGATGGGCGATGGCCTGAGTTTGGCGCTTTCTATTTCGTCGTGGGTGAGGTGGGAGGTGTGGGGGAAGAGGTCGACGTTCTGTGGCCCGTTCTGGGCTATGAGACGTCCGTAGCTGTTGTAGACGGCGATGTGTATGTCGTCATACAGTGAGTTGGTGAAAAACCTGTCGATGAACAGAACGAAGTCCGAGATGTCGCTCTCTCCGCCGTCGTATGCTCCGATGATCGAGCGGTTGATGTTGGAGAGCTGCCATTCGATCCGTTCGAGTTTGAATTGTTTTTCTTTACGATAGGTATAGAATGCCATGCAGCCGATTATCAGCCACAGCATTGTCACCAGCGGAATGAACAGTCTCCACTGATATCTAAGCCGTCTCGTTGAAGCCATAGCCGAATCCCACACGGGTTTCTATGTGCTTGCCGTAGGAGCCGAGCTTCTTGCGCAGGCGTGTCAGATTGGTGTCGACCGTGCGGTTTGTGACCACCACGTTCTTGTCCCATACCTCGTTGATGATCTCTTCGCGCGAGTATATGCGGTTGCGGTGGGTGAGGAAAAACAGCAGCAGGTCGAATTCGGTGCGGCTGAGCGACAGCGGCTGTCCGTCGATCACGCACTCTTTGCGGTTGCGGTTCAGTCGCAGGCCGTGGAACACGATGTCGGATTCATAGCGGCCTTCGCGGCGTATCTGGGCAATGTCGCGCGTGACGTGGCTGCGGCGGAGCACCGAGCGCACGCGCGCCAGCACTTCTGGAATCTTGAACGGTTTTGTGATGTAGTCGTCCGCACCTATGTTGAGGCCCATCACCGTGTCGTCTTCGCCTGAGAGCGCCGAGCAGAAGATGATAGGCGTGTTTTCCACGTCGTCGTTGTTTTTCAGGCGTTTTGCAAAATCAAATCCGCTGAGCTGGTCCATCATTATGTCGACGATAAAGAGCGAATAAGACGGCAGATCGGTTTCAAGCGCTTCCTCGGCCGACAGGGCGGTGTCTACCTCATAGCCTTCCTTTTCAAGGTTATATTTGAGTATTTCGCAGATCGATTCTTCGTCGTCAATAACTAAAATTTTTATTCTCATCGGAAAAGATAGTAGTAATTGATTAATTTTGAGCCTCAAAATTACAAAAAGCGCCGATATTACAAAAGTTAAAAAATATTAACGGGGAGATATCGGCGCTTTTTGTTCAACGTTGTCAGCTGTTTTCGAGCAGGTATGTTTCGGCGTCGAGAGCGGCACGGCATCCCGAGCCTGCGGCGCAGATGGCCTGCTTGTAGCGCGGATCGGCAACGTCGCCTGCGGCAAACACTCCGGCCACTGATGTGGCAGTAGTGCCGTTGAAGGTTCTGATGTAGCCGTGGTCGTCCAGCTCTACGGCAGGGGTGAATATCGATGCGTTAGGCTTGTGGCCGATGCCGAGGAAGAATCCGTCGATGGCAATGTCGAACTTCCGTTCGTTTTCAGTGCCCATGTGTTCGGCCAGATGCGCTCCTTCAAGGAATTCCTCGCCGAACAGGCCGATTGTGTTGGTGTTGAAGAGTATCTCGATGTTTTCTTTTTCGATGACGCGCTGCTGCATCACCTTCGATGCACGCAGGTGGTCCTTGCGCACGATCATGTAGACCTTTGTGGCGAGATTGCTCAGATACAGGGCTTCTTCGCAAGCGGTGTCGCCTCCGCCGACCACGGCCACCTTGCGGCCGCGGTAGAAGAATCCGTCGCATGTGGCGCAGGCGCTGACGCCGAGTCCCATGTATTTTTCTTCATCAGGGAGTCCGAGATACATGGCTGAGGCGCCGGTGGCGATGATGACAGTGTCGGCCGTGATGCGGTTGTCGTTGTCGTCGCGTGCGATGAAAGGACGCGTGTCGAAGCTGACTTCGGTGATGCGGCCCGGACGTATGTCTGCTCCGAAGCGCATGGCCTGTTTTTTGAGGTCGTCCATCAGCTGCGGGCCGGTCACTCCTTCGGGATAGCCGGGAAAGTTTTCAACTTCGGTCGTTGTGGTGAGCTGGCCGCCGGGCTGCAGTCCTTCATATACTATAGGGCTGAGTCCTGCGCGCGAGGTGTAGATGCCGGCTGTGTAGCCTGCTGGACCGCTGCCGATGATCAGGCATTTCGTCTTTGTTTCGTTCATGGTTGTAAAAAAACGTGGTTAACGTAAGTCTATGGTGGTTATTCCTTTGTTTTGCTTTATGGTGAATGAGGATGCCGGAATGGAGCGAGATCCTTTGGTCACCTTGATGTGGTCTATGAGGATTTCGCCGGCCGAGGTCTTCATTGTCACGATGACGGGCATTGCGGTTTTGGAGTCGAAGGCGGTGACGATCTCCTCCAGGTCCGTTCCGTCGGCCGCGGGCACGAAGCGTATGCGTCCGTCGGACAGTGTCGATGCGGTGAAGCTCGACCGCAGGTTGCCGATGAACGCCAGCGGATTGATGGCGGCTATTTCTTCGAGGGTGGGGGTGGTCAGTGTCAGTTCGGAGTCGGCTTCGTTGAGGGTGAACTGCGTGGTGCCGTCGAAAGCTGTCTGCATCTGGGGCACTTCGAGTCTGAAGCATGCGCCCGACATCACGAGGCGTCCGTCGGATCCGTTGATGCGGAAGGTGGCCGTGAGCGACGGAGCGCTTTTCACTGCCTTTGTGGCGCGGTCGATGATCGACTCGGCCATTGCTGCGACTGTCGCAGCAAGCGCTGTCAGTATGATTAGAAGCAGTTTTTTCATATTGTTCAGGAAAACATCTGGTCCAGGTCCATCATGTCCATGAGTATGGCGCGAGGCTTCATTCCAGAGGCGGGGCCGACCACTCCGGAGGCTTCCAGCTGGTCCATGATCTTGCCTGCGCGGTTATAGCCGATCGAATATCGGCGCTGGAGCGACGAGGTGCTTGAGGTGCCGCTGCTGACGATGAACCGTGCGGCCTCTTCAAAGAGCGGGTCGCGGTCAAAGGAACTTCCGGGCTGTCCGGCTGATGCCGCGCCGCCTTCGGGCACGTCGGGCACGTATTCAGGCAGTTCATATGCGTTGGCATAGCCCGGCTGGTCGGCTATGCTCTGGCAGATTGCCTCGACTTCAGGAGTGTCCACAAAGGCGCACTGCACGCGCTCCAGGTTGCCGTTGGTCGAGAAAAACATGTCGCCTTTGCCGACGAGCTGATGCGCGCCTGAGCGGTCGAGAATGGTTTTCGAGTCGACCATCTGGCTCACACGGAAGGCGATTCGTCCGGGGAAGTTGGCTTTGATCAGGCCGGTGATGACGTTGGTCGACGGGCGTTGCGTGGCTATGATCGCATGGATGCCTATGGCGCGGGCCTTCTGGGCCAGACGGCAGATCGGGCTTTCAATCTCTTTGCCGGCGGTCATGATCAGGTCGGCAAACTCGTCGACAATCAGCACGATGTAGGGCATGAAGCGGTGGCCTTTTCCCGGATTGAGCTGTTTGGCGATGAATTTCTGGTTGTATTCCTTGACGTTGCGGCATCCGGCCATGCTCAGCAGAGCATAGCGGCGATCCATCTCCACACACAGTGAATTGAGCGTGGCCACCACCTTGTTGTAGTCGGTGATGACGGCGTCGTCCTCGTCGGGAAGTTTGGCCAGATAGTGGCGTTCAAGCACCCGGTAGAGGCTGAATTCCACCATCTTCGGGTCGATGAGCACGAATTTGAGTTCGGCGGGATGTTTTTTATAGAGCAGGGAGGTTATGATGGCGTTGAGTCCGACGGATTTTCCCTGGCCGGTTGCGCCTGCCACCAGCAGATGAGGCATCTTGGCAAGGTCTGCGATGAAGACTTCGTTGCTGATGGTGGCTCCCATGGCCATGGGCAGCTCATATTGGCTTTCCTGGAATTTGCGCGAAGCGATGATTGACCTCATGGAAACCACCTGCGGGTCGTTGTTGGGCACTTCGATGCCGATGGTTCCTTTGCCGGGAATCGGGGCGATGATGCGTATGCCCTGCGCCTTCAGGGCCAGGGCCAGGTCTTCTTCCACGCGCTTTATGGCGGCGATGCGCTGTCCTTCGGCCGGCACCACTTCAAACAGGGTGATTGTCGGGCCTACTGTGGCCTTGATGCTCGAGATCTTGATGTTGAACTGCTCGAGCGCCTTGATTATGCGCTCTTTGTTGGCTTCCTGCTCTTCGGTGTCGATCGTCACCTTGTTGCCGGCGCGGTCTTCCAGCAGTTCTATCGAAGGGAAGTGATAGTTGTAGAGTTCGGCCGTCGGGTCGAAAGTGTCGGTGGTGATCACTTCGGCTTCTTCTATTTCATGGGCTGTTACCTGAAAAGGAGAGTCGGAATAGTCGGTGAGTCCGGATGAGATTTCGGTTTCTGGTTCGCCGATTAGGCTGTCGGAGTCGTCGGCGTCAGGCAGATCCTGTTCCTCGGCCGGCATATCCGTAAATTCCAGCGGGTCGGAGTTTTCAGACTCTGTGGCTGGTTCAGGGCGTTGTTCCTCCTCGTCGGTTTCGTCGACTGGCGCCGGGGTCTGCATTTCGGCCTCGACGGCGGCGCGTTCACGGGCGCGGCGCTCTTCTTCGGCGGCGCGGCGTTCGCGTATGGCGTTGATCCTTCGGCGATAGGCCATATAAAGGCGTGTGAGCTCGGTGAGGTAGAGGGTGGCCACAAGCGCCACCAGGGCTATGCTCACGCATATTGCTCCTAAGGCCGACGAATAGTCGATGAGCAGCTGGTTGATATAGTGGCCGTGGTAGCCTCCCCACATGATGAAGCCGGCATTGTTGAACGTGAGAAGCCCTAAAATGACCGACATAGACACCGACACCAGCAGGCACTTGAACGTCATGGGCCAGAACTTGAAGTGCCACTGTCCGATCAGTCTGAGGCCGAGCGCGCCGACATAGAATATCAGTATCAGCGAGCCGAGTCCGAGGCTTTCGGTGAGCAGGAAGTTGCCGAGCATGGCTCCCACGGGGCCGCCGGCATTGGCCACTTTGTCGCCCAAGGCCACGATCTGTCCGGAGGTGTTGTAGGTGATTTTGGCCTGATCCACATGGCCGCTGACAAGCCACGACACGGTCGAGACAAGCGCGAATGCCGCCATGAGCAGGCACACCACTCCCAGAAACAGCCTCAGACGCCGGTCGGTAAAAAATGCGATCGGTCCATAGCCGCGGTCTGCTTTTCGGGTGGGGCTGGCCGGTTTGCGGGGAGTCCGTCGCTTTGGCGGCTCTGGTGCGTTTTTAGGCTCGGCCGTTGCCTGGCTCGGCCGTGTTGCCTCCTGGCGGGCCGGTTCGCTTTCGGCTCCGTTATATTCAGGGTTATAGTAATCGGAGGATTGAACCATGATTCAGTATTTGTGAGTAAAGAGGGTGGTGGTGGGATGTTGATTCTGCTATTTCTGGAAGAAGCGCGCCATTGAGCGCTTGTCGTCGCGCTCTTTGATGCTCTGGCGTTTGTCGTACTCCTTTTTGCCCTTGCCTATGCCGACCACAAGTTTGGCCAGGCCGCGTTCGTTGATGAACAGTCTGAGCGGCACGATGGTGAAACCGGCCGTCTGGCTCTCTTTTTCCAGCTGGCGGATCTCCTTGCGGTTGAGCAGAAGTTTGCGGTCGCGGCGTTCGAGGTGGTTGTTGTAGGTGCCGTAGAAATATTCGGCTATATACATGTTTTTAACCCACACTTCGCCGCGTTCCACATAGCAGAATGTGTCGGTGAGCGACGCCTTTCCCAGGCGTATCGATTTGATTTCCGTGCCGGTCAGAACCAGTCCGGCGGTGAAGGTGTCACCGATGGCATAGTCAAAAGTGGCACGTCGGTTTTTTATGTTGATTTCCTTGAATTTCATAAGATGAATTTGTTGAGTATGAACTCGAAAAGAAAGACCGGCATGATCACTGACAGCACCGTCGCGCCGGCATAGCCGCCGACCACGTCGGAGCGGACGCCAAGATATTCGCGTCCCTTGAACATGACCACCGCAACATATAGCGGCAGAAACTCGACCAGAGTCAGAGTCATGGGCATCAGATTGGACAGGATGCCGATCATGCTCATCAGCCCGACGGCGAAACACAGGAAAACGGTCAGCCGGTATTCGTCGACCCGTCCGTCGGAAGTGATGCGCGGCAGATAAGCCGTGAGAACCACCTGCGCTATCAGATATGTGAGAAAATATTGCAGAAATCCGATAACGGCGTATGGAATCAGATGGATAAACGACGTATGGATCTGATAGAGCGCGCGAAACAGCACCGACAGGCCCGATGTCGCGATCAGGGGCATAAGGCCACGGCGAAACGCCTCACTCCTGGGTATGGGGTGAGCGGCAACATCCTCCCATCCACGCGCGGGAGAGAGGATGAGTTGAATCATATGCCGTAAATAGCTGAGCATATATCAATGCAAAGTTACGCAAAATTCTGAATATTTATTGTAGGATATACGGCATTTTTCAGTCATGTCACAAAATAGTTCCAATTTTATTTGGTTTGTAATGAAAATATGTCTACTTTTGTTTCACGATTGTAACCTGACCATGCAATGGTCTTTTACTGTGGAATGAAAAGATGTATAGGTATAAAGCATTGATAGTGTTGTTAATGTGCGCTTTATGCGCCATAGGGGCTGATGCGTCCGGATTCAGGCGCACGCAGATCCGCGACAGCCTGATGACTGCTTTGCCGAATGTCACGACTTCTGCCGACAGCATAATTGCTCTCTACAACATATTTGACCTTTCAGCTTCCGTCAGCGAACGCAGCGAGTCAGCCTCGCAGCTGATGGCTCTGGCCGAACGTACCGGCAATGACACTGTCGTGATGGACATGATCCGGCAGATGGCTAATGCCAATCAGGCCGACGACTCGCTGATGGTCAGGCTGCTTGACCGGATGAAGGCGTTTCCGGAGTCTAATCTCAAAAAGGAGACCTTGGCGTTCATCAGGGTCTGTCGGGCTGCACAGATGTCGAAGATGATGACCGAGGATATGCGCCAGCAGAAAATTCTCGACCTGATCAAGGAATACAGCAAGAGCGATGCCGACGATCCTTATGAGCAGATGACGCAGCTCTTTGCCATATGCAGCTTTCTCAGCAACGAGACACACGGACAGCTGCTGATGGAGTATTTCTCAGATCTTCAGCACTATGTGGCGATGCTGCCGCTCACGACCTTTCTGATACGCAACAGGCTCTATCTGCAGCAGGCAATCACATATACCAACAACGGCGAGAGCAGAAAAGCCATCGAAGCCGACCGAAAGATGCTTGACATAATGGATGAACTGGAAGAGGAATATCGCCGGCAGGGACGCCTGTACTGCAACTTTGACCTCAACAGATATGTCAGCCTCCGGAGAATTCTCAAAAACTATCAGGCGCTGACCGACAGCGAGGCCGAAGAATATTACCGCCAGATTCAGGATGTGGCTTCGAAGCATGAATCGGCGCGTGCCGACATGGAGTATTACCGCCAGCCGCAGATGTGCATCTACATGAAGCGCGGCGACTATGCCAAGGCAATGCCGATCATAAAATCGAATCTTGAAAAGAGTTCCGACATATTCAGCCGCCGATATTATCTGCAACTGATGATGACGGCGGCCGAAGCGCTTGGCGACTCTGAAGCACGCCTTGCCACATCAATGGAGTATGCCAGATCGCTTGAAGACTTTGTCAAACTCAAGTCGGCCGAACGCTATCGCGAATTGCAGATAATATATGAGGTCAACAGGCTGAAAGACCGCAACACGGTCAATGAACTTGAACGTCAGCGTGAATCCAACCGGCTGAAAAACATCGTTATCAACATCAGCGTGATCGCTTTGATCGTCCTGATCATTGTGGCGATGGTCTTTGTCGGGCTGTTTCGCAGGTTCAAGCGACTGTCGGCCAGCCTGAAGCAGTCAAACCGCGAACTCGAACACGAGAGCGAGGTGCTCAGGTCGACGCGCGACAGGCTTATCGCGGCGCGCGACAAGGCCAGCGAGGCGGAAAAAAACAAAACGGATTTCATCAACTATATAAGTCACGAAATCATAACGCCGCTGAACACCATCACCGAATATTCGCAGATGATCATCGACTCCACCGACGAAAGCCGCCGTGATTATCTCAGCCATTTTTCGCGTGTGGTGCAGCTCAACACCCTGATGCTCCAGTCGTTTGTGCTGGATCTTCAGGATTTTTCGCTTCTGGAGTCAACGCGCATGACGGTGAAGATCCGGCCGACCGACATCAAGTCAATCTGCCTGCTCTCGCTCGATAATGTGAAAATCAATCTGAAGCCCGGTGTCAGCCTGCGGTTCCCGAAAAAAGATGCCGAGCCGGTGCTGATCGAAACCGATCCATACCGTCTTCAGGTTGTTCTGCTGAATCTGCTGAACAATGCGGCCAAATTCACGGAATCAGGCACCATAACGCTCGACTATGAAATCATGCCCGATCAGGTGAAGTTCACCGTCACCGACACCGGTTGCGGTGTTCCCGAAGGCAAGGAGGAGACAATTTTCAACCGTTTCACCACCGACGACAGTTCGTCAGGTCATGGACTCGGTCTTCCGGTGTGTCGGCTGATAGCCACGCTGCTCCACGGAAGCGTGGAACTCGACACCGCCTACACCGGCGGCGCGAGATTCATCTTCACCATACCCCGCTGACTCTCACTGCGGTGACGACGGTTGCAGGCGCAGCTCGACGCGGAATGTGGTGCCCGCCCCCGGCTCGGAATGCTTGACGAATATGCGTCCGCTGTGATATTGCTTCACGATTCTTCGGGCAAGAGTCAGCCCGAGGCCCCATCCGCGGCTCTTGGTCGTGAAACCCGGATTGAAAATAGAGTTGAAATCACGGCGCGCTATGCCGCGGCCGCTGTCGGTCACCTCGATGACCGCTTGGTCGCCCTCACGGAGAGTGGTGATTTTCAGCCGCCCGTGGCCTTCCATGGCATCGACGGCATTCTTGATCAGATTCTCCATCACCCATTCGATCAGTGGTGCGCTCAGGCGCACAGGCAGAGCCTCCTGACAGAGAGCGACCTCAAAACTGACTGCACGCGAAATGCGCGCTCTCATATAGTCGGCGGCACAATCAACCACCCGGTTCAGGTCGGCGTGCTCCATGGCCGGTTCCGATCCTATTTTTCCGAAGCGCGACGCTATGGTGTGGAGTCTGTGCACGTCCTTGTTGATCTCTGTCATGGTCTCGGCGTCCACGCCATAATTCGGCAGAATCTCCGTCCAGGCCATCAGCGACGAAATCGGGGTGCCGAGCTGATGGGCGGTTTCCTTGCTGAGTCCGGCCCACACCTTGTTCTGCTCCGCGCGCTTGCTTGAGGTGACGGCATAGTAGACCACCGCCACAAAGGCTATCATCACCGCGAGCTGCACGTAGGGATACAGGCTCAGGCGTTGCAGAAGGCGGGAGTCCTCATAGTAAAGATGCTGGACTTCGCCGGGAGCGATGTCGAAGTGGATTACGTTGTCGGTCGCCTTCTTCATTTCGACCAGCTTGCGGTGCAGAAACTCCTTGTTGGCCGGAGTGATCACCCATGGCGGCAACGACTGTGTCGGTTCCGGCAGATCGAAATTGCGCTGTTGCAGAATGCTGTCGGCATCGTTGGTCACCAGCACCGGAATCGTGCGGTTGGCCTCGATGATCTTGAGCAGAAAGTTGATGTCGGTGCCTGCTGTCGGTCCGAACGGATCGGCGCTCACGATCTCGCGGGTGGCATCGGCCCAGATCTCCATCCGCTGGCGCTCCTGGGCGGCCAGATCTCTCACAAGCGAGTTGCTGATCCACAAAAACACAGCCACCACGGCCACCGTGATGATCAGAAAGATCACGGTGCCGCGGCGGCGCAGTTGGTATATGTCGGCCATTTCAGGCTTTTGCTATGGCGTCGGCGATACGTTTCATCTCTTCGGCCGGAAGATTCAGCTTCGGCGCGCGGAAATCCATGTCGGCCTCGCTCTGGAGCGGCACCAGATGAATGTGGGCGTGAGGCACTTCCATGCCAAGCACCGCCACTCCGATGCGCTTGCACGGAAGGGCTTTCTTCATTTTTAAGGCCACATTGCGGGCAAATTCCATCAGCGCGGCATATTCGTCGGCCGGGAGATCAAAAAGATAGTCCACCTCACGGCGCGGAATCACCAGAGTGTGTCCGGGCGCCATGGGGTTGATGTCGAGAAATGCGAAATGTCCGGCATCTTCAGCCACCTTGTATGACGGAATTTCGCCTGCGGCGATCTTTGAAAAAATGCTCATATGGACAGAATTGACTATGGTCAGAACGAGATTTTGACTATTTCAAATTTCATCAGGCCGGCAGGCACGGTGATTTCCACGACATCGCCGGTCTTGTGGCCGAGCAGGCCTTTGGCGATCGGGGTGGAAGTGCCGATTTTCTTCTCTTTCAGATTGGCCTCTGAGTCAGCCACAATGGTGTATTCCATTGTCATTCCGTTGGCCAGATTCTTTATAGTGACGCAGTTCATGATCTGCACTTCTTCGGTGTTGAGCTTGCTTTCGTCGAGGATGCGTGCGTTGGCCACAAGATCCTTCAGCTGGGCGATTTTCATTTCGAGCATGCCCTGTGCCTCTTTCGCGGCATCATATTCGGCATTCTCCGAAAGGTCACCCTTGTCGCGTGCTTCAGCTATGGCAGCCGATATTCTGGGGCGTTCCACGGATTCAAGATAGGCTATCTCTTCCATTTTTTTCTTGTAGCCCTCTTTGGTCATGTAGGTTATTGCCATGGCAATTAGTTTTTTAGTTTTTTTGAGAGATAAAAAATAATGAACCCCGGCCGAGTGGTTCTTGGCGGGATTCCGTTGTGATTACACTGCAAAGATAACCCTTTTTTCCCACATTGCCAAATTATTCTTTAACCGCGGCGTGTCAGGGCTGTGTTGTCAGTCTGTGTCGTGATCCTGACGTGAGAGTCTGAGCAGGCGGGCGGCAAAGTTTTGTAGCTGTTCGGAGTTTTCGCGCACCACCTCGCCGAAGCGTTGCAGGAAGGGCTTGGCGTCTCCGCGCGATGAGTCGATCAGTTTCTGGGAATATTCCATAAGCGAGTGCAGCGGCAACAGCAGGGTCGACGAGATGTAGCGGATGAACGACGCTTTCTGCTGTTCGGCATATGTGGCCTCGGCTATGGCCGCGCGCAGTTCTTCGGAGCGGGAGTGAAGTTCCTCATGTTGTGTAATGAGGCGTTTGTTGGCCGTTTTCAGATGCTCCGACAGGCGGCGGAAGCGTCTGTAGAGGATGATGAAGGTCACAAGGAGCGCGGCCGATGTCATTGCGAGCGCCACCATTATCTTCAGCATCAGGGTGCGCCGGTGGCCAACTTCGTTCTGGATCTGAAGCTCGCTGGTCACTGAGTCGGTGCGCAGGCGGTCAACGTCGAAGATTATCTGGAGTTCACGCAGGCATTCGCTCATTTTCGAGTCGATATATGCTTCGATCTGTCGGGCATAGGAGGCCGACGCTTCCAGCAGCACGTCTTCGCGGCCGCAGTTTTCAGCGGCGATCATCAGTTGTTTGAGAAGATGCCGGCGCTCTATGTGGTCGAGTTCGGTGGCGGCCAAAGCCCGCAGCGGTTCGAGTGCGGCGGCATAGTTGCCGTGGGCCATGTCGACGAATATTTTTGCCTGGTCCGTTTTCCCGTCGGACTGCAATGACGGATTCTTGGCCTTGATGTGGTTGATGGCGAGATAGATGCTGTCGGCCTCGCCGACGTTCAGCGCTGGATAGTTGGAGAGCATGCGCGTGAGCGAGCCGAGACGGAAACGGTCAAGGTTTCTGTAAGGACGCCCCTGGGCCGCGTTGACTCGCTCGATTTTGTCGTATAGCTCAAGCAGTTTGCGGTCGGCTTCCACTGCGCGATTATAGTCGGAATTGACGGTATATGAGTAGGCTTTCTGGCGGTATAGGCGCGCGGTGAGTTTGTCGGATTGCCGCGGGATGTTGCGCAGCTGTCGCTCCAGGGCGTTGATGTATTGGTTCAGCAGTGTGCCCTGTGTTTCGTGGCTGATGAAGATGCACTGGAGAAACTGCTGCATCAGGCGTTCGTAAGGGTCGGTGGAATATGATCCGCCATATCGGCTGATGATCTGTCTGATCTTCTCTTTCAGCTCTTTTTCAGGAGTGTAGGCCGTTTCGAGATATGTGCGGTATATTTTCACGAAGATTATGGTCTCCTTCTGCAGGTTGCTTTCCGGAAACTCGTTTTCGGCTATCGTCTGTATGCGGGCGAGTATGGAGTCATTGTCGGAGTGGACCTGAGCCATGTCTCTGAGAATGTCGAGAGCCACTTCGTCGTAACGGTTGGCGCGGGCCACGCGATAGATCTGTTTGGCGGCGGAGTCGGCCGCCGCGCCTGACGAAAGGTCATAGATATTGTAGAGCAGGGTGATGCTGTCGGTCGCTGTCCGGGCGCCTGGCAGCGATTCGATCATCCTGAGGCGGGTGTCGGGCTGTGCCATCTTGTGGACCGAGCCACGCATGGCCGGAGTGGCCAGCGCCAGAAGCAGCGCCAGAACCATCCGCGGGATCATATGTCGGCGTCCTGCTTTCATCATCGTCATTTGTCGGAATCCGGTTTGAAAGTCTCCTTGCCGCCGTTCTGCCTGAATTCTTCTCCATGCGACAGGGCTTTCAGATGTCGTGCGGATCGGCGCAGATGTTCGGAATTGTCTTCTATGACTTCGGCAAACCGATGGAGAATGCGCCGGCAGGTTTCATCCTGGTCGGAGGCGTTGATGATTTTATGGGCGTATTCCATTATCGAGGAGAGCGACAGGGAGATTGTCGAGGAGATATATCGGATGAATGTGGTTTTGTCGCGTTGAGCCTTTTCGGCTTCATTGACTGCCTGAAGCATTTCGTCGGTGCTGTTTTTCAGGATGTTGCGCCGCTGGGTCAGATGGCTGTTGGTGTTGCGCAGCTGGCTTTCGGTGTGGCGGCAGCGGTTGATCATGATGTTGAGCTGGATCAGGGCCGCCAGGGCCAATGCCAGGGCTATTGCCGAACAGATAAGGGCGATGTTGCGGCGATGGCCTTTCTCGCGGCGCATTTCCAGCTCATTTTCAAGGGCTTGCTTGCGCACGGACGCAAGGTTGTGGCTCACTGTGATCTCCTGTTCGCTTTCCTTGATTTTCTGTTGAATGTAGTTTTCAAGCAGCGGATTGTATTCCGTCACCGAGGCCAGGGCCAGAGCGTCGTCGCCGGTTTGGCGGGCCGCGTCGATGAGCTGTCTGAGCAGAAAGCGCCGGCGTGAGATGTCGGATTCGGTGGTGAGCGCCTTTTTCAGCAAAGGCAGAGCTGCGGCATGGTTGCCGGTTTTCAGCAGATAGAAAATATCGGGGTAGCGGAAGCTGTTGTAGACGGCGCGCACTTCAGGAAGAGAATCGGCCAGCGCGTTCAGTTCAGCATAATAGCGCCGGGCCTCTTCGTCGGATATGGCGTCGAAGTTGCGAAGCATACGGGTGTATGCCCGATAGCGGAACCAGTGCAGTGCCAAGTGCCTTCGTTCTCTGGCGCGATATTCCGAATCCATGCCGTTGATCACTGCCAGCAGCTCGCGGTCTGCTTCGACGGCATCGGCCGCTTCGTCGTTTTCGGTGAAGATCTGGGCCTTCATGTCGGCATATTGCCGGCGTATGGCATAGGTGGAGAGTG
The DNA here is from genome assembly GCA_947177035.1 of uncultured Porphyromonadaceae bacterium. GTDB lineage: Bacteria > Bacteroidota > Bacteroidia > Bacteroidales > Muribaculaceae > UBA3263. The sequence goes on along the minus strand of CAMWSS010000009.1, from coordinate 37,788 downwards.
GCCTGTGGCGCAGTTCGCGGTTGAGATAGCGCAGGTTCTCGGCCAGCAGTGGGCCGTGGGTCATTTCGCGCACATACATACACACTGTGAACATATGGAGCAGCCGCTCGTAATGGTCTGAGATGTGGTTCTGGTCGACGGTGATCAGGGCGGTGATCTTTTCGCGCAGGCTCTCGGGGCTTTCGCCGCGCGCCTGATTGGCCGCCAGATAGATTCTGGCGAAAAGAATGGACTCCTGAAGCTCGTCGGACTCAGGCATTCCTCTCATTTCGTGTATGATGGCATTCAGCGCTTCGGAGTTGTCCTTGTATATAAGGGTCAGCAGACGCAAAACTCCGAGGGCGCCTTCATAGCCTTCTTCGGCTTTGATCAGCCGATACAGTTCGTGGCCCATTGCCGGACGTCTGTCGGGCGGGAGCATGTCGAACATGCCATAGATAATGTCAATGCTGTCTGACGCTGTGGTGGCCAGCGACAGTGAATCGAGATGTTGCTGGAGCACACCTTCCGCCGACGACAGATCCGAGCCGAATCCACGGCCTATGGCCATGGACGTCAGAGCTTGAAGAGCGATGATGGCCGTGATCAGAAGCCGGCGCGGAAAGTTCATGCCTCCCGATTGTCAATCCGTCCGGTCAGGCGGGTGAACGATGACGGCACCGGTGTGGTGAAGCTCATCTCTTTTCTCGTAATCGGATGGATAAACCGCAGAGTGCGGGCGTGGAGGGCCATGCGGTGTATCGGCGAGGCGTGGCCGCCGTAACGGCGGTCGCCGCTGATGGGGGTGCCGAGTTCTTTCATGTGCACGCGTATCTGGTTTTTGCGTCCGGTGTCGAGCTGGCATTCCACGAGCGACAGGCCGGCGCGGCCGGTGCCGAGGGTGGTGTAGCGGGTGACGGCGAGCTGTCCGCGATCGGAGTCTTCGGGAATGGAGTAGACCTCATGGCGGGAATTTTCCATCAGGCGTGTGCGCACGATTCCTTCGGCCGGTTCCGGACGCCCTTCGGTGACGCAGACATAGCGCCGGTCAAGCACCATGGCGTTCCAGTTGAACTGCAAGGTCTCTTTGGCTTCCTGTGACTTGGCAAACAGCATCAGGCCGGTGGTGTCGCGGTCCAGACGGTGCACGATGAAAAGTTTGTTGCCGGGATGCTCTTTTTTCAGATATTCACGCAGAATGGAGTAGGCGGTTTCCTGCTTTTCAGGGCCGTCGCCGGCCATTGACAGCAGGCCATAGCCCTTATGCACCACCAGAATATGCTCGTCTTCGTAGATCAGTTTCAGTCGCCGGTGGGTGAATTCGCGGAATTCGCGCGTCAGGTTCACGTTGACCGTGTCGCCCGGGGTAACGTCCATGTTGCACTGGGTCATGACCGACTGGTTCAGTTTGACCTGACGGTGGGCGAACATCTGCTTCAGGCGCGTGCGCTTCAGTTCCGGAAATTTTGTCTCCACAAAGGCCAACAGCGATGTCGGCTCTCCTTCGGTGACTGTGAATGTGCGCACCACGTCGGGTTTGAACGGGGCGCGCCGCAGTTTTGTCTGCTTTTCGTTGATTGACATTATTGCTTCTTGCGTGAGGAGGCTGTTTTGCGTGAGGTCTTTTTCGGTTTGTCGGCCTGTGAGGCTATTATCTCGCGACATTCCTCTTCGGTCAGGTCGGCGGGGGTTGTGACCGTGCGGGGAATTTTATAGTTTTCTTTTTTATACGAGATGTATGGTCCGAAGCGTCCGTTAAGTATCTGAAGCTCAGGATCTGAGTCAAAGAGCTTGATAATTTTGTTTTTCTCGGCCTGGCGTTTGGCCTCGATCAGCTCGATAGCTTCGTCGAGCGAGATTGCTGCCGGAGCCACGCTTGCCGGAATCGACACGAAGCGTCCGTCGTGTTTCACATAAGGTCCGAAGCGTCCGATGGCCACTGTCACGTCTTTGCCTTCATATTCGCCGATTGTGCGTGGAAATTCAAACAGTTTCAGGGCGTCGTCGAGGGTCAGCGTGGCGAGACTCTGGCCTTTGAGCAGCGAGGCGAACTGCGGCTTCTCTTCGGCGTCGGCGTCGCCGATCTGCACCAGCGGGCCGAATCGTCCGATCTTGACGCTCACCTGCTTGCCTGATTCGGGGTGAACGCCGAGAATGCGTTCGCCGACGCGATGTTCGAGGCGCATGTTCAGGGCCTTTTCCACTTCGGGGTGGAATTGCGCGTAGAATTCGCCGATTTCCTGCTGCCAAGGCAGTTTTCCTTCGGCGATCTCGTCAAATTTCTCTTCGACGCGTGCCGTGAAATTATAGTCAAGAATGTCGGGGAAGTATTCGTCAAGGAAGGTGTTGACCACGATGCCGATGTCGGTGGGCAGCAGTTTTCCGCGGTCGCCGCCCAGCACTTCGGTGCGGGTTTCGGTGCTGATGGTGCCGTCGGGCGAGAGATTCAGCACGGTGAACGGGTGCTCGGTGCCTTCGCGGTTGCCCTTTTCCACATATTCGCGCTGCTGGATTGTGGAGATGGTGGGGGCATAGGTCGACGGGCGTCCGATGCCGAGATCTTCCATCTTCTTGACCAGTGCGGCTTCGGTGAAGCGCGGGGGATGGACAGTGTGGCGCTGCATTGCGGTGATGTCGGCGCAGTCGAGGCTCTGGTCGGCCGACAGCTGGGGCAGGTTGCCGTCTTGTGTCGACTCGTCGGAACTGTCGTCGTCGCGGCCTTCGAGATAAACGTTGAGGAAACCGTCGAACTTGATGACTTCGCCCTGGGCGGTGAAATGTTCCTGGCGGCTGCTCACGCCGATTTCGGCTGTGGTGCGTTCGATTTCCGCGTCGGCCATCTGCGATGCGATGGCACGGCGGCGTATCAGGGTGTAGAGTCGTTTCTCTGCCTGTGTGCCGTCGATGCTCTCCACGTCGGCATAGGTCGGGCGGATGGCTTCGTGGGCTTCCTGCGCTCCCTTCGAGCTGGTGTGGTAGTGGCGCACGTGAAGGTAGTCCTTGCCGAGTTTGTCGGTGATCACCTTCGATATGGTGTTTATGGCCAGGTTCGAGAGGTTGACGGAGTCGGTACGCATATACGTAATGTGTCCGGCCTCATACAGGCGCTGGGCCACGCTCATGGTCTGGCTGACGGTGAATCCGAGCTTGCGGGCCGCCTCTTGCTGGAGGGTCGAGGTGGTGAAAGGCGGCGCGGGGCTTTTTCTTGCCGGACGCACGTTAACGGAGTTGACTTTGAAGCTGGCTCCGGCGCAGTCGTTCATAAACTCGCGGGCCGAAGCCTCGTCGGGCAGTCTGCGGTTCAGTTCGCCGCGCACTGTGGCGCCGTCGGCCGTTGTGAACCGGCCGGTCACACGAAAGTATTCTTCCGACTTGAAGTCCTTGATTTCCTGTTCGCGTTCAACGATCAGACGCACTGCCACTGACTGCACGCGGCCTGCCGACAGGGCCGGCTTGATCTTTTTCCAGAGCACGGGACTCAGTTCAAAGCCCACTATGCGGTCAAGCACTCTGCGTGCCTGCTGGGCATTGACGCGGTCAAGGTCTATGGTGCGCGGGTTGGCTATGGCGTGGAGAATGGCGTCTTTCGTGATTTCGTGAAAAACTATGCGTCGCGTCTTGGCCGGGTCGAGTCCGAGCACTTCGCTCAGATGCCATGCAATGGCTTCTCCTTCACGGTCTTCATCAGATGCGAGCCACACGGTCTCGGCGCTTGCGGCCGCCTGTTTCAGCTCTTTGACGCGTTCGAGTTTCTCTTCAGGAATTTCATAGTTGGGTGTGAAATCGCGGCGTCCTTCGGCGTTTTCCTCCAGCGAAAAACTTTTTTTGGCCAGATCTCGGATATGGCCATAGCTGGAAAGGACCTTATAGTCTTTTCCAAGAAATTTTTCAATGGTCTTCGCTTTGGCGGGAGACTCCACTATCACCAGGTTTTTTATGGGCATGGGTCGGTAAGCTTCTTGTGTTTCAAATCGCAAAATTAGCAAAAAATTCCGTCAGCGCAAAATTAAGGTGTGAGTCACCGCCAGTCAGCGAATCCGCCGGTCCGCCGGCTCTGGTGACGGAGTTGGCACATCTGTGAATTTCAGAGAGAACACAATTTTGTAGGGAATTCTGATGATTTGTGTAGCCTGGTTATATGAGACAGGAGTAACTGAAACTATAACATTGTCTGATTTCGGAATATGTTCAATGAATTGAAGCTGAAATTGGTTTTCAGGATAAAATCCTTCATAATTACCTATAGGCTTTATCGGCTTGGATTCATTTTGGAATTGAACTTCCTCTGCAGCGGCCATATCAATCAGATATTCAACATAGTCCATCTTTTCGACATCAACGACCACGTCTGCGCCGAGCGGTTTGTCTAAAGTTAAGACTTTTTGGGGCAGAGTAGGGCGTTCTCCCGTATAGGATTGATCGAAACCACGCCATCCCAATTTTTTCTTCCCATTCTGATTGCGGACTCTGCCGATGTTCACGCAGTCGAACAGCATTGTAATCCTGTAGCCATCATCAAGAGTGTCAATGATTTCCTTAGGACTTGCGTTGAGTATGTTCTTTCCGGTCTTTATCTCACCGGTGCTTATGATAAGAGACGAAACGCGTTCAGAGAGTGTGTCGAGCCGTTGTATCTGCGCATGAGAAGTCAGAATCAGAGCAAGAAGTGTGATGATTGAAAATAGTCGTTTCATGGTATTTGTTTTTGGGGCAAAATGAGATGAACGATCATCGCAATACGCTTTGTAACACCCTATTAGTAGACCAGGGCGATGTTGTCGATGCAAAGCTCCATGCCGAGCTGGCCCTCATAGGCATTGCCGCTTCCGGCCGATGCCATGACTATCAGGTGTGTAGGGGTGCTGTCGGCGCTGTCCCATCCTTCTTCCTCCACAGGCACCATCTTTCCTTTGGAGTTGCGGGCATAGTATGCCTTCTCGCCGTTGAGCAGTCCCATATATGGGCGATATGCCGGATTCTGTGTCGGGTCTCCATAGATCACCGGAATTCTGTGGGCGTTTGTCCACGGAGTGTTTCCGCGGAGGCGTTCGCGCCCGGTGCCGACGCGTTTGGCGTGTATGTTGCCGTCGGCGTCTTCCCAGCGGCGTTGCAGGTAGATGAACACGTCGGCGCTGTCATGGCCGGGATATGTTTTCTTTGACCCTGTGGTGGCCTTGGTGAGCGTGCCTGATTCGGGGTCGGTGAGTTTATAGTCGAACTGCAGGGCGACGGGGCGTCGGGTGAACGGCACTCCCATCTCCATTTTGCTGTAGGGGCTTGAGGTGTTGGTGATCGGTTCCATCATCTGACCGAGGAAAATCGAGCCTGACACAAGCACTTCGATGTCAAACATGCCGAGCACGCGGCAGCTTTCGAGTATGGTGGTCAGGCGCGCGCATCTGCCATTGCCTCTCTGTTCGGGAAACACGGCGTTTGACGTCTTCACCACGCCCATCACTTTGGCATATACGTTGCTGGTGGCCCATGGCGATCCTCCCATGGGGGTGTAGGCCCTTGCTCCGTCAAAGTGCTGTGACGGTCCGATTTCATAGATGCTTTTGGTTTTGCCGCCGATGAGCCGGGACTCTTTGATGTCGCGGGTGATCCAGTTGTCCATATTGCCGTATTTGATCGGTTCCACGTCGGCGTGGAGATGCATGGCGGAGCATAGCAGAACTGAGGCCAACAGGTTTGTCTTGATTCTGGTCATTGTTGAACGTTTTTGTTTTATGGTTAAACACCCTCTAAACTAAAAACTCATGTGACGTGTGCTTGGTTCACCCCCAGGTGTAATATTCTTTGGCGCGCAATCGCGAGAGCCATTTGTGGCGCATGTTTGTGAGCGGTCTGAAAAGTATCATCGGGGGAAGCGCGAGCAGCAGTCTGCGGCCGCATATCGCCTTGATCGTATAACGCCATGTCAGAGCCAGTGTGAGCCAGACTCCGATGCCGAGCGTGGCAGCCGCGGCGGTGGTGATCCAGTCGCGGCTGATTATGGCGAGAGAGATGGAGAGGACGGTTAGCAGGGTGAAGAGCCAGGCCATGGCCGAACTGAATCCGAAAAAGCGCGGAGTGGAGCGGCGCAGGAGCCGGGCCGTGAAGAAGCGGCGCGGCCGCCGGCTGCGGAATTCGCTGCGTGAGGTCGGCGAGCTGTAGGTGACGAGGGCTTCGGGCGCGATCATCACGGCGGTGTTGGAACTCGTGGCCACGCGGTTGATGAAGATGTCGTCGTCGCCGTCGCGCAGGTTGAGCGCCGAGCTGAACCCTTTGTTGTCGAAAAACAGCTGGCGGCGATAGGCGATGTTTCCTCCGCATCCGCGATAGGGGCAGTGGCGCAGGGCGGCCGACAGCCACGCCACGGCATCGGCCGCGTGGGTGAACGCGCGGTAGCCTTTGGAGCCTTTCGGGCTGATGTCGGCCTCCGGATCAGGCAACGCCGATCCGAGCACGATCTGAATCTGTTCGTCGGCAAAGGGCGACGTCATGGCGGTCAGCCACCGGTCGGACGGTATGGCCGACTGTTCGTCGATTATCACGGCCACGGGATGGCGCGCGGCTTTCACTCCGAGGGTGATGGAGAGCTTGCGGTGGCTCACGTTGCGTGTTTCGGGCGGAGTGAAGGTGATGTGGAGATTGTTGGCGCGCCGGGAGTTTCGCATGCGGGTCACGACGTCTTTCACGTTTTCGCTTTTTCCGTCGTTGACCACGATGACTTCCATCTGGCCGTCGAAATTCTGGCTGAATATTCTGTCAAGCAGGCGCTCGAGCGCTTCGCTGTCGTTGCCCGACAGGACTATGACCGACGCGTTGACCGACGCCGTCTGGCTGACGGCGGTGTGGCGTATGGCACGGCCCACGGAGACCACGCGGGAGCGGTAGGCCGAAAGAAGCCATAGGGCAGGCGGCAATGCCGCAGTCGCCGTTATTGCGGCGATCATGTCAGTTGGCTGCATGGTCGGGAAATTTGTCGGGATATTCCACATTCACTGCCGGGCGGCTCATGGCGCGCCACACGAAGAAGATTCCGGCCAGGACGAAAGGCACGCTGAGCAGCTGGCCCATGTTGAGCAGCATGGTGTCTTCAAATGCTTCCTGATTGTTTTTCACGAATTCGATCAGTATGCGCGGCAGGAAGCAGCCGATGAAGAAGCTGCCGAGCAGCAGTCCGGGACGGCGTTCGGCGTGATAGCGCCAATACATCAGCATCAGCACGGCAAACAGCAGAAGGTAGCAGCCTGCTTCATACAGTTGGGTCGGGTGGCATGCGGCCTGCATCGGGGCATAGATCTGCTGCCATTCGCGGCTGAGCGGGAACATGAAGCCCCAGGGCAGGGTGGTGGCATGGCCGAAGATTTCTGAATTGAAGAGATTGCCCATGCGGATCAGGCAGCCCACCAGCGCGATCGGAACCACAATGCGGTCAAAGGCCCAGAGAGCGGGCTTGCGGGTGGTGAAGCGGCTGTAGCCGAAAATGCAAAGAATCACTCCGATGGTGCCTCCGTGGCTGGCGAGGCCGCCCTCCCAGAAGGCTATGATCTTTTCGGGGTGGGCGCTGTAGTAGTCCCACTCATAGAAGAAGCAGTGGCCCAGACGCGCGCCGATGATGGTGCCGGCCACGACCCATATGAGCAGAGTCGTGAGCCATTGCTCGGGAGCGCCTTCGTGGCGGTAGATGCGCCGCTCGATGAGGTAGCCGGCCGTGAAACCGATCAGGAACATCAGCCCGTACCACCGCATTGCCACGGGGCCGATCTCGATGCCGCCCCGGCTCGCGTTGGCCGAGAGCAGCCAGTAGATGATGCCGCCGATGACGACGGCGTTGACCCAGGGGTAGGGTGGGGGAGTTCCCTTTTTGTGGTCGGCTTCCCATTTGTTGCGCGAGCGTCGCCAGCCGATAAAGTCGGCGATGAGCAGAATAAACAGCAGCAGGGCGGCTATGCCGATTGCCGCGGGGCCGAAAGTGAAGGGGCCGATCGAGAATATTTCAGGACGGACAGTCCAGTATACGTATGCCGGAATCATGATTTAGTTTTTTCGTTTAGGGTTGGCGGGAAACCAGCCTTTGGCCACCCGCTGGCGTTGTTCAAACAGCTCCTTGATGCTCCAGAACATGCTGAAGGCCCACACTCCGAGAAGCGACGATCCGAGCACGTCGGTGACAATAACGGCACCGGCCAGCGATGCGCAACCGGTGATCAGAAAAGCCCACCAGCATCTGGTTCCGAAATAATATTCGCCTTTGATCACAAGAGGATGACACACCCCGATTGCCAGAAACGTGAGCAGGCCGATGGTGAGTCCCAGCAGGTGATATTCCTGCAGAAATAAAGTAACTGAATTCATTTCGCAAAGGTAATTATAATTTTCGATGTTTTGTCATTCGGATTGTTGTTTGTCAGAGAAGTGGCGCAGCAGAAGCCCGGTTTTGGCCGGTCCGATTAGTTCGGATAGTTGCGCTTCGGAGGCCTGGCGTATGGCAGCGACGGAGCGGAAATTTTTCAGAAGCAGTTCTTTTGTCTTTGGGCCGATTCCGGCAATCGAGTCAAGCTCGCTTCTGATCTGTCCGCGGCTGCGTCGCTGGCGGTGGTGCGTGATGCCGAAGCGGTGGGCTTCGTCGCGAAGGTGCTGGACCACGCGCAGCGTTTCGGAGTTTTTGTCGATATAGAGCGGATAGGAGTCGCCCGGAAAGTAGATTTCTTCAAGGCGCTTGGCTATGCCGACCACTGATATCGTTCCGCGCAGGCCGATCGATTCGAGCGCTTCGACCGCGGCCGAGAGCTGGCCTTTGCCGCCGTCGACGACGATGAGCTGCGGCAGGTCGTCGGGCGCTTCCTGCATCATTCTGGTGTAGCGCCGGGTGAGCGCTTCTTTCATCGAGGCGAAGTCGTCGGGGCCTTCGACTGTCTGTATGTTGAAAATGCGGTAGTCTTTTTTTGCCGGTTTGGCGTTGCGGAACACCACGCATGAGGCTACAGGATCGGTGCCCTGTATGTTTGAGTTGTCAAAACACTCGATGTGGCGCGGAAGTTCGGGCAGGCGGAAATCTGACTGGATTTTTTTGAGCACGCGCATCACCCGTTGTTCCGGATCGAGTTTCTCCGCACGCTTGATGGCGTCGGTGCGGCTCTGTGCGGCGTTCTGTTTTGACACGGCCAGCAGCTTGGCCTTGTCGCCGCGTTGCGGAACGGTGAATCCGACGCCGTGGAACTCCGCGTCGGGCATCTCTTCCACGATTACTTCGTCGAAATTCGGCCCGAAACGTTCGGCGATTTCACTTATGGCGAGGCTAAGCAGTTGGCTGGCAGGCTCTTGTAGGGTGCGGCGATAGTGGAGCGTCAATGACCTGACGACTGCTCCCCGGCGAACGTGCATGTGGTTGATATACACGTCGTTATCGCCTTCGTCCGATATGCCGAACACGTCGATCTGGTCAAGAGTCTGGCTGACGATGACCGATTTCGATTCGTAACGGTTGACCAGGTCGTATTTTTTCTTCACTTCGTGGGCTTCTTCAAACTTCAGACTGGCCGCGAGCGCGCTCATGTCGTTTTCCAGATGCGTCAGCAGTTCGGCAGTGTCGCCACGCAGGATCATGCGTATGCGGTCGATGTAGCCGGCATATCGCTGCATGGTGATTTTGCCGACGCAGCATCCTTCACACTTTTTCAGGTGATATTCCAGACAGAGCCGCCCTTTGCCCCTGTCGATCCAGTCGGGGGTGATGGGGTGCCGGCAGGTGCGCACCGGATATAGCTGGCGGATCAGTTCGAGCACTGTTTTGGCTGATGCCGTGTCGGTGTATGGCCCGAAGTATTTCGATCCGTCCTTGAGCCGCTGTCGGGTGAGAAACACCCGCGGAAAGTGTTCGTTTGTCACCACGATCCACGGATATGATTTGTCGTCTTTGAGGAGCACGTTGTAGCGTGGTTTGTACTCCTTGATCATCGAGTTCTCCAGATTGAGCGCGTCCTGCTCTGTCGGCACGACAATGTAGCTCATGTCGGCGATGGCGCGCACCAGCAGGTTGGTGCGCACCACGTCGTGCGTTCGGTTGAAGTAGGAGCTGACGCGTCGTTTCAGGTTTTTGGCCTTTCCCACATATATGACGTTACCCCGGTCGTCATAATAGGTATAGACGCCCGGGGTTGTCGGCAGTATCGCTATTTTTTCTGTCAGCTCCTTCGGCTTGTCGTATTTCATCGTTTCAAGTGTCGGGCCTGCTCGTGGCAGTGGGTCAGTAGCTGAGCAGCGAGGTGATCTCCACGTCGTCGGGAAGTTTGTCGCGTCCGTTCAGATATGACAGCTCGATAATGAAGTTGACGTAGATCTTTTTGGGGTTCATCGATTTTATGAGGTCGATGGCGGCGGCCATTGTGCCTCCGGTTGCAAGTACGTCGTCGTGGATCACCACCACGTCGTCGGGGCCGATCGCGTCGCGGTGGATTTCGATCGTGTCTTTGCCGTATTCTTTGTCGTATGATGCCGAGATGGTGTCGGCGGGGAGTTTGCCCGGCTTGCGGATGGGCACGAATCCTGCGGCCAGTTCAAAGGCGAGGATCGAGCCTCCGATAAAGCCTCGGCTCTCGATGCCGCAGACTTTTGTCACTCCTTTGTCGCGATAGAGTTGCGCCAGATCCCAGCCGATGATGTGGAGGGCGCGGGGGTCTTTGAAAACTGTGGTGAGATCGCGGAAGATTACGCCCTTGACGGGATAGTCCATGATGTCGCGGACGCGTTGCTTGATGTATTCCATTTGATGTTTATTTGGTTGATTTATTGGCTGATTATTGTGTTCCACGTGAAACAATCGCTATTTTCCGAGCAGCAACAGCAGCACGTTGATGTCGGCTGGCGAAACGCCCGGAATGCGCGATGCCTGGCCGACGGTCTGCGGGCGTTGGGCTGCGAGTTTCTGGCGCGCTTCTGTGCTCAGGGCTGTCACCGAGAGGTAGTCAATCTTGTCGGCCAGGGTGACGTGATCGAGTTTGCCCATGCGTTCGGCCAGCTGGCGCTCGCGGTCAATGTAGCCTGCATATTTCAGGCGTATTTCGGCCGCTTCGGTCACTTCGCCGGAATATTCGCCGGCCACGTCGGGAATGAAGCGCCGCAGCAGGTTCATGTCGACTCCGGGGCGGAGAATCAGGTCGGCGGCGCGCACGCTCTGTTTCACTTCGGCCGAGCCGATTGATGATAGCAGGGCGTTGGCGTCGGCCGGTCGGATGCTCTTGGCCCGGAGCTGGCCGATCAGACTGTCGATCTGCTCTTCTTTTTCGCGCAGCAGTGACATGCGCCTGTCGGAGGCCAGTCCGATGCGGTGGCCGATGGGGGTGAGGCGTGAGTCGGCGTCGTCCTGGCGCAGGAGTATGCGATATTCGGCGCGGGAGGTGAACATGCGGTATGGCTCGTCGACGCCTTTGGTGATAAGGTCGTCGATCAGCACTCCGATATATGCTTCGTCGCGGCCAAGGGTGAGCGCTTCCGTGCCGTGGGCTTTGGCATGGGCGTTGATGCCGGCCACCAGGCCCTGTCCGGCCGCTTCTTCATAGCCGGTGGTGCCATTGACCTGTCCGGCCATGAACAGTCCCTCCACGATGCGGCTCTCGAGCGTGTGGAGCAGTTGAGTCGGCTGGAAGAAGTCGTATTCGATGGCGTATCCCGGGCGATATATCTGCACGTTCCGCAGGGCCGGAATGGTCTGGAGCGCTTTCATCTGCACTTCAAACGGGAGCGACGATGAGAATCCGTTGAGGTAATATTCGGTGGTGTCGGCGCCTTCCGGTTCAAGAAACAGATGGTGCTCGGTTTTGTCGGCAAAGGTGACGATTTTGGTTTCGATGCTGGGGCAGTAACGCGGGCCGATGCTTTGTATCTGGCCGTTGTAGAGCGGCGATTCCGACAGGCCTGCCCGCAGGATTTCGTGGGTTGCCTCGCTGGTGCGGAGCGTGAAACAGGGCAGTTGCGGCAGCGTTGCATGCGATTCGGGCAGATAGGAGAATTTTCCTCCGTCTGTGTCGCCATATTGCGGTTCGCACAGGCTGAAGTCGATGGTGCGGGAGTCAAGTCTCACCGGGGTGCCGGTTTTCATGCGTTCGGTGGCCACTCCAAGCGATCTGAGCTGTTCGGTCAGTCCGGTGGATGCCGGTTCGGAGACTCGGCCGCCGCGCCATTGCACTCGGCCGACGTGCATCAGCCCGTTGAGGAATGTGCCGGCTGTGAGCACCACGGTTTTTGCCGTGAAGCAGGCGCCCATGGCGGTTTTCACTCCGGCCACGGCGCCGTTTCTGATCACGAATTCAGTGGCCGAGTCCTGCCAGATATAGAGCCGCTCGGTCTGTTCGAGCATGCGACGCCACGCGGCTGAAAAGGCCATGCGGTCTGCCTGTGCGCGTGGACTCCACATGGCCGGTCCTTTGGAGCGGTTGAGCATGCGGAACTGGATGGTGGCGGCGTCGGTGATCAGTCCCATTCCGCCGCCGAGGGCGTCGATTTCGCGCACAATCTGGCCTTTGGCGATTCCGCCGACGGCCGGGTTGCAGCTCATCTGCGCTATTTTGTTCATGTCCATGGTCACCAGCAGCGTCTGGCTGCCGAGGGTGGCGGCGGCGCGTGCGGCCTCGCATCCGGCGTGGCCTGCGCCGATGACTATCACGTCAAAGTCAAATTTCATAATGTCCGGTCAAGCAGATTTAATGCGTCGTTTTCGTGGGCTTCCATGATTTCTCGTTCGCCCGGGCCTTTGTCGTCGATTCCACACAGGTGGAGCAGTCCGTGGGCCACCACGCGGTGCAGTTCGCGCACCGGGTCGGTGGAAAACTGCGCGGCGTTGCTGCGGACGGTGTCGAGCGATATGTATATGTCGCCGCTCACCATCCGGCGCTTGCTGTAGTCGAAGGTGATGATGTCGGTGTAATAGTCGTGTTGCAGAAATTCGCGGTTCACTTTCAGTATTCCCTCGTCGTCGGTGAAAATGTAGGTGAGTGTGCCGCAGATTTTGCCGTGAGCAGCCGCCACGGCATCGAGCCAGCGCATGCAGCGCTCCTTGTCAATGTCGGCCGGAAATTCCACTCGTTCTGTTAACCAGTTGATATTCATGCGATTGTCTGGATTATAAAACAGCAAAAGCGCTCATGTCCATACGTTGGTCGGCCATGAGTGTCTGCTTTTTGTTCCCCCAAAGTTACGAATTTTTTCGGAGAAAAAGCCGATTATGCCATTTAAAAGCATAATCGGCTGATAGATAATGAGTAGGCTTGGCAAATGTGGCTTTTAAAGCCTCTGAGATTTCAATATTTGCGTTCGCCCGGTCAGATGTCTGTGAATTTTTGTCTGATATGGGGGTCAGTGCAGTCGCGAGAGAATGCGGTGTTGCTTTGGCAGGAGATTGTTGGCGCGGGAGCCGAGGTTTTTCACCAGGCCGAGGGGCAGTCCGCCATAGGTCAGCACGACGATGCCGCGCGGAGTTGTGTCGGGCAGGGTTATGGCGTCGCGGTGAAGGAAGGCCAGGGCGGTGTCGGTGTCGACTTCGGCTTCGGGCAGCGATCCGCGTTGCCAGTCGGTGGCGAGCACCGCGCGGTGGGTCGGAATCATGTCACGACCTTTGGCCTCGGTGCGTTCCACTCCATATATCGCCACTCTGGTGGCCTTACGCAGTTTCTTCTCGTTGACCGTCGGGTTGGGCGACAATGGTTCGCCTGGTTTGCGCAGGAGCGCCATAAACAGGCCTTCGCCCCGCACCAGATGGGGATAGAAGTGACCGTCGGCCACTCCCTCGGCCTGTCCGAACGGGAGCGGCATCCGCAGGGCGCCGAATCGGTTGCAGATCCACTCCACGTTTTCTTCATTTTCCTGGGGGGAGAACGTGCATGTGCTGTAGATAAGGTAGCCTCCCGGGCGGAGCATGGGCCACAGATTGCCGATTATTTCGCGCTGCAGCGCCGCACACTGTTCCACCAGTTCCGGAGTCCACTGTTCGACGGCACGCGCTTCCTTGCGCATCATTCCTTCGCCTGAGCAGGGCACGTCGGCGGCGATCACGTCAAATGTTTCGGCGCCATAGGATGCCAGGCGGTCTGTCGGACCAACTGTGACGGCCACGTCGGTGGCGCCCCAGCGGGTGATGTTCTCGATCAGAGCTTCGGCGCGTGAGGAATCATATTCGTTGGCCACCACGAAGCTGCCTTCGGGCAGGGCGTCGATGGCCGCGGTGGTTTTTCCTCCGGGGGCCGCGCATGCGTCGAGATATGCCACGGGGCCGGTCAGTCCGAGCGATTCGATAACGGCGGCTATGCTCATCGACGAGGGGTCCTGCACGTAATAGCGTCCCTGATGAAATGCCGGATCGAACGTGAACTGACGGCGTTCGGGCAGGTATTCGCCGAGTCCGCACCATGGCACTGAGTCGGCTCCGTCGGGGAGCCGGCCGCCCTTGCGCCGGTTGTGTCTGACAGCCACGCAGGGACTGCCCGATGACAGTGCATCGAGCAATCCCTGCGGATCAGGAATGGGAGGAGTCTGGGTCAGTATGCGCCGGCAGAACTCCTCCGGAAGTTTTCGTTCAGTTGCCACAGCAGGAGCCGTTATCGCAGCCGCCGTTGTCGCCTCCGCAGCAACCTCCGTCGCCGCATCCGCCGCCACAGCCTCCGCATCCGCCGCCGTTGACCGCGGCGATCTCCTGGGCGCTGGCCGGACGCACGGTGAGGATGGTGCCGCTGAAGCGCACGTCCTTGCCTGCGAGCGGGTGGTTGAAGTCCATTTTCACTTCGTCGGAGCCGATTTCAAGCACTTTGCCCATGACCTGAAATCCGTCGGCAGTCATCATCGGGACAGCGGCGCCGATTCTGACGCGGCCGGAGTCAAACTTGCCGTCGACCTCAAACAGGTCTTTGGGCAGGGCGACGATCTGTTCGGAATCATAGTTGCCGAACGCGTCGGCCGCTTTTACGGTCACGTCGAATTTGTCTCCTTCGCTCAGGCCTTCCACTGCTTTTTCGAGCGGCTGGATCATGCCCGGAGTGAGCCCGAACACGAATTGTTCGGGGTTTTTCTCGTCGGTTGTGTGGACGATGGTCTGTGTTCCGTCGGCGGCCACTTCATAGAGGTCATAGCCAAGGGCGACGTATTGTCCTTCTTTAATAGTTTCCATAATTGTCTGCGTGATTAGGTATTACCAGATGATGACGCGTTCTGCTTCGGGGCGATACATTTTGTCGCCTTCCTTGATGCCGAATGCTTCGAAGAAGGGCGCGAGATTGCGCAGAGCCACGTTGACGCGGGCTTCGCCGAGCGAGTGCACGTCGCCGACAGTGAGGCGTTTCACTTCTTCGGGGCGGGTGTTCTGTGCCCAGAGGTTGGCATAGTTCATATAGAATACCTGCATGGGAGCCAGGCCGTCGATCAGGGCTTTGTCGGAGTTGATGTCGACGCCTTTCTTGTCCTGTGCGGCGAGGAATGCAGTCATGGCCACTCGCAGGCCGCCCTGGTCGGCAATGTTTTCGCCGAGGGTGTACTGGCCGTTGCCGAACAGTCCGGGCATCACTTCATAGGCGCTGTATTGTTCAACGAGTCCCTGTGCCAGCTTCTCGAATGCTTCGGCGTCGGCTTCGGTCCACCAGTTGGTCATGTTGCCTTCGGCGTCGAAGTTGCGGCCCTGGTCGTCGAATCCGTGGGTCATTTCGTGGCCGATAACCACTCCGATGCCGCCATAGTTTTCGGCGTCGGATGCTTCGGGGTCAAAGAAGGGAGCCTGCAGGATTGCGGCGGGGAACACGATTTCGTTGGCCATCGGGTTATAATATGCGTTGACGGTCTGCGGCGTCATGCTCCATTCGGTCTTGTCGACAGGTTTGCCCCACTTGGCCAGCTGTTCGCGCTGGTGCCACATGGATGCGTTGTGGATGTTTTCGTAATATGAGAGGGCCGGATCGATGGTCATCGAGCTATAGTCTTTCCACTTGTCGGGATAGCCGATCTTCACGGTGAAGGTGTCGAGTTTCTTGTGGGCGTTGGCTTTGGTCGAGTCGCTCATCCAGGTGAGCTGGTCAATGTGCTGTCCGAGTGCGGTGCGCAGGTTTTCCACCAGTTCCACCATGTATTGTTTGGAGGATTCGGGGAAGTATTTCTCGACATAGAGTTCGCCGATGGCTTCGCCGAGCAGTCCTTCGGTTGTGCCGAGGGCGCGTTTCCAGCGGGGACGCATCTCTTTGACGCCGCTCATCACCTTGCTGAATTCAAAGTTGGCGTTGGTGAAGTCGTCGCTCAGAGCCGACGATGCCTGGCTGACGTATTTCCAGAGATAGTAGTCTTTGAGTTCGCGGTCGGTGCTTTTTGCCAGCAGTTCCACTCCGCGGCCCACCGGTTCGATTTCAGTGACGATCACCTGTCCGACCGAGTCGATGCCCATGGTTTCGGGGAAGAAGCGTTCCCAGTTCATTGTGGGATACATCTGTTTCAGTTCCTCCATGGTGCGGGGGTTATACTGGGCGGGAATGTTGCGGCTCTGTTCGCGTGTCCAGGCTTTTTCAGCCAGAGCGGTTTCGATCTTCATCACGTTGTCGACGATGCGGCGGGCGTCATCGGCGCTGTAGCCGGCATTCTGCATCTGGGTTGCGATGAGGGTCTTGTAGGCTTCGCGCACCTGAGTGTTGCGTTCGTCGTCGAGCAGGTAGTAGTCGCGGTCGCCGAGTCCCATGCCGCCTGCGCTGACATACATGGCATAGGCGTTGGAGTTCATGAGGTCTTCCATCGGGCCGGCGCCGAAGAACGGGCTGGCATAGTTGGCGTGCATCCACATGAAGAGGTCTTCCATCTGGTCGTGGCCTGTTTCCTCGATGCGTTTGAGGTCGGCCAGGATGGGGGTTGCGCCTTCGGCGTTGAGGCGGACGGAGTCCATGCCGAGTTCGTAGATGGTCGAGACTTTCTGGGCCACGGAGCCTTTTTCAGGGTTTGTCGCTCCGAGTCCGAGCACGAGGTCTCTGACGCGCACTTCGGCTGTGTCGGCCAGGATGTTGAAGTTGCCGTATCGGGCGAATTCGTCGGTGAGCGGGTGGGCTTCCAGCCATCCGCGGTTCACGTGCATGTAGAAGTCTTCGCCGACGGGGGTGTTTTTGTCGAAATAATCAGGATTCAGACTCTTCAGGTGTTCGCTCTGAGAGGTGCATCCTGTCAATGTGATTGCCATTGCGAATGCAAATTTTGTCAGTTTCATATCTGTTATACATTTTTGGTTGATTACTGCAAAGTTACAACTTTTCGTCAGCCCTGCAAAATAAAAAATCAGCCCCCTTCGGCATGATGGAATGCGGTCGAAGGGAGCTGTGATGCGGATGTTGTCCGGTCAATAGGGCTGTCAGCGGGAGATCACGACCCGTCCGCCGACGATGTAAGGTCCGTGGGCGGGCACAGAGCGCAGCCGGCGTCCCTGCAGGTCGAAGATCGCTTTTTCTTCGAGGTCGCCCGCGGTGTTGTCGGCCGACACCTCGGTGATTGCCGTCGGGTCAGGAAGTTTCAGCGTGAAGCGGCCGTATAGATTGGCATAGAAGCTGCTGTTGTCGATTCTCACGGCCAGTCCGCGCGTCGGGAACCGGATGATTTCGCTTGTGAGAGTTCCCGAGGCGATGGAGCGCAGTGACATCTTTTCGTTGTTGAAGCTGAATCCGAGCGGCTGCTCTTCGATTTTCACGTCTCCGATGTCTGATGCGTCGATGTCGAGATAGTGTTGATGGTCGGGGTGCAGCGCAATTGTGTTGTTGAGAGCCAGCGGATGTGACGCATACGGGTTTTCAATGCGGTACAGTCCGGGAGTCTCGCGGTTTTCGTAGACTTTCACCTCATAGGCTTCCACAGGCTCGTCGATTTCATAAATCGTGGTGAATGAGTCGTCGTTGAACACTCCATAGCCGAGTTCCTTCCATTCCTTTTCGTTGTGGACGAAGGCGTAGACGGGGGCTGCGGTGGCGCTCATCAGATTGCCCTGATTGTCGAATGCGCCGACAAATATGGTGTACCATCCTTGTTCGGGCAGACTCATTTCGTAGTCACCGGTCTCTGCTGATTCGGCGGTGTCGAAAGCCTGGTCGAAATAGTTGGACGGATTGGTGTACAGCTTGGCATAGGTGATGCTGCGTATTTGTGCGGCATCCTTTGCTCCGCTGATCGAGAATTTGACGTGGTTGCTGGCATAGCAGTGATGGTCGACGGTGAGGGTCACGTCATAGTCCGGTGCGCCCGGCAGTGCCAGCTTGGTCATTTCGGCATAATACGCGCCCTGGTCGTTTGCGGTCGTGACTGCCAGAGCGTTGTTTTCAAATCGTATGATGGAGTTGTTGAATTTGCCTTTTGCAACGTTGTTGTAGAGCTGGCATTCGCCATCTGTGCTTGAGACTGTCACTCCTAAATTGACGCGGACGTTGCCATCTGACTTGATGGTTACGGCTTTAGGGTCGGATGTGTCGAACACCACATAGTGCATGACGGCCGCGTCGGTCGAATACTGGCCGTCGGCGTTCCACGGGCAATTTCCGTTCGTATAAGGGTTGACCATGCGGTAGAGGGCGGGGTTGGCGGCGTTTTGCTCGACTTCGACTTCCCATGTCATTGATGAGAAGTAGAGAGCGCCGGCCAGGCCGTCGGTAAATCGTCCCATTCCAAGAGATGTCCATTCATATTCCGACTCTTCGCCGTCGGTTTCGGACAATGTCGCCGCAGGCACCTTGTCGGTTGTCTCAACCGGCTTCAGGGCCTGGCGCTTTACCGGCGATGCGGCTGCGGACTGAAACACACTTGTCAATGCAATCAGAGAGCTGATTGTCAGAGTAAAGATAGATTTCATAGGCTAATAAGTGATATAATAGTTTCGTTTGAAGTTTCGAGACAAGCCATAAACATCACCCCCGCGCCGCCTGGAAGGCGGAGAGAGTGTGTGATGAAAAGTATGTCTGACCGTAAA
Organism: uncultured Porphyromonadaceae bacterium; assembly: GCA_947177035.1. Classification (GTDB taxonomy): domain Bacteria; phylum Bacteroidota; class Bacteroidia; order Bacteroidales; family Muribaculaceae; genus UBA3263. The sequence continues at coordinate 18,866 of CAMWSS010000009.1, read as the reverse complement.
TTCCGAGTGATGGCTCCGGCTGCAAATTTAGGCATATTTTTTGGAAGTGGCAAGCAAATTGATGAAAAAAAGCTAAAATGTGTTTCATTTTGTTAGATTGGCTGTTTGGCCGGAGGAGTGTAAAAGATTGATTTTGTCATTTAAATAAGTTTGCTTAATTTTGCACGATAATAACCCAAATGATAATTAAATGAAGAATCTGCTTCGTTCGATATTTTTGGCTGTGGCGTTGGTATGCGCCGCCATGACAGCCAGTGCCCAGTTCCGTTATGGTCCGCTGATCGGCGGCAATGTGACCAACTTTCATTTCAAACAGGATCTTGTCGACGTGACAAAACAGTTTGGGGGTCATGCCGGTCTGCAGGCCGAGATGATGTTTCCGGGCATAGGTATCGGCATTGATTTCGGTTTGCTGTATTATATGAATGGCGCCAGCGTCAATCTTGGCCAGCGTCCCATATGGGCAGGATGTCCGGAACTCGGCATCGCCGGCTTCGGCAACGAGAAGACCTTGATCCACAATCTGCAGATTCCGGTTCATCTGCGCTTCAAGTGGACGCGCATGAACGGTTTTGAAGAGATTCTCGCGCCGTTTGTGTATGGCGGTCCCGACTTCAACATCCAGCTCGGCCATTCGCCGGTAAAGGCCGGCGACCGCAAGGCGTTTGCGTTTTCCGGCGGCGATCTCGGGCTGACGGTCGGCGGCGGTCTGGAGCTTTTCAAGCACTATCAGGTCAGCTTCGGCTACACGTGGGGCATGACCTATGTGCTGAAGACGCGCCTGCTCAAGGATTTCTCGGCCACATGCTCGGGCTGGCAGTTCCGCGTGGCCTATCTTTTCTGACACTTCGCGATAAACGCAACGCGGTTGCATCTTTCTGTGGCTAATTTTGCAGTATGATAACAGAATTCTTAGCCACTTTCTGGGCCATGCTCTGTGAAATGGCCCCCTACCTGCTTCTCGGGTTTTTGTTTGCCGGAATGCTTCATGCTTTCTTGCCGGCTTCGTTCTATAACCGCCATCTTGGCCGCCCTGGCTTCTGGTCGGTGGCCAAGGCCGCGATGTTTGGCGTGCCGCTGCCGCTGTGTTCGTGTGGCGTGATTCCGACGGCCATGGCTCTGCGCCGCGAAGGAGCCTCGAAAGGCGCCACCGTTTCCTTTCTGATCGCCACCCCGCAGACCGGAGTGGACTCGATCGCCGCCACATATTCCATGATGGGGCTTCCCTTTGCAGTGGTGAGACCTGTCGCGGCTCTGATCACCGCCATTTTCGGTGGTGTCGCGGCCGATCGCTCGTCGGGCCGGTCATTGCCGGCCGACGTTGCGGCTGAGTCGTGTGATGGGGGCTGTTGCGGCGTGACCGAACAGACTCCGTCGGCAAAGCGCTCCTTCTGGCAGCGTTGCCGGACCATGCTGAGCTATGGATTCGGCGAAATGCTTCAGGATCTGGGCCTGTGGCTGCTCCTCGGGCTTGTGATAGCCACGGTTATCACCATGGCCGTGCCCGACGACTTTTTTGCCCGTTTCTCGTCGATGCCTCTGCTCGGCATGCTTCTGGTGCTGCTTGTTTCGGTGCCCATGTATCTCTGTGCCACCGGTTCCATACCGATTGCCATGGCGCTTGTGATGAAAGGGCTGACGCCGGGTGCCGCTCTGGTAATGCTCATGGCCGGCCCCGCCACGAATATCGCTTCGATTCTGATGGTGAGCCGCGTGCTTGGCCGCCGCGTCACGGCGGTCTATGTCGGATCGATCATTGCCGGCGCCATTGCCTTCGGCCTGGCCATAGACTATCTGCTTCCGGCATCATGGTTTGCCGTCGCTCCCGTCGCGGCTGGCGCTCACGCCGGATGCACGGTCCATGCCGCGCCGGAAACTCCGTGGGTGGAAACCGTTAGCGGCATCATCATGTGTGTGTTGCTGGCCGCAGGTCTTTTCCGCCGCCACATAGGCCATCACTCCCACGGGCATTCCGATTCCTCCAGTCAGCAACCAATAATAAACGATACAGTAATGAAAATCAAAGTTTCAGGCATGATGTGCAATCACTGCCGCGCCAACGTGGAGAAGGCTGTGGCGGCGCTTTCCGGAGTGGAGAGCGTGAACGTCGATCTCCAGTCGGGCATTGTCACCGTGGAGGGCGACGCCGACCGCCAGACGGTGGTCGACGCCATAACTTCGCTCGGATATTCAGCCGAGTGATTAGAATTTAAGACAGAAATCTTGTCGAGGCAGGCCGTGGCGGATCACCGCCACGGCTGTTTTTGAATTAAAGAACGTCATCCCTTCTGATAGCGAAGTCCTGAAGCCGCTGATTGCGTCGGAGTCTGCGCTGAGAATCACCGTCACCTCCCTGGCTGCTGCGGCGGGAGTGGTGTCGCTGCCGGCATATATGGCCATCTGCGCAGTTTCGGGCGTTGAGACCGCTCTGGCCGACGGATGGGCCAGCGTCACGATCGCGAGCGCCGCTTCGGAGTGTTCGCCCGCTACATAGACGGTGTCAGGTCTGAAAAAGGCCGATAGCCGATAGATCATCCTGGCGTTGCGGATGCGGATCTGCCGGCCGCTGATTTCGGGAAGTCTCTCAAAATCATAATATGGCAACCGCTCGCGCAGCACCCGCGTGATGAAGTAATATGCAAATGGAGAGTGCACGCCGAAGCCGAGTCCGGTGCGCCATCGCCGCAGACGCGCTGTGAGAATCCGAGTCGGGATCAGCACTTTTCCTCCTCCGTCAGCTTGCAGCCGCGCCGGCGATAGCAGATCATGGCGCCGGCGATGCCCGAGATCATGATCAGATAGATGAGGCCGGCCGAGGCGGTTGCCACGGTATCGGTCACGTGGATGGAGCGCGGATCAAAGGTCATCACCACTTCATGTTCGCCGGCAGGCAGGCGCATTGCGCGCAGCACGTAATTCACGCGGGCAACAGGCGTTTCCTCGCCGTCGACAGTGGCTTTCCAGCCCCAGGGGAAGTAGACTTCGGAGAACACGGCCACGCCGCCTGACGCGCTGCGTGAGCGATATGTCAGCCGGTCGGGAGCATAGTCCGTCAGGGTGATCACATCGGTGGAATCTGCCGGAGTTGCGGCGCCTAACACGTCGGCGAACTCCCGGGCCGCAACCGCTTCTGTTGCCGGGTCGATCACGTCGAGCGCGGCCATTTCGTCGTCGGCCGAATCCACATAGCTGACGTTGCCGACAAACCATGCGTTGCCGAGGGCGCTGTCATTGAGCACCGGAGCTGCGTTGGGGTCGGTGATTATATACTTAGCGTTGAGCATGTTGATCGCGTTGAGATTTCCGGACTGGAGTCCCGGAATGATCTGGCGTTCGATCAGGTCCTGATAGCGGGTGAGTTTGGCGGCATGATATCCGCCGATGCTCTTGTGGAAGAACGAGGGCGCCGCCGCGCTGAACTGGGCCACATCGAGCACGCGGTAGTGCGGATCGGTGTCGGCAAGAATGGCCCTGTCGGCTGCGCTGGGGGTGAATGTGCCGGCCTGCCGCGGTTCAGAAAATGATTCCGAGTTGATATATCGCTTGTCGGCGCCATAGAGGTCGGTCATGGCGGCTATTCCGACAATGGCCACTGTCACAGCCGCGCTGATTTTGTTTTTGATGAACGCCAGAAGCGTTATCATCGCGATGCCGATGAAGAGCATCGAGCGCAGGGCGTCGGCGCTGACCATCTGCAGCCTGATGCTTTCAACCGCATTGGCCACTTCAGGCAGCTGGGTGAGCGAGAAGCCGGCCGGCAGTGCGCCGGCTTCGGTGTAGAGGCTGATCATGCGCAGATCTCCCTTGCCCATGACGGCCTGGCCATAGAGTCCGGGCCAGATCACCGCCAGCAGGCAGAAAGCCAGGCAGATGCCGAAGCTCCATGCCAGCGGCCTGAGCATCGCTTTGCGTTTGTCGGCCGTTGTGGCGGCAAAAAGTTCGCGCAGGCCGAGCACGGCAAGCAGCGGCAGCGTGAATTCGGCGATGACCAGGATGCTCTCCACCGTGCGGAAGCGGTTATACATAGGCACCCAGTCGATAAACAGGTCGGTGAACCACATCATGTGGCGACCCCATGACAGGAAGACCGAGAGCACGGTCAGAATCAGCAGCGCCCACTTCAGCGGTCCGCGCACGACTATGGCGCCGAACAGAAACAGCGCGACGATGATGGCTCCGGCATACACGGGTCCGGAGGTGCCCTCCTCTCCGCCGAAATATTGCGAAAAGATCTGCAACAGAGTCATTTGTCCGCTGCGGTCAGCGCGCATCAGCTCTTTGCCGGCGTCGGTAGATGCCAGCGATGCCGACGACGTTCCGCCCTTCACGTTGGGAATCAGAAGGGTGAATGTTTCGGCCGGCTCATAGGAATATTGTGTGATATATGAGCGGTCGAGTCCCGAGGAGGCGTCGCCGGCTGCCGCGGGATGGAGCGGAGTCAGTTCGGAGTGGCGTCCGCGGATGGTCTGCTTGGAATATTCATAGGTGTTGTAGAGATTCGGCAGGTTCGCTCCCGCGGCCAGCATCATGGAGCCGGCGAGCACTGCGGTGCCGACCGCCCATTTTCTCATCTGTCGTGATTGCCAGGCTTCTATGCCATATGCGATCACGAATCCGGCCATGACCCATGCGAAATAATAGCTCATCTGCACGTGGTTGCTGGCGATCTGCATCATCATGGCCAGTGATGCGGTTCCGGCTCCGAGCAGCAGCCTGCCGCGATAGATCAGCACCAGGCCCGCTATTGTCGGCGGCACGTATGCCAGGGCCACGAATTTCCATATGTGGCCTGCGCCGATGATGATGATGAAATATGACGAGAATGCCCATGCCACAGATCCGAGCAGAGCCAAAGGCCAGCGGCATCGCATTGCCGACAGCAATATGAACATGCCGATCATCATCATTGCCAGCAGGTTGGACGGCGCCGGCAGTCCAAGGCCATAGACCGTTGTGATCCAGCTGAACAGTCGGGTGGAGGGGTAGGATGGAGAGATCTGGAACGTCGGCATGCCGCCGAACAGCGAGTTGGTCCAGTAGGAAGTGTGGCCTGTTGCTTCGGCATAAGCTTTCGTTTCCTGGCCGATGGCCATTCCCTGGAGCATATCGGGCTGGTTCAGCACGCGTCCGGCCGATGCGTCGGGATAAAAATAGGCGAACGCCACGATGGCGATTATCGCCAGAGATACAATTGTTCCCCACACGGAGGGACGTTTCAGAAGTCTCTTCATCAGATGTATTTGTTGCCAAGCCGCTGCTTGACGTCGTTGACATATTGTTTTATGAGTTGTTCATTGGCCAGCGGGCATATCAGCAACACATCGCCGGCATCGGCCACCACATAGTCTTTCAGGCCGTCCACGACCACAAGTTTGTTGCTGTCGGCCACTTTGAATATCGTGCCGGTGGTGTCGTAGGTCAGCAGATGGCATCCGTGGTTCACGTTGCCGTCGCTGCTCCGAGGGGAATTGTCGCGCAGCGAACCCCATGTGCCGAGGTCGCTCCATCCGAACCCGACGCGCTCCACCACCACGTTGCGGGCCTTTTCCATGAGCGCGCAATCGATCGACACTCCCGGACATGCCGCGAACTCGCGGTTGATGAATTCTGTTTCGGCCTCGGTGCCATACAGTCCGACGCCGGAGTCAAAGCGCTGGGCAATATCGGGCACGTGTTGTGCCAGAGCTTTCAGCAGGGCATCGGCAGTCCAGAGAAAAATGCCTGAGTTCCAGAGAAATTCGCCCGTTTGCAAGAACACGTTGGCCAGTTCCGCATTTGGCTTCTCAGTAAAGGTTTTTACCTGGTGGAAGTCGTTGACGATGTGGGGTCCCATCTGGATGTAGCCATAGCCGGTTTCCGGGCAGTGAGGGGCTATGCCGAGGGTGAGCAGCACTTCGTTACGCTCCACATAATCGAAGGCGGCGTTCAGTGCGCGCTGGAATTCAGCTTCGCGGGTGATCATGTGGTCGGCGGGGGTCACGATCATCGAAGCCTCGGGGTCGATGGCTTTGATGTGGTGTGCGGCCCATGCTATGCATGGCGCGGTGTTGCGTCGTGCAGGCTCGAGCAGCAGCCGGTCGTCAGCGACGTCAGGCAACTGTTCATGTATGATGTCGGCATAGTCTGCGTTGGTGACCAGGAATATATGGTCTGACGGCACAAACGCGAGCATACGTTCATAGGTCATTTGCAGCAGCGAGTGACCGGTGCCGAAAAAGTCGATGAATTGCTTTGGGCGATAGGCGCGGCTTGAAGGCCAGAAGCGGGATCCGACGCCGCCACACATAATAACGCAATATCGATGAAGATTATCCATGGTAATGGGTGTTTTCGTTTTCGTGTTGGTTTGCGGCGCTAAATTACTTAAAATTCCCCACACCGCCAAATCGTGATGAGTTCTGCCGGCAATTGCTGTGTGTGCTGTGGCCCACATTCGGGCAGTGGCGCCAGCCGGATGTTGTCAATGCACAGAGTAGAGATGCTTGACGGCATGATAACCAAATCAATGCATTCTCTCTTGGCAAGAGAGAAACTCTGCACGGATATTATTGGCAATCAGAAAAAAGCACATTGACACATCGACAAAAACGACAAAAACACACGGTTATCGTGCGATTTTTTCGTCAAAATTTAAAATATTGCCGTTTTTTTCATAACTTTGCGCCAAACATAAATCTCTTGCCAAGAGATTATGAACACACCACACCACAATAACATACACAAAATTTATTTAATGCACCACATTTTTGTTTTTATGAAATCAGTTTCTATTATCACGATTGTCGGCGCTTTCGGTTTGTTGGTAGCGGCTTTATCGTCATGCGGTTCTTCACGTAAAGTCCCTGTGGCTTCTTATCCCGATTACACCGGAGCCGGCAACACCGGCACCCGTATGGTGACAAAGGTTGAAGAGCAGATCGATGAATGCGAGCAAATGGCCATCGACGCTCCGGCCTCGGAATTGCGTGCCTATGCGTCGGCAGTCGACGAAGACAGAGACTTTGCCCGCCAGCAGGCCGTGCTTTTTGCCAAAGCCGAGATGGCTTCCCAGATCGAGTCGCTGACTCTGAGTGTGATGAAAGGCTACAGGGCCAAGGTCAAATCAAACGGTCGCACAGCCTCGGAGTCAGATATCAAGCAGGATGTAGGCTCCATGGCTGAGCAGACTCTCGAGAATTGTCGCATCATTTGCTCCAAGCGTTATCGGCTTGGCGACGGCACTTATGAGTGTGCTGTCTGCATCAGCGTTCCCTCCGAAGAGGTCGAGAAGGTGATCGGCGCCACTGTGTTGTCTGACGACGAACGTCAGAACGTGGAATTTAATGCCGAGCAGTTCCGCCGCAGTTATGCCGACGAGCTGAGGGCCATGCGTCAGAGTCGACAGAACGGAAGCAGATAATGACCGGAGGCAATGTTGCGTAAACTGTTATCTATCTGTGTTTTTCTGATCGTGGCATCGGTTTCGTGTCTGGCGGCTGAGAAATCCGACAGGCTGAAGCCCCGATGGATGGTTTCGGCTGTTCCGTCGGCCAAATCGCCCGGCTATGTGTTTGTTTCGGCTCAGGGTCGCGGAGCCACTCTCGACGAAGCCCGCCAGCGGGCGCTTGTGAATCTCACTGCCAGGCTCGAACATGAGCGCGGTCTGGAGATCACCAGCACTGTGAGCGTCGACAAGACTGCATCGCGCACTTCGGGCGGCTCACGCACTTCGACGGCGTCGCAGTCGTATTCAATGCAGTGTAAGGAGCGCGGCAAGCAGATCACTCTGACCACTCGCGTGGCCGACGAATATTGGGAGCATGCAAACGGTGTATATACTGTCACTCAGCTCTATACGGTCAATGACCAGAATGCGTCCGCCGGCAGTTATTCCGACCGCATCACCCTGACTTCGCGCTATGGCGCAGGCCCGGTGTTCATGTCGCTGATTCCCGGTGCCGGACAGTTCTACAAAGGCTCCAACGTGAAGGGCGGTCTGATCATGGGCGGCGCGGTGGTCTGTGGCGCGGGAATCATCGCAGCCGAGGCGCTGCGCAGTTCCTATGCCAACAAGTGCGTCGAGTATCCGCGTGATTTCGACTTCTATAACAAGCGCTCCACCGACTGGCGCAACGTGCGCAACGTCTGCATCGGCGTCGGCGCTGCGCTCTATGTCTATAACCTCATTGATGCCGCTGTGGCGCCCGGACGCCGGCAGGTGAAGGTGAGCCGCGGCAAGAGCGCGTCGTTTTCGCTCGCTCCGGTGCCGATGGCTGATCCCTGCGGCATGCCTGGTGCCGGACTGGCTCTTTCGATCGGTTTCTGAAAACAAGCTTTAAAACATCTAACCAGTTATTTATGAAGATTATCAAAACTCTGTTATCATTTTTAATGGGGCTTGTGGCCATGCTGGCCGTGACGGCCTGCACCGAGGAGCCGAAAGACACACGCGGCTCTCTGACCGGAGTGGTTTATGAAGGCAACGACCCCGTCAGCAACGTGACTGTGTCGATCCCTGCGCTTGGACGCAGCTATGTCACCGGCATCGACGGCGCCTTCCGGTTCAATGATCTGATTCCTGATTCATATCAGGTGCAGGTTTCCAAGAGCGGTTATGTCACCGACACGCGCTATGTCGACATCGAGGCCGGTCTGACAACCGAGATATACATGACCATTGAGCGCGAGGCTGCAGACGCCGCCATCACGGTGTCGCCTTCGTCGCTTAATTTCGGCACGATGCAGACGTCGATGAGCGTCACCGTGCGCAACAACGGCAATGTGGCCGCCGACTGGAGTCTCGACCTGGGTTATAACCCCTGGCTCAGCGCCTCGCAGATCAGCGGCAGCATCGACGCCGGCCGCACTCAGAGCATCACTTTCTCCGTCGACCGCAGCTATGTGGCCGAGCCGCGCACCGCAATTGTCAACATCCATGCCTTTGGCGATGATTTTCCTGTGAGCGTGAGCGTGTCGCCCGCTGGTGCCACCTCTGAAATGGTGGTCGAGCCTTCCCGTCTCGACTTCGGCACTGTGGCCGGAAATCTGTCGCTGACCATACGCAACACCGGCGCGGCAATGTTGTCGTGGTCGTCGCGCGAGGTGCCCGATCAGCTGACTCTTTCGCCGTCGCAGGGCGCTGTGCCTGCCGGCGGGGCCACGACCGTTGTCGTGACTCTTGACCGTGCAAGCATCCAGGGAGAATATATGGGCACTTTTGTGATCTCTGACGGAATCAGGGACCAGAGTGTGCTCGTGACCGCCAACGTCAACAACGGAGGCAACATCGGTGGCGGCGACGAGCCTGGAGTGAATCCCGGCGACGTGGTCGTGAAGATGGGCCTGTGTGCCTACTATAGGTTTGACGGCAACTGCGACGACTCGGCCAATGACTATCACGGTTACGAGGAGAACGCGCCGCAGTATGTTGACGGTGTGGACGGCCAGGGCATCAAATTCTCCAAAACCTATAAAAGCGGAGTGCAGATCCCTTACAATCTGATCCACAGCAAGCTCTTCTCCGTCAGCTTCTGGGTCAAGGATCTGAGTGACGGCCTGATTTTCTACTCGCCGTCGTCCGACAATCGCAACCGCTTCACTCTCAGCATGAACGGCGGAAAGCTCGGATTCATTGCCAGCGATTATGAAAACCGCTATCAATACAATAAACCGAGCCATTATTTCAGCCACCCCAACATCGCCGACAACAACTGGCATCACATTGTCATCACGGCCGACTATGAGAGCCGCTACACTGACTGGACCAAGACTCTCTATGTCGACGGCCGCAAGGTGGGCGTGATCAACGAGGATCTGACCACCAATCTGGGGGAAAGCGACATGACCAAGGCGTTTGTGATCGGCGGTGAGTGCGAGGTTGCCAGCCGGCTTGAAGTCCCGTCTATGACCATCGACAATTTCCGTATGTACGACACCCGCATCCTCACTCCCGACGAGGTGAAGGAGATCTACAACGCCCGCCAGTAATCATTAAAAACACAAAATATCATGCAGCTTAATTTTCTTGACAAAATGGACAACGCCATATTCCGGCGTGTCAACCCCACACACGAATCACACACAGGCGGCTCTATCTGCACGGCGTTTATCGCTTCAGTGGCACTCAGTCTTCTGGTGTTTGTCTGCCAGATGTGCAATGTTAACGAAACGGCGCTCAACGTCATTGCCGGAGTCGGCCTTGCCGCCATTTTCGGCTGGGTGATCTATGTGAGTCTGGACACCATCAAGGCTTTTGGCGGATGGGGCGGACGCATCGGCTACTGCGTCTATCTGATCGTGATGACCAACATTGCATTCTTCCTTGCCATGTGGGCCACGCTCATCCTGCTTGCCGGTCTGCTGCTTTACGTCATCTTCAAGGTCTTCTTCTCGTCCGATAATAAGAAAAAGGGCACTATCCGTTATTCCGACGGAACAGAGGAGGAGGCCGACGTCGAAACCGGTATCTGCGGCGAGCAGATCTTCACCGGAAAGGACAGCGGCAACACCTACACAAAACCGTAACTTACGCTGTAAACGACCTTTGTCTGTCGGCGGGCCAGATCGCAAGATCCGGCCCGCTGTTGGTTTTTCTCACAGTCCGAGGGCTTGGGCGGCGGCTCTGACGAGCGACCGGGCGGGGCGGTCGGGCAGGGGATTGGGCACCGGAGCTTCGGCAATCAGCTTCCGCAGCGACTCCGCGTCGTCGGCCACAGCCACCGAGGCGCTGTCGGCCAGATAGCGCGCCGTGGCGACCTGATGGTCGTTGCGGTGCTCGCCGAGGTCTCCGCGCCGGGCCACCACAACCAGCGGCTTGCCGCGTTTCATGGCCGAGAGGATGGTGCCGATGCCGGCGTGGGCCACCACGACCCTGGCCTGGTTCATCAGCTGCTCGAAGCGTTCCGGCTCGATGAAGCGTTCGGTCGCGAAGTGGCGTGGAGTGTATGAACCCTGGCATGACTGCGCCACGATCTCCTCGCCGCCGAGTTCCGGCGCGATCTCGTCAAACATGCGCATCAGCCTGTCAAATGGCAGCTGGGTGCCTACAGTCACCAGAATCATCTGCGTCCGGCCTCCATCCCGAAAGTGTTGCCGTGATATTCCACACCATCTCCGGCCAGTGCGGGCCATTGGGTGAACGTTTTGTGGGCCAGATATTTCGCCACCTTTCCCGAGCCGCTCAGGGTTGCCGCGTTGGCGATGCTGTCGATCCACAGCGTGCGGCATCCGCACATGCGCCCGACGGCCACGGCGATGAGTCCAGGCGCGGCGCCTGTGGTGACTATGGCCGACGGCCTGCGGCGGCGTATGATGCGCCACATCCGCCACACCACGGCCGGCAGCCGCCAGAGTTCGTTGCGGCTGAAGTCGGCCACCACGTCGAGCGTGGCGCCAGGCTGAAGCATGGCCGCGGCGCCGACGTTGGTTGACACATAACACACCGGCGAAATCTCCTCCAGCTCGCCACACAGCCGCAACAACTGCATCCAGTGGCCTCCGAGAGAGGCCACTGCCATGATCGGGCGTCGGCTGTCGTTCTGTCGTTTCACGTCGGCAAAGTTACTAAAATTTATGCTGCTTTCTTTGCTGATCTGTTAAATAAATCTGTGATTCTGCCGAAATTTTGCCGAAATTGTTCTATATTTGCATTACTATAACCTAATCCCTCATAAGCCATGTTTAACGAAAGTGATCTCAAATTTTTGTCTGCCAAGGGTATAACTCCCGAGCAGGCCGAACTGCAACTGTCGCGGTTCAAAACTGGTTTTCCATATCTGACGCTCCACGGTTCGGCCACTCCAGGCCACGGAATCGTGCAGCTCGACTCGTCGCGCCAGGAGTCGGCCAAGGCCCGCTGGCAGCAATATCTGGCCGACGGCGGCCGCGCCTGCAAGTTCGTGCCGGCCAGCGGCGCTGCCTCGCGCATGTTCAAGTCGCTGTTTGCCTATGTCGACGGCCCTGATGGCGCTCCGGTGCCCGGAAGCGACGTGGCCGAAGTGATCGCGCGTATTCATGATTTCGCTTTCTATCCGGCGCTTGACCGTCTGTGTGTCGAAGCCTATGGCAAGAACGTCGACGCCCTTTGCGCCGAAGGACGATACAAGGAAGTGATCTCCGGCATCATCGGCGGTTCGGGCCTCAATTACGGCCAGCTCCCCAAGGGACTGCTTGCCTTCCACAGCTATGGCTCCGCGGCCCACACTCCCGTCGAGGAGCAGATCAGCGAAGGCGCCGCCACAGCCGTGGCTCCCGGTGGCACCCTGATGCTGCACTTCACCGTCAGCCCGGCCCACCGCCAGCTCTTTGACCGCAAACTTGCCGAAGTGATTCCCGCCGCCGAGCGCAAATACGGCATCACCATCGACGTGAGCCTCTCCGAACAGAAAGGCAGCACCGACACCATCGCCGCCGACCCCGACGGCGCTCCCTTCCGCCAGGCCGACGGATCGCTGCTGTTCCGCCCCGGCGGCCACGGCGCTCTGATCCAGAATCTCAACGACATAGACTCGGCCGTGGTGTTCATCAAAAACATCGACAACGTGGTGCCCGACCATCTGCGCCAGCCCACTGTGGAATGGAAGCAGATTCTGGCCGGCTACATGATCCAGGTGCACGACAAGATCGCCGAATATCTGACGGTGCTCGACGGCGGCAACGCCACCGACGCCCAGGTGCGCGAGATGATCGCCTTCCTCCACGACACTCTCCAGGTGCGCGACCCGCGCATGAAGGTGATGAACGACGCCGATCTTCAGCAATTTATCCGCGCCAAGCTCGACCGCCCGCTGCGCGTGTGCGGCATGGTGGTCAACGAAGGCGAACCCGGCGGTGGCCCCTTCCTGGCCGACAACCCCGACGGTTCATCCTCGCCACAGATTCTCGAAAGCCATCAGATCGACACTTCCGTGCCTGAATACAAACAGATGCTTGCCCAGGCCACACACTTCAACCCTGTCGACCTGGTCTGCTACATACAAAACCCCTCCGGCAAGCCTTACGACCTGCCGGCCTACGTTGACGCCGCAACCGGATTCATCTCTCAGAAATCGGCCCAGGGCCGCGAACTGCAGGCCCTTGAGCTTCCCGGACTCTGGAACGGAGCCATGAGCGACTGGAGCACCGTGTTTGTCGAAGTTCCCGCCTCGACATTCAACCCGGTCAAGACGGTCAACGATCTGCTTCGCCCGACCCATCAACCTGAATGAAAGACGTATTGACTCCCCCCGAAACCCTGCAGGCAGCAGTCGCTGCCGGCAGGGCCAAGGTGGCGCTTCAGCGCCGCCCGCTGCGAATGTTGCTGATGACCATGCTTGCCGGCGCCTACATCGCCATGGGCGGCATCCTTTCCGTAACCGCCGGCTTCGGACTCCCCGAGGCATCGGCGGGCAATCCCGCGCTTCAGCGCCTTGTCAGCGGCGCCACATTCCCCGTCGGGCTGATCCTCGTGGTGGTGCTCGGCGCCGAACTGTTCACCGGCAACAACGCCATGCTCGTGCCCGGCGCGCTTCGCCGCCAATATGCCTGGGGGTGGGTCTGGAGCAACTGGATTCTGGTCTGGGCCGGTAACTTCATCGGCGCCCTGGCCTTCACATGCTTCATGGTGTGGATGCCCGGGCTCACGGCCGCCGATCCGTGGCATTCGGCCGTCATATCCATTGCCGAAGCCAAGGTGTCGATGCCGTGGCTCACGGTGTTTCTCAAAGGCATCGGCGCCAACTGGTTTGTCTGCGCCGCAGTGTGGCTTGCCATGTCGAGCCGCTCCATGGCCGGCAAGGTGCTCGGCTGCTGGTTTCCGGTAATGGCCTTCGTCGTTCTGGGCTATGAACACTGCATCGCCAACATGTTCTTCATCCCCGCCGGCATGCTGGAGGGTGCCGACGTGACGATCTCACAGATGCTGACCGCCAACCTCATCCCCGCCACCCTCGGCAACATCGTCGGTGGCGCCCTTCTGGTCGGCGCCGTCCATACCTACCTCCACCATCGCTGAACTCCGATTTTATTTCGTACCTTTGCGGCTATGGATTACAACAAGTCGCTTCTCAGGTTTCTTAAAGACTGGGCGCTGATAGTGTCTATGCTCGCCGGCGTGACGGGCTATTTTCTCTATTCCGCGCTGCCGGTCCCCGCATCCATCCACGGCCTGGCCGGCCGGGCGGTGGCTCTGGTGCAGCCGCTGCTAATCTTCTCTATGCTGTTTCTGACCTACTGCAAGGTCAACGTGCGCGACCTGCGCCTGCGCCCCTGGCATCTCTCCCTGCTTCTCTTCCAGGCCGGGTCGTTTGCCGCGATCGGCGCCCTGCTCATCTCCATGCCCCACAGCGGCCTGCGCGTCGTGCTTGAAGGGGCGATGATCTGCCTGATCTGCCCGACGGCCACCGCCGGCGCCGTCATAACCGGCCGCCTCGGAGGCAACGTCGAAGGCATCACCGCCTACACGATTCTGATCAACCTGGCGGCGGCCCTGCTCATTCCTGCGCTGGTGCCGCTTGTCCATCCCGCTCCCGGTGCCGACGTCGTCACTTCAGCGCTGCTGATTCTCGGCAAAGTCTTCCCGCTGCTGCTCATGCCGCTGGCTGCGGCGGCTCTGGTGCGCCGCTTCCTGCCGTCGCTCCACGCCGCTCTGACCAGGGTCTCCGGCGTCTCATTCTGGCTCTGGACCGTGGCTCTGGCGCTTGCCCTGGCCGTCACGGCCCGCAGCATCGTCCACACCACCGTCCACCTCTCCACCCAGCTCTGGCTCGTGGCCGTGTCGCTCATCTGCTGCGTGATTCAGTTTGCCCTCGGGCGCATGATCGGCCGCCGCTATGGCGACGCTGTCACCGCCGGTCAGTCGCTCGGCCAGAAAAACACCGTGCTCGCCATCTGGATCGGCTACACGTTTTTCAGCCCCATCACGGCAATTGTCGGCGGATTCTACAGCATCTGGCACAACGTAATCAACTCCTGGCAGCTCTACCGCCACCACCACCGAAAATAGTTTTTACCTAAAAGTAAAAAATGATGCCGTAAAATTTGCCTGTGGGTAAATTTTGCAGTATCTTTGCGCCGTAAAAATGTTTATCACATGGATATTATAACAATATCATTAAAATCAGGGCTATATGCCGTTCGTTTTGACGGCAAAGAAAAAAATGAATATAGCCAATTCCTGAGTTCGGTAACAGACCTTGATTATGTTATCGATTATTTGACCAACTATGCAACTATGCTGGATCATCCGTTTTGGCGACGACATGGTTTTTCATCGTCGGAAGATAGCATTTTCGCTTGCGCCCACCGCATTGTTGACGAGGCATTTGAAATGGTTGGTATGATCAATGACATAATTTCTGGGAAAAGGACCGAATATCCTTTTAGTTTTACAGAATTGTTTCAACCGCTTGATGGTCCGTACAAAAATGTATGGGAACTTGTTCCGTCAAAGGCCTATGGCCCCTGCTATCCGTCTTTTCTCAGACTATATGCAATCGCTCTGAAAGACGGTGGCTATGTTATAGTTGACGGAGGTATCAAACTGGCGGACTCTATCCAGAATGATCCGGATCTTTCTACTCATGTGTTTAAGAAAATCGATTCGACAAAGCGTTTTCTTATAGACAATGACATTTATCTACAGGATGATATATGATTTTCATCCTATAATCTAAACACTACTCAAATTGATATGACAGACAAAATCTCCCCTATACAACGAATCGCGATCCCGATGTCAGACGCCGAGGCGGCCGAAATCAGAAACATTGACGAAAACGCCTCTTGGATGCGCCGGTCAATGCATCTGGCCCTGGAAATCCGTCGCCAGCTGCGCAGACGCAACATGACCCAAAAACAGCTTGCGGATCTGATGGGAGTGACTCCGGCCCAGATCACCAAGATTCTGGGCGGCCGGGAGAACCTTGGTCTGAAGACCATCTCTAAAATTGAAGACGCGCTTGGATGTGAGCTGATCTCTGTTGCTGGAAATCAGACGGTCAGCTACATGGACATCGCTCCGGTTCAGGCTGTCGGCATGGTCGGCGAGCCTGACGGCCAGTATGTGATCTCGCTCCAGAAATAAGACCTGGCGGAACTCGATGATTCCGTCAGGTCCTGATGATTGCTGATTATGTGAGCGAGAGAGGGGGATCACTCGGCGTCGGAGGGAACCGGCGGCGGAGTGTTCAGAATCTCGTCGGTGCGCGACGCCCACTGGCGTTTGCCGAATATCTTTTCAACATCTTCGGTGAAGATCACCTCGCGGGTCAGGAGCACTTCGGCCAGCTGGGCGTGGCCCTCGGCCTTTTCGCGCAGCAGCTGCTTGGCGCGCTCATATTGCCCGGCGATTATGCGGCTCACCTCCTCGTCGATCATTCTGGCGCGCTCGTCGGAATAAGGCTTTGAAAAACCATAATTCTGGCCCGTCGAGTCATAATAGCACACGTTGGGCAGATTCTCGCTCATGCCGTAATAGACCACCATGGCATACGCCTGCTTGGTCACCCGCTCCAGATCGTTGGCGGCGCCGGTCGACACGCGGCCCAGAAACAGCTCCTCGGCGGCGCGGCCTCCCAGCGTGGCACACATTTCGTCCAGTATGGCCTGGGCCGGAGTGATCTGGCGCTCCTCGGGCAGATACCAGGCGGCGCCGAGAGCCTTGCCGCGAGGCACTATCGTCACCTTGATCAGCGGATTGGCATAGCGCAGATGCCACGAAATGGTGGCGTGGCCGGCCTCATGCACGGCGATCGCGTGCTTCTCCTCGTCGGTCAGGATCTTCGACCGCTTCTCCAGACCGCCGATAATGCGGTCAACGGCGTCGATAAAGTCCTGGCGCTCGATAAACTTCTTGTTGTGGCGCGCGGCTATCAGCGCCGCCTCGTTGGCCACGTTGGCAATGTCGGCGCCTGAAAATCCCGGGGTCTGGCGGGCAAGCAGGTCAATGTCGAGATCCGGTTCCACCTTCTTGTTCTGCAGATGCACCTTGAAAATGGCCACACGGTCGTTCAGGTCGGGCAGATCCACGTAAATCTGGCGGTCAAACCGGCCGGCGCGCAGCAGCGCCTTGTCCAGAATGTCGGCGCGGTTCGTCGCGGCCAGGATGATCACTCCGCTGTTCGAGCCGAAGCCGTCCATCTCGGTCAGAAGCTGGTTCAGCGTGTTCTCGCGTTCGTCGTTTGCTCCCATGTTGGGATTCTTGCCGCGTGCGCGGCCAACTGCGTCGATCTCGTCGATAAAGATGATGCACGGCGCCTTCTCCTTGGCCTGGCGGAACAGATCGCGCACTCTCGACGCGCCCACGCCGACAAACATCTCCACGAAGTCCGAGCCGCTCATCGAAAAGAACGGCACGTTGGCCTCGCCGGCCACTGCCTTGGCCAGCATGGTCTTGCCGGTGCCGGGAGGGCCGACCAGCAGCGCGCCCTTCGGAATCTTGCCGCCAAGGTCGGTGTAGCGCGTCGGATTCTTCAGAAACTCCACGATCTCCTCGATCTCGGTCTTCGCCTCGGCCAGGCCGGCCACGTCCTTAAACGTCACCTTGTTGGCCGAATCCTTGTCAAAGACCTGCGCCTTGCTCTTGCCGACGGAAAACACCCCGCCGGGGCCGTCGCCGCGCGAACTCATGCGGCGCATGAAGTAGATCCACACGCCGATAAACAGAAGCATCGGGCCGAACGTCCACAGCAGGTGGCTGTAGTCGCTCGCGTCCTCATATCTGACCTGCCCCTTGAACCATCCGTTGGCTTTCCACTGCTCGATTTTGCTGTCAAAGCTCTGCGGATTGCTGAAACGCACGGTCACGTGACCCACTCCGCCGGTGTTCTTGAGCTGCTCAGGGGTGAAAAGGGTCTCCGCTCCGGCCTTCGACAGAGTGCCGTCGGCCTCGTTCTTGTTGGCATAGACGGTGATTTTCTCAACATAGCCCGACTTGACGGCGTCTTCAAACTGGTCAAACGTGTCAAGCGGTCGCGATGCGGTGTTGCTTTCAAGATAAAACATCCCGAAAAGCACCGCCAGCACGATCGCATACATCCAGTAGATGCTGAACTTCGGCATCTTGGGCTGCAGCCGGTTGCCTCCCTTCGGTGTTGGTGATTGGTCTGGTTTCATATGTCAGCGGGGTGGGTCAGTCAAGGTCGGGAATTTCGGTGATGCGTCCGTCGCTCCACAGCTCTTCCAGGTTATAGCGGCGGCGTTCATCGGGCATAAACACGTGGACCAGCGTCGACCCATAGTCGATCACTATCCACGACGAATTGCCGTATCCGTCATAATTATATGGTTTCACGCCATGGTTCTCCAGCAGATAATCGCGCACGCTGTCGGCTATGGCGGCCACGTGGGTCGTTGAGGTGCCTTCACACACAATGAAATCCGAGGCTGCGCTCGTTTCGATGGCCGAGAGGTCGATGTGGACGATCGACCGTCCCTTGCGCTCCTGGATGCCTTTCACAATCAGGTCGGTGAGTTCGGGGTTGGTTGCTTTCAAAAGTAGTTGGATTTGATGAATTTAAACGTCGTGCAAAAATACACAAAAAAATTGATAGAGCGGCATGGCTGCCTTGCTTTTATGACTTTATAACAAAAACCGTGCCGGTTTTGCTCACTGGCGTCTGTTTTTCTGCCGGACTAATGGCTTTTATGCCCTCCGGAAGCTAAAATAAACATTTTTTGCGTTTTTTTGTTCATTCGCTTGACTTTTTTGATTTTTTTAGCTATATTTGTCGGCGGAAAACATCTTAGATTGACCTTAAAAAAACATAATTAATAATTCCAAAATTTTCCACTTATGAAGAAGCGATTACTCTTCACGTCGGCAATTGCCTTGGCAGGCTTCGCCTCGGTGGCGACCGCAGCCGATTATGACTGCAGTTCGCTCGGCAACACAAACCGCAACGACCGCACTG
>CAMWSS010000008.1 GCA_947177035.1 uncultured Porphyromonadaceae bacterium | reverse complement strand
CTATCTATCTATCTATCTATCTATCTATCTATCTATCTATCTATCTATCTATCTGGCACATAGCCGCCGGCGCCCGACATGAAAATTCAGCGTCTCCGACACCGCTTAAAAATCTGAAAAAAACGTCGGACTAAGACAGATTCCCACACGCAGTTGCGAATGAAACCGGTTATACTCGAGCAAACCTTCGCCATAACCGTTATAGAACTGCGCGAAAAAATACTGGTTGTCATTTTTGAAAAAACGGCATTTCAGCTCGATCGTGGTGTTGAACGCGAAAATATTGCTCCGCATCCGCTTGGTCAGCAACACCGACATCCCCAGACGCCGGTTGTTGCTCATCACCTGAAGACCGCCCTGATAGATGCCGCTATATTTCAATATGTCGCGGTTGTTCCGGCCATCGATGATCGGAATCCACAGCTTGGCGTGGACCATGATATTGCGGTCGAGCACCAGAGCGGCCGAGAAAGAGACGCGATTCCACGACCGCGACTCCTCGCCGTCGCGGCCGTTGCTCTCATGCTCGATAACGAACGCCAGTTTGCCGAGATAGCGACCGTCAATCGAGCTGAACAGAGGTTTGGCCAGGCCGATGCCAGGATTGAAATTCAGATCGGTCATCGGAAGCGAGTTTTCAAGCACATTCCAGAACACCTTCTGAGTATAGAACAGATAGAGATAGGTGCCCCACGGCAGAGTGCTCCGCGTGAGCTTCTGCTGGATCGACACCTGAAACTTCACGTTGGTGTTGGAACGGTCGGGCCTATGGCCTATCGGCGGCCCGAAAATAAAATAATTGTCCTTATAAAGCCCGAAATTCGGCCCGCGGTCATACTCACGGCGAATACTGTCGGCATTGACAAACTCATCGCGCACAACCACAATCTGAGCCGAGACCCCGGCCGCGGCAAGAATCAGGGCTATAAACAGCAGCAACTGGCGTTTCATACTTGCAAATATAATTACTTTTTTGCGGCCTTGACAAATTTGGCGTACTTTTGCATCATGAAATGGAGTTTTATTCCGGCAATAGCCACTATAGTAGCCCTGGCATTGTCGTCGTGCGGAGAGAAAAACAGATTCACGGTCGAAGCGAAAATCAACGGAGTGGGAACCCAGAATCTGACTGCCATATGGCGTTCGGCGCCCGACGGCGCACTGAGCGTCCGCGAGGTGACTGCCGTCGGCAATCAGTTCAGCTTCGACGGCAACGCCGACGGGCCGGCGCTGATCGAGATCTACACCGGCCAGGGCACGGTGTTGCTGCGCCTGATGGCTGCCGGAGGCGACAGGGTCAGACTGTCAGGCTCGGGAAGCGACCCCAACGTGAGCGGAAGCGAGATCGGCGAACGGTTTGCCGAAGCTCTGGCCCGGATCCACGAGGACCCCGACGCCAACGCCTCCATCAAGAGCTACATTGAGGCAAATCCCGCCGATATTGTCTCGGCCGCGCTGCTCGTTTCCGAGTTCGACACCCGCGGCAACGGACCGCTGGCCGACTCGCTGTTCAACTCCATCGACTTCCTGGCGCGACCCGGATGGCTCACCGCCGACTGGATTTCGACTCTGACGCTGACCGAAGCGGCCCTGCGCAATGACTCCATAGGCGAATTCAGAGCGTTTTTAACCGACGCCGACACAATCGCCACAGTCAGCGGCGCCCACCGCTATGTGTTCACCATTGACGCCGGCCAGCGCACGGCCAGAGTGCTCGACTCGCTGCGCTCCTGGGCAGCCGAGAAAGACGCTCCGGAGCTGCTCGACGTTTATCTCGGACACGACCGCATCAGCTGGCGTGCCGTCATTGAAGGAGACTCCGCCGAATGGACCCGGATGATGGTGCCCGGCGGACCCGCCGTGATCGCGCCGCTGGCGGCGATGAAGCTGCCGGTGAGCGTGACCACCGACTCGACCGGCCGCATCATCTCGGTCTGCCCGCTGTCCGATCAGGAGCGATAGTCGGCCAGCATCTCCTGAAGGCGCTGACGGGCAAAGAATATGCGGCTCTTGATGGTGCCGAGCGGAAGATTCATCTTCTCGGCGATCTCGCTGTATTTATAACCGGCAACGTGCATGGAGAAAGGCACACGGTATTCGTCGGAGAAGGAATTGATCGCAGCGGTGATCTCGCCGGTGGCATATGAACCTTCGGGCGACTCCAGACCCGACTCCTGCGATACGTTCAGATGATAGAGATCTTCCGTCTGGTCAATGATCGTGGCCGAGCGCACATTGCGGCGATAGTTGTTGATGAAGATGTTGCGCATGATCGTAAACACCCAGCCTTTGAAGTTTATATTCTCAGAATACTTCTCCTGATTATCGAGCACTTTCAGCATAGTATCCTGCAACAGGTCGTTGGCGTCATCTCTGTTGGATGTCAGAATAAAGGCAAAGTTCAGAAGGTTGTTCTGGAGGGCCATTAGTTTCGATTGAACGGATGAGGCATTCATGATGAAAATTTGTTTTGAGTTATGTTTGAAATTATTTTGTAACCGTTTTGACACCGCAAATATACGCATTATTTTTCATATGCAAATAATTTCGCATATTTTTTCAGAAAAAATTGCAAATAAATCAATAGATCCCCGAATCACCACTGTTTATCAACACATTACAGCACACAGCAAAGATTGCAATCGTATTACAATAGCGTGTCATGTATATATCATCAGATCAACCGCACAACATCAACAAGCTATTAACCAGCAATATAGCTACATCACCGCCAAAATGTTAAAAATTCCCAAAAATCCCTTCACCAGGGAATTCTTGGGAATTTCGCAGCGCGTAACGTGCGCAACACGTTTGTAACACCGATGTGTCCTTGTTTCAGAAATACTCCGGAAGCTCCGACAGCGGAACTCCGGCCACCCGCCTGAAGCCGACCACGCGCAACGGCAGATAGAGCGGCGAGGACTCGCTGAGGGAGTTGACGCGCACCAGCTGCGAAGAGTGGACATACTCCCCGCCACCGCGATATATGCCGACGTGGGTCACACTGCCGGTTGACGGATTGCCGAAGAAAATCAGATCGCCGGGCGCAAGCGAGTCGCGCTCCACCGCCGCTCCTTCACGGATCTGATCGCGGGCATCACGCGGAAGCAGGCGCCCCTGCGCCATATAAGCCATCCTCACAAGGCCCGAACAGTCCATGCCCTTGGACGACAGGCCGCCCCACAGATATGGCGAACCGGCATACAGCGCGGCAAACTCCGGCAGGGCCTCAGGCGAGAAGCCGCCCGAAGCAATCTGCTCGAGCGGCACGGCCGAGCCGGCAGGCAGATGACGCAGCCGACGGCCGTCGGGGGTGGAAAGCCCGTCGGAATCACGCTCGAGAATACACCCGGCCACCAGGTCGGTCACCGGCGAACCGGTGCCATCGGCCGCCCGAAACTCATAGGGCGCGGTGACCATCACGCGGGGAGCCGAGCGCCATCGCTTCATCTGCTCCGGAGTCTTGCGCGCCAGAGAGTGATCGATAATATATCCGCGATATCCGTCGGGGGTCACGCAGAGACTCCATCCGTCGCCGCGGTCCACGATCTTGACCGGAGTCCCCATCAGCGCCTGGCTCACCTGCTCCGACGAGTGGGCCGCGCGGGCACGCATCGGAGCCACCGAGATGCGCACCAGCGCCTCGTCGCCTCCGGCCTTCACAACAATGGCGCCCCACAGGAGCGCCATTGTCAATAAAATCAGCTTTCGCATCATACGCGCGCCTCATTTGATCAGCGACCTGATCACGGCCTTGATCTCTTCGGCAAGAGAGTCGGCCTGCTCCATGGTCGCAGCCTCGGAATAGATGCGGATGATCGGCTCGGTGTTTGACTTGCGCAGATGCACCCACTTGTCGGGGAAGTCGATCTTGACGCCGTCGATGTCGGTGATCTCCTCGCCGGCAAACTTCTGCTTGACGGCCTCGAGAATCGCGTCGACATCAATCTCGGGAGTAAGCTCGATCTTATGTTTGGCGATGGCATAGGGAGGATAGCCGGCCTTGAGTTCCGACACCTTCTTGCCGCTCTTGGCCATGAGAGTCAGGAACAGGGCCACTCCGACCAGCGCGTCGCGGCCATAGTGCAGCTCGGGATAGATGACTCCGCCGTTGCCTTCGCCGCCGATCACGGCGCCGGTGCGCTTCATCTCGGTCACCACGTTGACCTCGCCCACAGCCGATGCGGAATAATCGCATCCGTGGCGACGGGTGACGTCGCGGAGCGCCCTCGACGAACTGAGGTTGCTCACTGTGGAGCCGGGAGTGTGGGCGAGCACATAGTCGGCCACAGCCACGAGAGTGTATTCTTCGACAAACATTTCGCCGTTCTCCATCACGATGGCCAGGCGGTCAACGTCGGGATCCACGACAAAGCCGACGTCAGCGCGGCCCGAGCGCATCAGGTCGGCGATCTGAGTGAGGTTTTCGGGAATAGGCTCGGGAGTGTGGGCGAACTTGCCTGTGGCCTCGCAGTTAAGCTCGATCACGTTTTTCACGCCGAGAGCGCGCAGCAGCTGCGGGATGACCACGCCGCCGACCGAATTGACCGCGTCGACAGCCACCGTGAAGCCGGCTTTGGCAATCGCGTCGACGTCGACCAGCGGCAGAGCCAGCACTGAGTCGATGTGACGGCGGTTATATGTGTTGTTGACGAATTCCTGTCCGAGATTGTCGACCTCCGCAAACGTATAGTCGTCGGCAGCTGCCAGTCTGAGCACTTCGGCTCCTTCGGCGGCATTCAGAAACTCACCCTTGTGGTTCAGAAGTTTCAGAGCGTTCCACTGCTTGGGATTATGCGACGCAGTGAGGATTATGCCGCCGCAGGCACCTTCGGAAGTCACTGCGATTTCAGTTGTGGGAGTGGAGGCGAGGCCTATGTTGACAACGTCGAAACCCATGCCCATAAGAGTGCCGACAACCAGCTTGTCGACCATGGCGCCCGACAGACGCGCATCACGGCCCACCACGATGGTGCGGCTGGCAACCGGAGTGTTAGCCGCGATGAATTTCGCATAAGCGGCCGTGAATTTAACAACGTCGAGCGGACTGAGTCCCTCGCCGGGAGCACCCCCGATTGTACCGCGAATGCCCGAAATGGATTTGATCAGTGACATGATAAGGTTATGGTATTATGATGAATTTGGGTTTTATACATTGCATCGCTCAGATGCGCGACGGAAGGTAGCGCACGTTATAGAGATAGGGCACCACCGAGCTTTGCTCGTTAACGAGGCCGACAGTCGACTTCACCACCAGGTTGACCTCGCAGTTCAGCTTCAGGAAGCGCAGCGGCATCTGAAGGCCCGAGCCCCATGAATATGAGCTCTCAAGCGAATAGTTGTTATATCTGAACGACGTCGGTTCCGTGCCCAGATCAGTGGAGTTGCCGTCAGAGATCCACACTCCGTCGCTGTAATAGTAATTCAGATTCGAGCGGTTGAAGCGGAAGTAGATCAGCTGGTTGTCATCAGCCTTCTCGCCGGTGCCGGGGTTTACCACCTGCATGTAGACATCGCCGTCGTCATCCAGACGGTAGAACGGCGTCACGGCCAGAGCCTCCTCGCGGCTCAGACCGCGGGCCTCCATATCGGCCACCGACACAAACACCGAGTCGGCCGGCACAGAATTTATCACTTGAAAGCTCGACAGATAGTAGTTTGTCGACTCCGTTTCATCGCGCAGCATCTCGGCATAGCTCTTGCCGTCATTACATGAGCAGAGCGAAAGGCCCGCCACGGCGACGAGCGTCAGCGATTTGATTATCTTGTTCATTTTCCGTATTTGGTTTTATTATCGGGGAGATTCACGTCATAGTCGGGCATGACCTTGAGCAACAGGTCCAGACACTCCTGCAGAGTGCCCTGGAATTCACCGCCGGCGGCATTGCGGTGGCCGCCGCCGCCGAAATGGTCGGAACAGATGACGTTGACCGGGAAGTCGCCCTTGCTCCGCATCGACACCTTGATCTGATTGGGATCCTCGCGCAGATAGACGCTCCAGACCACGTCGGGCAAGGCCAGCGGACGGTTCACAAGTCCCTCGGTGTCGCCCTTCTCATAATTGAACCGCGACAGTTCGCCGGAGTCGAGCACGATCACGGCGGCGCGGTGTTCGGGCACCAGACGCATCTTCTCGTTCAAGGCATATCCGTTGAGCCTCAGCGACGTCTCCGACAGAGTGTTGCACGCCAGCTGATACAGCCGGTCCTTGTTGACGCCCTTGCGGAGCAGCTCGGCAATGACCACATAGAGGTCGGGCTCGTTGCTGTTATAGGTGAAATTGCCTGTATCGGTCATCATGCCGGTGTAGATGCACTCGGCCGCCATGCGGTCAATGCGGTCAAACAGCTCCAGGCGGCACAACACCCTGAAAAGAAGCATCGCAGTCGACGAAACCTCGGGATGGCTGATCGTCACATCACAGAAATCCGACGGATCCAGATGGTGGTCGATCAGCACCTTCGGGGCCGGCGAGGCGGTCAGCGCGCCCTCCATCCGGTCAACCCGGCGCGGCTCGTTGAAATCAAGACAAAACACCAGATCGGCCTCATTGAGCAGCTTGGTGCCGAATTCCTGAAAACGGGTAAAGGGCACCACCTCTTTCACTCCCGGCAGAAACTGCAGCGACTTCGGCACCAGATCAGGGGTGACCACGGCCGCCGTCTTGCCGATGGAATTGAGCACATGCCACAGGCCGAGCGACGAACCGATGGCGTCGCCGTCAGGCGTGAGATGACACGTGATGACTATGCGCTCGCTCCTGTCAAGCAGTCTGCGCAGGGCCTTTATGCTGTTTTCATCGATAATTCTCGAAATCATGCTGTATTTTTATATGCTCCTTCTTCTGTAATCTTTTAATCCGCAAAATTACGTAATTCCACCGAATAATCAAAATCAAAAATCGCCCCGGAGCCCACCCGGCGTCAGCGGCGGCACATGGGCGGCAAAGCGATGTCGCGCAGATGTTCAACGTCGCATCCCGCGCCGTCGGGGCGCGACGTGACGAGGATTGCGTCGATCTGCACCTCATACGGCAGCTCGCGCGACCTGACATAGGTGGCGCCGGCACGTGCCAGCCGGCGGATCTTGGCCCGGTCGATGCCGTAACGCCAGTCCATGCTGTCGGCCTTGCGGGTCTTCACCTCGACAAAAACCAGCCGGTCATGATTCTGGGCCACGATGTCCACCTCGACATTCCCCACCCTGACGTTGCGCTCAACGATGGCATAGCCTGCCGCCGTCAACGCCTCGGTGGCCAGCGTTTCGCCGCCGTCGCCGATCTCTTTAGTGGTGTGCCGGCCGGTGGTCATGGCGCGGCTTTCGCGGCCAGGATCCGGTGGCCGATGCGGCAATAAAGACACTTGCGCACGTCGCAATACGCGCGCCGCATCTGGATGAACGCCTGCGACGTGAAGGCGTCGCGACACTCCAGGCCGGAGCGCACAAACGTCTCGACAAGCGAGTTGCGTTCGGCCGGAATGGCCGATAGGATGTCGATGGCCCGGTCAACATGGATCTGCGACCCTGTGGCGTGGCCGAAGGCATAGAGCAGCGGCACCGCGGCATTGACGGCCAGCGAGTCGGCTGTGGCCCGGCTGACCGATCCCGGCGCCGCCGACGACGATGCGGCACCCAGATGATAGTGTGAGGCCCAGTGGCCCGAGAAGGTGACCGCGGTGAAAATCTCTCTGATGGCATCCACATCGGGCGCGTCGAGCACCTGGTCCATCAGGCGGAAACCCTGCGCCACCAGACGGGCGAGCAGGGCGATGCGGCGGTGGGGAAACGCGGCCGGACGCATGCGCGCCATCTTCCAGCCGAGCGACGGCGGAGGAGTGAGCGAAAATTTGGCCGCATAGAAATCATATTCGCGACGCAGCTCGGCGGCATAGCCCTCGGGCCGGTCGGGAATCAGCCCGGCCTGGCCGAAAAGCATCGCCTCGACCGCGGTCAGCGAGTCGGAGTGCTTGAGCATGAGGTTGAGCGGAGTGGCCAGCGCCAGACGCTCGAAGGCATCGCCGTTCACTCCAGTGCCGAGCGAGCGGGCCAGAGTCACATAGGCCGCGTCCTGCCATGCCCCGCGGAAATCGGCAAGCAGGTCGAGCACCCGCGCGGCCTTGTCGTTGAGGCGCTCGATGGCCATCGAGTCGATCCAGTCGCGCAGATGCACCGGCTCCATGCGCGCGATCACGCCGGCACACGGCAGTTTTTCGGCCGAAGCGCCGACAAACTCCGCATAGCGCTGCACGAAATCGGCCGAGCAGGCCATGCCGAGCTGTGGGATCGGCTGGCCGTCACGGCGACGCACCTGACAGTCATCGTGCTGCACGACGTGAAGAATCACCGAATCATAGGCCGGATCGGAACTGTGGCCGTGTCTGGCCCAGTCCGACGCGCGCACGTGGACTTCGACGTTGCCGCACCACAGGCGGCCGTCAATCTTGACTTTGGCATTGAAAAAGTCCGGACCGGCATTGGGATTGAGCAGGCCGGGATCTATCACCTGCACCCTGCGGCCGTCTGACGTGACGAGCGCGGCCGGATCTATAAGCCGGTGTCCCCAGACGTAGTGCAGAAGTTCCTCCATGTGATGCCGCCTATAAAATGTCGAGATGCCGGAAAAGGCCGGCATAATACTCGGCCTTGCGCTCAAGTTTCAGCGGATAGGCGCGGCTCGACGAGGGCATGCGCCAGATCTCCAGGCCGGTGGAGGCGACCGTCATTGCGCCCATTGCGGGCACTTCAGTCCCGGTCAGACCGGCAATCACGGAAGCCGCCTTCTCGCCGGTGGTCACCACCGCGCGGCAATCGGGCATCGTCTCCAGAAGCCGGTCCAGAGCCAGCGGCTCCAGAATCTCCAGAAACTTGTCGGAGGCATTGCCGCGCAGGCGACGCACCCGGCGCGCCGTGTCGGTCAGCGCAATGCCTTTTTCCGACATGAGGGCCTTTATCCTGTCAAGACGCCATGAGCCTGCCACACTGTCAAACAGAGCGTTCCTGTCGCCCAGAAACAGCAGCCCCATGATCCGCCAGAAATCATTGCCCGGATTGGGATAATAGAAATCGACCGACCAGCGCTTGCGATCCGGAGGGAAAGTGCCCGCGATCAGCACACGGGCACCCTCGGGAACGAACGGTTCCCAAGGATGGGACTCGACGGCAGGCGCCGCGGCGTCGGCATCACTAATCCCAACCGCCCCAGCCGCCCCAGCCGCCTTGCGAGTCGGAATAGAGTCCATAATTGTTGTCGGGATTGTTGATATATTCCACATGACCCTCGATCCAGGCGCGGAGAGCCTCGGGAGTCGGGACATAGGAGTGATATGAGCTTGCTTCAAGAATGGTGGCGTCGTTGGCGGCCGTACACTCCAGAATGTCGGCATAGGCGTCGAACGCGTCATAGAACTCCTGGAGATGGTTCTGATAGAAATCATTCCAGATTTCGGCATAGCGGGTCAGGAACTCATCGGTCTTGATCAGCTTGAGGAAGAACCTGGCGCCGAGGTCTGACGACGAGGAAAACAGCGGAATCTGATAATTGACGCCCGTCCACTGGTCGTCATAACCGAAAGCCCAGTCAAAATCCCACACCGGACCGAAATGATACTTCTGGCCGCGGATCTTCCACAGGAAGCAGCTCTTGGGGTGTTTCAGCTCCTGGTTGGTGCAGAAGTTAAACACCATCACATACTTCACAAACGAGTCCAGATCAATCTGATCCCACACGTTGGTGCCGTTATAGACAGCCTTCTCCATCACCTCGAAGTCATTCTTCCACGCCTGCACCCACTGCATGCACTCGGCATAATCCTCGGGAGCGTCGGGATCCTTGATGCGCACCGGCAGGCTGTAATAGCTGCTGGTAAACGGATATTCGTCGGCATCTGCGCTATAACTGTCCATTTCAAAAAGTACAGAGTTCGGTTCGTCGAGCGCAGGGATATCGATCGAGTTATTGCTGATGCCCACCTTCTCGGTCAGCATATACGACCCTTTGTAGAGACCGTTGAGATAGACATCCACCGGGATCACATGGTTGGCATATTCCATGTCGATCAGCTGGGCGAACTTGTCGGCCACAAAGTTGCGCATCAGCGACTTGTCCATATAATTTGCCAGCAGCACATAATTCTTGCCCTTTTTCAGACCGCAGAGTTTGGTCTTGGTCTTGAACTTAAGGCGATAGGGCTTCTTGGGCATGCTCCAAGTGGAGTTGCCGCGGCCGCGGATGCGCATGGAGTCGATCGTGGCGTCGGGGAATATGCCGCGGCCGTCGAGGGTCAGGCGTCCGTAACGATAATCCGTCTTGGAGGTTATCTCATAGCAATATTCATAAGTATCGATGTCGATGCGGGGCACGTTCGGACCGATAGCCCACTTCTTGACATCCGACATGCCGACACTCTCGTCGCCCTTCTCCGAATGGTTGACGGTCATCTTGCCGGCCTCGCCGTCGAAACGAAGCTCAAGCACATCGCTCATCGGATACTGCCTGAAGGTCTTCTCTGAATTGCTGTATATGTGGAGCCACGGATTCGCGTTGAGCATCATGGAGTCGGTTCTCGCCGGCATCTGGGCCGACGCCGGCATGATGAAGCCGGCAACCGACAGCAAGGCGGTATATACGTTGCGGAGTCTCATATTTTATATATCAAGGTATATGTGATCTGACAAAAACGATGGATGGTTAGATTGTGATCTTGAATGATTTGCCGTCAACCCTGAGCACATATGCCCCGTGGGCCAGCGACGACACGTCGACGGCAGCAGTGCCGAACGGAGTGACCGGAGCCTGCGCCACGACAGAGCCGCCGACGGTGAACAGCATGGCCTCGCGTCCGGCCGATATGCCGCGGATGAGAATGCGGCCGCCTTCAACGCTGAATCCGAGAGTTTTCACCCGGGCATCGTCAATGCCGGCGCCTTTAGACACCCTGAACGAGGCCATCAGCTGATTGTTGTAGTCGATAGGATTCTCCTTCTCGACAAACAGCGACGAGGGCACGGTCAGATTATAAGAACCGGGCTCCATGCAGTCAAGCCCCGAGAAAGTAAACGAATGAGTGGCGGCGTCATAGGCTTCGGCAAGCGCTTCGGCATTCCATCGGTAGACGGTGACCACGCCGAATTTCAGCAACACGGCCGAAGTGCCCTTAACCTCCAGCTCCACTCCCTCCGGATGAGCGAACGAAATCGACGTGAATCCATCGGGATGGACCGAACCGTCGGCCGGAGTGACCACCAGATCAAACGGTTCGGGCTCAGGCGCCGGCTCGGCGTTGAGATCGCGCTTCGAGCCTATATAATAGGTGTCGTCAGGGAAATCATAGTTTTCAAAAGCGAAATAGCTCACTTCGGGAATCTCATACTCGATGGTGATGCCGGAGTTGCTCAGATGCACGGCGCCCTCAGGCGAGAGACACACGTTGAGCGCGTCGCCGTCAATGGCTATGCGGTGGTCTGAACCGTCATAATTGTGGATCAGCACGGAATTATACCCGCCCGAAGGAGTCTGGCCGCCGCTCGACCCGACGCCCGACAGCAGATACAGCTCGGAGATCGCCGTCGAGCGGCCGCTGTTGCAATTGTCGACAACAAACAGCACATAGCGCTCAGAGTGCGACTTGCCGAACGCGGCAGTGCGCTCCGAATAATCCTCCTGTCCGTCAAAATAGCCCGAATAGGTCGCGCTGCCGAGCACCGACTCGCTAACCGAGCTGATATTTCCGAAAGACTTGTCGCTCAGATATATGCGATACTGGGTAATCAGATTATTATAGGCACCCTGGCGCGGCACATAGCTCAGGCCGACAAACTCGCTGCGGTCCGAACCGCGGTCAATCAGAATCCAGTGCGGACAGCTGCGCGAAGCGTCTTCATGATAGTTGGAATGCCAGAACGTGGAATAATTGCCGTCACAGATGGCCGCGGTGCCGCCGCCATCCTGCTGATCGGTCGACGATGCCGACCAGCTCCACGAAGAACGGTCGAGATAGCTGTTGTCTGCCGCAGCGGCAAACGGCAAAACAGCGACAGCCGCAGCTACCGCCATGATCATTCGCTTTATAGGATAAGCCATAATCTTAGAACTGTTAATTTTATATACCTTTCTTTTACTGACCACAAAAACACACCTCGGCACTCCTCGACACAAAGCAAAGACACTCTCAGCCCTATCCCGCCGGCAAAACTCCCGCCAGCACATCACGCGGCCGCGCTTCACCAGCCGGCTGCCGATAAAAGTTTCATGGTCAACCGATATTATTTCGGGGCAAAGGTAATGTTTTTCAAGCAAAAAAGCAATGCCCTGCATAATTTTATCATTTGATTTATCAAGTGATTCTTTGTAACTTTGCACAAACTATTTTCTGGCACACATAGCTCTATGTCGCTAATAGCATGATAAAACAATTAATTATCAACCTAAAATCCAATATGTTAAAAACCAATCTCAAAGCACTTTTCATCGCCGCTTCATCAGCGTTGGCCGTCAATGCCGGCGCCGCGACGGCTGAGGAGGTGCCCGTCTTCATCACGATCGGCCAGTCAAATGCCGACGGATCGGCATTTTTCGACGCCAGCGAAGACGCACGCCTCAACGCATGGTACTCCTCCGACGAGAACCATGGGAACCTGAAAATCTGGTATCGCAGCAGCCAGATACAGAACCAGGCCTCAAACGCCCTCGGCGAAGCCGCCAGATGGACAATCGACGGCACTGTCACCGACGTGGCTCCCGGATGGCTCGACCTCTGGTACCGCAACGAAAACACCGCCGGACGCACTGCCATGAACATGATCCACAACTATGGCACCTACAGCACCGGAACCGGAACCGACTGCGCGCAGGGACGCCGCGGAATGGAAGGCCAGTTCGGCATGAAATTCGCCCAGGCATATCCCGACAAGGAGCTATATGTCATCAAGCTCGGCGCATCAGGTTCGTTCATCTCCTCCTGGGCCAATCCGGCCGACAACACCAACTGGACATACTTCTATGAAAAGATGTTCAAGCCCGCCATCACCGACCTGCTCGAACAGGGCAAACGCCCCGTGCTCGCCGGCATCTGGTGGATGCAGGGCTGCGCCGACAAGAACAACTCTCAGGAATACTATGAGAAGTGGCTGCGCACTCTGATCGACAAATGCCACAACGACCTCGGATTCACCAACGGCAAATTCTATATCGGCTACATTCCCAAAGCCGGAGAATCATCCGTCAACCCCAACGGATCGGCATCGTTCGGACAAAGCGTGCGTGACGCCCAGAACGCAGTAGCCGCCTCTGTCGACGCAGTCAGCATCATCCCGACCAGCGACTGCCCCATGCAGTATGAAAGCGCGTTCTCCGGCTACATACACTTCAACCACGCCGGACAAAACGCCATCGCCGACAAGCTGGCAGCCGACGTCGTGGCCGAAGGTCCTGAAAAATGGGTCAAGTTCACCACTCCCGGATCATGGGTGCGCACCGGCGCTTCGGCCATCTTCGTCCCGGCCATCGGTTCACCCGAAATCAGCTATGCCACCGACGACAACACCGTCACCGCAACCCTGACCTATCCCGGATGGTCTGAAACCAAAACCTACACCCTCGGCGGAAGCCACGCCGGTCCCGGATATCTGGACTGCGACGGCACCCGCTACATGACAATCCCCCACTCCGAAGAGTTCGACATCGCCGCCGGCGAAAGCATGACAATATCCGCACGCGTATGGCTCGACAGCTATGGCGCACACCGCGGCATCGTCTGCAACCGCTACCACGAAGGCACATCGAACAGCTCCACAACCGGATTCGACATCTATGGCGGATACTCATCGTCCAACAGCATGTCCAACAACGTGAACCTCAACAAAGGATCATGGAACAACCTCGGACACCCCTGGTGCAACACCCTGACAACCGGACAGTGGGCCGTCGTGACATGGGTGCTGGACGGAAGCGCCGGCACATCACGCATGTATCTGGACGGAACTCTGAAAGACACCCGCACGAATGCCGACATCTCGCGCTACCCGATCAACCCGCAGTGCGACATTCTGGTGGGCGCACGTTACATCATCGACGACGGCGTGCTGTCAACCCCCAGCAAGAACCTCTGCTGGAAAGGCAAGATCACCGATCTCAGATTCTACTCCAGAGCTCTCTCGGCCGACGAAGTGGCTGCCGACATGGAAGCCTCGGTCGGACCCTCAACCAAAGACCTGA
Organism: uncultured Porphyromonadaceae bacterium; assembly: GCA_947177035.1. Lineage (GTDB taxonomy): Bacteria > Bacteroidota > Bacteroidia > Bacteroidales > Muribaculaceae > UBA3263. Next base: position 62,354 of record CAMWSS010000008.1, on the reverse strand, counting down.
TCGCGGCCTATGACTTCAAAGACATCGACCGCCTGAGCGTCACCGACATCTCCGGCAACGGCCACAACGGCACTCTCGTCGGATTCCCCGAATACGTGGCCGGCTCGCCCGTCACCATCGAAAAAACCGTCGGCGGAACAGTCCGCGTGTTCAACGGAGCCACCGAAGTGATCTCCGGACAGAACGTCGAGGACGGCACTCTGCTCACCCTCCAGGCAACCCCCGACACCGACTGCTTCCTGAAGGAATTCACCGTCAACGGCACCCCCATCAGCGGATCGTCATTCACTGTCGACGGCCCGGCAACTGTCAGCGCAACCTTCGAGCGCGACCCGTCAGCACCCTCCAAAGTGCTCGTGTTCGGAATGAACGAAAACGGTTCGAAATTCTACCGCATCCCCGCTCTCTGCTGCACCCCCAAAGGCACCCTCATCGCAGCTGCCGACAAACGCGGCGACAAGCTCAATGACCTGCCCAACACAATCAGCGTGGTGGCCAAGCGCTCCACCGACAACGGACAGACATGGTCTGAAATGCAGATCCTCGCACAAGGCGACGCCGCTTCCGGCAAGACTTACGGCGACCCCGCAATCATCTGCGACCGCAACACCGGAACAATCCTCTGCGTATTCTCCGGCGACACCGGATTCTTCACATACCCCTACGGAAACGAAAAGCCCAACTTCTACTATGTGAAGAGCACCGACGACGGCCTGACATGGTCTGAACCCGTCAACTTCTCGAGCCAGATCTGGCAAAGCGGTTGGTACTCGGCATTCATCGCATCAGGCGGCGCCCTCCAGACCGCCGACGGACGCATCATGTTCGTGGCAAACGCTCGCATGACGACCGCAATGAGCACCGCCGGAGTCTATGAATATGTGGTCTACACCGACGACCTCGGCGAAACATGGCACGTGGCCAACACCCAGCAGGCCGACGGACCGGTCAACGGCGGCGGCAATGAATCGAAACTCGTCGAGACCTCCAAAGGCCTCATCATGAGCATCCGCTCGCCCGGAAAACGCCGCTTCGCTCACTCGACCGACGGCGGCGTCACATGGACAAAGGCTGCCGCAATCAAAGACCTCTCCGAACCCGACTGCAACGGCGACATCATCGTCTACCCCTCGGCCGACGGACAGAACCGAATGCTCCACTCTCTGCCCGCCGACGCATCAGTCCGCCAGAACGTTTCGGTCTACATGTCGTATGACGAAGGCGAAACATGGCCCGTATGCAAACGCCTCGTCGACGGATACTCGGCATACTCATCGCTGGCAGTGCTCCCCGACGGAAGCATCGGCTGCTTCCTCGAAGAAGGCAAATGGGACAGCAACCTCCCCGGCGAAGACGGATTTGACCTCTACTTCATGCGATTCACCCTCGACTGGCTCACCGACGGAAACGACCCGGGCGACAACGGTGACGACAACGTCTATGACGGCACCCTCAACCTCGACGGCAACCGCTACATGATGATCCCCAACTCCGACGACTTCAACATCCCCGCCGGAGGCACAATGTCAGTGTCGGTCAAAGCCAGACTTGAGAACGTCACCACCCAGGCCATCATCTCCAACCGCGTCAGAAATTACGCCGGAAACAACAACAACGACGTTTCGGGCTGGGCAATGTACACCGTTCCCAACGCAACATCTCTTAGCTTCAACTACCCCGGATCGAGCTGGACCGCACGCCACCACAACCGCAACGGCCACATCTCAACCGACGAATGGCACCACTTCTGCTGGGTTTACTCCGCAACATCCTCCGCATTCTATATCGACGGCGTCCAGGTGGCCAACCCGCCGGCAACCCTGTCAGGATCGGCAATACCCTCATATGCCGACATTCTGGTGGGCGCCAACTATGTGATGGCCGACTATCAGAAGTTCTCGATCGACAATCTCAACTCATATGTCACCGGCAACATCGACGACGTGCGCATCTACCGCGACGCTCTCTCGGCCGCCGATGTGACCGCCGACATGAACTCCTCGGCGCCGCTCGACGGCAAGAACGTGATCGCGGCCTATGACTTCGCCGAAATCAAAGGCACCGACGTCACCGACATCTCCGGCAACGGCCACACCGGCACCCTGGTGGGCTTCCCCGCAGCACAGGGCCAGTACACAGTCAACATCGTTGCCCCCGAAGAAGGCACCGGCACACTCGAAGTGTTTGACGGCGAAAACCGCGTGCTCAACGGACGCAAAGTAACCGAAGGCACCAAGCTCACCGTCGTTGCCACCCCGGCCGACAACTACCTGCTGAAGGGAATCACCGTCAACGGCGAGCAGATCGAAACCGAAAACAATCGCGGCTCGTTCGCAATCAGCGCTGAAACGACTGTGGAAGCCCTGTTTGAACGCGACCCCGACGCTCCGATCGAATACTGCGAACCCACAGGCACCCCGGGCAGCGCACGCTATGTCACCACCATCAACATCTCCGACTCCGACAACAACGAGCTCGACATCGCAGGCAACGGAGCCAACGGCGGATTCACCGACCGCACCGCATCGGTGTTCGTGACCAAACCCGGATGCGAAGTTAAAGTCAACGTGACCGAAGGCGCCGGAGAATGGATGCACGAATACTTCTACATTGACTATGGCCGCGACGGAGTCTTCGACGTTGACCCGACAATCGCCTTGGCCAACAACGACCTCGTCACATTCAACAGCTACAGTGCCGATGGAAAAGTCACCTATAAGAACAGCCTCGGAGCCACCGTCAGCAACAACCAGAAGGTCGTAAACGGCAACATCCCCGCATTCACCATCCCCGCCGACCTGCCCGCCGGCGACTACCGCGCCCGATTCCGCGTGGCATGGTGTGACGTCGACCCCTGCTCGACACTTGCCGACATCGGCAACGAAGTCGGCAAAGCCTGCATCGACTTCACCATACGCATCGAAGCCGATGAACTTGAAACCGAAAGAACCATCACCGTGGTCAGCGCCGACGCCCGACTCGGATCCGTGGCAATCACAAACCCTGAAACCGAAGGCAACTCGGTGAAAACATCACAGAAAAACGTGACCGTCGAAGCCACTGCCACAGACATCGCCGCATTCATGAACTGGACAGACGCCAACGACGAAATCGTGGCCACAACCCCGGTGTTCGTCTACAACGGCGACTCTGACGCCACTCTCACCGCCAACTTCGGCCACACCGTCACCCTGATGCCCGCCCAGGGCGGAAGCGCCACCATCACCGCCGAAGGCAACACCCTGAAAAACGGCACAATCGTCGCTCCCGGCACTAAAGTGACCGTCACCGCCACCCCCGGCCAGGGAATGATGCTCGACTGCATCCTCATCAACGGCGCCGAAGTCGAAATGGAAGCCGGCTCAATGACCTACACCTTCGCTATCGAAGAAAACTCATCAATCGAAGTGGTCTTCGACAGCATCCGCTACTCCTTCTCCGTCTCGGCCTCCGAAGGCGGACAGGTTGAAGTCTGGGAATCAGTCACCGGCTCTTCGGATCCTGCCGGCGAAATGATCAACAACGGCGACATGATCACCGCCTCGACCGAGGCCTACGTCTTCATCACTCCCGCCGAAGACTACAAAATAGCCTCCGTGACAGTGATCAACGGCGACGACGAAACTGACGCCACCGACGAGACTCTCGACTGGGTCAACGCCAAAGGACAATACATCTATCCCTTCTACGGCGCCACCGGCAACGTGAAGATCACCGTTGAATTCACCGCAAAGAACTCGATCAACGACATCTTCGCCGGCTTCACCGACGGCCCCGTCGAATACTTCAACCTCCAGGGCATCAAGGTGAAACCCGAAAACCTGGTGCCCGGCGTCTACATGATCCGCCAAGGCTCCAGAACAGCCAAGATCCTGGTGAAGTAACGCCCTGATCCACACCCTGCAAACACTCTGACTGCGCGCCGTGCCACACCTCGTGACACGGCGCGTTTCGCATAGAGCCGCCCGCGGCGGCATTTTTGATTTTATCATGTCGGAGGAAAATGGTATCTTTGCCAAAGAAACAAAAACTTCAACCGAAATCATGAACAGCATCGTAACCGGCAGACTGGAAGCCATGCGCGCGGCCATGCGCGCGGCATCGGTCTCTGCCACCATCATCCCCCACACAGATCCGCACCAGAGCGAATACCTGGCCGAACACTGGCAGGTGCGCCAATGGCTCAGCGGATTCACCGGCTCGGCCGGAACCCTGGTAATAACCTCCGACAAAGCCCTGCTCTGGACCGACTCGCGCTACTTCCTCCAAGGCGCCCAGCAGCTTGAAGGCACCGGAATCGAACTCATGAAGGAAGGACTTCCCGAAACCCCGTCGATCGAAGACTGGCTCTGCGCCAACCTCCCCGCCGACTCAGTGGTGGGAGTCGACGGAATGGCCTTCTCCCTCACGGCTGTCAACATGCTCTGCGCCAGACTCCGCAACGCAGGCCTCAGCCTCGACACCACATTCGCCCCGATCGACAGCCTCTGGACTTCGCGCCCGGCCCTGCCCGACGACTCTGTGTTTGTCCACGACGTGAAATATGCCGGCGAAAACGCTGCCGACAAAATCGCACGCATCCTCGCCAAAGCCGCCACCCAAGGCGCCAACGCAATGTTCATCTCGGCGCTCGACGAAATCGCATGGATACTCAACATCCGCTCGTCCGACGTCGAATGCAACCCCGTCGCGACAGCGTTCCTCTACCTCAGCGACAACGCCCGCGTGCTCTTCATCAACGAAAACAAAATCGACGACAACGTGCGCGGCTATCTTGCCGGATGCGGAGTCGACGTCGCCCCCTACGACCACGTGTCGCGATTCCTGGCCCTGCTCCCCGAATCGGCCCGCGTGCTCGTCGAACCGGCGCGCAACTGCTTCACCCTCGCCACCGTCATCGGCGCCAAGGCCGTTGAAGGCAAATCGCCCGTCGCCATGGCCAAAGCCGTGAAAAATCCGGTGCAGATCGAAGGCGTGCGCGCCGCCATGGCCCGCGACGGCGTGGCCCTGGTCAAACTCTTCATGGAAATCGAGCGTCGCCTCGCGGCAGGCGAAACCGTCACCGAACTCGACGTCGAAGCACTCGGCACGAAATTCCGCGCCGAAAGCCCCATGTTTGTCGACAACTCATTCGGAATGATCGCAGGCTATGGACCCCACGGCGCCATCGTCCACTACTCGGCCACCCAGGAATCATCGTCAACGATCCGTCCCGAAGGACTCCTGCTCGTCGACAGCGGAGCACAATACCTCGACGGAACAACCGACATCACCCGCACAGTCTGCCTCGGCACCCCCACCCCACAGGAGCGTACAGACTTCACCCTGGTCATGAAGGGCCACATAGCCCTCGGATCGGCAATCTTCCCCGAAGGCACACGCGGCGACCAGCTCGACGCGCTGGCCCGCCAGTTCCTCTGGCAGCGCGGACTCACCTACCTCCACGGCACAGGCCACGGAGTGGGCCACTTCCTCAACGTCCACGAAGGCCCGCAGAGCATCCGGCTCAACCACGTCGACGTGGCTCTGACCCCGGGCATGATCACCTCCAACGAACCCGGACTCTACCGCGCCGGCATCCACGGCATCCGATGCGAGAACCTCGTGCTCTGCGTCCCCTCCGACGTGAGCAACGACGAATTCGGACGCTTCAACCGCTTCGAGACCCTCACCGTGTTCCCGTTCGACCTGCAACTCTTCGACACCGGCATCATGACCGACGAAGAAATCGCATGGATCAACGCCTATCACCAACACGTGCGCCAGACAATAATGCCGCTGCTCGAAACCGACGCCCAGCGCCAGTGGCTCACCGCTAAAACCCAACCGCTATGCCGCTGATCGTACCCCTGCGCGGGTTCACACCCCGAATCGGCCGCGACTGCTTCCTGGCCGAAAACGCCACCATCATCGGCGACGTGACAATGGGCGACGAATGCTCCGTCTGGTTCAACACCGTCATCCGTGGCGACGTCAACACCATCACCATCGGCGACCGCGTCAACATCCAGGACGGATCGGTGCTCCACACCCTCTACCAGAAATCGACCATCGAAATCGGCAACGACGTGAGCATCGGCCATAACGTGACCATCCACGGCGCCAAGATCCACGACTATGCACTCATCGGAATGGGCGCCGTCGTGATGGACGACGCCGAAGTCGGCGAAGGTGCCATGGTGGCTGCCGGCGCCGTCGTGCTCAGCCGCACCAAGATCGGACCAAACGAACTGTGGGGCGGAGCACCCGCCAAATTCATCAAAATGGTGGAGCCGGAAAAGTCACGCGAAATGAACCGCAAGATCGCTCACAACTACTTAATGTATTCAAAATGGTACACCGAACCCGAATCATCGGAGCTTTGACTCTGGCGGCAATGATGGCAGCCTGCGGCGGCAAAAACGACGCGCCCGAAGCCAACGAAACCTCCCGCTTCGTCACCGTGGACGCCGACGGACAATTCCGCCGCAACGACTCGGTCTATCGCTTCGAAGGCACAAACTTCTGGGCTGCACCGATCCTCGCATCCGAAGGACAGGGTGGCGACCGCGAACGCCTCGGCCGCGAACTCGACCGACTGCAGCGGCTCGGCATCGGCAACATCCGCCTGCTGGCCGGAGCACAAAGCCGCTCCCGCGGCGAATGCCTGCTCGAACCGCAGCTGATGACCGCACCGGGAGTCTACAACGACACCCTCATCGCAGGCCTGGACTACCTGCTCGACGAACTTGAACGCCGCGACATGACCGCCGTGGTCTATCTCAACAACTCTTGGGAATGGAGCGGCGGATACGGATCGTTCATCGAATGGGCCGGAGGCGGCGACAACGTACTCCCCACAATCGACGGTTACAACGAATACTGCGACTATGCCGCACAATTCCTCCGCAACGACTCGGCAAAAGCCATATTCTCTGACTATGTGGCCCATATCGTGCCCCTCTTTGCCGAAAAACCGGCAATCCTCTCCTGGCAGATATGCAACGAACCGAGACCACACAGCAACACCCCCGAACAGAAAGAACTGATGGCCGAATGGATCCTCCAGACTGCCCGTCAGATCAAATCGCTCGACCCCAACCACCTGGTGTCGACCGGAAGCGAAGGCTCGGTCGGATGCGCCATGGACCTCGGGCTCTGGGACAGAATCCACGCAATGCCCGAGATCGACTATGCCACAATCCACATCTGGCCAACAAACTGGGGCTGGGTGAAACGCGAAGAAGCGACCGACAGCGTTGACCGCGCAATCGCCATGACCGACGCCTACATTGCCGAACACGCCGCGCTCGCCCGCGCAATGCGCAAACCGCTCGTTCTCGAAGAATTCGGATACCCGAGAGACAACCAGAGCATCGACCCGGCATCGCCCGCCACCGCCCGCCGGAAATATTATGACCACATAATCGACGGATTCCGCAACGACTCGCTCCTGGCCGGCTACAACTTCTGGGCCTGGGGCGGCGAAGGAAAGCCCGGAGTGACCTACACCGGCGACCCCGCCCACGAACCTCAGGGACTCTTCTCGGTCTTCGCCACCGACGTGGAGTAACCCCCACTCCCCGACCCGACAATCACACAGAGAGCTGCGGCATCAGCCGCAGCTCTCTGTGGTTTTTCTGAGTGAATTAGAATCGGGGATGGCCGGGAGGCGGACCCATCGGGCCACGGCCGCCGGGGCCGAAGCCACCAAAATTATCTTCGTCGGCCGACGAACCTTTCTTCTTGTTCGTGTTGAACTTATATGTGAATGTCAGCATGAAGTAGCGGGTCAGGTTGTTGTAGCTCGTGTCAGTGATGGCCTGGGCGGTCTCGGTGCGGGTGATGCTCTTGCGCTGTTGCAGCAGGTCATTGCCTTTCAGCGAGATCGTGGCGTTGCGGTCGCGCAGGAACTGATAGCCGACCGAGGCGTTCCACATCCACGATTTCACGTCATAGCCGGCCGAATAACCCACTCCGTCGGAATAATCGAGGTCGGAACTGAGCACCAGGCCGAACTTGGTGTAGTATGTGGCGGTGAAACGGCCGCCGAACAGATGGACAGTCTGATCCTGACCGTTCTGTATGGTATTGGAGGTGGTGCTGAGCGAATAGCGGGGACGGATCTCAAACTCCATGTCGTCGGGACGGAAAGCCAGACCGACCGACTCGCTGAGGCCGAACTTGGTGGAGGTGTTGCGGAATCCGTCGGTAAAGCCGACTTCCTGGCTGGCGTTGACCGCCAGGAAATTGCTCACCGAGAAGAGCTTCGTGCGGCCGAACGGAAGAGAATACATAGTCATGGCCCTGGCGCTCCAGTTGCCGTTGACGTTTTCATACCGTGTCACGCGTCCGCCGGTCTCGCGGTTGAAAGTCGTGTTGGAAACCACTGCGTTCTGCTCCATCTGCGCAAAGCCCATCACCATGATGCTCTGCTGCTTGTCGGGGTCGTTGGTCTGATAGCGCAGGCGCAGCGAGTGTGTGAACGACGGATCCAGCGAGGGATTGCCCTGCACGATGTTCATCGGGTCGGAGGTGTCGGCCACAGGCTGCAACTGCGTGAGCGACGGTTGGGTGGAGCGTCCGAAGTAGAACATGTTCAGCGACGTCTGCTTGCTGTGCTTATAGCGGAAGCGCAGGAACGGGGCGTAATTCCACACCCAGCGAGTCGGAATGGTCTTGTCGCTGTTGGTCAGATTCACCGACTTGCTCATCGACGGATTGAAGCTGATGCCGGCGTTGAGGTTATATTTAGCGGCGACCTTGCGATAGCCGATGCGCAGCTGCTGGCTGAAAAAATCGTTGCGGAAGTGGTTGGAGTTCACCCCGTCGAGCGTCAGATCATCTTTGTTCAGTCCGGTGATGCGGTCGGCAATGTGCCAGTCGCGCCAGATATCCTCCTGCCACTGCTCATAGTCCGGATCAGCGAGAATACCGGTTTTGGCAAATGGCTGGTGCATCACGTCCTTGTCTGCATTATTCCAGCGATAGTTCATCATATAGGCGAACTCCATGAAATTGCCGTTCTTGACATTGCCGATCGGCTCCACATAAGTGATGCGGCTGTTGACGCCGTTGTTCCAGGTGTGATTGTCGATCTCCTGATAGTCCTCATAGAGCGAATCGCGCATCCAGAAGGCATTGCGGCTCCACACTGTCTCATCCTCGCGCGTGTCGCTCAGCTGATAGTTGGCGCTGACCGAAAAAGAGCGGCCGCGGCGGGACTTCGACTTCCAGTTGTAGATAAGCCGGCCGTTGAGATCATATCCGTGGCCCGTGGAGCTGCTGATGTTGCGGCTCTGCGAGATGGCGTCGGTGGCATTGAAATTCTCGCCATATGAATTGCGCTCGGTGTCGTTGAGAAAATACGAGAAATTCGGACGGAAATCCAGAGTGTTGAACGAGTCCGGTTCCCACTGCAGGCGCAGCCCCGCACGGATATTGTGGCTCTTGTCGCGCGAGGCGGTTTCGGAATTTTCTGTCGAGTTGTCTTCACCCTGAAGCAGATTGAGCTTATGGGTGGTCGACCGGTTGTCGCGGTCGCTGTGATTATACATCACCTCGCCGCCGATGCGCAGTCTGTCATCGGGCACAAGGGTGAAGTTCAAACCCAGCGCCTGGGTCGTGTTGATGCCATTTGTCCCGCCAAACCGCCGGAAACGTCCGCCGGAAGTGTCTCCGAATCCCTGGTCGTTGATGTTGTTGAAGTTGCCGAAAATCATGAACTGATTTTTTTCCTGTCGGCCAAACACGTTGAACTTCGCCATCCAGCGGTCGTCAGAGCCGTAACCGGCCTCGACAGAACCGTTCCATCCATGATTCATTCCCTTCTTGATAGTGAGATTGATAACAGTCTCGTCCTCGCCGTCGTCCACCCCGGTCAGACGGGCCAGATCACTCTTGCGGGTGATAACCTGGGCGTTCTGCACGATGTCGACCGACAGATTCTTCGACACCACGGTCGGGTCGTCGCCAAAAGTCTCCTCGCCGTTGATCAGGATCTTGGTCACCTTCTGACCCTGGGCCGTGATGGAGCCGGATTTGTCCACCTCGACGCCGGGCAGGCGCTTGAGCAGATCCTCCACCGCGGCATTCGGCGGGGTCTTATAGGCGTCGGCGGCATACTGGATGGTATCCTCCATCACCTTAACCGGAGTGGCCACGCCATGAACCACGGCCTCTTTCAACACAATCGACGACTCGGCCAGCCTGATCGCCGGCAGGCGCAGGGTGTCGGACGCCGCCTTGACGCTGATGTCGGAAAAAACAGGCTCATAGCCGATATAATCGGCCTTGACAATATATTTGCCCTTGGCCACCTTCGGCATGACGAAGGCGCCGCGGGCATTGGAACTGACACCGTCCACCAGCGTGGAATCCTGGCGGAGCAGGCTCACCGTGGCTCCGGCCAGCGGCTCGCCTGCCGTGTCGGTGACCCGTCCGCGAACCACTGCGGCCGAGGCCATAGAAACCCCGGCCATAGCAATGGCCAACGATGAAAAAACTTTATGATGCATAACTATTGGAAACGTGGGGTAAATTCAGTGTCTTTGACTGCCCTGCCGGCAAAAGGTTTAATCTCGCCGCCCGAAAAAAACGATGCCGCCCGAAACTTTCCGGACGGCATCTTTAAGCTATTTCAGAACTTATTTATTGCTTCACCAGCGAAAGACCCAGCTCAAACCTGGTGGTGTTGGCAATGGCGGCGGGAAGCTGAGGCAGCATGCTGTTGAGCATTGGTGCCATTTCAGGCATGTTGGCCGAAGCCATCTGCTTGATCATCTCCTGGATTTCGGGCACTGAAAGCACCGCGCCGGCAGCCTTGAAAATCGGGTTCATCAGCTGATTGTCCAGATAAAGTTCCACTGAATCGGCTTCCTGGCTCAACTGCACGGGAACGCCGTCGGCAACCATCGGCACATAATAGTCGGCCAGCGACTTGATCAGCGCCGTCAGGTCCAGTCCGCCTTCGTCGGCACGCGAGCGGCCTGAGGCGGCTGCCTTCACAATGGCTGCGGGATTGACAAAGACGCGGAGGCGGCTGCCTTCATAGACGTAATGACACACGTTGGCGGGCGACACAAGCACTTCGCTGCCATTCTCTTCCGAGGTCACATAGCTCATGATCACGTTGCCGTCGGGACGGAACTCGAAGTTCTCAAGATGTTCGCCGATCTTGTCTGCCGGATTGATGCCGCCGGCAAAAGCAAGCGCAAGAGTCACCATGTCGCCGATCGAGACCGGATCCATGACATAACCGCCGCCCATGTCGATAATGATCGAATCGGGCGACTCCCACTTATAATGATAACCCTTGTTGACGAGCGCCATGTCGCCAAACCAGTCTTCCTCATATGCGGTACGGGGAGCGTATGTGCCGGCAAACGACTGATCCTTCAGAAGCACATTGGTGAAGTCGCAGGTCAGGACCCCGTCGGCCAGAACGCCCGAATAATCAAATGTGCAGCAGTCTGACTGGCCGCTTCCCGAAAAAGCGTTGTCAGAAGCCATAGTGACCTCCAGAGTGGTCGACTCCGAACCGGGAAACACTCCGGTGGTGGGCAGCGACTGAGGCAGTCCGGGCACCATCTGGGCCGCATCGCCCAGATAGGGAGCCAGATCGAAGTCGGCGCCCGAAAGCTCTACAGTGAGCCGGTTGCCGGTCACGGCCACCGATGCGGCCTTGCCGTGGAGCGCCTCGCCGTTATAGGTCAGATAGAGATTCTGAGGCTCGATATCCATCGAGTAGCTCAGTTCCACATCAGGGTCATTGTTTTTCTCACATCCGGTGGCAAGAACGGCCAGCAGGCCCGCCATCGTCATTGAACAGATTTTTTTCATCGTTGTTGATTATGGTTAGCTGTTTCTAAAACGGCCACAAATTTAGCACTATTTCCCAAAACGGCCAACATATACCACTACAAAATGGTGCGCGGATCAATCGACGTGCCGTCCAACCATATGGTCAGAAAGAGATCGCGCCCGTCGGTACGGCCCATGGCCTGGCCGCTGAGCAGCTTGACTCCGGCCGCGACCGAAACGTCTGACAGACCGCCAACGACCGACACCACATTGTCGGGATGCTGCATCGTCACCACATAACCCTGCGCGTCGTCAAAGCGCACGTCTGTCACTGTGCCTGAAGCCACCGCCGTCACAGCCGATCCGCGAACCGGCACAACCCGAAGCGAGCTGACGCCGCCGCGCACCGTCAGAGTGTCGGCCGCGACCTGCCCCACCGGAGCATGAAACGCCATGCCGCCGCCTGCCGGAGCCAGAGCCGACAGATTATAACGCTCGCGGGCATTCCACTTGTCCACAAAAGCCCGCTCGGCGGCCGAGGCAGCCACCAGCGTGTCGTCAACGACCGGAGCGTCGGCCTGACGCAGCGAATCAGGCTCCACCGTTCCGTCAAGAATCGAAGATATATTCTGAAGATAGACCGAATTCAGCGCCAGCACCTCGGCCAGAGAATCCACCTTCATGACATTATTGATATTCTCGGCCCGCTGCGCCGGCTTCAGATAACCCGGCAGCAGCGACGACAGCGGAGTGGAGAGCGTCAGCAGCAGAATCAGAGCGGCGATCGCGGCAACAGTCAGGGCCGACAGCACCCAAACCTTGCCGCGCGAGAGCCTGACAGACCACACGGCATTAAACGTATTCTCATTGATAAACGTCAGCCGATACTTCTTGCGGGTCTTGAATCTGCTCATAGCTCAAAACGGTCCATTTCCCGACCTGTACTGTCAAGCACTCTCAGGCTCAGACGCTTGCCGCGCTTTTCAAGCACCATCATGGTCGCTTCTTCCGGCCGCGGACCGCCGCCGACCACAACCTTCATCGGATTGCCTTCGGCTCCCGGCTCCAAAGAGCGGTATTCATGAGTGTGTGCCGATATGTCAACGGCAAAATCCGAACGCTTCAGCAGCGGAGTCCACATCTGCGTGCAGGGGCGATAATCGTCAGTATTGCCCCACAGCGGAATATGATGGATCAGCACCCTGCGGGCGGCCTGCCGGTGAGCCTTCGACTTAAGCTCCTCGCGCAGAAAAGCGGCCTGCTCCCGGCGCAGGGCCGTAAAATCATTCAGGCCATAATACACCCACGTGTCGTCAGGCTTGTCCTCGCCGCAGTCAAGCGTCACAAACCTTATGCCGCCAAGCGTGAAAGCGCCGTAAGTCAGACCGCCGGGACGGTCAAAAAGCGACGGCGCCCCCGACGAATAAGCATTTCTGATCTCATGATTGCCGCGAATGAAAAGCGACGGTTTCCCGGACAGGCCGAACACGTCGGCCAAAACGTGCAGATCCTCCACCGCGGCCTCACGCGTCGGCGGCTCCGACAGACAGTCACCGTTAAAAATCACCAGATCATGGCTGATCTGCCCCGCAAGCGCCGCCAGAGCGTCGATCGTCGGTCCATAACCGTGGAGATCATTGACAATCAGCGCCGTGAAATTCTCGGCATCGGCCGCCGGCACCGTGAAACTATAGAACGGCGAAACGTATTCGCGGCCAAACTCCTTGTGATAAGCCTGATTGACCAGAATCTCCCGAGCGCGTATGCGATAATAATACGTGGCGCCGGGCGTGAGACTGTCAAGGCGCACCTTGTGCTCGAGATCATGAACCACCTCCTGACCCGCAATGAGCTGACGGGCACTGCGCATGACGCCAGTGGTATCGGTGCCGAACTCAACCGACGACCCACACCGACGGCGCGTCTGATACATCACCGTCGCTCCCTCCGCAGTGACGTTCTGCAAATAAGGCGCATGCCAGAACAGACCGTCGCCACCGGCCGGCAACTTCAGAGTCGCCACCACAGGCCGATGGTCAGAAGCCACAGTATCGGCCACGACATACTGCCGCGCCACGTGACAGTCAGGACTGTTGGCCACCATGACATAATCGATCGCATCCGCCGGCCGGTCGGCTGAATACGTCGGCACCCCGCCACCATTGACCGTCACGAAATCGCGCCCGAGCGAATCGATCACGGCCGAACCCGGCAGCGAATTCAGATCGCCCGCCAGAATGAAAGGCTTCCCGGCGCGCGCCGCAGCCTCGCGCCTTATGATCGAAACCGACTCCAGAGCGTCGTCGGGCGTGAGCGACAGATGCACACACGCCACCGCATAATCCGGATAATCCGCGATCAGCAACGCCCGCTCCTCCTCGCGGCCAGGCAACGCGATGCGGCTCACCGACTGAGGCTTGTGGCGCACGAGCAGACCGATGCCGTAAAGACCGCCGTCATGCTCGATGGCCGGCGCAAACAACGGATACATCGCCGTCTGCGCAGCAAGCTCGCCAAGCACATAGCGACCGCCGCTGCGACCGGTCACGCTGTCCACCTCCTGTATGGCCACAACGTCGGCCCGCTGACGGTCTATGACCTCAGCAACCCTGCCATGATCACGCACGCCGTCAACGCCGACTCCATTATGCACATTATATGTCATGATCCTAAGATCGCGGGCAAACAGCGATCCGGCAGCAAGGATCGCGGCTGCCGCCAATGCCGTAATTCTCTCGATTCTCATTGCAACATAAATTAGGTGATATGCCGCAAAGTTACAAAAAATTCACCAACCGACATACTAAAGGCCCATTGAGCGATACAACTCTAACAATTAACTGTCCGTTCCTAATTTTCTAAAATTGCAACCAAATGAGATTCACGTTATTTATATAACTCAACAATAATTATAAAAATAAGTTCATCTAATTGTAAAAGAGTAAAATGTTAAAAATGCGTTGCGGTTACCATGACACTAATTGAGCATAATCGCCCACGAGCATATTAACTATTATTAACTATTTTTATTTTTTGCATACAAAGAATATTACTATATTTGCAACGATAGCAAGTTAAACATTATTAACACACTTTTATTAATCTTAAACGACATTGCCATGTACAAATTTAATTTCCCGCTTAGCATCTTGCGTGTAGTTATTTCGTCCTTATTATGCGGCGTACTGCACATCTTTACCTCTTATGCAGAAACTTTTCAAAAAGAGATTGCTGTAAACTTTAACATATCAGACTTTGAAATTAGCGAACGCTCTGATACAATATCAATTGCATCTAAAAAACACATATTCAAACAAGACGAAAATTCGTTCCAACCTGGCGTTCCTCTTATTGGCATATCTGTCGCAACACCTATGGCCAACAAGTTAGTAAATTATAGTTACAATTACACGAATGAGCACACCCTATTAAATGTTGCAGCCATACACAATGCGCCTATATTTTCAACATCTGGTGAAACTCTATATGACAACACAGCATCGTTAAAATACAATAAACCGTTGATACAGCACACCGGATCAATGACAATTGGCAATTATACGCTACATAATTTTCTTGTAAGTCCATTTTCACACGACAATAAGAAAAAGGAAGTATACTTTGCGAATTCATTTGCCCTAACCTTGGAGCTAAAAGAAATCATAGATGACACGACTATTTCTCGTAGTAGCAATTCACAGACGCCAACAAATTCCAGTCAACCGATTCAGCCTTTAGATATGCCCTTGTCATTCATTCAATCAATTGTAATCAACAAAAACGATATTGCTACAGATGAAGATTTTAATCTACCAATCAACAAAGCAGCAAACGAGACTGTATCATCAATCATAGACAACCACCTTTTAGATGTATATCCATCGAAACACGCAATCAGTAACAAAATTGACTATTTGATTATCACGTCAAATAGTCTTGCCAATAAATTTTCACCATTATTGAAATGGAAGCGACAGAAGGGATTGTCAGTATTTATTGAAACGGTAGATGCAATAAAAAAGCAATTTCCTCAATACAGCACGCTCTATGCCATAAAACAATATATCATGCTACATAGTCAGCAACACTCACTAAAATATGTATTACTCGGCGGAGATGACACAATTATTCCGACAGCAATGTGTGCTTCTGGGAGCGCACGTGATTCAATCGTTCCTTCCGATCTATATTATGCATGCTTCAATAGATGCTTAGATTGGGATTTCAATCGCAATGGCATACTCGCCGAGCCTGCTGACAGTGCTGACCTTACGCCAAGCGTTTTTGTCAGCAGACTCCCTGTGCGAACCCCACAGGAGGTAGAAAATAGCATTTCGAAAATATTAGCATACGAAAAAGATCCTTTAAAATATCCTTGGAACAACAATATGCTTTTATGCGGATATAATCTAGCACGAGACAGCAAAGACTATCCCAATCTCACCGAAAAGCAAAGTAACATACTCTGGGACCAATATATTAGTCCTTATTGGAATGGGTCTCCAACTCGTTTCTATGATACATTCACCGATTTCCCAGAGGGTGCTAATTACGAATTTTCAAAAGAGAACCTGCAAGAACAGTTGTCAAAAGGCTATTCTTTTATAAGCGTTAACACACATGGAGCAGCCAATGCGTTTGAACTTGAAACATGGCCAGCGTATAAAACGACAGAGGCCTCAGAATTGTCAAATAATGGGTTTTCAATACTCACCACAGGGGCGTGTATGACTAACAATTTTACATCAATTGAAGATCCATGTCTAAGCGAGAGTTTCATTCGCAATAAAAACAGTGGAATAATAGCATATTATGGCTCCTCATATAACGGTTATTTTATACACGATACAACAAAACTAGGGACATCGCTGCAATATGAGGCAATGTTTTATAAATATTTATTTTCAAACTCATTGCCAAATAAAAATTTGAGCGCAGTTATTAATGCATCAAAAATTGCTTTACTCCCCTTAATTGGACCGTATAAATTCGATCCTGAACGGAATGTCCATTTAGGACTAAACGCAATAGGAGATCCAGAAACTCCTATCCATACACAAAAACCCACAGGTCGAGTATCATTAAATTTCAAACAGCCACTAATAGAAAACGAATACAATTGTGTAAAAGTTAAAATAGGACTTGGTCATCCCGGTGAATACAATATATGCTTAATGACAGTAAAAATGCCTAAGCTCCTATATTACGCGACTACGTCAATGAACGTACAGAAAAACTTAGGCGTCAAATTCAACAACGTCAATTTTCACCAATATGGAGTAGCTACTTGGGAATACGCTGTCATGTCCCTATGCGTAACAAAAGAAAATTGCGGCACATTCATCCAATATTTCATGCCAGATTTGTATCTGCAAAATTACACATATGACCATGGCGCTTTGGCTGGAGATCAAATCCATATAGGAGAAAATGTTACCACGTCCACCTCTCCTGGTGAAGTAATATTTAAATCTACAACATCTATTGTAGGAAAATGCATATCAATCAATGATGGAACTACAATCGAGAAAGACGCAACCATCACTATTAGCAACGTCACACAAGAAGAGATTGACGATGTAGGAGCTAATAAACAATCATTCCTATTCTAAATAATCAACAAATATTAATTATAAAAATTATCCATTATGAAACAAAACAATTTACTACCAATTTTCGTGTTGTTATGCTTCTTATGCAGCACATTCTCACCCATCAACGGACAGATCAAATATTCCGAAGGCCATTTGACCATCAATAACTCTACACCGACGATGGCTCTAACAATAGCAGATTGGGACGGTCTATACTGGACTAATCAAGGTTGCCTTTTCATGATTAGCTTAAATGGACCAGATCCTGCAATCTCAGGCAATAACAACGTCCTATTCTACAACTATATCACGCGCTCATATAATAACATTCACGTCAAATCAGTTTATAACACATCAGACGCCAGGCTAAAAGAAAACATCAAACCTCTTTCCTTCGGAATTTCGCCTATCTTAAAACTGAACCCGGTTTCATTCACATGGAAAAAGACAATAAACGACGATACTTTAACAGCATCCACAAAAGGCGCTAAACTGAGTAAGAATCAGCCACAACAATCTCAATTTGGTTTTCTTGCGCAAGAAGTTGAAGAAATATTTCCATCATTAGTTAGCGAAGACGATACCGGCAATAAACTTGTCAATTACACCGCTATGATTCCACTAATAATTCAAGCAATAAAGGATCTCCACACAACAATATCCGAGCAAGAAGAGACTATACAATACCTTTCTAGTATTATAGAGCAAAATCATGTTCAAAGTTCGACATCTTCTCATTTTCAGTGCTACCCATCTCCCACCACAAACACGTTAAATATCAAGCTACTGGACATACCACAATGTAATTCCGCAAAAATAACCATCTCGTCAACCAGTGGAATAAGCGAAAAGCAAATAGACGTTTTCGCAGATAACGAAATGACGATTGATGTATCAGACCTAAAAAAAGGTATTCATCTATTAACACTTTACATCGACAATCAGACATATGACTCAGCCAGGTTCATTAAAAATTAATCTATCATCCGTTATCATCGCTCTCGCGGCGGCCTGTTGTGGCCTGCAGGCATCGGCGGCCGACAACAGCTACCAACCTATGCTCACCGAAGGCAAGACTTGGTGCGAAGCCACATTCTATTGCCTTCAGGCCAGCTCTTCCACCGACAAAGGCCCGTTTGCGAGAATCTCGACATATCGCGTGGAGGAAGACACGATAATCAACGGAATGCAGTGTAAACTCGTCAGATGCAACGATTCGGCGAAGCGTGAATGCTTTCGTGAGGTCGACCGTCGCGTATACTATATCCCCGACCACATAATCAACGCCGGCGGAAACATCACCGAAGACGATATGTATCTGCTTTACGACTTCAATCTGCACAAAGGCGAGTCGGTGACCGTCAGACCGATGGAATATTATGACGGCCCGCTTACATACACCGTCCAACAGGAAGACTCCGTCACAATCGGCAAACGCCGATTCCGCCGCCTCACATTCAGCGGAATCGGCCCTGTGATAGAAGGACTCGGATCTCCGGATGGACTGACTTTCCAGTCGATCTATGAACCGACCGACGGCAGCCGTCATGCCGTTGTCGGCGTGATGTATCACAAAGACTTCTATCTGCACAACGACCTGATGGCCGTGCCATCAGAGAGTTCCGCCATAAAATCGCCTGTCGCTCCCCGGCAGGAAGACTCCGCGGCCTATGATCTTGCCGGCCGTCGGCTCCACCGCCCTCAGCCCGGACAGCCCTATGTCAGCGACGGCAAAGTGCGCGTCAGCACCCGTTGAGCAACCATCACCGCATTGTAAAAGCCGAAGCCCTGACCATTGGGGCTTCGGCTTTTACATAAAACGGCAGTCTTGCCGCCTGCGATTTTTTTCGTAACTTTGCAATCGGATGAATCGCGTAATTGTCATATTGTTGTGTCTGCTGGCGGCGCTCGCGGCCACGCCTCAGACTTCCAGACTGTTCAGCTCCGACGGAGAACTCAGCAACAGCCTGGTCAACGACGTGTTTCAGGACTCGCACGGAATGGTGTGGATTGCCACCGAAGACGGCCTTAACCGATTTGACGGAGCAAAGGTCACGGTCTACCGCCACGAACCCGGAAACCAGGCAAGCCTCGTCCACAACTACATATACGACGTCTTTGAAGACCGCGACGGAAACCTGCTCATCGGATCATACGGCGGAGTCCAGCTGTATAACCGGCCGGCCGACTCATTCTTCCCGCCATTCAGATTCAGCCACAGCGGAGGCCAGACCGGATCCGTGCTCTCCATGTTTCAAAGCTCCGACGGACAGATCTGGACATTCGGCAGCACATGCGGCGCAATAACAGCGATCAACCCCGACGGAACGGCCGATATGCAGCTGCAACAATTTGACAACATCTGCATGACAGGAGCGAACGCAGGCATCGAAGACCGCGACGGCAACGTCTGGCTCCTGGCCGACGCGGCCGGAATATTCCGACGCGACAAAGACGGAACGTGGCACCACTACTTCGGCCGGCCGGGCGACCCGGTAGCGGCCGTCGTGACCGAAAATCCGGTGTCAGGCCTGTTTTTCGGATCAAACGCCCACGGACTCCTCAGATACGACCCCGACACCGACAGACTCCTCCAGGTGACGGCCGACAACGCTCCCCTACTGATCAAAGACCTATATGCCGACAGCAACGGCGACGTCTTCATCGCATCCGACGGAATGGGCCTGATGAAATACCGCCACGCCGACGCAACGGTGCACCCCGTCGACGAAGGACTGTGGTCCGTGGGCGCGGCATCAAAAAAAATCCACAACGTGATCCGCGACAACGACGGAAACCTCTGGCTGTCGGTCTATCAGAAATTCGTCGCAATGGTCTCCGACAAAGTCAACACATTCAGATACATCGGACCGAAATCCGGCCCGACCGACCGCATCGGGGCGAACTGCGTGCTCTGCATGATGCGCGACCGCAAAGGCCGCCTCTGGGTCGGAACAGACAACGACGGAATATACCTGCTCGACAGCACCCTGACACAAAGCACCCACATCTGCGGAGGCGACATCCCGGCTGTGGTGACATCACTGTTTGAAGACAGCCGCGGAAACATCTGGGTCGGAGCTTACAGCGGCAAAGGCGGACACTTCGACGCACGCTCCGGACAATACATCCCTCTGGTCACCGACGACGGACAAGGCAACCGGCTCGACTCATTCTATGGCTTTGCCGAAGACATGGACGGCAACGTCTGGTTCGGCACTCTCGGATCAGGAATATACCGCTACAGACACGATTCCGCACAGATCGACCGCATCGAAAGCGAAAGATACACCCGAGTGCTGTTCTACTCTCCGCGCTCCCGATCGCTCTACTACAGCTCGTCGTGTGGACTGGTGGCAGTCAGAAACCCCGAAAGCGAAGACGCAACGCAGCAGATAATAGCCGACGGATGCATTGTCCACGCAGCCAAAGAAGACGCCGACGGAATGCTGTGGCTCGCCACATCCGACGGACTGAAAACCGTTGACTGCGAAACCGGACAGGTCAACGTCTACACAACAGCCGACGGACTCCCCGTCAACACCGTCTATGGAATCGAATTCGGCCACGGCAACGTCTGGGCCTCGACCTCACGCGGACTGGCGCGGTTCGACTGCCACACGGGCGCATTCACCGGCTACTTCGTCGACAACGGACTCCAAAGCAACGAATTCTACAAAAACTCATCGGCCAGAGACGACGACGGCAACATCTACTTCGGCGGAATCAACGGAATCACATATTTCCACCCCGACTCCGTCGCCATGCCAGGACGCAGACTCTCAGTCAGGCTCACAGACATATACGTCAGCGGAAAACCGTTCAGACCCACCGACGGACAAGCCGTCTGCGACAGCCGGCACATAGCCCTGCCATCCACCCGCGGACCCGTCACGGTCGAATTCGCCACCCGCCAGCTCGGAAAATCGGAAAGCGTGATCTATGCATACTCGCTCGACAGCGACCAATGGGTCACACTCCCGGCAGGAGTCAGATCCGTCAGCTTCGGCGACATGAGCGCCGGCAGACACACCCTGCGCATAATGGCCATCGACTCGGGCGTCGAATCCGACATCACCGAAATCCGCATCGACATCGCATGGCCATGGTATCTGGGCTGGAAAGCATGGTGCGCCTATGCGCTCCTGCTCGCCGGAATGGCATGGCTGTCGGTATCGCTGATCAGATCCAGAGCCGACAGGCGCAAGCAGATACGCGAACGCAACTATGCCCGGCAGGTCAACGAAGCCAGAACACAGTTCTTCATCAACGTGTCCCACGAAATCAGATCGCCCATGTCGCTGGTCATCGCGCCGATACAGAAACTCCTTGAATCGGAAAACGACCCCGCCCGCCGACACACCTACTCGCTCATCCACCGCAACGCCGAACGAGTGCTCAGACTCGTCAACGAACTGATGGACATCCGCAAAATCGAACAAGGACAAATGAAACTCAACTACCGACAGGTGGAAATGACGCCATTTGTCGACGACATATGCCTGACCTACTCCGAAGCAGTGGCAGCCAAAAACATCACCCTCACATTCAACCACGACGGCGCCGACACGATGAAAGCATGGATCGACCCCGCCAACTTCGACAAAGTGCTGGTCAACCTGCTCTCAAACGCCCTGAAATTCACCCCTGAAGGAGGTCTGATCGCGATCCGGCTCCGCCACGACGGAAACCGGGCTGAAATCACCGTAACAGACTCCGGACCAGGAATCGCCGACGACGAAAAACCGAAAGTATTCGACCGGTTCTACCAGGTCATGGACAACCACGCCGGCGGATCGGGAGTCGGACTCCACCTCACCCACGCGCTGGTCAGACTCCACGGCGGCACGATCACGGTCACCGACAACCCCGACGGACCCGGCTCCAGATTCACCGTCACCATACCGCTCGACCGCCCCGACGGCGCAACCGACGGCGCCGGACAACACGCCGCCACCCTCCACCAGCCGCATCCGGCCGACACCCACGCCACAAAAGCGCCGACGGCCTCAGCCACTGCAAAACCCGCCCGACGGCCAACTGTCCACATTGCCGAAGACGACCCCGAAATCCGCGCATATCTCGCCGAAGAATTCACCGCCGCATCATACCACGTCAAAACCTTCAACAACGGAGCCGAAGCCCTCGACGGAATATTCGCCGCCCCGCCCGACCTGCTGATATCCGACGTCATGATGCCCGAAATGGACGGCCTGACACTCCTGCGCAAAATCCGGCAGAACGTCAACCTGAACCACCTGCCGGTAATCCTCCTCACGGCCAAAGCAGAAGACTCCGACACCCTCCAGGGACTGCGCTCCGGAGCCGACGCCTACATCGCAAAACCATTCAACCTGCAGATCCTGCGCACCGTCGCCGACAACCTCGTCATGAGCCGGCTACACCTCCAGAACATCTACTCCGGACGCCAGACCCAGGAAGACAGCCTCGACAACATCGACACAACATCAACCGACGACCGGCTCATGGAACGGATCATGAAAGTAATCAACAGCCGCATGGCCGACCCCGACTTCACAATCGAAGAATTCGCATCGGAAGTCGGCATGAGCCGAGTGCACCTCCACCGGAAACTCAAAGAACTCACAAACCAGTCGCCGGGAGCCTTCCTCCGCAACCTGCGCCTCCAACAGGCGGCCCGACTCCTCGCCGACGGCAAAATCCCGGTAGCCGAAGTGGCCTACACCGTCGGATTCCGAAACCCAAACCACTTCGCCACGGCATTCAAAGAACTCTTCGGAATGCCGCCGACGGCCTATGCCCCGGCAACCTCCAACCGACAGCAAAACAAATGAACACATTCGGCAACATATTCAGGCTCACCACGTTCGGCGAAAGCCACGGACCCGCGATCGGAGGAATAATCGACGGAATGCCGCCGATGATAAAAATCGACCTCGAAGCAGTGCAGGCCCAGATGGACCGACGACGCCCCGGACAATCCCCGCTCACAACCGCCCGACGCGAAACAGACAACGTCAGAATCCTATCCGGACTGCTCGACGGAACAACCACCGGCGCACCAATCGGATTCACAATCGAAAACACCGATACACGCAAAAACGACTATGAATGGCTGCGACACAACTACAGACCGTCGCACGCCGACTACACATACGCCGCAAAATACGGCATCCGCCACCACGAAGGAGGAGGACGGGCTTCCGCACGCGAAACCGCCGTCAGAGTCGCCGCCGGAGCCTTTGCCCGACAACTGCTCGAAACCCGCGGCATCACCATCACATCCCGCATAAGCCGCATCGGCGCCATCGCCGACCCCACCCCCCGACAGACTGACGCCGAAATCGCACGCGTCAAAGCCCTCCGCGACACCGTCGGCGGAGTCATCGAATGCCGCATGGACGGAGTGCCCGCCGGATGGGGCGAACCTCTGGCCGGCAAACTCTCCGCAATGCTCGCATCCGCAATGATGAGCATCCCCGCAGCCAAAGGATTCGAAATCGGAATGGGCTTCGACGGATGCTCACGGCTCGGATCAGAAACCATCGACGAATTCACCGACGAATTCGCCACCGCCACCAACCACAGCGGCGGAATCCAGGGCGGAATCTCAAACGGAATGCCGATAACATGCCGCGTGGCAATAAAACCGATCGCCACAATCATGCGCCCCCTCCGCGGATCAGACGACCAGGGCCACCCCGTCACACTGCAACCCTGCGGACGCCACGACGTCTGCGCCCTCCCACGAGCCCTCCCCGTCGTCGAAGCGATGGCCGCCCTCACCCTCGCCGACGCCCTTCTCCTCTCCCTCACCTCCAAAATATAATTCTGCACATAAAAGGCAAACAGATATGCGTGACATACAAATCAATAACTTCCGTTGCTATGCCGAGAAATCCATGGAATTCCGCCGGGGCGTCAACCTGCTGATCGGCGACAATTCCGTTGGCAAGACATCTCTGCTGCGCGCGTGCAATCTGGTGATAAACTCGTTTTTCTCGGGCTTCAGCGATGAAAACACAGCCTGGAAAAGTGCCGACGACGACGACTTCAGAGAAATCAAAAACGACGACCTGCTGACCGACGATCTGCCCATAAACATCACATTCCATCTTGACGACGACGACTGCCCGCCGGTCACCCTGGCCGACGGCACGTCAATGAGTCTTGACGCCAGAAAATCCAACGGCGACACATCGGATCGCCCCGATCTGGTCATCGAAAAAAAGTCCAGGAAAAACGCCCGCAATCTCGTCACCGGCCTGAAACCGCTGAAAGAATATGCCTCACTGCTGCAGGCAAACTCCCACGCCATAGTCGACGGAACATCGGTCCAGCGCAACGTGCTTCCGCTGTTTGCCTATTTCACCACCGAAGATATCCACACCGTCCGGAAATTCGACAAAGAGAAAAAAAACTTCAAGAAATACCCCCAGAAGCCTTCATTCGGATACTTTGAAAGCTTTGACTGCAAAGGACTGCTGGACTGCTGGATAAAGCGCCTGCTGGTGCTCCGGGAGGCAAAAAAAGGCGAAACCGAGATCCAGTGCGTGCGCAAGGCCGTCGGCGAAGCGCTGGGTCCCGACGGATGCGGCATCATAGCCGACATCGACATCCGAAGCAATGACGGCCAGATCTATTTCCTGCAATGTGACGGCAGAGAGGTGAGATCCGACCTGCTTTCCGACGGCTACCGCCGGCTGGCAAGCATTGTCATCGACATCGCCATACGCTCGGCATTACTCAACAAAGTCAGATTCGGCGACGAAGCCTACCGCAACACACACGGCACGGTGATAATCGACGAAATAGACGAACATCTGCATCCCGAACTGCAAGTGCGCATCCTCAAAGCGCTCCACCGGACTTTCCCGAAAATCCAGTTCATTGTCAGCACCCATGCGCCACTGGTAATGTCGTCCATAGAAAACAGCCCGGAAAACGTGGTCTACAAACTTGAATTCAACAACGGCGTGTATTCCCACCGCGAACTGAACACCTATGGCCTCGACGCATCCACCATCATGGACGCCTATATGGGTAACATCACCCGCGACCTCAAAGTGGCGGCCGAGATCAGAAAACTGTTCAGCCTGATCGACGCCGAAGACTACAAGGACGCCCGCATCCTGCTTGAAAACCTACGCGACAGCCTCTCAAACGGCGACCCCGAACTATCCAGAGCGGAAGCCCTTCTCTCATTTCTGGAGGACTGACACATGATTCTAATAAAAAAAGGCCCCGAACCGAAAAGCTGGAAAGAATACCGCAACACTCCGGGCGCCGACTACCAGTCGACCAAAGATCTTGTCGACGCCCTACTGAGGGAACAAGGCTATATCTGCGCCGCCCCAATCGCCATTTACTGCAAATTTGCCGTAAATGGCGATTGGATTATGCAGCGCAAAGAATCGGGCGGCGGGGTTTCGTTATATCGCCAGAAAATTGTAATTTTGCGGTTATGAAAATATTCACCACCGAACAGTTGCGCGAAATTGACCGCGCCACAATCGAAGCCGACGGAATTACCGCGCTCCAACTCATTGAGCGAATGGCCGAAGGCGTCACGGCCGAAGTCATCGGAATGCTGCATGCCAATATGCGCATCGCCATATTCGCCGGGCCGGGAAACAACGGCGCCGACGCGCTGGCCGTGGCCCGGCTGCTGGTCGCCCAGGGCTACCGGCCGGCCGTCTTCCTGTTCAACCGCGGAGGAGACCGGCTCAGCGCCGAATGCGCCGAATGCAAGCGCAAACTGCTGGAAATGGGAGCCGACGTGGACTTCACGGAAGTGACAGGACTGTTCAACCTCCCGCCCCTGTCGCGCCACGACCTGGTGGTCGACGGTCTGTTCGGATCAGGACTCCGCGAAGGACTGACGGGCGGATTCCGCGAAATGGTGAAATACATCAACGACAGCGGAGCCACAATCGTCAGCATCGACGTGCCATCAGGACTGTTTGGCGACTGGAACCCGAAATCCGTGCACCGGAACATGATCCACGCCACGGTCACACTCTCGGCCCAGTTCCCACGCCTGTCGTTCATGATGGCCGACAACGCCGCAATCGTCGGACGCTGGAAAACGATCGACATCGGACTGAACCCGTCGGTCATCCGGCGCACCTCCGCGCCATTCCATCTGGTCGAACACTCCGACGTGAGCCGGATCCTCAAACCGCGCCAGCCATTCTGCTCAAAGGCCGACTTCGGCTCCCTGATGCTCGTGGCCGGCAGTTACGGCATGATGGGGGCCGCCGTGATGGCTGCCAAAGGAGCGCTGCGCGCCGGAGTGGGCAAAGTCACCGTCTATTCGCCGCGATGCGGATTCGACGTAATGCAGTCGGCAGTGCCTGAAGCGATGTTCCAGGCCGCCAACTCCGACATATTCATCTCCGACATACGCCCGCAGCACGAATGCACCACCGTGGCGCTCGGACCCGGCATCGGCTCGCGCGACGAAACAGTCAGCGCCCTCGAAAACTTCCTCAAGCGACAAGAGCAGCCGGTGGTCCTCGACGCCGACGCCCTCAACTGCATAGCCCGACAGCAGAACCTGATGCACATGGTGCCGGTGCTCTCGGTGCTGACCCCGCATGCCGCCGAATTCGACCGCATGTTCGGCCCGCAGCCATGCGCCGAAGCCAGACTGGTCAAAGCCATCGAAGTCTCGCGCTACCACAACGTGCTCATAGTCCTCAAAGGCCGATACACCACAGTGATACGACCCGACGGACGACTCTACTTCAACTCGAGCGGAAACGCCGCAATGGCCACCCCGGGAAGCGGCGACGTGCTAACCGGAGTGATCGCCGCCCTCATGGCCCAGGGCTACAAACCCGAAGTGGCGGCGCTGGCCGGAGTCTACATCCACGGCCTGGCCGGCGACATAGCCGCCGAAGCCGAAGGACAATACGGTGTCACCGCCGGCGACATAGCCGCCAACATAGGCCGAGCCATAAAATCTCTTCTTTAAAACAAACACTCTCTAAAAAACCATCCGCCACCCACTCTGAACTCATGACAAGATCAACAATCGCCGCAATCGGCCTGATCCTATGCTCCGGCCTTGCAGTCAACGCCCAGCAGACACAGCGGCTCACAGCCTCCAAAGACGGAAACTACGGACTGGTCTACACCCTGCCGACAACCGCCATAAACATCACCGTGGAAGCCGAACGGACAGTGGCAACCCCAGGAGAGTTCTACAAATACGCCTCGCGCTATTTCGACGCCGCCGACGCAGTCCCCGCCCAGGCCGAAAGCTGGGAAATCGTCAGCGTGACCCTCACCTCCGAAGGAGTCACCGACCCTGACGCCGACCAATATCTGGTCACCCTCAAAAGCGCGGCCTCGCCATTCATAATCGCCGACAGACGCGGCATGCCGCTGGCAATCAACACCGACCGCATCGCCGAACGGCCGCAGCCCGCCCTGCCTCAGCCGCGCGACCCGCAGCCCACCCCGCTCGACGGACCCGACGCCCGCCGCGCCCTCACGGCCGAAATGGTGCAAAGCTCCTCGCAGGCCAAAAAAGCCGAACTCGCAGCCGCGCGCATCATGGAAATACGCGCAAGCCGCAACGACTACCTCACAGGCCAGGCCGACCAGATGCCCGACGGCGAAGCCCTCAAAATAATCCTCAAAAACCTTGACGCACAGGAAGAAGCGCTCACCGCAATGTTTCTCGGCACTCGCCAGACGTCGACCCGGGTCATCACCTACACCGTCACTCCCGGCCAGGAACTCGACCGCCACATTATCGGCCGGCTGAGCAACACCGCCGGACCGGTAGACGCCGACGACCTGCGCGGCGCCCCGATCTGCCTCAGCCTCCAGGTCACCGCCCGCGGCGCCATGCCGGTCAACGACAAAGGCGAAACCAAGAAAATGCCCCGCAACGGTGTGCCATACTGCATTCCCGGCACAGCCCGTGCCACAGTCAGCTTCGGAGGCCGCGAACTGGCCGCGCAGAACTTTGAAATGGCCCAGTTCGGAGTCACCTACAGCCTCGACCCCGAACTGTTCACCTCAAAAAAATCGCCCTCATACCTCATTTTCGACCCCGCAACCGGAGGCATACAGACTCTCGCTCCGATCGACTGACCACGCACGCCTCACAAAATCTTTTTTTGAGTTAACGCATAAATTCGTAAATTTGCACCATATTTATAATCACAACCAAAAAAGATAAGCCATGACTCTCTTTGAGAAAATGACCGAGCGTGCAAAAGCCTGCCCTCAGCGCATCGTGCTGCCCGAAGGCACCGAGCCCCGCACCCTCACCGCAGCCGACCGCATCATCGCCGACGGCATTGCAGACGTGACCCTTATCGGCAACCCTGACGAAATCACCAAGCTGGCAAACGAGCTGAAGCTCCAGAACATCGCCAAAGCCCATATGGTCAATCCGGCCGACGAGCAAGTGATCGACCGATACGCCCCAATATTCTTCGCCCTGCGCAAATCAAAGGGCATCAGCATGGAGGAAGCCCGCCTCACTGCCCACAACCCCCTCTATCTCGGATGCCTCATGATCAAGGGAGGCGACGCCGACTGCATGGTGGCCGGCGCCCAGAACACCACCGGCAACGTGCTCCGCGCCGCATTCCAGGTGATCAAGACCGCCCCGGGCATCGACGTCGTGTCAGGCGCATTCCTGATGCTCCTGCCCGAAGGACTGCCCTTCGGCACCGACGGCATCCTCGTCTTTGCCGACTGCGCCGTGGTGCCTGACCCCGACGCCCGCCAGCTGGCCCAGATCGCCGTCAGCTCCGCCGCCACCGCGCGCGACATCGCCGGAATCGAGCCCCGCATCGCCATGCTCAGCTTCTCGACCAAAGGCAGCGCCCGCCACGAACGCGTCGACAAAGTCATCGAAGCCACAAAACTGGCGCGCGAGATCTGCCCCGGACTGATCATCGACGGCGAGCTTCAGGCCGACGCCGCCATTGTCCCCTCGGTGGCCGCCCAGAAAGCCCCCGACTCCACCCTCAGCGGCCGCGCCAACGTGCTGGTGTTCCCGTCGCTCGAAGTCGGCAACATCGCCTACAAGCTCGTGCAGCGCCTCGGCGGCGTGCAGGCTGTGGGTCCCGTCCTGCAGGGCCTTGCCGCTCCGGTCAACGACCTGAGCCGCGGAGCATTCCCCGAAGACATCTACAAGACCATCATCATGACCTGCAACCAGGCCATCGGCATGAAATAACAAGAATCACACAAAAAACTGACCAAGATGAAAATACTGGTTCTCAACTGCGGCAGCAGCTCCGTGAAGTACAAACTGATCGACACCGACGGCGAACGCGTCATGGCCGAAGGCGGAGTCGAAAAGATCGGCCTGGCCGACGGATTCCTCAAATTCAAACTCGCCGACGGATCAAAGCAGGTGCGCGAACTCGGCCTCACCGACCACGACGGAGCCGTGAAAGCGATCCTCAACGTGCTCACAGACCCTGAAGTGGGCTGCATCTCGTCCTACTCCGAAATCGACGCCGTCGGCCACCGTCTGGTCCACGGCGGCACCAAATTCTCCGACTCGGTGCTCATCACCGACGAAGTGAAAGCCATGGTGCGCGAATGCTACCCCCTGGCTCCGCTCCACAACCCCGCCAACATGACCGGCGTGGAAGCCATCGACAAACTGATGCCGTCGGTTCCGCAGGTGGGCGTGTTCGACACCGCCTTCCACCAGACCATGCCGCCGAAAGCCTACATGTATGCCCTCCCCTACAAATTCTACGAAGAAGACGGAGTGCGCCGCTATGGCTTCCACGGCACCAGCCACCGCTACGTGAGCCAGAGAGTATGTGAATTCCTCGGAGTCGACATCACAAAACAGAAGATCGTGACCTGCCACATCGGCAACGGCGGATCGATCACCGCCGTCGACGGCGGTCGCAGCGTCGACACCTCGATGGGACTCACACCCACCGAAGGCCTGATGATGGGCACCCGCGTGGGCGACGTCGACCCCGGTGCGCTCACATACCTGATGGAGCGCCACGGTTATGACTGCAACGACATCCAGCGCATCATCAACAAAGAAAGCGGAGTGGCCGGAGTCAGCGGCATGAGCAACGACATGCGCGAAATCGAAGCCGCCGACAACGCAGGCGATCCCCGCGCCCACATGGCTCTGGAAATGTATGAGAACCGCATCACAAAATACATCGGCGCATACGCCGCCGAAATGGGCGGACTGGACATCATCGTGTTCACCGGCGGCGTGGGCGAAAACCAGACCGGAGTGCGCGAAAACGTGTGCGCCCCGCTGAAATTCATGGGAGTCGAACTCGACGTCGAGCTCAACAAGACAGTGCGCGGCACCGAAACCGTCATCTCCCTGCCCGGCTCGAAAGTGAAAGTAGTGGTGATCCCCACCGACGAGGAAATGACCATTGCCCGCGACACCAAAGAAATCGTCAGCAAACTATGACAGACAAAAAAATACGCGCCGCCATTGTCGGTTACGGCAACATAGGCCGCTACGTGCTCGACGCACTGCGCGAGGCCCCCGACTTCGAGGTGGCCGGCGTGGTGCGCCGCTCGGCCGCCAACCCTCCTGCCGAACTTGCCGGAATCAAAGTGGTGGAAGATATTGCCGAACTCGGCCACGTCGACGTGGCAGTGCTCTCCACCCCGACCCGCCACGTCGAGGAGCACGCCGAAAAACTGCTGGCCGCAGGAATCAACACCGTTGACTCCTACGACATCCACTCGTCGATCCTCGACCTGCGCGAACGCCTCGACGCCGTGGCCAAAGCCAACGGCACCGCGGCGGTGATCGCCGCCGGATGGGACCCGGGCAGCGACTCAGT
Organism: uncultured Porphyromonadaceae bacterium; assembly: GCA_947177035.1. Classification (GTDB taxonomy): domain Bacteria; phylum Bacteroidota; class Bacteroidia; order Bacteroidales; family Muribaculaceae; genus UBA3263. The sequence goes on along the minus strand of CAMWSS010000008.1, from coordinate 31,177 downwards.
GGTCAGAGCCCTGCTGCTGGCCGCAGCGCCCAAAGGCGTGACCTACACCAACTTCGGACCCGGCATGAGCATGGGCCACAGCGTGTGCGTGCGCTCAAAAGCCGGAGTCAAAGACGCCCTGTCGGTAACCATTCCCCTCGGCACCGGACTGCACCGCCGCATGGTCTATGTGGAACTGCTGCCGGGCGCCAGCCTCGACGAAGTGACAGCCGCAGTGAAGGCCGACCCCTACTTCGCCTCTGACGAAACCCACGTGATCCAGGTCGACTCGGTCGACGACGTGCGCGACATGGGCCACGGCGTCAACATGGTCCGCAAAGGCACCTCGGGACGCACCCCTTCACAGCGCTTTGAATTCAACATGGCCATCAACAACCCGGCGCTGACCGGACAGATCCTTGTGGCAGCCGCCAGAGCCTCGATGCGTCAGCAGCCGGGCGCCTACACCATGATCGAGATTCCGGTGATAGACCTCCTGCCGGGCAACCGCGCCGAACTGATCAAGCATCTGGTTTAAATGGCTGGACAACGACCTCTTATTCTCATAAGCAATGATGACGGAGTGCAGGCCCCGGGCCTGCACCGTCTCATTGACTGCGTGCTCGACTCGGGAATCGACGCCGACGTGGTCGCCGTGGCCCCAGTCGCCCACCAGTCAGGCCAGTCGAGCGCCATCACCATCGACACCCCACTGCGGATCAAAGCCATGCCCGACTATCGCCAGGCGCGCGTCTTTGCCGTGACCGGCACTCCGGTCGACTGCGTCAAACTCGGCATACACGCCGCCCTGAAACGCACCCCCGACCTCATGCTCTCAGGCATCAACCACGGCTCAAACTCCGGCAACTCCACCATCTACAGCGGCACCATGGGAGCCGCCATGGAAGCATGCATGATCGGCGTCCCCGCCATCGGATTCTCGCTCCTGGACTGGAGCGCCGACGCCGACTTCAGGCCCGCAATGCCGTTTATCCGGGAAATAATCGGCAAAGTAATGACCGACGGACTGCCGGACCAGGTGTGTCTGAACGTCAACATTCCAGCCGGATGCGAACCGCTCGGAATCAAAGTCACCCGATGCGCCCGCGGACGCTGGACAGAAGAATACAAGGAATACACCGACCCCCACGGCCACAAATTCTACATGCTCACCGGAGTCTATGAAGACGAACAGCCGGAAGATCCCGCATCCGACAACTACTGGCTCCGCCGCAACTACGTGACCGTAACCCCGATCAGACCCGACCAGACGGCCGCCGACTCACTGACCGCTCTCTCCGACATTCTCGACCGATAAATCCCACACCCACGCCAACCGCTCCTGCAATGCCCGACAAATCACCATCAGTCCTCGAAACAATCCAGCAATCCATAGCCCCCGAACTGCGGAGCCTCAACCAGCGCATCATGCTGGCGCTCTCATCGCCGAACCGGATGATGAACAACATAATCGAGGAATATCTGCGGCGCAAGGGCAAACAGGTGCGTCCGATCATGGTGCTGCTCAGCGCCAGACTGTTTGCCGGACAATCGACAGAACATATCATCGACGCCGCCGCTTCGGTCGAGATGCTCCACAACGCATCGCTCATCCACGACGACGTGGTCGACGAATCGAAACTCAGACGAAACGAACCGACAATCAACGGCATCTGGGACAACCACATAGCAGTGCTCGTCGGCGACTTCTTCACAGCCACATCCCTGCGCCTGGCCGCCGAAACCAAAGACCTGCGCATCATCGACACAATCGCCGGACTCGGACGCCTGCTATCGCTCGGCGAACTTGACCAGGTCTACAACGCGCGCTTCCACTCCCTCTCCGAACAGGCCTACATGGAAACCATCGGCCGCAAAACCGCCTCGCTCTTCGTGGCCTGCGCATCAATGGGCGCATATGCCGCAGGTGCCGACGACTCCGACCCGAGACTCAACGCCATACGCAACTTCGCCGAAAAACTCGGACTCTGCTTCCAGATCGCCGACGACATTTTCGACTACTTCCCATCGGCGGCCGACACCATCGGCAAACCCACCGGCAACGACCTGCTCGAAGGCAAAGTGACCCTGCCGCTGCTCCACGTGCTCGGACGTGAAGACCTGCCCGACCACGACCGCATGCTCGCCATGAGCCGCATCGAACAACTATCGCCCGAACAGGTGGCCATCCTCACGGACTATGCCGTCAGACACGGCGGCATCGACTACTCGCGCGCCGTCATGGACCGGCTCCGCAACGAAGCCGCAGCCGAACTCACGGCGTCATTTCCCGACTCGCCATCACGACAGTCGCTCCTGGCGCTTCTCGACTACGTGATCTCCCGCTCGCACTGACCCTCTCCTTTTCCGACGCGCGCGAGCCTCCCCGGCCTGACGGACTACGGTAGCCCCCACTTTTGACAAGGCGGTAAAAAGACGGTTACATATCGGTTACAGCACAAACAGCCGGCCGACATCTGTTGTTTAGCAGACAAACAAACGATAAAAACAACCGTCAAACCGAAACAAACCCCATATGATCACCAACAACACCATCCAGCGCCTCTACACCACCTATGCCACCGCCCCCGGACTCTTTGAAGACCGCGGACTGACCCGACTGATGGACTATGCCTTCGACACCGACGCCATCGACTTCGACGGCGACCGCCTGGTCTTCAACACCATCGACGCCGACTCGCCGCTCCACAACATCGAGATCGAACGCATCCACGGCGCCGAAGAAATCGGCCGCTGGCTCGCCGTGATCCTCCCATCGGCAATAATCTTCCTCGACCGCACCGACCTGCGCACCACCCGCCTCCACCTCAAATAAATAAACCCCCACCCGTCATCACAACGAGGAGCGGCCTTCCGGCTGCTCCTCGTTGAATAATAAGCCAACCGTTATCACATTCAAGACAAAAAAATCCATCCGATTAAAGTTAATGTACGTTAAAAATTTGGGGGGGGTAATTCGCATCCTACCTTTGCATAGAATTTGGCATTTCACGCATTTAGGAAGGTAATTTCTCATCTGCCGCATTTATATTTTTTAACTTAATAAATTATCACCCGAAAGTTTTTAGGATGGAAAAATTCTTTCACACTCTGGCCTGTATGGCACTCAGCGCCTGCATCGGTGCCAGCGCCCAGATTCCGCTAAACAATCTGCCGGAACTGCTAAAACATGCCACACCGGTAACTACCGCCTACAGCAACACCCTGAGCACCACCTCGCTCACAAACGTAGACGCCGCCCCGAAGGCCAGGCGTTCGCCCATGAAAGCGGCCCAGCACTATTGCATGGAGGTCACCATGTCGGACTTAGGACTCGCCAACTCAGAGTCAGTCAACGGCCGGAGTTTCAGCAACGAACAAATCGCGCTCACATTTGACGTCAACAGCGGCATCACGCCCCCCGCATATTACGATAACGGCAGCTCGGTGCGTGTATATCCCGGCAACACCATCAGCGTGAAAGCCCAAAACACGTCCACCACAATCACATCAATCGAATTCACATTCAACAAAGGATACAGCTGGACATCAACACAGCAATGCTCCACCGGCAACTACAATGTGGCCACCAGAGAATGGTCAGGCAGCGCACAGGAAGTGCTGATCACAGCCAACGCCAAGGCCTACATAGCCAAAGTCGCGATCTATTACACTGTCAACGACAACCAGAGCGGCGACACTGATATACAATACCTCGGACTCGGCAAATATCAGGACGCACTGTTCACTTCGCGCCCCTGCTGGAATGTGGATGTATATAACTTCCCGTCAGATGGAATATACTATATCCCGGCGCCCTATAACAGCGAATATTCGCCGGTTTCGATATACTATGATCCAAAAACCGACAGATGGGATGAACCCTGGCTGAATATGAGTCTGCTTGACCACGGCGACGGCAAGGTAAGCATGGATCAGTTCTATACCGGACTGTCGGACTATGACAACACGGTGGACTACGTGTTCATGTCGGCATCGGTGTTTGAATACAGATACGGCGCCAACGCAGGGCAATGGCCGACAGATGCCGACAAATACGGCCAGTTCATCAGCGAAGGCGTCGTGACATTCCCAGCCGGAAGTCTTTATATGCTGCACGTCGACAGCGACATGAAATTCGACGTATTTACATTCAAAGACGCGAGCGGGCTGGCCCTTCCGGGATATGATTTCGGCGAAGAACAGGACGAGATAGACTGCATCTATGTGGTCGGCCAGGGCGACGGTCTCGACATGACCACCACCTCGGCCCTGAAAGTCGAGAAAAAGGCCGACAAATTCAGCTTCGACGTCAACAATCTGACCTATTTCCTCCTCTCCACCACCAACGAAGACGCTGACGCATTCCTGGCCGACAGCTACGGCGGCATAACGGTGTATGGCTCCTCGCTCGGCAAAACACAGAGCCTATGGCACAGCCAGAGCCCCATCCGGATGCCCTGGACCGGAAAATATCATGTGGAAGTGGCCGGCGACTTCAGCTCCATCACCTTCACAACCTCGACCAGCCGGCCTACTGATCCCGGCATCTATCTGAGCGGCGACTTCAGCGACTGGGCATTCACCCCGCAGTATAAGTTCACCCGCAAATCGGCAGGCCACTATGAACTGACCGCCCCCGCCGACATTTCCGGCGAATGGAAAATCGGATCATCCGACTGGATCTATGACTACAGCTATACCGGCTCGATAAATCCCGACGGCAAATACACCATGCTCTACAAGGGCTATAAAAGCAGCCTCCCGATCAAGAAGGGAGACAAGCTCTACATAGTCCTTGACGAAGACATCTACACCGAAGATGCCGAACTGACCATTGAATCGGCCGGAACAGAAGAAGAAAAGCCCGTGGACCCGACCGATGCGGCCACCACCACCATCAACGGCATCGAATATACAGTCTATCCCGCATCGGGAGTGTTCTTCGCCACAGACGGCTCCAAGGCGAAGGGCAACGTGACTCTGCTGGAAACCTATGAACACAAGGGCAAGACATTGGCTCTGGCTGGCATAGCGGCCAACGCGTTTGCCGGCAACAACAACCTCAACGGCATCACCATGCCCGAAGGCGCCGAATCCATCGGCGACAACGCATTCAAGGACTGCGAATATCTGCAGAACATCAACCTGCCCTCAACGCTGAAAAGCATCGGCAACTACGCCTTCCTCAACTGCTCCTATCTGTCGACAGTCGACCTGCCCGCATCGGTCAGCACCATAGGCACCGGCGCATTCAGCAAGTGCACCGACCTGAACGAGTTCAACTTCAACGGCGCCGGCATCAAGGAGATTCCCGCCTCGATGTTTGAAAGCTGCGAGCGTCTGACCGAAGTACAGATTCCCGCCTCTGTCAAGACCATCGGCATGGGAGCCTTCTCGGCATCGGGCGTAGTCAAGATCGGCTCGACAGCAGGCATTACCGACGTGGCCGACAACGCATTTGGCGGCAGCCGCCTGACAGAGTTCACGTTCGGCCCCGAGATCAAGACCATCGGCGTGGGCGCCTTCTCTGGCACCAGCATCAAGTCGGCCAAGCTCTCCAAATCGCTCACCCGTCTGGGCCAGCAAGCCTTCAGCGACTGCGCATCACTGGCCGAAGTGGTCCTGCCCTCCACCTTCACAGAAATCGGTGAAGCCACTTTCGAGAACTGCTCGTCGCTCCACATGATCGAAATTCCTGAATCGGTCACCTCGATAGCCGACCGCGCGTTCTTCAACTCCGGCCTTGTCAGTGTGACGATCCACGACGGCATCACCTCGCTCGGCCAATCATCGCTTGCAGGCTCGTCGCTCGTGTCAGTGACTCTCGGCACCGGAATCACCTCGCTTGCCAATATGCCCATCTCGACAGAAGGCATGCTCCGGCTCAATGCCACCAATCCTCCGATTCTCAACAACCAGCGTCTGGGCTGCACCCCCGCGATCGTGCTCGTGCCCCAGGGTTCAGGCGAGGCATACCGCAAGTCGACACGATGGAGAGAATACAACATCGTCGAGGACAACGGCGCCAGCGGCACCGTCTATGTCAACACCCCCGGCGAACTCGCCCGCGACATCACAAGCCAGATGCGCGTGATGCCTGCCGAAGTGACCAACATGGCAATCAAGGGTGAACTCAACGAAGCCGACTTCAAGGTGATCCGCAGCAACATGACCGCTCTCTACAAACTCGACCTCTCCGGCGTGACCAACACCGAACTGCCCGACGAAGCCTTCAGCGGCAAAATTTCGCTCACCGAAGTGAATCTGCCATCAAAACTCGCAGTCATCGGCAAAAGCGCGTTTGCCGGATGCTCGCTCATGAAACTCGCCGGACTTCCCTCCACTCTGACCACCATCGGCGACAATGCCTTCGACCGCTGCTATGCCATGAGCGGCGCGCTCAACTTCCCGACCTCACTGACAACAATCGGCGCCGGAGCATTCAGCAACTGCTACACAATCGAATCGGCCGATCTCGGCTCAACCAAGATCTCCGCTGTCGAAGACAACACCTTCGCAAACAGCATCAGCATGCGCTCAATCTCGCTGCCCAAGTCGGTGCGCTCAATCGGCGACAACGCCTTCTTCAACTCAGGTCTGGAGCGTCCGGTCATCCCCTCTGGCGTTAAGAGCATCGGCGAATCGGCATTCGCCCAGTGCGTGCTCATGACCGCCATTGAGCTGCCCTCGACAGTCAGCGAGATCGGTGCAAGCGCATTTGCCGGCTCCGGACTCACCTACATCAACTTCCCCGACGCAGTGGAGACCATCGAAGACGAAACCCTGGCTGACTGCCATGACCTCTACGTGGTCAACTTCCCATCAAAACTGACATATCTCGGCAGCCGCGCCGTGGCATCGTCCACCGTATCGGCAATCACCGCCCCCGCAGTCAAGCCCGCCGAAACCGGACTGAACCCGTTCCAGGGCATCAACAACTACACCTGCGGACTCTCCATTCCCGGAATGTCGTTCAACGACTACCTCAGCGCCGAATACTGGGGAGCGTTCGTCGGCATGCGCAACAACATCGACATCACAATCGACGAAGGCATTGACGTGTCCTACATCGATGAAAATGACTACCAGGAGATCATGTCGGGCGGCACACTGCTGCAAGCGCCCCGCAAGCGCGCGCTTGCAGTGATGAAAGCCAGAGGCGCAGTCGCAGCCGACCACGGATACGGCAAGCTCCGCGACGGTTCGCAGCTCTATCGTGGCGACAACAGCCGCACCCGCTTCTTCTTCGACATTCCTTCAAACGTGACGATCTTCAAGATCACCTACAATTCCAAGGACATCACCAAAGAAATCGACAAGGCGACCGGCAGCTGGGTGGCACCTGATTTCACCGCTTCGGCTTCGCTCAAAGTCGAAGTCGATCCTGCTGGCATCACTGATCTCACAGCCGACGACGAGACCGCTCCGGCCGATGTCTACAACCTTCAGGGCGTGTTGATCCTGAAATCGGCAACCCAGGAACAGATCGACGCCCTTGCCCCCGGATTCTACATTGTCGGCGGCAAGAAGATCGTCAAGTAACACCCCCGCAATTTTATATTTGAGTAATAGTTTTTTATCGAAGGGACGCGTCGCGATGACGCGTCTCTTTTTTCGATTACCGCCGATTCCGCGAAAAGATCCGAACATTTACAACCTAAAAGTTGTACGCGTCTAAAAAATGTTTTATCTTTGCGAAAACATTATTGATGACAATAGTTTTATAGAATATATAGCAGAACTTTAACTCCAATAATTATGAACGAGACACAGTACAGACTTTCAAAACATATATCCGGCACTCCGTCAAAGTGGCGGGCGGCGGCCTCTGCACGCAGAGACAATAAAGAATGGCTGCGCTACTCTCAGCAAATAGCCATGATGATGCTCGACAAAATGGAAGAGCTCGGCCTGACACAAAAATCAGTAGCCGGAAGAATGGGCTGTTCGCAGCAATACGTGTCGCGCGTACTTAAAGGCTCTGAAAACCTGTCAATAGAAACCATCTCAAAAATAGAGGCAGCTCTCGGACTGCATATATTGGAGCCGGCATTTGCCATTAAGTGAGTTAATTCCTGATCAAATATATCGTATATCATGCACTTTGAATAAACAAGTGGCAGTCAAACAATACTATCCTCATAGTACGCGTTAAAGAACCTGACTCATATAGTCCTTGTATAACATAACAGCAGAATTATATCGATACGTCAAGGAAAAAGTGTTATCTTTGCGGCTTGATTAAAAACATAACAGAGACAAATACGCTATGCCAGGAATAAAGTGCATCGGCATACTCACGTCGGGCGGCGATGCCCCCGGAATGAATGCCGCAATCCGCGCCGTGACCCGTTCGGCTATTTTCAACGGGCTGACCGTCAAAGGAATCTATCGCGGCTATCGCGGTCTGATCGCCGACGAAATCGTCGACTTCCGCACCCAGAACGTCAGCAACATCATACAGCTTGGCGGCACCATACTGAAAACTGCGCGCTGCAAGGAGTTCCAGACTCCTGAGGGACGACAGCTGGCTTACGACGTGATCCGCCGCCACGGCATCGACGCCCTGGTGGTGATCGGCGGCGACGGTTCGCTGACCGGCGCACGCATCTTTGCCAATGAGTTTAATTTTCCGTGCATCGGCCTGCCCGGCACAATCGACAACGACCTCTATGGCACCGATAAGACAATCGGCTATGACACAGCGCTTAACACCATCATGGAGTGTGTCGACAAGATCCGCGACACGGCCACCTCTCACGAACGCCTGTTTTTCATCGAAGTGATGGGTCGCGACGCAGGCTTTCTGGCTCTTAACGGCGCCATTGCCACCGGAGCCGAGGCCGCCATCATACCGGAAATCTCGACCGAGGTCGACCAGCTGGCCGAGCTGATCCAGAACGGTTTCCGCAAGAGCAAGAACTCATCGATCGTGCTGGTGGCCGAAAGCCCTGTGACCGGCGGAGCCATGGCCCTGGCCGAGCGCGTGAAAAACGAGTATCCCGACTATGACGTGAGAGTGTCGATTCTCGGACACCTGCAGCGCGGCGGATCGCCCACTGCCACAGACCGCATCCTGGCCTCGCGCATGGGCGCTGCCGCGATCGACGCGCTGCTCGAGGACCAGCGCAACGTGATGATCGGCGTGGTCAACGACGAGATCGTCTATGTGCCCTTCTCCAAGGCAATCAAAAACGACAAGCCCATCAACCGCACACTGCTCGAGACGCTGCGCCGTCTCTCTATCTGATCAGTACACGCGAAATGACATTGTGGAAAAAACTTAAGGAAGTGTCGGCAATGCCGACATTTCCGGTTTTGCTGGCCCTGTGTGCCGCACATTCGCTCAACGACCTGCTGCAGTCGGTGATCACAGCAGTGTATCCGATGCTCAAAGATGACCTCGGCCTTGACTTCGCCCAGATCGGACTCATCACGCTGGTCTATCAGATAGCGGCGTCGATTTTCCAGCCGGCGGTGGGCTATGCCTTTGACCGCCGTCCGTTCGTGTGGAGTCTGCCTGCCGGAATGGTGAGCACCTCGGCCGGCATCGCGCTGTTTGCGCTGAGCGACACGATGGCGGGGATTCTGCTGGCAGTGTTTCTGGTGGGCATAGGCTCGGCCACTCTCCACCCTGAGGCATCGCGCATCACTTCGCTGGCCGGACGCGCCAGGCGCGGCTTCGCGCAGTCGATCTTTCAGGTGGGCGGCAATTTCGGCGGCTCCATCGGGCCGCTGCTGGTGGCGTTTATCGTGGCTCCGCACGACCGCCGCTATGTGCTCTGGTTTCTGATTTTCGCAGCGCTGTGTTTCGCGGCCATGAGGCCGATATGCCGGTGGTATCGCGGCTATCTCGACCATCTGAAAGCCCATCCCGAGGCCCATCGGCGGCAATTGCCGCTGCCGCTGTCGCGGCGGCGGACCCTGTTTGCTATCGGAGTGATCGTGGTGCTGATCTTCTCGAAATATATCTATATGGCATCGCTCTCGAGCTACTATACGTTTTATCTGATCGAGCGCTTCGGAGTCAGCGTCAAAACGTCGCAGATCTTCCTGTTTATCTTCGTGGTATCGACGGCGGCAGGCACTCTGGTGGGCGGCCCGGTGGGCGACCGCTACGGACGCAAGCCGGTGATCTGGATCTCGATTCTGGGCACCGCGCCTTTCTCGCTGCTGCTGCCCCACGTCGGACTGGGGTGGACGGCCGTGCTCAGTTTCTGCGCCGGGTTCATGCTCTCGTCGGCCTTCCCGGCCATACTGCTCTATGCCCAGGAACTGCTGCCGACGAAGTTAGGGATGATTTCGGGATTGTTTTTCGGCTTTGCCTTCGGAGTGGGCGGCATCGCCTCGGCCGTGCTCGGCGACTTTGCCGACACATATGGCATCGAGACCATCTATCGCGTCTGCGCCTACATGCCGCTGCTCGGCATAGTGGCCTGCCTGCTACCCGACCTGCGCAACCGCCCTCTGCCGCAATAGCGCACTGACAACACCTTTTCAGCCCCGCTCCCCCTCAGCACGGAACGGGGCTTTTTTCGTCAGGCTGTCAGATCTTCGATGCGGGAGGCAATCTCATGCTCGATTGCCGAGATCCAGCGCTCATCCACACCTGCCGCGACAGCATGGCGACGATAGCCAGTCACCGAGGCGACAGCTTTGTCTATAATGGACGTGGCGCCTTTCACACCAAACCTGGCCGCCACGCTCATCAGATCTTTTTTCGTAATCGATTGATTGCGGCCATTTACAGTCAGACTGTGCCGATTGACATAAAATGGCGCGTCAGGATCTACCGTAAACGTGTAATCATAGGCCGGCGACGTGTGCCAGACACCATCGCGTCCCATGACAAAGCTGAAATTTTTGTTATGGTCGTCGACATTTCCACCCAACACATTCATCACCATAAGCCTGAAAAGCTGTTGAATTTCAGCATGGAGTATGCCGATGGCAGTCGCGGCGTCAAACAGATCTTCATAGGAAGTCGACGACGGCATCAATGCTGCGAGAGTCTGCACATGAAGTTTTTCATTGCCTTTACGGTCAAAGCGTTCCGTCAGGAAATGAGTTTCGTTCCGACCCTCGATCAGGCGACTCGGCATCATGTGCAGACCGGCATCAATGGCCATCAGATAATAGCTGTATTCAATTCTGGTGGTCGGAATATCGCCGTGTTCGTCAAATTTAATAATCATGGGAATGAATCCGGGCAACGGCGTCGCAACCTGACCGGAGTAGCACTCGCCAGTTTCGGGATTTATGTTTATCACGGCCTTAGGCCGACGGCCGCCAGCCGATGTTCCTACCCTGAACAGACTTTCCACAATAAAACCAGGAGTAACCACAGTGTGAAAATCTCGGGCCTCTTTCAATGCTATCTGTGCCAGTTTCGACAACTCTGAAATTTCCACTTTAAAGGGCATTTCCATATCAGACGACGTGGGAGGCACGAATTCCAACGCCCCCATACCACGCCTGCCAATGTATGCCAGCCGGTCTAACGGTGACAAATCCTTTGAACGGATATTGTGGGCTCTGGCCCATTCGTCAAACACCAGATTGCCCCAGTGATCAGGCATCGAGTCGGCAATAAATGACGGCAAACCGCAAAACAGTCTGTCTTTTTCAGGATATACAGGAAGCCCCCGTTGAGCGGCGGCTCCGGCAAGAGGGGCCCGCAAAGGCGCTATTTCATAACCGCTTCTTACAAAGTCAGGATCAAAGAAGAAACATACCTGACTCCCATATCCTTTTTTTGTGGACACAAGGGTGCCGACTTTCTTATCCCATAGTACGATATCAAGAATTTCAATCATCACTCTTTCCTCCTTACACGCTTGGGTATCAGCTTATTGATTTCGCGAAGAGCCATCGGGGGCACTGGCAGTTCGGGCAACAGTTCTTCAAGACGGCCTTCCATACCGACAACCCGAAGCAGCGAGATAAAATTGCCCAGAGTTAGATTGGGGTTTCTGCCTTGCTCGAAATGGCAGATAGTGGTGTAACTCACTCCCGACTGCACGGCCATTTCGCGCTGACTCATGCGCGCGGCGAGCCGATACTCCTTGACACGAGCCGCCAGAGTGCCGAGTATATCCTGATTGGAACGGAAATTTACGCCTGACATGATATGATATATGGATATTTGACTGCAAATATAGCAATAAATATCCATATATCATATCATATTTCAAAATTTCGGGGGGCGAGCGCAGATCAGAAGAGGATCTGGAGGCGGGCCTGGATGGTGTTGACGTGGCGGTCGCGCTGGACGGAGGAGGCTGAAACGTCGGTGTAGGAGTAGCGGAGGCGGGCCACTACGTATTTGTTGATATAGTAGTTGAGGGTGACGTTGTAGTCGCTGGCCTTGCCGCCGCTGATGTGAGAGCGCCCGGCATTGGCGTCGGTGTAGTTCCAGCCGGCCACGAGTTCGAGAGTGCCTTTGCCGGGGGTGGCGAGTCCGGCGTCAGCGTGCGAGTAACCATAGCTGCGGTCACCGACCAGAAGGCAGCGCAGGTGGGCATATCCGCCATGAGCCTGGTAGGACGGGAGTTGGTGGCTGCGAACCACGTTCATGTAGTAATACTGTCCCTCGAAGGCAAGTCGGCTCTTGGCCAGTACGATCTCGGGCGAGAGTTTGAATACGCCTTTGGAGTCGGAGATGTCAGCACCGAGCATATCGACTGAGGCCACGCGTGTGGGGAATCCGGCCTTGAAGTCAAAGTAGCCGGGCGAGGTTACTCCGTCGGCGCGCTTGTGGAGTGCGGTCTGATACCAGAGGGAGAGGCCGAGCTGTGTGACGCATCCGTTGTCGGTTGTCGGACGATAAACGAAGCGCGTGATGGCGCCGCCGGAGATGCGTCCCTGGTCGTTGGAGCGGGTGGTGAGCGATGTTCCGGCCACCATGGCGCTGACGCCCCAGAATATTTTTGGCTTGTCCATCACATACATCAGTCCCATGTTTCGTCCGGTGGCGGCGAAATAGGTGTCGGGGACGGGGGCCTCCATCTCTGGTTTCATGGAGCTTGAGGTGGCGGCGTTGAGTCCGAACTGGTGGACGAAGTATCCGAGTCGCAGCAGGTTCTGATCGTTGAACGAGTATTGCATATAGACGTCTTTGAGTCCGATTTTCCCGAATGAGTATCCGACGTCGATCTTTCCATACCATTTTCCATAGGTGGCTTTCACGCCCATTCGAATGTCGGGGATGGAGACTCCGTCGGTGAATCCGTCGCCATCGGGCATATAGACCGCGCCGTCAAACAGCAGACGTCCGGTTGGTCTGATCGAGAACTTGGGTTCGGATGAATTGTCGTCGGCATAGGTTGCCGGCATTGCGGCGGCGACGGACAGGGCCGCGATTGCAAGACGAATTACTTTCATTGTGTTTTATGTTTTTATGGTTGAAAGTGAGTTTATCATCCAAACACCGGCGGTCGTTAAAAATGTCGAAAAAATGTTGTTAAACATATTTTACAACTTTCACCAGCGGGATCGGTTTTATCTGATGTCGGAAGACAACAAAAAATAATCCTCATATTTCAACCATCCCTAAAAACGACTCACTATGAAAAAATCAGTCATCACGATGATCTGGCTGCTGGCAGCCGCATCGCCCGCCCTTTTGTCGGCACAGGCCCAGCGCCAACAGGATTTCAAAGACAAATACAAACTGGCGGAGGCAGTGGTGCTGAGCCGCCACAACATCCGGTCGCCACTGAGCGACAGCAAGAGTGATCTCGGCCGCATGACTCCCCACAAATGGCACGACTGGAGCGCGGGCAAGAGCGAGCTGACCCTGCGCGGAGGCGCGCTCGAGACCATGATGGGCCAATATTTCCGCAAGTGGGCCGTGGATGCCGGGCTGTTTCCCGAGAATCACGCCCCGTCGGCCGACGATGTGAACGTGATAGCCAACTCAATGCAGCGGTGTATAGCCACGGCGCAGTATTTCACTTCTGGGTTCATGCCCGTCGGCGGCATCGAGGTGATCCACCGCTACACGCCCAGCCAGATGGACCCGCTGTTCAATCCGCAGCTCACCAAGGTCAATCAGGAGTTCGTGGCCACTGCCATGAAGCAGATCGAGGCGATGGGCGGCGACAAAGGCATTGTCGGCATCAACGAGTCCATAACACCAGACTATGAACTGATTGAATATGTGCTTGACGTGAAGGACTCGCCCATGGCCAAATCGGGCGACAAGAAACTCGATGCCTTGAAGAACTATCAGACGGAGATAGTGCTTGAGAAATTTCAGGAGCCGAAGATGAAGAGCGGTTCGGCGCTGAAGGAGCTGAATTCGGCCAGCGACGCCTTCATCCTGCAATATTATGAAGAGCCGGACAGCGTGAAGGCCGGATTCGGCAAGAATCTGACGCGCGAGCAGTGGGCGCAGATAGCCCACGTGAAAGATACGTATCAGGACGTGCTCTTCACAGCTCCGATCGTGGCCGTCAACGTGGCCCGTCCGTTGATCCAGTATATGTATGACGAACTGCGGTCGCCCTCGCGCAAGTTCACTTTTCTGGTGGGGCATGACAGCAATCTCTCGGCCGTGGCCACAGCGCTGGGCGTGGAGGAATACGAACTGCCCGACGCCATCGAGAAGAAGACACCGATCGGGTCCAAGATAGTGATAGAGAAGTTTGTCGACGCCGACGGCCAGGAGTGGGCCGATATCAATATTGTCTATCAGAGCATCGATCAGTTGCGCCAGATGCAATTGCTCGACCTGAACAATCCGCCAATGATCTATCCGCTTTCGCTGGAAGGGCTGGAGCGCAATGCCGACGGCCTTTACCGCATGGCCGACGTGGCAGACCGCTTCGAGGCCGCTCTGGCCGCCTACGACGCGATCTGATCAGTCGTGGCGCGATGGGTCGCGAAGGTCGGCCGGCCAGACTTCTTTGAATGCGAATGTATGTCCGGCAATGACTATGTGGCCGGAGGGAAGGACACTGTCGATGGCTCCGCTGAAGCGGCGGCCGTCGGCAGTGATCCATTGCCATATGCCTGAACCGCGCCAGAGGCGAGAGCGATAGGCGGCCGCGAGCCCGGGGTCATGGAGCAGGTTCATGAGGTGGGTGCGGATGCGGAGGGCGATGCGTTCGACTGGAAATTCCCGCCCCGCAATCTGGGCCATCGACACGGGGTTTGGAGCCGGGGAGCGGAATTCGGTCTGGTTTACGTTCAGTCCGATGCCGACAATGGAGCGGGCGATGGCGCGCCCGGCCAGTGAGTTTTCGATCAGGATTCCGCAGATTTTGCGGTTGCCCACATATATGTCGTTGGGCCATTTGACCTTAGCATCCTGAATCTGATAATCGTCGAGAGTCATGGCGACGGCGAGCGCCGCGGCCATGGATATCGAGAATTGGGCGGTGACGTCGATTCCGGCGGGGCGGAGGAGCACCGACATGGTGACGTTGCGCCCGGGTTCGGCTTCCCATGAGGCTCCCCGCTGTCCGCGTCCGGCGCTCTGGCTCCGGGCCATGACGGTGTGGCCGTGGGGTGCGTCGGCGGGAATTGCGGAGTTAGTCGACGCGCATTCGTCGAGTATGGTCATTATGCTTTCCTGTTCCATCGTGCGTTCTGGAGGTCGGCCATGCGTTGTTCGGCGGAGTTGTCGGCCGGTTGCCAGAAGCGGGCATCGGCCAGGCTATCGGGGAGGAACTGCTGGGGGACGAAGTGTCCGGGGTAGTTGTGGGCGTATTTATAGTCAGCGCCATAGCCCATTTCTTTCATGAGGGCGGTCGGAGCGTTGCGCAGGTGCAGCGGGACGGGGAGGTCGCCGGTCTGTTCGACGGCGGCGAGTGCAGCCCCGATGGCCGCATAGGCGGAGTTGCTCTTGGGACTTGCAGCGAGATATATTGTACATTCAGCCAGCGGTATACGCCCTTCCGGCCATCCGATCTTCATGATGGTGTCGAATGTGGCGTTTGCCAGGAGGAGTGCGTTTGGGTTTGCCAGGCCGATGTCTTCGGCAGCGACGATGACCAGCCGCCGGGCAATGAATGCGGGGTCTTCGCCGGCGGCCACCATCCGGGCGAGCCAGTAGACGGCGGCGTCGGGGTCGGAGCCACGGATGCTTTTGATGAATGCGGAGATGATGTCATAGTGCATTTCTCCGCCTTTGTCATAGGCAGCGGGGTTTTCCTGAAGGCGCTCTGTTACGGTGGCATCGCTGATGATCAATGGCTTGCCGGCGGGAGTGCTCTGTTCGAGAAGGTCGATTATGTTGAGCAGCTTCCGGGCATCGCCTCCTGCGAAGCGGAAGAGCGCGTCGGTGCTTTCGACGCGCGTTTCGGTCTGGCTCAGCACCTGGTCTGAGGCAAGAGCATGGTCCAGAAGGGTCTGCATTTCGGCGGCGTCGAGCGGGCGGAGCGTGTAGACCTGCGCGCGGCTGAGGAGCGGGCGAATGACTTCAAATGACGGGTTTTCGGTTGTTGCTCCGATGAGTGTGACGACTCCGCTTTCCACGGCACCGAGGAGGCTGTCCTGCTGGCTTTTGCTGAAGCGGTGGATTTCGTCGATGAACAGTATCGGCCTGGCCGTGGCAAACATGCTCCGCTGGTCGGCACGGCATCTGTCGAGCACTTCGCGGACGTCTTTGACTCCGGCGCTTACGGCCGAGAGGGTGTAGAACGGGGCGTTGGTTGTGTTGGCGATTATGCGCGCCAGTGTGGTTTTGCCGACTCCAGGCGGACCCCAGAGGATGAAGCTGCTGACTTTCTGTTGCTCGATCATCCGGCGGAGGATCGATCCGGGGCCGACGAGATGGGTCTGGCCTATGTAGTTTTCAAGCGACACGGGTCGCATTCGTTCAGCAAGAGGCGGGAGCATTTTTCAGGCGGAGGATATTATTGTTGAATACAATTGTTTCAGAGTCAAGCATCTGCCGGATCGTCTCGGCGAGCGAATCGGCCGGGCACGCCATTTCGGCGGCCAGACCGGCGGGGGTGATTCCGTCGGGGAACCGGCGCATGACATAGAGGATCCGGTCAGTGAGCGGCAGGAGAGCGCGCTCAGGGGCGGGCTTTTTGCGTGAGCGGCACACGTCGCAGCATCCGCATTCGGAAGCGGATGTCTCGCCGAAGTATCGGAGTATGGTCGCCGCGCGGCAGGTGTCGGAGTCGAAGACGAAACGGGTCATGGCCTGGATGCGCATCTGCATGCGCTGGCGCATGTTGTCATAGACGGCAGGCGAGAGTTCGACGTATCGGGAGCTGATGCGGCGCGAGGGGAAGTAGATGAAGGGCGTCTGGCGTCGGGGCACATAATTAATTATACGCGCGCGCGAGAGCGAGAGGAGCGAGCGGTAAACCGTGTCGGCAGGAATGTGCATTTCGGCCGCGATCGCCGTTTCGGTTATCTGCACATAGTCGGCGAATATGCCCGGGCAGTTGCGCAGCAGATACAAGAGCAGCTCGTCGTCGTCGCGGTCCAGCCGGAGGTCATATATCTCCTGTTTCGAGACGGTTACGATAACACGGGCGCGTGCGTCGGTGTCTTCGTCGAATTCGATGTATCCGGCGCGTGTGAGGATCCGGAGGGCGGAGCGCACCGGGGCCGGTCTGAGCCGCTGCCGGTGGCAGAAGAGATTGAAGTCGAAGTCGAAGACTTTGTTATAGCCTTCGCCCAGAGCCAGGTCGATGAAGACGCAGGCGCTGTCATAGACGGCGGCGATGAATTCTTTAGGCGGGAATGCTTCGGAGAGTCTTCGGGAGAGAGATGCTTTGTCGGCCGGGGCAGCGAGCACGACGGCAAATGCGGGTTTTCCGTCGCGTCCGGCCCGTCCGGCTTCCTGATAGTATTCTTCGACGGATGACGGGAGATCATAGTGCACGACGACTCTGACGTCGGGTTTGTCGATGCCCATTCCGAAGGCGTTTGTCGCTACCATGACCCGGAGATGTCCGTCTTTCCACAGTTGCTGCCGCTGAGATTTTTCTTCAGGGGCGAGTCCGGCGTGGTAGAATCCGGCAGATATTCCTGCGGCGGTGAGTGCGTCGGCGATCTCGCGCGTGCGTTTTCGGGAGCGGACATAGACGATTCCTGATCCGGGGACCGATTTCAGGATCGTGAGCAGTCGCTGTGGTTTGTTGTCGCCATGCCTGACGATGTAGCTGATGTTTGGCCGGGCGAATGATTTGCGGAATATCGCCGACCGCTCCCTGAAGAGCAGTCGTCGGCTGATGTCGTCGACCACTTCGGGCGTTGCGCTTGCGGTGAGCGCGAGCACCGGGGCGTCGGGGAATAAGCGTCGGACTCCGGCGATGTTGAGATAGCTGGGGCGGAAGTCATAGCCCCATTGGGAGATGCAGTGGGCTTCGTCGACAACGATCAGGCTCACGTCGAGATCCTTGAGTTCCTGGAGGAATTGCGCGGAGGCGAGTTTTTCGGGGCTTAGATAGAGTAATTTTATTCGTCCGAGCGCAGCTTTCTGCATTGCCAGGCGGCGTTCGGCATAGGTCATTCCGGAGTTTATGCATGCGGCCGGCACGTCGATCCGTCGGAGGTTGTCGACCTGGTCTTTCATCAGTGCGATCAGGGGAGTCACGACCAGAGTGATTCCCGGGAGGATCAGGGCCGGGACCTGGAATGTGATTGATTTTCCGCCTCCGGTCGGCAGCAGTCCGATGGTGTCGGCTCCGTCCAGGACCGATGCGATAATTTCGGCCTGGAGCGGTCGGAATCCGTTATGCCCCCAGTGCCTGCGGAGAACGCCGACAGGCTCTGCGGGGTCAATCATCGAATTTTATGTTTTTGACCAGCAGCTGAATTGGAGAGTCGGCGGCGTGGTGTTTGTTTTCTTCGATGGTGTAGACGACGGTGAACGGTTTGCCGGCGTGTATGCGGTCGAACATTTCGGCGGCGTTGAATGCGATGCCGTTGACGGTTACCGACGGCGAATCGCGGTGGATCATGTCGAGTTTGATGTGTTCGAGATGCTTGCCGACGATTTTGCTGGTTCCGGCATCGACGACTCCCGATGTCATGAATACGGGCTTTAGGTTTCCGGGGCCGAAGGGGTTGAACTTTCTGAGTGCGGCCATGAGCGCGGGGGTTATTGCGCTGAACGGGATTTCGGCGTCGATCTCGACGGCCGGTTTCATCTGTTCGGAGGTTATGTTTGCTGCAACGTATTCTTCGAAACGGCGTGTGAATTCCGGAATACGTTCCTGTTTCATCGACAGTCCGACGGCATAGGGGTGTCCGCCGAAATTTTCGAGAATGTCGGCACAGGATTCGACCGCTTTGTAGATGTCGAAGCCCTGGACAGAGCGGCTTGATCCGGATGCGAGTCCGTTGATGAGGGTGAGTACGACGGCCGGTTTGTAGTATAGTTCGGTGAGTCTCGACGCGACGATTCCGATTATGCCTTTGTGCCAGTCCTTATTGTAGATCACGATTGATTTTTTGGGTGAGCTTTCTTCGTTTCTCTGCTCGAGAATCGCGTTGGCTTCTTCCGTGATCTGCTTGTCGAGTTCCTTGCGGTCTTTGTTGTATTGGTCGATGTCTTTGGCTTTGTGGTATGCTTCGGCAGCATCACGCGCCACGAGGAGTTCGACCGCCTCGCGTCCGCTCTGCATTCGTCCGGATGCGTTTATTCGGGGACCGATCTTGAATATCACGTCTGATATCGTGATTTCTTTTCCTTGTCCGAGTCCGCAGATTTTCATGATTCCGCGGAGTCCCATGTTGGGGTTTGAGTTCAGCCTCCGGAGTCCGTGGTAGGTCAGTATGCGGTTTTCGCCGACCATCGGGACAATGTCGGCGGCGATGCTGACTGCGACCAGGTCGAGGAGCGATTCGAGCCGTGCCACGGGGAGTCCGTTGCTGATTGCAAAGGCCTGCATGAGTTTATATCCGACGCCGCAACCGCTGAGGTGTGGGCATGGATATGAGCTGCCTTCGAGTTTCGGGTTGAGTATGGCCACTGCGTCGGGGAGTTCCTCGCCAGCCACGTGGTGGTCACATATGATGAAGTCTATGCCTTTTGTTTTGGCATAGGCGATTTCTTCGTTAGCTTTGATGCCGCAGTCGAGAATTATTATGAGTTTTACGTCGGATGCTGCGGCGTGGTCGACGACGGTTTTCGAGATTCCATATCCGTCGTCGTATCTTCCAGGAATGTAGAAGTCGATTCCGGAATAGAATTGAGAGAGATATTTATAGACGAGCGCTACGGCGGTTGTTCCGTCGACGTCATAGTCACCATAGACGAGAATTTTTTCCTTCGCACCCATGGCTTCGTTTAGACGACGGACTGCACGATCCATTCCGGGCATCAGGAAGGGGTCGTGAAGTTTCTGGAGGGATGGGTGGAAAAATTCGTCGGCTTGCGCAGGCGTCTGTATTCCCCGACCGTGCAGCAATTGCAGGATCACCGGAAGTCCGGCAAACCGTTCAGCCAGCGAGTCATTGCGTCCGACAGCCGGCACAGCGGTTTCTTCGGCACCTTCGCTCCGCTCTTCCTTCAAGGTGTTCAGATGATTCCATTTATCGGTCATTTATGTTTATTTTTTTATTTCGTTGGTCGATAAGGCCGGCCACAAGGCTTGCCGCGCGAATATGAGCCGACCGAGGAAGAGCATCAGGAGAAACCGAAGGCCATACGCACCCCCAAAGTTAGCAAAAAGCCTTGAACCTCGCAAGCGGTTAACGTAATTTAGCACAGGATCACTGATTATCCGTATCTTCTCCAAATGTGTCCGAAAGCGGAAAAAAGCGACTGCCAGGCAGGCTCCGGAGCAAAAGCAGCCGGGAGACGTCGACAACGAGTGGCGACGTCTCCCGGCTTTTATGCGGTCAATGTAGTGTTGGTTTTATCTGGCAGCCTGGGTGCCGGTTATCGGTGCAAAGTAGTTCCCCAGACGAGGAGCAAACCTGAAATCGCGCTCCACTCCGGTTTCGTTTGGCTTAACCGTGATGCGAATGATTTCAGGACCATCGGCCTCAAGTGAAAGCCAGTCAAAATCCTGCGACCATTTATCGCCTTGATCTACGCGGATACCAAGTTCAGCAAAGTATTTTTCTCCGACACGGACAGTGTTCAGCCACCAGCCTGTATGGTTATAATTCAGTGTGATGTTGGATATGAAGGTGCCGCCCTCGGCCGGAATAGCGAGTTCGCCTGGAGTCGCAACGATTACCGGTGGATCAGGAAGGCCCTCCACATCGTGGAGGCAATAAATCGTTTCAGTGCAATCGCCTTTTTTCAGAACAAACTCATAGACAAATAGATAGTCAGAGTCATCACGCTTGTCAGCTTTTATACTGATCTTTTTGTCAGCATAGCTGAATGTCAGTTTATTGACTTTATACTCAAAGGGTTTGTCAGCCTTGATTTCAGGTTCATAAAACTGAGTATCATATATTGTGCCGCTTGCCGACACTTGATCATCATCACCGAAATACACGTCATCACTGACCGTCATCACAACCTCTGACAAAACCCATCCATCAGCTTCTGTGGTAAGTTCTTTTTCACCGCCGTTAGAAAGGAACCAAACATAGTTATCTGAAACTCCAACGTGATTGGGATACGGATCGACAGGTTTTATCGGATCATTATCCGAAGAGCAACCAACGAATGTGGTGCCAACAACCGCCGCTAAAGCAACCGCTGCAATTTGATTTAAGGTTTTCATGAGATAACAATTAAAAGGTTAATAATGTTTAAGAGATGTCAATAATATTATCTGCCGCAAATATAGTCACATTTTTTCACAATTGCAATTTTTTCAACTAAAAATTGAATAACGTTCCAAACGTTAGGTTCTAAAAATTTAAAAATGCAAGTATTAGCCCCTGAAAGAGTCATGCCCGTCATACGAAAAAACTCCCCCGACATGATGATGCCGGGGGAGGTGGGGTCGAGTATTTTCAGTTGCCGCGCGTGAGTGCGGCAGGTGGATCAGTTTTCGGCGGGTTCGGCTTCGGCTTCAGCAGATTCAGCTTCGGGAGCCTTGTATTCCGTGATTCCGGCCTGGATCAGGAGGTTATACCAGGAGAAGAGCTTGCGGATGTCGGAGGTGTGGACGCGGTCGCGGTCGAAGTCTGGGAGCACGGTGGCGAAGTATTCGCGCACTTCGGCGTCAGCCATGGGTTTGTGGTCGACCTGTTTGCCTTGGGCAACAGAGTGGAGCGAGGTGAGGACGTCGGCGAGGGTAACGTCGTCGGCGTTGGTATACATTGATACGTCGGCGAGAGAGATGACTCTGTCGCGAGCCTGCACAGGAGTGCGTTTACCGGTTGCGAGGGCTTCGACGATGATTGTTGCCTTGCCGCGTGACACAAGGCGGAACAGTCCGGGTTTGCCGGCTATGGAAAGAATACCTTGAAGCATTTTAGTTCAGTTTTTTTGGTTGATACTGGTGCAAAGTTATGATTTTTTCGTGAATTTTCGGAGGTTGCGTGTAAAAATCTACCGTGGAGGTGGTGGCGACGGCGGTAATTTTGCAGCATCAAAGTCAATTTTCATAGGTCTACTTTCAAATTTTTCACCTTTAAACACAAAACAAATGGAACAGGAACAAGCACAGCATGAATCACAGGAGCCGCAGCAGGCTCCGACGGCCGAAGCGATGGATCTGGCCGCGCGTCTGGCCGAGGCGGAAATGCGCGGCTATAAGCGTGGGCTCAACGAGCAGATCGCGGCCAAGATGGCCGAGCCAGGGGTTTATGAGCCGCTGTCGGGGAGGCGCCGGCGTTCGGTCTGGGAGAATTAAGAGTTGATTTATGATCAGAAACAAAAACAATCAATCATTATGAGCTACAATGAAATTCCCGGCCATGAGGCCGGAACGCACGTGGGAGGCATTCTCACCACTACCGCCGCCAATGAGGCGGCACCCGAGCTGCTTCGCAGCGAAGTTGACAACAGGATCATGAAGATCCGCCCGATGGCGACTCCGGTCGATCAGCTGGGACGTCGGGCGGCGACGCGCGCCGCCGGGTCGATGACGGTGCAGTATTATGCGGTTGATACGCGAGTTGCGGAGACCAGCATTACGTCTGACGTGCCGGCAGTGACGGTCGAGCCTGATGCGGAAAGCAATGCCGAGGTGACATTGCCGGTGGCCGACAATTCGGCATTTGAGCCGACAGACACCGTGATCGCCGTCGGGTCGAACATGGCTGACGGAACGGCGCCTGTGTATTATATCATCGAGCGCGAAGGGAGCAACAAGCTGCGCGCGCTGACGGTCCACGGCCACCGCAACGGCCAGGGGCTGATGGAGAGTCCGGCGCTGCGCGGGGGCACGATTCTGAAGCGCATGGGGCGCGCGGCCGGCGAGCTTGACGTGCAGACTCCTCAGTTTGAGGCCCTGCCCCGCAAGAGCACGAATTATTGTCAGATTTTCAAGGCTCAGATCGAGCAGAGCACTGCGATGAGGGCGAGCAACAAGGAGGTGGGCTTCAGTTTTTCGGATCAGGAGGAGATCGCCGTTTATGATATGCGTCTTGGAATGGAGAAGAGTTTTCTGTTCGGACGGAAGGCGCGTCTGTTTGATCCGCTGAAGAAGAACGAGGTGTTTCTGACGGGCGGCATCTGGCATCAGGCCGGGCGCGAGGTGACTTATCCGTCGGACAAGATCACGACCGCAGCATGGCTTGAGATCATGAAGACCGCGTTTACCGGACACGGGGCGTCGGCGCGGAAGATCCTGCTCGCGGGCAGCGATCTGGTGGAGAAGCTGAGCCTGATGGACGACGGCGCCCAGCGAGTGATGCTCGCGAATGACACGGTGACGCACTGGGGCCTTGATTTTCATGAGATGCATTCAAAGTTCGGGACTCTGCTGGTGATTCTGAGCGAGGTGATGGATCAGTGCGGCCACTCGTCGGACGGTCTGATCATTGATCCGGAGTATCTGACGAAGTATGTGCACGTGCCATTCAACGCGACTGTTCTGGATCTGCGCAGCAGCGGTCAGCGCAACACTGACGCGGTTGTGATGACAGAGGCGAGTTGCCTGGTGTTGCGTCATCCGGAGGCGCACGTGAGGGTTATTCCGACCAAGAGCCGATGAAGGTTGTGCTGAGTCGCAAAGAGATGCTCTCGGAGTGGCTGCGGCGCCGTGCGGTCGAGCCAATGCGGCTTGACTGCACGGTCAGCCGCAGCGACGGCCCGGACGTGGAGTCGCTGGCCGAGGATGAGATGCGCGGATGGTATCTGCGCCAGCTCGACGAGGCTCCGGCGCATCTGCTGTCGGCGTGCGTGATCGGGGCATCGGAGGTGCAGACCGTCTATGACGAGTCCCAGCGTCTGGCCACGGTGAGGCTTCCGGAGGGGGTGAGGCGCGTGCTTGAGCTGGAGCTGAGCAACGGAGTGACAGTCAGGCCGGATGCGACCGCGGCGCAGGTGGTCCGCGCCGCCGCCAACGGGCTGTGGCGGCGCGAGCTTGCGGCCACGGTTTCAGGGGGCACGGTTATCGGGGCCGCATTTTCGGCTCCGCTGTCGCGGCTGCGGGTGATAATGGACCGCGGTCCTGAATTTTATGAATTTGATGATGCTTTATGGAACGAAGTGACATTTTGATCCGTGCGCGGGAGTGTTTTGATGCCGGCGCCGGTTTCCGTCAGCGCCGAGAGCGGCAGAAGCGCTTTACGTATGGCGAGCAGTGGTCGGACACGGTCACCTGTGCCGACGGGCGGACGCGCACCGAGCGCGACATGGCGACCATGCGCGGCCGCACTCCGCTGACCAACAACATGATCCGCAATCTGGTGAAGACCATCACGGGGCATTTCCGCTCGGAGGCCGATGCCGGAGGGTCGGAAAACACGGAACTTGATGCCCGGACGCTGGAGGAGTTTCTGATTTCGGGGGCGGCGGTGCAGCGGGTGTGGAGCGAGCGGCGTCCTGACGGGAGCGCCGGTCCACGCGCGGAGGCGGTGAGTCCGGCGCGGTTTTTTTATTCGCCGTTTTGCGATCCGCGCGGCCAGGACGTTGAGCTTGCTGGCATGCTCCATGACTGGAGTCTGCCTGAGGTTCTGGCCAGGTTTGCGGGTGGAAGCCGGGAGCGCGCCGAGCAGCTGAGGCGTCATTTCGGGAATCTCGGCTGCGAGGCACCGCTTTTCGGTCGGACACCGACAGATTTTCTGCATGCGGCTCCCGGGCGCTGCCGAGTGATCGAGGTGTGGACTCTTGAGGCATCGGAGCGTCTGAGGGTGCATGATCCGCTGGCAGCGTCGTTCAGCCTCGAGCCGCTATCGTCCCAGAGCCGCATCGACGCCCTGAACCGCCGGCGGGCAAAGGCTAAGCTGCCTCGCGTGGCGACGCGCTGGGAGATGACCATGGGGTGGCACGGCCGCTGGTTTTCGCCACACGGTCTGGTTCTCGCCGAGACCGAGGCCGCGCGCCATCCGTTTGCGTTCAGGCTGTATCCGATGATTGACGGCGAGGTGCATTCGTTTGTTGAGGACGTGATCGACCAGCAGAAGTATATCAACCGGCTGATCACTCATGTGGACAACATGATGAGCACGTCGGCCAAGGGGGTGCTTCTGTTTCCGCAGGATCAGCTGGGCGACGACGTCGAGTGGCGCGACGTGGCCGACGCGTGGGCGAGTTATGACGGCATCATACCCTATAATCCCCGTCCGGGCATGCCCGGGCCTCAGCAGGTGATCACCAATCCGGCACCTTGCGGGGCTTATGAGCTGCTGTCGCTTCAGATGAAGATGATGGAGGAGGTTAGCGGTGTCAGTCCGGCCTACCGGGGTAAGAGCGTTGGCGGTTCGGGCAATTCGGCTCAGCTTTATGAGACGCAGGCGCGTTATGCGGGAGTGGCACTGGCAGATCTGTTCGGGACTTTCCGCGCGTTTGTGGCCGACAGGGACCGTCTGCTTGCAGAGGCCGATGCCGGGGGGAGCTGATAAAAGCGGCGGCAGGGCCGCGGCGTCTCATCGGATGGAGAGAGACCGCGACCCTGTCGTTGTCGTTGTTATGGTTGCGTTGTGTCGGCTCAGAGAGCTTCGCAGCGCAGGCGCGATGCCTCGGCGCCGCACTGGCGGGCAAAGGCGGTGTATTCGCGTTCGATTATGCCGTATACGGCAGCGGCTTCGGCCCACTTCTGGCGAGCTTCGAGCACGTGTGCTTTCTTGAGGAGGAAGTATGGCGCGAGCGCTTTGTTAGCTCCGCAGAGCGAAGCGGCTTTAGTGAATGCTGTCTCGGCTTTTTCGAGCTGGTCGAGGTTGGCATAGCAGTCGCCTTTGAGAGCGGTTGCGCAGGCGGCCACGATGTCGTCGGAAGCGTCGTATCCTTCGAGGTGTTCGAGCGCGCTCTGGTATTCACCTTTGTCATAGAGCAGGATGGCGCTCTGGAGCGCGGCCCTGTTTCCGGCAGCAAATCCATGGTCAGCGGCAATCTGCTGGTAAAGATCGAGGGCAACGGAGTCGTTTCCGGCCGCGAGCTGCGAGTCAGCCACTCCGATGGCTTCGTTTCCGTTTTCGATTGCAGGCTGACGGTAGCCGAATATGTAAGCGATAGAGCCTATTACGATCGCAGCCAATGCGATTGATGTCCACATCATGATGGAGCGCACGCGCTTGTCGCGGTTAACCGACAGTTCTTCGGCAGGCAGAATCGGCTCTGCCACATTCTTGTGATCTTCGTTGGTTGACATTTGGTTTGATTTTAAAATTTTTCTTTTTTCTAACGTGCAAAATTACGATTTTTCCCCACAACTGCCAAAAAATTCGACAGATAAAATGCCGCCGGAGCGTTTCTCGGCTCAAATGGAGGAGGAAAACGCGCGGCGGCTGGCGCTCAGGAACGCTCCACGGCCAGATCCGACGGCGCCGAAGTCGGGTCTGAGCGCACAGGAGCGGTTTGCCGATGATTTTGAATTCTGGGCCGCTACCTGCGTGAAGATCAAGGACAAGCTGAGCGGGCGTCTGGTTCCGTTCGTGCTCAACCGGGCGCAACGCCGCGTGTTGTCTCTGCTTGAGCGTCAGCGTCGTGGCGGCGAGCCGATCCGTCTGATCATGCTGAAGGCCCGCCAGTGGGGCGGCAGCACGCTGATCCAGATCTATATGGCCTGGATCCAGATGATTCATGCAGAGAACTGGCATTCGCTGATCTGCGCCCACGTCAAGGACACGGCCGGGACCATCCGCGGAATCTATTCCACGCTGCTGGAGAATTATCCGCTCTGCCACACGCCGACAGATCCCGCCACCGGGAAACCGGCGGCGATGAAGTTTGCGCCGTTCGAGGGCGCACGCAACGTCAGGGCCATAGCCCACCGTGGATGCAGGGTGAGCATCTGTTCGAGCGAGAATCCGGAGGCGGTGCGCGGCGGCGACTATGCCATGGCCCATCTGAGCGAGGTGGCTTTCTGGAACGACACCCCGACGCGGACTCCGGAGCAGCTGATCAGGGCCATATGCGGTTCGGTGGCCCGCGCTCCGCTGACGCTGATCGTCATGGAGTCGACGGCCAACGGCCCGGGGAATTATTTCCATCGCGAATGGCTCAGGGCGACGACCGGGCGCGGCTCGGACAAGATTCCGGTGTTTGTGCCCTGGCATGAAATCGACATCTACAGCGAGGAACTTCACTGCAGTCCGGCGGAGCTTTGGGCGGAGCTCGACGAATATGAGCGCGGATTCTGGCAGGAGGGTCTGACGCTGGAGCAGATCCACTGGTATCACCGCAAGCGGATGGAATACAGCACCCACCAGCAGATGATGGCCGAGTATCCGTCGACGGCGCTTGAGGCGTTTGCCAATTCGGTGGCTCCGGTGTTCAGTCCGGCGCGTGTCGAGTCACTGCGCGGCGGAGTGACGGCGCCTGCGGTGTGTGGCGAGCTGAGAGGAGCCGCCATTACCGGCGCGGAGGCTCTCAGGGATCTGAGGCTTGACGAGTCGCCGGCCGGAGGGCTGGAGGTGTGGCAGATGCCGTGCCGGCCGGCCGAGGCGGTGATGCGGCCGCAGTATGTGGTGGCGGTTGACGTGGGCGGGCTTTCAGCGGCGAGCGACTGGAGCGTGATCGCGGTGGCGCGCACGGAGC
This sequence comes from uncultured Porphyromonadaceae bacterium, assembly GCA_947177035.1. Classification (GTDB taxonomy): domain Bacteria; phylum Bacteroidota; class Bacteroidia; order Bacteroidales; family Muribaculaceae; genus UBA3263. Next base: position 3,168 of record CAMWSS010000008.1, on the reverse strand, counting down.
CTGGCGGAGGGCTGGAGATCGTGGCGCAGTGGCGCGGCCATGCCGACCACGATATTCTGGCATGGAAGGCGGCCGCGATAGCCCGTTGGTATGGCGACGCGCTTCTGGTGGTGGAGAGCAATACCCTGGAGTCGCACGGTGAATATGTGCTCGAGAAGATAAGCCGCCATTACCGCAATCTCTATCGGCGGACGGCGCTGGCCACGGCGACGCAGATGCCCGACGCGCGTTTTGGCTTTCACACCAACGTGGCCACCAAGGCGGCCGCGCTGGCCGATCTGAACGCGGCCCTGCGCGACGGGCTGCTGAGGGAGCGGAGCGCGGTGGCCGTCGACGAGTTCGCCACCTATGTGTGTCGGCCCGACGGATCGCAGGGGGCGGCTCCCGGCTGCCATGACGACGTGTTGATGACGCGCGCCATCATGGCCACGGTGGTCGCCACTGATCCGCCGCGACGTCACCGCCCGCTGCGCTGACAACGCCCGCTACTGCGCCGCGAAGCTATAGTCAAACTCTGTTTCCAGGCTTGCGTCGGGAGTCTGGATGACGAGTCTGAACAGACCGGACTCATCGCCCGATGGTTTTTCATTGAACTTCAAGAGAAACTCCGGGGCGATGAGTTTTGAGTTTTCTTGATTGACGCCCTGAAGGGCAGAGCTGAACAGTCTGGCCCCGTCGACGGCATAATATGTCATCATGCCGGAATATTGTTCAACATCCTTCGGCTCGGCCCGGTATCCGCTCCGCACGTAATCGAGAAATGAAACATAGTGGATGTCGATCAAGTCAGACACGTCGCTGCCCGCAGGATGGAGCGCATCAAAGTCACGCACGGTCAGGACTTTGACGTGGAGCAGGCCGTCGGTCACAGCAATGCGCGGGCCATTGACAACGTAGCGGTTGAAGGACTTGTCGCCATAGGTTTCCGCAAGTTCGTCATAGGCGGCGCCTGAATTGATCACCCGGCCTTTCAGCGTGAAACCGACACCACCGGCACCCTCGGCGTCGCTTTGTTCGACGGATTCGGGCATCAGATAGCCCGAAACATAGTTTTTGCAATATGTTGCGCCCGATATGTCTTCGCAGTCAGAGCCAGAACACGAAGCGAGCGCGCAGCCAATCAAAAAAGCGGAAAGCAGATGCTTCATAATTTTAAGTGTGGTGATGTCATGTTCAGCGGATGCCGAGGCGGGAGATCGCGCGGCGGTAGGCGGCGGCATTGCGCTGGTGTTCGGAATAGTTGGCGGCGAAGCGGTGGCGTCCGTTCAGGCTCGGATCGGCACACATGTAGAGCCAGTCGTGTGGTCGGGAGTCGAGCAGGGCCTGCATGGTGGCGCTTTCCGGCATGCGTATGGGTCCGGGGGGCAATCCGTCGTTGCGATAGGTGTTGTAGGGCGACGGCGTCGCCAGGTGTTTGCCGAGGATGCGGCGCAATCCGAAGTCGCCGACAGCGAACTTCACCGTCGGGTCGGCCTGAAGTTTCATCCCGCGGCTGAAGCGGTTGAGGTATAGGCGCGACACGGTGGCTCTCTCCTGCCTGTCGCGCGTCTCCTCTTCGGCAATCGACGCGATTGTGGCCACCTGGACCGGAGTGAGTCCGAGTTCGCGGGCCTTTGAGCGTCGCTCATCGTTCCAGAAGCGGTTTCGATAGTCGAGCAGGCGTCTGACTGTCTGGCCGGCATCGGCGGTCCAGTAGAATTCATATGTGTCGGGGAGGAATGCGGCGATGAATTCCGGGCGTTTGAATCCGGCGGCCGGGAGCAGGGAGTCGCAAGCGGCCAGAAAGTCGCCGGCCGTCAGTTCGAGCTGCCGGTCGATGCAGTCGGCCACGTCGGAGAGCATGCGCAGATTGTTGAGGGTGACGCGGACGGGATTCTGGCGGCGAGAGCGCAGGCGTCGGGCGAAGTCGCGTGCACGTTCGCCCGGCTCGACCCGATAGGCGCCGCGGGGCACGTCGGCCTCCGGAGCGGCGAAATCGTAGATGCGGAAGGCCCGTCGGCCCCAAGCGCCAAGCCGATCGTCCATATAGCGGGCCAGATCCTGACGGGCCATGTTTTCCGGCACATAGATCCAGACGGATTCCTGGCCACCGAATCCGGCGTTGATCCAGCGCCATGCTCCCCATGCGGCCGAAATGGCCACAACAACGGCCAGCACGGCCAAAGATATGATTTTTCGCTTATTAGTCATTTGAGTCTGTAGGGTTTTTCACGTCAAAATTACAGCATTTCGGCCAGACGGCCAAATTTTGCGTATCTTTGCATCCGTTATGAAAGAAAGCAACCGGAAACTGCTCAAAAATTTCGAGGCTTATCTGCTGTTGGAGCGCGGCGCGGCCGACAATTCGCGCGAGGCATATGCGGCCGACGCGAGGCGTCTGGCCGATTTTGCCGAAAGCCGCGCCATGGCGGTGGAGGACCTGACGCTGGCTGACCTGCAGGAGTTTATGGCCGGGCTGTTTGACCTCGGTCTGTCGCTGAGGTCGAGCGCCCGGGTGCTCAGTGGCATCAGGGCCTTGTTTAAATTCATGAACGTGGACGGTATCACCGACAAAAACCCCGCCATGCTGCTCGAGCCTCCGAAACGGGGGCTGCACCTGCCCGAAGTGCTCACAGTGGCCGAAATCGACGCCATGATAGCTGCGATCGACCCCTTGGCGCGCGAGGCAGTGAGAGACCGGGCGCTGATCGAGACACTGTATGGCTGCGGTTTGCGCGTGAGCGAGCTGATCGGGCTGCAGATCTCGCGTCTGAATCTTGACGAGGGATATCTGCGGGTGGTCGGCAAGGGAAGCAAGGAGCGGCTCGTGCCGATGGCTCAGGCCACCGCCGACGCTCTCGGCGAGTGGCTGTCGGAGCGCGAGAACGGGAAGGTGAGTCCAGGGTGTCAGGATTTCGTGTTTCTGGCTCCGCGCACGGGCTCGCCGATCACCAGAGTGAGAGTGTTTAAGATCGTCAAGTCGCTTGCCGAGCGCGCCGGAATAGTGCGCGAAGTGTCGCCCCACACTCTGCGCCACAGTTTTGCCTCGCATCTGCTCGAAGGAGGCGCCAATCTGCGCACGATCCAGCAGATGCTCGGGCATGAAAGCCTCTCGACCACCGAGATCTACAATAAACTGTACCACTATATAATAAACAAATGACGCTGAACACGAACTTACGAGTAGAA
>CAMWSS010000007.1 GCA_947177035.1 uncultured Porphyromonadaceae bacterium | reverse complement strand
AAAGCCGCTGGACATTGATACCTTCTCTTTCGCAGAAGCGGTTCAGGGCAATCATGCCTTCATGCTCGCAGTGATGTTTATAGCGTTCCCATACGTCCGAATATGCCGCGGACAGTCTCTTGTTGTAGCCCATATGTCTTTTTTGGCCACAAAAATACTTCAATAACACGATATTCGTCAATACGCTATCGCGGACGGTTATACGTGACATTGGAAGAACGAGACAATGGAGTAGATGGTTATAAAGCCGGTCAGCTGCGCTCCAACGGGTTCTATCATGAGAGCGTAGTCAGGGATTACCCGGTCAGGGGTCGCAAGATGTCGTTCCATGTCAAACGTCGCCGATGGATTGAGATTGAAACAGGCAAGAGTGTCAGCCGGCAATGGAATTTAGTGGCCGAAGGAACCCGCTTCTCGAAAGAGTTTGCGGCTTTTTTAAAAGATATGCTTGGACAGATACCCGATTACGGGCCGCTGTCTTGAGTGGTTCTTCGACATAGATGGAGATTTGTTCGAGCGTCAGTATAAGCGTCATCTGAGCGGTTATTGGGAGTGGAAGGACACCGCGGAAGGACTTCATGCAGAGCGATGGCGCGTGTTTCCGCAAAACATCGGTCCACATCTGAGTATAGACGAGTCCTCGCTGAGCCGGGGAGAGCTGTACACGATCGTGACAAACAAAGAGGCGCATGGCCGTGAGAAGTCGATTGTAGCCATCATACTGGGGACGGATGCGGATACGGTCATACATGCCTTGCGTCAGATAAAAAGCGAACTGCGCAACAAAGTCTCCGAAATAACGCTCGATCTGTCGGAGAGCATGAACCGCATCTGTCGCATGGCTTTCCCGAGGGCATCGCGGGTGATTGACAGATTCCACGTGCAGAGGCTTGCGCTTGACGCTGTGCAGGAGATCCGCATAAAGCACCGGTGGAATGCTATAAACGCCGAGACCGACGCCAGGGAGAACGCAAAGCTTGATGGACGAAAATATGTCGCGGAGAGGCTTGAAAACGGTGACACGCTCAAAGAGTTGCTTGCCAGAGGACGCTATGCGCTGTTCAAATCTCCTGAGAAATGGACCGCCACTCAGCGGCAACGTGCCATGATGTTGTTTGAACTATACCCGGACCTGAAAGAAGCCTATCGACTCTCTCAAGACCTCAGGGCAATATTCAACAAGAGATCTACAAAAGACAGTGCACGATTGAACCTCGCACGATGGTACAACCGCGTGGCAGACGCCGGATTCAAATCATTCAACACCATTGCAGCTACATTTTACGAACACTCAGACGAGATCCTCAACTTCTACCACAACCGCTCGACAAACGCCTCTGCAGAATCGATCAACTCCAAAATCAAGGCATTCAGAGCGAAACTACACGGAGTCAACGACACCAAATTCTTCATCTTCAGAATATGCAAAATATACGCCTAAACACAGGTTTATTACTATGCGCCCTTTTTAAAGGGCCGCTGCTAAGAGCCGGCATTAAATTTTTTTGTAATGTAGGCGTAAATTTGTGGGCCGAAGGTGACGGTGAAACCAACCGTACAATAAAAAGCCCAATCTGACACTTCGTTGCGGCCGGACATGGTGCTGACAAAATATGTCAGAGCATATGTTATAGCCCAGATGGCCAGAAGAGTGATGGTTTTGAGAATGTGTTTTTTCATGTGTTGCGATGAGTTTGTGAGCTGCTTTTAATTGTCGTCAGTTTCTATGGGCAAGATGTCTAATATTTTAAAGGTAGTGTCGCAGTCGCATACTTGAATTGGTATCATGGTTTCTTTGGAGTCTGCATCCCATTTATACTTAACCATATACCAATTATCATGCATAGCTCCGACGGTTATTGACTCAATGCCATATCGTGAAACGTCTTGGGCGTGAATGATGGCGTCTATACCATGGAGCTGTGTGTATTCGTTCATCTTTGCAATTACGTCAGGCGACATATGCAGCTGTTTTAGCTGATCGTTTGCTTTGTCGTTTCCGTCGTTTGCATTCTGCATATAGGATACATAGAAATCCTTGATCGCTTCTTCGCATGAGGCGAAAGTGTCGGGGGCTGCAAATAGACAGCCTATTGCCCAAAACGTGCGTGCCGCATTCTTTAGGTTCAGATTCATGTTGCTGATATATTACGATGTTTTTTCGGGTCAAAGTAAGCGATTTATTTTTGGATTTACAAGTAAAGTGTCAGTTGCGTTTGCTGTATGTGATGGCCGCGAGTGTGCAGCTTGTGAGGGCGCAGAGGGCGAGGGCAGCATAGTCTGGAATAAGGGCGTTGATTGATGTGGCTTTGAGGTAGACCGAGCGCATTATGTTTATGAAATAGCGGGGAGGGACTGCCAGGGTGATGTTTTGTGCCCATTCAGGCATGGAATCAATTGGTGTCAGCAGTCCACTCATGAGAATAAATATCAGAACAATAAACAGCATGAGAAACATGCTGCTTGTCATGGTAGACGAGAAGTTGGCTATAAGAATGCCGATGCCCGACATGACGAGAATGAACAGTGCTGATGCGGTGTAGATGGCCGTGAGACTGCCTGCGGGTACGAGTCCGTAAACGGCGACTCCGATAGCCATGCCGATTGAGATGACCACCAGTCCTATAATCCAATATGGTATCAGTTTGGATAGAATGAACGTGAACGGGTTGACGGCGGTGACGTTGATCTGTTCGATGGTTCCGGTCTCTTTTTCAGAGGCCATGTTGAGCGCTGGCATGAATCCGCAGAGCATTATCAGCAGCATGGTCATCAGTGCCGGAATCATGAAGTGACGATAGTCAAGAGTGGGGTTGAAGCGGTAGACGATGGATGGTGAGTCGACGTGGCGGCCGGTGGCCGATATGAGTGATTCGCCAACTGCCTGCATCACGTATGCCGATCCGATAGAGCCTTTTATGCCGTTCACTCCGTTGGCGGCTATGTCGGGGGCTACCGGTTGTCCGGACAATAGGTTCCGCTCAAGGTGTCTGGGCAGTGTGAGCACGACATCGGCCCGGTCATTTTCGATCATGGCCATTGCGTCGGCATATGTGGGGGCTGTGGTTACGGAAAACAGAGCGGAGGCGTCGAGTGATGTGCTGATTCTGTGGCTCAGTGTGGAATTGTCGTGATCAACAATGGCCACTCCGACGTGTTGCACGTCCATTGTCGCCACAAGCGGTATTATTAAGATAACCATGCAGGGAAACAGCAGCGCCAGTCGTGGCATCAGTTTGTTGCGCCGGAATTGGAGGAATTCTTTTTTCAGCAGTATGGGCAGTGTTTTCATTATTGCAGTCTGATTTTAAACCGTTTTATGGCCAGAGTGAGAATTAAGATTGTCATGACGCTGATTATTGTCGCTTCGGAGGCTACAGCGTCCCAGCAGAGACCCTGGATCATCAGCTTGCGCATGGCCGCTATATACCATCTGGCCGGCACGATAGCCGATAGCCATTGCAAAGGCTGCGGCATATTTTCTATCGGGAACAGCATTCCTGAAAGCATGATGACCGGGACCATGAGCACCATCCCGGAAATGAGCAAGGCCACCATCTGGGAGTCGACCAGAGTGGAGATGAGCAGTCCGAAGCCGAGCGACAGGATTATATAGGTCAGTGACAGAATTATCATAGCCGGGATTGAGCCGGTCAGCGGCACTTGCAGTGCGTGGCGCGCTATGAATAGTATGGCGGCCAGGTCTATGCAGGCCAGGATGAAATATGGTATGAGTTTGCCGATATAGATCATGCCAGGGCGGATCGGCGACACGAGCAGGACTTCGAGAGTGCCGGTTTCGCGTTCGCGCACAATTGACACAGATGTCAGCATTGCACAGATGATTATGAATATCAGTCCCATTATGCCGGGCACGAAATTATATGCGCTGCGCAGTTGCGGGTTGTAGAGTATTCTCACCGAGGCATCTGGGGTTGTTTCGCTCATTGTTGCCGTGAGATATTGTGCGGTTGACTGGGCGGTCACGGGATTTGAACCGTCAATCAGTATCTGTGCGCGGTGTCCGCTGTCGAACACAACGATAGCTTCTGCTTTTCCGTCGACAAGCGCGGCATCGATGTCTGACGGGCCGACATGTCCGGCGAATGTGTATACCGGATTGGCATCCAGGCGTGCGGCCAGTTCCGATGTGTCTTTGTGGTCGCATGGATCGCATATCATCACGTTTATGTTGTTGATTTCCGTGGAGATGGCAAATCCGAACAGGAGCATCTGTATGATCGGCACGAAGAGGGCTATTAGCAGAGTGCGCGGATCGCGGAGCAGGTGCAGTGTCTCTTTGCGGACGAATGCAAGGAAGCTTTTTTTCATTCTGAACGGAGGGAGTTGCGGGCGAGTGCGCGAAACACTTCGTCCATAGTTGAAATGGAAAAATTCTGTTTTAGCTCGGACGGCGAACCGAGTGCGCGGATCTGTCCGTCGACCATGACCGACACACGCCGGCAGTATTCGGCTTCATCCATATAGTGTGTCGTGACGAACACTGTGGTGCCGTCGCCGGTTGCCTCATGGATCATCTCCCAGAACAGGCGGCGGGCGATCGGGTCGACTCCGCCTGTCGGTTCGTCGAGAAACACTACTTCCGGACGGTGTATGGTCGAAACGGAGAAGGCGAGTCGTTGTTTGCGGCCAAGGGGTATGTCGGCGACAAGACGCTGCAGATCGGAAGTCATGTCGAGTCGTCGGCCCATCTGCCGGGCTCGTTCGCGCAGAGTGGCCTTCGGCACACCGTATATGCCGCCATAGAGCATGATGTTCTCCATCACAGTCAGGTCTTCATAGAGCGAAAAGCGTTGGCTCATGTAACCTATCCGCCGTTTGACCATTTCGGTTTGAGTCCCGACGTCGAATCCGGCCACGACGGCACGTCCGGAAGTTGGTTTGCTCAGGCCGCAGAGCATACGCATTGCGGTGGTCTTGCCGGCACCGTTGGCTCCGAGAAATCCGAATATCTCGCCTTGTTCCACGCTGAAGTTTATGGAGTCAACTGCGGTGAAGTCTCCGAAACGTTTAGTTAGATTGACTACTTCGATTGCTTTCATGTTCGATCAGCTGAATGAATACGTCTTCAATGCCCGGTTTTATCGGTCGCACCTGGCAGTTGCTGCCCGCATCAGGTGTCATATTGCTGCATACGTGGATGCTTTCGCCGAAAAGGTATGCGCTTTTTATGAGGGGCGACTCCCTCAGCCGGAGCAGAGTCATGTAAGGGGCCGGCGAGGAGACTGCATATAGTCCGGACTTGAATCGGCCGATGACTTCGCCGAGGGAGCCAGAGGCGAGAATCCTGCCGGCGTTGATAAGGGCCACGCGGTCGCATCGCGACGCTTCGTCCATGTAGGGCGTGGACACCAGCACCGTGATTCCGTTGCGGCGGATGTCGGTCAGAATGTCCCAGAACTCGTGGCGCGAGACCGCGTCGACTCCTGTGGTCGGCTCGTCAAGCAGCAACGTCTGCGGACGGTGTATCAGCGCGCAGCACAGGGCAAGTTTCTGCTTCATTCCTCCCGACAGTTTTCCCGCCGGTCTTGATTCAAACGGGCGTAGACGTGAGTAGATGGGTTCGATCAACGCGAAGTTGTCGTCAGGATTCATTCCGAACAGCGAAGAGAAAAAGTTGAGATTTTCTCTGACTGTCAGGTCAGGGTAGAGCGAGAAGCGCCCGGGCATATAGCCGATGTTGCGGCGTATTTCCCATAATTCGTTGACGCAGTCGTGTCCGCCGACAGAAGCGGATCCGCTGTCTGGACATAGCAAAGTAGTGAGAATGTGGAAAATAGTGGTTTTGCCGGCGCCGTCCGGGCCAAGAAGTCCGAAGACTTCGCCTTGACGCACTTCGAGACTCACATTGTCGAGTGCCAGATTGTCGCCGAAGCGTTTGCTGATATTTTCCAGACGGATGGCGTTCATAATAATTTAACGTGGCCGTAACTTCCGGTTTTCAGGCGGCGGTCTGTGTTTTTTACAGATATTTTGACTGCATATACAAGATTGGCTCTCGAGTCATCGGTCTGGATGTTTTTAGGCGTGAATTCGCTCTGTGACGCAATCGCGACGATTTTTCCCGGATATTCGCAGACATTGCCTCCGCCATAGTCGGCCACGACCGAAACCGGCTGGTTCAGCGACAGGCCGGCCAGCTGTTCCGACGTGAAGTATGCGCGCAGAAACATATCGTCCATATTGGCGATGCGGACTATCGGTTTTCCGGGAGAAGCGAATTCTCCGGGTTGCGCCCAGCGGATCGTGACAGTGCCGTCGGTCGGGGCAATGATGCGGCAATCGGCAAGCGAAGCCTCTGTCTGGGCCATCTGTATGGCTATGGCTGAGGCGTTTTCATTGATTTGCGATACGCTTTTGCCGAGAGTGGACAGCTGTGAATTGATGTTGTCTTCCAGCACGGCAATCGCCGAATTGATATCGTCGAGCTGTTTTGATGTTGCCGCGCCGTCGGCCACCAATCGCTCAAGCCTGCGCTTTTCTGACTGTTGGTGGGCCAGTTGCTGGCGCAGTGCCGACACCTGCAGGGCGACATCGGGCGCCGATTTGCGTGTAGCTCCGAGCATGTGGCCAAGGTGTTGCCATTGGAGTTTAAGCTGGGTGGTGTCGATCAGAGCTATGCAATCACCGGCTTTCACCGTGTCGCCCTCATCGGCGTTTACCTGGAGTATGCGTCCTGAAGTAAAACTTGACAGCGTGGTTTCTGTCGCTTCGAAAATTCCAGAGGTATCATATTCGGGTGTGCTTACACAGGAAACTGATGCAGCCAGAGATGCGACACAAAGCATAATGATTGAAAAAGAGTGTTTCATTTGTTGAGCGTGTGATTGAGAAGGTAATATTGTTGGAGCAGCCGTATTATGTGGACGTTGCGTGAAAGTATGGCTGTCTGTTCATCTGTGATTTTGTCGAGAAGCGATGTCGTGTCGATCACTCCGTTTGCCAGTTGGGATTCTGCGGCCTGTCTGACTTTGGTTCTTAGTTCAGCGATTTTTGCATCGTGCTCTATCGCCGAGCGGAGCGCGCGGATCTCTCCGACAATGCTTTCCGAGGCCATGGATTTGTTGAAATCGGCTATCTGTCGTTCAATATCTATCAGGTGTCGCTGGTCGTTGATACGGTGTAGTCGTTCTGACCGATTGTAGAACGCTCCTATTTCCCATTGCAGACTCACTCCGGCCATCACGCCGAAATCGGGATGGCCGGTGCGCATGCTTTTGAATATGTCGGCTCCCGGATATCCATATGCTGCTGAGGCAAAAACGCTGATTTTCGGCATCAGAGAAGATTTGACCATCCGTTGGCTGACGTCAAGGCTTCTGATTCGAGCATCGAACAATGCCTGTTGAGGCATCTGCCACGACGGATCTCTGCGTCCGATGGCCTCCTCTGGCTCGGTCAGTTCAATTTCATTGGGGTCCAGTCCGGTGAGGAGTCCGAGTATGGAGCGGCAAGCTTTGGCTGACGATTGCATCGACGTGATTGTCTGTCGCAGTGTGAGTAGCTGGGCTTCAGTCATATAGGCATCTGCAGGCATGGCCACGCCGTTTGCCACCAGCGAGTTTATTTTCCTGAAAGTGGAATCAAGCAGATTTTCTGTCAATCTGAGCTGGGCGATCTGTCTGTTGAGCAGCAGGATGGAGAAATAGATTTCCTGCACTTTGCCTTCCACTTCATAAAGAGCGAGATCTGTGCTTTTGGTGGCCACATCGGCTTGTGCTCGTGCTTCGGCCCGTCGGTCGGCTGTCGCGCCGCCGTCCCATATCATCTGATTCAACTCCAGCGCTGTGGAATATTGCAGATGCTTCATGCCTGGATAGTCGGCTCCAAACTGCGACAGCATCTGTTGCAGCTGTTCGGGTAGGCTGGTCACATTATTTTGCCAAGAGGCGCGTGCCCCCAATGCGATTTGAGGAAGCCAGGCGCGCGACACGGTCGACAGAGTCAGGTCGCGCGTGTTTTCGATTATGCCATATTGGGCTACAGCCGGATAATGTTCCCTGGCCAGCATTCGGCACTCGTCAACGGAAACAGTCCGGGCACTGACAGAAATGACCGAAGCTACGCTTAGAATCAGGATTGAAATTTTCAGTCGAAACATAGCAGTTTGAGTATAATGTTTACGTTTTCTTCCCGTTTAGCATCAAGCAACGCTTCAAAATTGCTGATATTCAGCATGCTCTCTATGAGCGGACGTGAAATGAACGGTCCCAGATTCAGCGATACCATATTGATTATCAGAGAATGGATTTCGATCGGTCTGATCTCTCCCAGCCTGGCAGCTTCAGCTAGTTCAGATTGAAGCGGAGAGAGTAGGGAAGCGATCTTTTCTGTCATTTGGCGTTGAAATTCAATGATGCGGTCAGGTTCGCGGTTCACCGCGTTGATCACGAAAAAAGGCAGGTCGCTGTGGTTGCGTATGAAATCGAAGTGCGCCCTCACTCCGGCGGCAATCCGTTCTCGCAGACTTTTGCCTGGCTGCATGAAGATTGTCGACATCATATCCAGCAGTTGGCTGAATTTGTCAACGAGTATCTGCTCAAATAGTTGTTCTTTAGTGCGGAAATAATAGTGGAGCATGGCGTGTGTGACGCCGGCTTTTTCGGCTATGATGGTGGTGCGTGCGCCGTCGAAGCCTTTTATGGCAAACTCATGGGCGGCCGCCTGCAGTATAAGTTCTTCTTTACTTGGTTCTTGAGTGGTCATTGCATATTGCTGATAATATTGTTAAACAATTTTGTTAGCGCAAAGGTATGCCTTTTATTAGTCTCTTCCAAGCAATATGCGTAAAAAAAGCACACCATGCTAAGCCGCCGTCAGCCGCCGTCAGCCGCTCATAGCATGGTGTGGCTAAAATGTGGTTTCGTTTACCTTCGACGAGTGGTGTGAAACAAGGTGACAATAATCAATAGAATGCCTGATTTGTAATGCCATAATCCGACACGTGACGCTGGCCCGTGCACGGACAACAGCATGCACCCCGTAATTACTGTGGCCAGAAATAACACTGACATAGAAATAGTTGCCAGGCGCTCTTTCACGATACCTTTTGAAAAAAGAGTTTTATACCAGCCCAGATGCCGTTTCAGATGGAAACCGGCGGCCAAGAGCCACAGCAGGCACGATGCGATATGCGCCACACTCCAGTTGTGCCACACATCATGGTCAGTGCCATGGCCGGCAGCGTGCAGACCGATGCCTGTGGCTGCTGTCGCTATGAATGCCAATGGCAGCAATCGCTCCACCCGAAATGATAGTGCGCTCTTCTTCTTATGTATGGATGCTCCGTCGTCCGGTTTGAAGAACACGCCGTTGGGGCAGATCTTTATGCACTTGTTGCAGCCGATGCATGAGTCCGCCTTTTTGAATGTTACGTGTTTATGCCACATAAACCCGACATTACCGATGACTTTTTTCGGGCATCCGGCCACACATTTTCCGCAGGCCGTGCAACGGCGAGAGTCCATCGCGACATGTGCGGTTGTTTCTTTTCGTTTAGTCATAATTCCTTTGTCGCATGCTTCTCCCTGTCTTTTCGGGAACATATTCTGCGAATATGTATTCCGAGATCAGAGAGTCTGGAGGCTTTATGGTGTGGAACCTGTTGCGGCTGCATAACGTTATTGCGGTCAATAGTCGAGCAAGCGTCCGCCATCGTGCCAGTCGCCGATCATTTCGCCGCGTTCGCTTGCTTCTATCAGTTTATGCAGCCGGCTGTCAAACAGTTCTTTATTTGCTTTGTTTCTTTGAATATTGTCAATGCGCACGCGCTGATATAGACTGGGGAAAGATTTGAAATTCTCCCATGCGACCGGATTGGCGCTGAAAGCACTGACAATTTCCGGGATTATCACAAATTCCGCGTCAAGTGCACGCGCATGGTAGGCGGCACGGCCATTGTCCGTCATCTTGCCAAGTTTTTCAAGACGGCGGCAACGCTCTTTGTTCAGTTCAGTCCACCGGCCTGATTTTTTACGAGGGCCGAATCGCTGGAGCGCAACGCCATCAATGTTTTTAAGCGTTGAATCAATCCAGCCGAAACATAAGGCTTCCTCGACAGCATCAAGATACCACAAAGCATCCTCTGGCGGAGTTTTGCCTCGCTTTACTGCTATCCAGCATTCCGTTTCAGTCGTGCTGTGACTCATGAGCCATTGCCGGAAATCGTCGCGATTGCGTATGTCAAGAATGTTTTTCGGTGTCATACTCAGTAATCCATGACTGACCTCATGGGGTCAGTTTATCTCTTTTTTGATTTTGGAAAAGGAAGATGCTCCCAGAGCGTTTCGATCACGGTTAATGCTTTGCGTGAATCAGCGAAGTCAAGTATGTAGGCCTCCTTTGCACCAGGATAGGGACAGCCGCGTTCGGCATCGGCCATCATCGCGTCGATGCACGGCAACTTTTTGATATATGCGTTATTGTCACAAGCGGTGATCACACATTTTTCATTAACATATATGACGTATTCGCCCATCATTTTCCGGCTGCGTACTTCGCCAAGCGGAGCGAGAGCGGCGCAGATAAACTCGATGAACTCAGAACTACAGGCCATGTCAGGTCAAATTTTGTTGTTTGCGTTTGTCATTTTTGCTTTAAACCACACTTCCGGCTGAATTTCAAGAATCGCCACCCAGCATTGGCAACCACAAAGATACGCAAAAATGTATTTTTTTATACCTTTGTGGCAGCAATGCTAAAAAAATCGAGTTTCTCATGCAGTCTTTTGTAGTATAGAGCATCTATAGGCTGTGTTTCTTCATCTATATGGATAAAGTTCAACTTGTAAAGCGATGCCAGGCAGGTGACCGGGAGGCTTTTGGAATTCTATACAAGACCTATTCCACTCGGTTGAGGGAGATAGTGGCTTATTATGTGCAGGATGACAGCATTGCAAAAGATATAGTCCATGATGGATTTCTGATAGTATTCGCATCGATAGGCTCTCTTCATAATGGTGCGAAGGTTGATGCATGGCTCGCCACCATAATGAAAAATCTGTCGTTGCAATATCTCAAGGAGGACTCATGCCTGTCATCCGTGTCTGTTGCCGACAGGGCGATAGCTGATAACATAAATGACGACTCAACTGAGAGCGACGGTCTGACATGGGAAGAAATAGACAGAATAATCACAAAATTACCTGATGGCTATGGCAAAGTTTTTCGTCTGGCAGTCTTGGATGGGCTTTCCCATAAAGAAATAGGAGAGTTGCTTGGCATTGCGCCTCATTCGTCGTCATCGCAACTTGCCCACGCAAAGGCAATGCTGCGACGTCTGATTACGGAATATCGGGTGGAGATGGGTATTCTTTCTGTTGTGGCCATAATATCGCTTGTGTGGAATGTGATGTTCAACCATGATGAAAATGCTTCAGAATCTTCAATAATAAGCAAGAACACGGGTGGAGAAAGTCAGGATGTCGCATCCAGAATAAATGATGTCGAATCGATCAAGGCCGACAGCATTCTGCCGAAATCGCAAATAATCAACAACAGGGCAATAACAGATCGTCAGATTGAAGAGAAAATCACTGAAGTGTCTGATATACAAAACGATAGGCGTCCTATAGTTGGCAAAGTCGGCGCTTCGGCTGATACAATCCATCTGAGCATCAATACGATAGGCCGGGGGGGAGTAATTGCCAAAGAGTCTGTAAGGCATAAACCGCATTCTGAATCACATGACTGGGCGCTGTCGCTGGCATATGCCGGCAATCCCGGACAGGATGGTTTCAGCCGCTATAGAATCCCGAACCCAGACATTTCGGATGTCGAAGGCCCGTCGTATGAAATTGAGATTACAGAAAAGGTTCGTCATCATATGCCGTTTGTCATCGGTCTGTCCGTTAATAAACCGTTGTCTTCACGCTGGAGCATAGAGTCTGGCGTGAGGTACACATTCCTTCGGTCTGATATACTTTCTCAGAGTGAAAGAATGAATGAAGAAACGACACAGCGCATTCATTATATAGGAGTGCCGCTTAAATTCAGCTACCGAATGTTCACACATAAAGGTATCTCGGTCTATGGACAAGGTGGGGTGACATTGGATATTCCCGTATCGGGAAGTCAGTCTGTGCGGAGATTCGCACCGGAATGGACAGCAGCCGAAACAGACAGACGCAACATTCAGGCTCCATTGCAATGGTCGGTTGAAGGAGGTGTTGGAGTCCAATACCATTTCACCCCTTCACTCAGTATCTATGCCGAACCTTCGTTACGTTACTATTTTAATCCTGGCTCCGACATCAGGACTATACGTCAGGAGAAATCGTTAGAATTCACTATTCCGGTTGGATTGAGGCTGGTATGGTAAATGGAAAACAGCGAAAAACAACATTTATAAACTGCTTATGGCATTAGAACGACGTATATGAATTTCATTATCAAGTTTATCGGCGGTTTATTTGTCGCATTGGTCTTCATTTCCTGTATAGATGACATAGATGCGACAGAGCCGACATTTTCGCCTTCAACGTCAGTATCCGGCACATTGCCTGTCATGTATATCGAAACGAAGAATCATAACCCTATCGTGTCGAAAGAAGAATATTTGCCTGCCATCTATTGGCTTGACCCGATGGGCGTTGACGGAGTTGATCCTATCGGACCGAATGCAAAGCCACAGCCAATGCAAATACGAGGTCGGGGCCACTCGTCATGGAAAGGAGCCAAGAAGCCATACAAGATAAAACTTGGAAGAAAGACTTCGATGATGGGTATGCCCCCAAGCAAGCATTGGGCTTTGTTGAAGCCGACTGAAAACACCGTGGCTGGATTGCATTTGGGAAAACTGATTGGAATGGACTGGACACCGAGCTTTCGACCGGTAGAGGTTGTGTTAAACAATGACTATATCGGGTTGTATTTCCTGACAGAAACTATCCGGATAGACGACAGCCGTGTGGACATATATGAGCAACGGAACAAAGAAACAGATCCAGATCTTATAAAGGGAGGCTGGCTTGTAGAGGTGGATAATTACTATGACGAATGCCAGATCACGATTCCTGAAAACGCCCGCTGGAGTCTGACACTTCGCTATCATTCTCCCAATATCCTTTCAACAGCTCAGTTGCAGTGGCTTAGCGGCGAGTTCAACGCAATAAACAAAGCGATATATTCAACTGACAAAACATCTACTGCATGGGAGAGATACCTGGATGTGGAGAGTATGGCCCGGTTTTTTATATTGCAGGAGATAATGGACAATCCGGACGGCTTTCATGGCAGCTTTTATTTGCATAAAGATTTGAAGGATAATGCAAAATGGGTTGCCGGCCCGATATGGGATCTTGTCTGCTATAACCGGGAGAAGACTGACTACACTTTCCGGATGAAAGTCCACTATGGAATTACGCCACATTGGATCGGAGAGATTATCCAGTATGACAACTTTTGCAAGGCGGTTGAAGCGGTCTGGAATGAAGTGTATCCCGACAGGCTGTCAGAGGTATACGAGTATATAGATGAGACGGTTTTACCGCTCGCCGACGCCTGGAAAAATGATTGCGCCAGATGGAATGACGACCCGTTGCAGACGGTGGATGCAAGAGCCGAGAGAATCAAAACAGCCTTGCAACGCAATATAGATTGGTTTGACGGGCATTTGCCTGTAAGTAAAGCTTTGTCGCCAGTGATTAATGAAGAGAAACGGCCTGCAAAAGTATATAATCTCCAGGGAATCTATATTGGTGTGTATGCCGACGAATCTGAGGCTGCATCAAGTCTGGGAAAAGGCATTTACATTATAAACGGCAGAAAAATTGTGATTGAATAGGCTTCCGCGCGCCACAGGTGTCTGGAGTGTGGCAGACCGGAGCTTATTGCTCACGCTTGAAAATGGATTTTAGGCGTGAAATGCCGGTTGTGCCTAAAATTAACAAAGCGCCATATTGCAATGTCTTTGCAATGCCGAAAAACACGGCCCACAATATTCCCTTGGCAGTGGATGATATTGGAAGCAGCATCTGCGCAAACGATATGGTATAGCAAAGCGCACAGAGAATGACCGCTATTATGCCTGTGCGGAATGACAGCCTGCTGAGCCATTGTTTGAGTCGGTTGAAGTTCTTTGGCATAACTTGAGGAAGCTTGTCGATGTCTGCTTGTATTCGACTGCAAAGGTAGCATAATAATCCTGTTTGACAAAAAAGCTCGGTTCTGCCTCAGACTGATGATTTATCATCCGACGAGCGACAATGTAACATGAAAAAAGATTTATGTAACAGCAAAAGCGGGACGTTGTCGGAAATAAGGAGTAAATTTGCAGACAGTTAACCAGTTACAAGTAATATTTATGAAAAAAGTGTTTGTTTTCAGTGCATTATGCCTTGCGGTGTCCGTCCAAGGACTCCATAGCGAAAATCGCACTCATGTATTAAGCTCCGATAACACGTCGCTTGTGGTGACCACCAACGACGGTGGCGCCGCCTATTATCAGTATTTCGGGCCAAAAATCGAAGATTCCGACATAAGCGGATTCTTTAGCGTAAATTCAAATTATACAGGCCACACTCTTCCGCAGTTTGGTCTATGGTCGTCGGGCGAGAAAGCTCTGGCAGTGAAAATGCCTGACGGCACCATGAGCCTTGATCTTGGCATGGAGAAAATGGAGCGCGTTGCTGACGAAAAAGGTGAATTGATCACGCTGACGTTTCGTGACAAAGTGTATCCGTTTGCCGTCAGACAATTTTTTCGTCGCTATGGTGGAACCGACGTGTTTTCAACATGGACCGAACTCGCCAATGAAAGCAAGAAAGGCGAAGTGGAGCTGCTGACGTTTGCCAGCGCCAGTGTGCCACTGACGCGCGACAATAATTATCTGACGCAGTTCCACGGGTCATGGGCTGGCGAGGGCATGATGAGCGAGGAGCGTCTTCCTGACGGACAGAGCGTGATCGCCGATAAAGCCGGGCTTCGCAATGCTTTTGGCTCTAATGCCGGATTCATGTTGTCGGTTGGCGGAAAGGCCACGGAGAATTCCGGCGAGGTGTTTGGCGGAAATCTCATGTGGGGAGGCAACTACAAAACCAAGATCGTGGCAGGCAATCATGGCATCAATATCATCAGCGGTATCAATGAAGAGACGTCGGCCTATACTCTTAAGCCGGGCGAAGTATTCACTACCCCTGAGTTTGTCATGGCGTTTTCGCAAGAAGGCAAAGGCGGCATCAGCCGGGCATTCCATAAATGGGGACGCAAATACGGCATGACACACGGCGATCGCCTTCATGACGTGTTGCTCAACAGTTGGGAAGGTGTGTATTTCAACGTTGACCAGGATGTTATGGAGCAAATGATGTCTGACATTGCATCTCTCGGAGGTGAACTTTTTGTGATGGACGATGGCTGGTTTGGCGATAAATATCCGCGTGATAATGACCACACAAGTCTTGGCGACTGGATGGTCTGCAAGAAAAAACTGCCACAGGGTATAAAAGGACTGACCGATGCCGCCAGGCGCCACGGAATCAAGTTCGGAATCTGGATCGAGCCGGAAATGGTGAATACAAAAAGTGAACTTTTTGAGAAACATCCCGAATGGGTGCTGAGTCAGTCTAACCGTCCTGTCAGTCAGGGCAGGGGAGGTACTCAGGCCGTGCTTGATCTGTGTAATCCCAAGGTGCAGGACTATGTGTTTTCTATTACAGATAATCTGCTGACCGAAAATCCGGAAATAGCTTATATAAAATGGGACTGCAATGCCGATATCATGAACTATGCTTCGCCATATCTGCCAAAAAAATCACAGAATGAGATCTATATACGTTATCATCAGGGTCTGAAAAGCGTGCTAGACCGCATTCGTGAGAAATATCCAGAAGTGGCCATTCAGTTGTGTGCCAGCGGAGGCGGCCGCGTCACATACGGCCTGCTTCCATGGTTCGACGAATTCTGGACGAGTGACAATACTGACGCCATGCAGCGCATTTTCATTCAGTGGGGCGCCAGCCACTTCTATCCGGCAATTGCGCAGGGTTCACATGTCAGTGCCAGCCCCAATCACCAGACCGGCCGCGAATTGCCGATAAAATTCAGATTTGACGTGGCCATGACCGGACGTCTTGGCATGGAGATACAGCCCAAAAACATGACGGAGCGTGAACTGGAATTTGCCGGGCGCGCCGTGGCAGCCTATAAAGAAATCAGGCCGGTGGTGCAATTTGGCGACCAATACCGCCTGCTGTCGCCATATGACGGACCTGTGGCTGCGCTGATGTATGCCGACGAGTCCAAGGATAGGGCTGCCGTGTTTGCATATCGGATGGATTACCTCTGTGATCAGGCCGTTCCGAAATTGCGTCTTGACGGAGTCGATGTGAACAAAAACTATCGCATCAGGGATCTTACTCCTGCCGATCCGTCGCGCCCGAGTAATCTTGACGGCAAGCTTGTGAGCGGTCGCATTCTCAAATATGTCGGTCTCAACGTCGCGTCATCGCTCGGCCGGCCATATGCGTCTGTGGCTCTTTCTCTCACGGCCGAATAACTTCAGGCCGATTTAAACGGACAGCCGGCATCATCTCGAAAAATGATGCCGGCTGCGTTGTTTATATAACAGAAGTGTTGTAGTCGGGTTTATTCCACAGTCCAGGTTTCTCCGGCCAGAATCATGGCGCGGAGCGAGTCATAGCCTTTGCTGGCGCTGACGTCAGTGATCTGGGCTTCGACCTCTTCGTTGTAGACCGGGGCGTCAACGTCGCGGATCACACCGATGGCCACCGGCAGATCGTGTCCGTCCATCAGGGCGAGCTGGCGGTGAAGCATATCCGACACGCTGTGAGCGTCGTGGGTGAGCACGTCATCAAGTGTGTAACCCTCTTCGCCCACTGTCACTGCCTTAAGCTGGAATCCGTCCTGCACAAGTCCTTTCTCAAGATTATTGCCGAACAGCATTTTCTGTCCGTGAACCAGATGAATGGTCCGGTCGGCTCGGTTTTCCTTGTCTGAGATCCAATTGTGGGTGCCGTTGTTGAAAATCACGCAGTTCTGGAGCACTTCCACCACCGATGCACCCTTGTGGCGTGCGGCTGCGGCCATGCACTCCTGGCTGACCTGCAGTTCCACATCGAGGCTGCGTGCAAAGAAAGTGGCGCGCGCGCCGAAAGCGAGTTCGGCGGGAACAAACGGATCTTCGGTGGTGCCGTAAGGGGAGGATTTGCTGACAAATCCGCGAGGCGATGTCGGGGAATATTGTCCTTTGGTCAGGCCATAGATCTTGTTGTTGAGCAGCAGTATGTTGATGTCGACATTTCGGCGCAGGCAATGAATGAAGTGATTGCCGCCGATGGCGAGTCCGTCGCCGTCGCCGCTGATCTGCCACACGGTCATTTCCGGATTGGCCACCTTGAAGCCTGTGGCGATTGCGGCGGCGCGGCCGTGGATGGTGTGGAAACCATATGTATTGCAGTAATATGGCAGTCGCGAGGAGCATCCTATGCCGGAGATTACCGCGGTGCGGTGAGGCGGCACGCCGAGTGTGGCCATTGCCTTGTGGAGGCAATTGAGCACGGCATGGTCGCCGCATCCCGGACACCAGCGCACGCTCTGATCGCTTTTATAGTCAGCAGGAGAGTATTTTGAACGGATATCTTTATTTTCCATGGCTGTTGGTTACTTCATTATTTCTTTGATGCTGTTCTTTACTTCGCTCACAAGGAATGGCTGTCCCTGGATCTTGTTGATCCGTTCGATATGAACGTCGGGGAATTGCATCTGCAGATAGTCGGCAAACATACCGGTGTTGAGTTCGGCCACGATTACGCGTTTGTAACGTTTCAGAATCTCGCCCATATTGGCAGGCATAGGGTTGATGTAGCGCATCTGAGTGAACGCGATCGGAGTGCCTTCGGCGTTCAGTTCTGCGGCAGCGGTGCGCAGATGTCCGTATGTTCCGCCCCAGCCGAGCAGCAGGGTGTCGGCTTCAGGAGTGTCATAGTGGACCTCCTGGGCCGGAATGTCGTTGGCTATGCGCGCGATTTTTTCGCGGCGTATGCGGACCATGTTTTCGTGATTGACCGGGTCGGTCGAGATTGCTCCGGTCTTTGAGTCTTTTTCGAGGCCGCCGAGACGGTGGGTCGCACCTTCTGTGCCGGGAATTGCCCAGTAACGCACCAGAGTGTCGGCATTGCGCTCATATGGATGCCAGTTGTTGTCGGCACGTTCGGCCGGAAGCAACGGCGGGTGTATTTCGGGATATTCGTTTGCTTCTGGAATTCGCCAGGCGCTTGATCCGTTGCCGATGAACGCATCGCTCAGCAGAATGACCGGAGTCATGTGCTCGAGCGCGATGCGGCTTGCTTCAAATGCCATGTCGAAACAGTCGGTCGGCGAAATCGGAGCCACCACGGCAACCGGGCTTTCGCCGTTGCGGCCATAGAGAGCCTGCATCAGGTCAGTCTGTTCGGTCTTGGTCGGAAGGCCGGTCGACGGGCCTCCGCGCATCACGTCAATGACCACAAGGGGCAGTTCGGCGATTACGGCCAGACCGATTCCCTCGCTCTTCAGGGCGAGACCGGGACCAGACGTTGAGGTCACTGCCAGATTTCCGGCAAACGATGCGCCGATGGCCGAGCAGACGCCGGCGATCTCGTCTTCCATCTGCACTGCCTTCACGCCGAGATCGCGGCGTTTGGCCAGTTCATGGAGAATGTCGGTGGCAGGAGTGATGGGGTAGGAGCCGAGGAACAGCGGGCGGCCTGATTTTTCAGAAGCCATGATCAGACCCCATGCAGTGGCGGTGTTGCCGTTGATATCGGTGTATACTCCGGGAGTGATCTTGTCGTTTTCAATACGGCATGTCGACACTCCGGCGTGAATGTTATGTCCATAGTCATAGCCGGCGCGGAGCACTTTGGCGTTGGCGTCATAGATCGCCGGCTTGCGTCCGAATTTGTTGCGCAGCATACGCAGGGCGCTTTCGAGCGGGCGGTCAAACAGCCAGCACACAAGGCCCAGAGCGAATATGTTGCGGCACTTCATCATTGACTTCAGGTCAAGGCCGCTTTCGGCAAGAGCTGCCTTGGTCATGGTTGTGACCGGCACTTCCAGCACCTGTGCGTGGCGGATGCCCAGTTCTTCGACCGGATTGTCGGTGGTGAAGAGTGCTTTTTTCAGATCGCTTTCTTTGCATGAATCGATGTCGAGGATAATGACTCCGCCATGACGCAGAAAACGATGGTTCTGTTTGAGCGCGGCTGCGTTCATTGCAACGAGCACGTCGCATTGGTCTCCCGGAGTGTAGACCTCACGGCCAACACTGACCTGAAAGCCGCTCACGCCGCTGAGAGAACCCTGCGGAGCGCGTATTTCTGCGGGATAATCCGGGAATGTGGAAACCTGGTTGCCAACGCCAGCTGAGACGTTGGTGAAAATGTTGCCGGCAAGCTGCATGCCGTCGCCGGAATCGCCCGAAAAGCGGACAACCACTTTGTCGAGTGTTTTCACACTGGTGTTATCAGTCACTTTGATACTTAGTTAAGGTTATAAATAAGAGCTGAAACGGCGGCTCCCCAGTTGGAAAGCCGCCGCAAATTTAGCAAATAAATCCGACCTTGCAAAGTTTTCTTAGAAAAACAGCAGGCCTCAATATTCAAATGTTCCGTAAGGTGATGTAATGGTCAGACGGCGTGTGTCCGACGGTTCCACTCGTCCGATAATCTGAGCGTCGATGCCATGTTCGCGGGCAATGTCGATGACGGTCTGCGCGTCGGCTTCGGACACATACAATTCCATGCGCGAACCCATGTTGAACACCTTGTACATTTCGGCCCAGTCGGTGTTGCTTTCGCGTTGGATCATCTCGAACAGCGGAGGCACCGGGAAGAGGTTGTCTTTTATTACATGGAGATTGTCAATAAAGTGCAGAACTTTGGTCTGAGCGCCACCCGAGCAGTGGATCATGCCGTGTACGCGCGGACGCATGACGTCCAGAATCCGTTTGATCACCGGAGCATAGGTGCGGGTGGGTGAGAGGACCATCTGACCTGCATTCACTCCTTCAACCGAAGTGGAGTCGGTGAGGCGCACGGATCCGGAATACACCAGTTCCTCCGGTGTGGCATGGTCAAAGCTTTCAGGATATTTTTCGGCAAGATATTTCGCGAACACGTCATGGCGGGCCGAGGTCAGACCGTTGGAGCCCATGCCGCCGTTGTAGGCGGTCTCATAGTCTGCTTTACCATATGAAGCAAGGCCGACAATCACATCGCCGCTCTGTATGTTGGCGTTGTTGACCACCTGGTCGCGGCGCATCCGGCAGGTCACTGTCGAGTCGACGATGATGGTGCGTACCAGATCGCCGACGTCGGCCGTTTCGCCGCCAGTGCTGTAGATGTCCACGCCCTGTGAGCGGAGTTCAGCCAGCAGCTCTTCGGTTCCATTGATGATGGCTGCGATAACTTCGCCGGGAATCAGGTGCTTGTTGCGTCCGATTGTCGAGCTGACAAGGATGCCGGATGTGGCTCCGACGCACAGAAGGTCGTCGAGGTTCATGATCAGTGCATCCTGGGCGATTCCTTTCCAGACGCTCAGGTCGCCGGTTTCGCGCCAGTAGACATAGGCAAGTGAAGACTTTGTTCCTGCGCCGTCGGCGTGCATGATGTTGCAGTATTCGGGATCACCGCCGAGAATGTCGGGGATGATCTTGCAGAATGCCTTTGGGAAGATACCTTTGTCAATGTTTTTGATGGCCGAGTGGACGTCTTCTTTGGACGCGCTGACTCCTCGGAGGTTATATCTCTGATCCATAGGTGTTGTTTTTATTTCTTTTTGCCTTTTTGCTGTTGTTGTTGACGCATCATTGCCTGTTGCTGGCGCTGGGCCTCTTCAAGACGGGCCATGAAACCGGATTTTTTGCGGGGCTTCTTGGTGTTGGCAAGCATTTCGGCACGCACTTTTGTGTCATCGACCACCCATTTGCGGATCACCCATGTCTGGATAATGGTGATGAGAAGTGACAGGAAATAGTAGTAGCTGAGACCGGATGCATAATTGTTGAACCAGAACAGGAAGAGCAGTGGCATGGCATAAGTCATGAACTTCATGCCGGGCATGGAGTTGCCTCCGGGCTGATTCTGCATATTAATATGGGAGTAGACAATATTGGTGGCGGTCATCAGCAGGCAGAACAGGCTGATGTGGTTGCCGAAGGCCCAGGAGATAATGGGGATGTTGGCGTCCCATGACAGGATGGCGTCGGGAGCGGAGAGATCATGTGCCCAGAGGAAAGACTGGCCGCGCAGTTCTATACATGACGGGAAGAACGAGAACATGGCAATGAGTATGGGCATCTGAAGCAGCAGAGGCAGGCAACCCGACATCGGGTTTGCTCCAGCGCGGCTGTAAAGCTCCATCGTTTTCTGCTGGCGTATCATCGCATTGTCTTTTCCCGGATATTTTTCATTGATCTCTTTGATCTCCGGAGAGAGGACTCTCATCTTGGCCTGCGACTTGAAGCTCTTGTAGGTAAACGGGAAGAGCAGGCATTTGATGAAGATGGTGAGAAGCAGGATGATTATGCCATAGTTGGCGATATATTTTCCAAGGAAGGTGAACACGGGGATCACGATCAAGGTATTGATCCAGCGGAACAGTGACCATCCGAGTGGAATCAGGCGCGTGAGGTCAAGTTCTTCATCGGGCGAAACGCGATCCATGTCGCTGAGCACCGGATAGAGATTGGGGCCGAGATAGAAGTTGAACGAAGCGACTGAATCGCGGGCGGTGGAATAGTTGACCTGGGCGATCGCCGTCATGTCCTTCAGCATGGACGGGTTTTGGTCCTTCAGATCGGTCTGGGTGAGTTTGGTGCCAGGGTTGAAGGATTTGTCGGCAATCAGCACTGATGAAAAGAACTGATTTTTGAACGCGATCCATTTGATGGGCTCTGATACGGTCTTTTTGTCATCGCCCATGGCGTTGAGTTCTTCAACGTCGTCGCCCGACTCTTTATAATATATGGCAGAATTGCGCTCTTCAAACATCCGGCCTTCTTCGTTGCGCATCATGGTCTGATGCCAGTTGAATTCCATGGTGCTGACCTGCATCGGGATTATGTCGGCTGCCGCCATGCCGTGCTGCACAACATCCATGCGCACCATATAGCCTCCGGCTTCAGGCATAGTGTAGCGTATTCCCCACCATGAGTCAGATCCAAGATCCAGACGCATCAAAACAGAAGAATCGCTTTCAATAACCGGAGTGAAGAAAAAGTCGCTTGTCTCGAATTTCTGGCTGTCGGAGCGCAGGGTGAAAGAGTAATTATTGGTGTTCTGGTCCCAGAGACATACCTGAGTCGTGTCTCCTCCGAGATAGCAGAAGTAATCCTTCAGTCGGGCGTCGGATATCTGGCCGCCTTTGGTCGAGAGATTCAGTGACAGCACGTCGTTTTGCAGTTGCACGATCTGTTCTTCGCCGTTAAGGTGAGTGGCAAAATTTTTGTATCGTGTCAGACTGGTGATGGCGGAGTGGAACGCGCGTGAGGCTGCCGGCGCATGACGCAGTTCGCTTTCCGGGTAGTTGCCGGTTATCACGTTGTTGACGTCGATTGTGCCGGAAGGAGTGGTTACTGTGCCGGTGATTGTCGAGTCATTGATCAGTTTGAGGTCAACAGCTTCCGACGAAAATGCTCTGGCGCCTTCGGCGGTGCTTGTGCCATACAGGCGCAAAGCCGAGCGCAAGGTGGCCAGATCTGCGTCGGTTACCGGTTGGATGCGCAGGGCTTCAGCGGCTTCGGCGTCTCGCTTGGCTTGTTCATCGGCCTCTTTTTTCAGTTGCTCCTGTCGCTGGGCTTCGAGTTGCTCTTGCGAAGGAGTGTTTAGATACATGAAGCCGAAAATCACGGCTCCCATCAGGAGAATGCCCACAAGGGTGTTCTTGTCCATTTGCTTTTTTTACTTATCTGAGTTTTCTGGATTTGATTTTTCGTTACGATATCTGACTGCGGCTTTGATGAAGTCAAGAAAAATAGGGTTGGGGCTGAGCACCGTGCTGGAATATTCAGGATGATACTGAGTGCCTATGTACCAGCGCTTTTCGGGGATCTCAACCACTTCCACCAGTTTGGTCTCCGGATTTTCGCCGACGCATTTCATGCCGGCCTGATCATAGATGTCGCGATAGTTATGGTTGAACTCAAAGCGGTGGCGGTGGCGTTCGCTCACCTTTTCAGCGCCATATGCTTCGGCAGCCCGCGAGCCTTTGCGAAGAACGCAGTCATATGCCCCGAGGCGCATTGTGCCGCCCATTGAGGTGATGAGTTTCTGATCTTCCATCAGGTCGATCACGTTGTGGGCGGTCGACGGGTCCATTTCGGTTGAATTTGCATCGGCAAGCCCAAGGACGTTGCGTGCGAATTCAATGACCATACATTGCATGCCGAGGCAGATTCCGAATGTCGGAATGTCGTGTTCACGACACCATTTCAGCGCCACGAACTTTCCTTCTATGCCACGTTGGCCGAAGCCCGGCGCAATGATGACGCCGTCCATTTCCGAAAGTTTTTCCTGAACGTTGTTCTCAGTCAGGCGCTCGGAGTGGATATAGACCAGATCAAGTTTGCGGTCATTATAAGTCGCAGCCTGAAACAGAGCTTCGTTGATTGATTTGTAGGCATCCTGCAGTTCCACGTATTTTCCAACAAGGCCGATCTTTACCGTTTCGTTTGCATCGGCGATGTGGCGGAGGAATTTTTTCCATGGAGCCATGTCAGGCTCGCGGGCTGATTCCACGCCGAGTGTGCGCAGCACTATCTCGTCAAGATGCTGGGCGTGCATGTTCATCGGCACCTGATAGATTGTCGGAGCGTCGGCCGACTGCACGACGGCGTCGGCTGCCACATTGCAGAAGCGGGCGATTTTCGCACACATATCTGACGGAATATCCTTTTCCGTGCGGAGCACGAGAACGTCAGGCTGTATGCCGACCTCCTGAAGCTGTTTGACCGAATGCTGAGTGGGCTTTGTCTTAAGCTCCTTTGCCGCATGAAGATACGGCACATATGTCAGGTGTACACAGCATGAATCCTCTGCCATCTCCCATCTGATCTGGCGCACAGCTTCCAGAAACGGCAGAGATTCGATGTCGCCGACCACACCGCCTATTTCTGTGATGATGAAGTCAAAATTGCCTGTCTTTCCAAGCAGCATCACATTGCGCTTGATTTCGTCGGTGACGTGTGGGATGATCTGAACGGTCTTGCCGAGATAGTCGCCACGCCGTTCTTTGCTGATCACGTTCTGATAAATGCGTCCGGTCGTCACGTTGTTGGCTTTGGTGGTGTGAACGTTGGTGAACCGTTCATAATGGCCTAAGTCCAGATCAGCTTCATGCCCGTCGACCGTGACATAGCATTCGCCATGCTCATAGGGATTGAGCGTGCCGGGATCGATATTTATGTATGGGTCGAATTTCTGGATGGTGACGCGATAGCCGCGCGCTTTCAGCAAGCAGGCAAGCGATGAAGAGATAATCCCTTTTCCGAGAGAGGACACAACGCCTCCCGTAACGAAAATATACTTTGGTTTCATTTAAGCATGAATTTTAAGCTACAAAATTACAAAAAATCCTTTAATATCAGGCTGGAAATACTTAAAAATATGTTTATAAACTCGTTGCCCCCGCTGAATGTTGATTTCTGCGGGGGCAACTGATAGAGGATATTTAAGAGCGTTTGTTGTTCAACCTGTTATTTTCCAAGGAATGACAGAACTTGATCGGTGATGTTCTCGACCGTGTAGCCGAACTTCTGGTCAAGGACTTTGAATGGAGCTGAGGCGCCAAACCGTTCAAGGCCATAGACTTTCCATTTGGCGGCCCCGGCCATCAGAGGATAGAGGCATATGGGCAGGCCGGCAGTCAGTCCGAAGCGCGGCACGTTGTCGCTCATCACGCTGTGGCGGTAGTCGTCGCTCTGGTTCAGGAACAATCCGATCGAGGGGACGGATGCTACGGATGCCTTTATGCCGCGTGTTTCAAGTTCGGCGGCCACGCTGACAAGCAGCGACACTTCCGATCCGTTGGCGACGAGGTTTACGTCGGGGGTCGACTCGGGTTTGACCACAAGGTAGCCTCCGCGTTCGGCCTGCATGCACTCTTTCATGCGGCTTTCGCCTGCGGCGGGAATGTCAGTGAGATCCTGACGCGACAGAATGAGCACTGTGGGGGAGTCGGTGTTTTCCATCGCCATTTTCCAGCAGGCCACTGTTTCCGGACCGTCGGCCGGGCGCACCACCAGGGTTGACATTTTGCCTTGCAGATTGTCCATCTGTTCGAGCAGGCGCATGGCTGCTTCGTGCTCTACCGGCTCGTGGGTGGGTCCGTCTTCGCCCACGCGGAACGCATCGTGGCTGAACACGTATTTCACAGGCAGTCCCATCAGCGCGCTCATGCGCAGGGCCGGCTTTATGTAATCGGAGAACACGAAGAATGTGCCGCAGGCTGCAATCATGCCGCCATGCAGAGCTATGCCGTTCATGATTGAGGCCATGGTGAGTTCGGCAACGCCGCTTTGCAGGAAGCGTCCGCCAAAGTCGTCGGCTGTGATGCAGCGGGTCTTCTTCAGGAATCCGTCGGTTTTGTCGGAGTTAGCGAGGTCAGCCGAGCTGACAATCATATTTGTGCACTTTTCGGCCAGTATGCCAAGCACTGCGGCCGAAGCGTTGCGGCTGGCCAGGTTGGCTTTGATTTCGACTGCAGACCAGTCGATGGCTGGCATTGTGCCGTTGATGTATGATTCCAGACGTGCTGCGAGTTCAGGATTCTCAGCGGCCCAGCGTGCTTCGGCTTCATGGCGTTCAGCCACAATGTCTGTCAGTTCCTGACGGCGCGATGCGAATGCTTCTTCCACGTCTTTCCAGATCACAAACGGATCGTCAGGCGTACCGCCGAGGCGGCTGATTGTCGCGGCGACGTCGGCGCCTGCCTTGCTGAGCGGCTGACCGTGGGTGCTGACAGCTCCTTCAAGCGACGATCCGTCGGCCTTGACTACTCCCTTGGCCATTACGGTGTGGCCGATGATGAGGGTGGGGCGCTTGGTCTCGTTGCGGGCCAGGGTAAGGGCCGCCATTATTTCAGCCGGATCATTTCCATTGATTTCAAGCACATTCCAATTCCATGCCCGATATTTTGCCGCAGTGTCTTCGCCAGTGACTTCGTCGACTCTGGTCGAGAGCTGAACGTCGTTTGCGTCATAGAACATGATCAGGTTGTGCAGGCCGAGATGGCCGGCGATGCGGCCGGCGCCTTGCGAAATCTCTTCCTGTATGCCGCCGTCTGAAATATAGGCATATGTTTTGTGGGCAACAATTTCACCGAATTGAGCTACAAGCACGCGTTCGGCAATGGCGCAGCCGACAGCCATCACATGGCCTTGGCCGAGAGGACCAGAACTGTTTTCAACGCCGCGCGCCACATCGAGTTCCGGATGGCCCGGAGTGACGCTGCCCCATTGACGGAACTGTTTGATCTCTTCCATGGTGTAACGTCCGCAGAGAGCCAACACTCCGTATAACATTGGCGACATATGGCCCGGATCCATGAAGAATCTGTCTCTGGCGATCCAATTAGGATTTTCCGGATCATAAATCAGACTGTTGCCATAGAGTGCGCTGACAAAATCCGCACCTCCCATGGCGCCACCGGGATGGCCGGATTGCGCTTTTTCGACCATTGCCGCGATGAGAACGCGGATATTGTCGGCGGCACGGGTTATCATTTTGTTGTCCATTGTGTTTTATAGATTTGGATGTGTTATAATCCTGATTAATAGTTGCTTATTGATTGTGGAAATAGGGCGATCCCGCCGGGTTGAACGCTCCTGATTTCAGATAGTGATATATGCGGAGGCAGGCAAAAGCGTCAAGCGCCGCATATTGTTGCTGAGGAACGGTGAGCTCTGTCGCTTCCCAGTTTGAAAGGCGCTGTGACTTGGAAATGCGCGTCCCGAAGAGTATGGCATATATTTTGGCCAGGCTGCTGTCGGTTATCATATAATCGCGCACAAGTTGCTGAAGTTCGATGAAACCCTTTGGCTCGACATGGCTGATGCGGTTGATGCAATGGAAATCATCTTTAAGCGACAGCCCTATTTTGGTGATTGATGGGTTTTCAAGGAATTCACGAAGTTCAGAAAAGAATCCAAGCCGGTTCAGCCTGATCAGAAAGCAGCAGTCGGTAGTTGAGATCTGCATCAGTGCCACCTGGTGATTCTGGCCCTTGCGGAAGCTCGGACGCGTTTCTGTGTCAAACCCCACAATAGAGCAGTCGTTGAGATAAGCCATGGCTTTGCGGGCATTCAGAGTGTCCTGAACAAGGATTATCCGCCCGCCGAACTGTTCGGGGGGCAATTGCGACAGTTGCTCTTTGCTGATGGCCACACCAGGCTGTGTCGGTGCGGGTTGCTGTTTTGTAATAGTGGAAGTTTCCGTCATTATGTAGGTTAGCAGGCTTTGAAGCTCATGTCCAGTCCTTTAACGGAATGTGTCAGTGCTCCGACCGAGATGTAATCCACTCCACACTCGCCATATTTGCGAATTGTGGAAAGTGTGATGCCGCCGCTTGACTCGATTTCTGTGGCGCCGTTGATCTGGCGCACTGCTTCCGCGGTGCGTTCCGGAGTGAAGTTGTCGAGCATGATGCGGTCTACTCCCGCGGCCAGTGCCTGCGAGATTTCATCGGTGTTGCGTACTTCAACTTCTATTTTCAGATCACGGCCGGTGCGGCTGCAATATTCTTTTGCTGCGGCCACTGCCTGCGGAATGCCGCCGGCAAAGTCCACATGGTTGTCTTTTATAAGTATCATGTCGAAAAGACCGATACGATGATTGCCGCCTCCGCCGATGGCCACTGCCTCTTTGTCGAGAACGCGCATTCCCGGCATCGTCTTGCGGGTGTCGATCACTTTGGCTTTAAGCCCTTCAAGCTCTTGCTGATAGCGGTTTGTGACAGTGGCTATGCCGCTCATGTGTTGCATGATGTTGAGCATGATGCGCTCGGTCTGAAGCAGTGACTGCACACGGCCTTCCACAACGAAAGCGACATCGCCTGGTCTGACGTGTGTGCCATCATTGATGAAGACTTCCATTTTTAGTTCGGGATCGAATTTGGCAAATACTCTGCGTGCCACTTCCACGCCAGCCAGAATACCTTCTTCTTTGACTATAAGCCTTTGTTTTCCACGCTCTTCCGCGGGGATGGTGCTTAGAGTGGTATGGTCTCCGTCGCCGACATCTTCAGCAAACGCCAACGTGAGCAGATCATCGATAAGTTCGTCTTTTGACTTCATGATTTCTTGAGGAAATTTTGTTTTCCAACTGCAAAATTACGCAAAAATGCTGAATAATAAAAATTCATACGCGCATGAATGAAGATATGATCGAATTAGACATCAGCCATTGCGATTCGTCAATGCGGTAGCGGCCGGCGGGCGTGAGAGAGAGCAAGCGGCGGGCACGGTCCAGTTCTGATGGGGTAAGTATTGCGGGGTCAAGCCCTTCAGAGGTGCGCAGTGCGGTAAACACACGGTCGTTGTGCAGAGAATGTTCTTCGGCGGCTTCGACTTCGAATGCTTTGGCCGGATCCTGCATATATTTTTTGAAATCACCCGGATTGAAGCGGCGTGTTTTCCCGTCAAAGCTGTGTGCTCCCGGTCCAAGTCCGAGATAGGGAGTGAAATCCCAATATGCAGAATTATGGCGTGAGCGTTTTTCCGGTTGTGCGAAGTTTGAAATCTCATAGTGCTCGAAACCGGCGCTTTTAGCCGCATCACAGAGCCGGTCATACATTCGCTCGATCAGTTCATCGGAGCTTTCTTTGAATTTTCCGGCCAGAAGCCTGGCATGAAGCCTGGTGCCCGGCTCGATGCTCAGAAGATAAGCCGAGAGATGTTCCGGACTTAAGGCCAGTATTCCGTCGAGCGAGCGACACCAGCTGTCGAACGTCTGTCCTGGCAGGCCATACATCAGGTCGAGGCTGATGTTGGTGAATCCTGCCTGGCGCAAGGTTTTCACCGCATCAACCGCTCTGTCGGAATTGTGGCGGCGGCCGACAGCCGCCAGCTCGGAATCGATCAGCGACTGGATGCCGAGACTCACGCGGTTGACTCCTGCGTGCAGCAATGCCCCGGCCCATTCCGGAGTGACATCCTCGGGGTTTGCCTCGACAGTGATTTCGGCATTATTGTCCGCGCATGCTATGTAGGGGTGCAATAATTCAGGGGACAATGCCGATGGAGTGCCGCCACCTATATATATAGTGTCGAATTTCTTGTCGTGCGAGTCGAGCACTTCAAAGCGGCGTGACTCCAGCTCGGCAAGAGTTGCCAAAACGTATGTGGCACCGTCAAATCCGTGCAGAGGGCCGGAGTAGAAGTCACAATAGGCGCATTTGACCGAACAATAGGGTATATGAACGTATAGACCGGGCATAATTATCAGATAACTCCACAGATTTTTTTAAATTTGCAATAACGGCAGGCGCCGTCGGCCGTGCCGTCGCATCTTGTGAACGGAACGTCGGGATTGAAAAGTTCGTTGATCTTGGCAGCAAGGCAGGCCCGGAATTCATTCTCCAGTTCATGGTAGTCGTTGAGCGATATGCGGCTACGCGGGTTTTCTCCATATTTCAGTTGGCCGATGCCTTTGGTGGCGATCTCCTTGATGCCATAGATCAGCGGCAGAATCGGAGTGGAGTGATCGCCAATGCGGTCAGCATACGCGCAGCAGTAGAGCAACAGCTGAAATGCCCCACCGACGTGCTCGTCGACACTGGCACCGAACAGACTCTCGACGTTGTTGAAGCCGAGATTTTCAGTTCCTGTCTTATAGTCGATGATGCGCATGTGCTCGATTTCGTTTATCGTTGTGGAGTCTATGCGGTCTATCGACATGGTGAAGTTGAACGGCTGACAATTTCCCTCCATGGGAGACCACTGCCATCTGGCGGAATATTCTGCATGGCGGAAGGTGAAACTTGCCGGCTCGCGTTCTGTCATCACTTTGATCATTTCGCGTATAAGCTGTGCGAGCAGCTGGTTTTCCTGCGAGAGATTCCTGGTGTGCAGTTCGGGGTTTGGCACGTGTTGCCCGTCGGCATCTGTAATCATGCGCGGGATCTTCACCTTGTGGAGATTGATAGAATATCTGATGTGGTCGTCAAACAGCGGTTTGTTCATCTCCCGCTTTATGGCGGAATGGGTTATCGGATTCATTCCCGCGTCGCGCATGCCGCAGTAAAGCAATTCGGCCACAGAGTGGAACACCGAACCGAGTGTGGGGCTGTCAACGTCGTCAGTGACCGCATCAGGCACCTTGATATCGGCAATGTGTTGCAGATAGAACGACAGCGGAC
Source organism: uncultured Porphyromonadaceae bacterium (assembly GCA_947177035.1). Classification (GTDB taxonomy): domain Bacteria; phylum Bacteroidota; class Bacteroidia; order Bacteroidales; family Muribaculaceae; genus UBA3263. The sequence goes on along the minus strand of CAMWSS010000007.1, from coordinate 55,424 downwards.
AGTTTATGTACATTTTAAGTGCCGATGCCGACAGCGCGTTGCTGTGCAGACAATCAATATCGCGCAGGCGGTTTATGCGCTTCATGATTTCAGGCGTCTTGACAATGCCGCTGCCGCTCCCCGACGGCAATTTGTCGCTTTGTAGTGAAACCGGGCTGAAGATTGCCGATTCGTATCTGACAGAAGTGTTTTTCAGACGTATGAACCGGAGCTGGTAAAGAAATCTCGACATGTCGCCGGAATACAGGCCGGTGCGTGAGTCGAAAATCAATGTCGCAGTGGACGCGTGTGAGAGCAACCGATAGAAATTATAAGCCATCGCGGCTTCGGCAACCTCTGGTCCCGGCAGTCCGAACCCGCGTCGCAGAGTGACGGGCACAAACGAGTGCATGAACCGTTTGCCGGGGTATATGCGGTCGCTCATTGACAGCATTACCACATTGTCGAAACTGAGACAGCGAGTTTCAAGCATGCCCAGCACCTGCAGCCCGTCAGTGGCTCCTCTGTCAGAGATCTGCACCGGGCGTCTGAACAGGGAGCTTTCGATCAGGTGAAAGAACGTGTGCCGTCGCATTGTCACTTCAGGATTCGCTTCTATCAGTGTGCGCAATTCGGCGGCTGTATGCTGAAGATACCGGCATATCTGAAGATCAAGAGCACGGATGCTGTCAGAGTCTTTGCCGCAGCTTCCGAGAGTCTCGGCCATGAATTCCATCAGCCGGTCAAAATATTCCATCACTGCCTTCACGTCAGAGGAGTTGTCGACCGGAGTGAAAACGGGGGCGAGAGCTTCGAATGCCGAGCCGACAACGGCAATGGCCGGCAGATTGAACTCTGCGTTATCAGTGAGGTAATCAATTACTGCCTGACACTCCGGGTTGTATCGCGCCGAAATCAGCGGATGAGCCAGAATTGCCATCACATCCTCTCGGAAAAAATCGAGCGAGCCGTCGGAATGTTTGATCAGCCGCATCTGTAAAGACACGGTCTGAGCAAACAGAGAAGCTATGTCTGACTGGCGAACCGGATACCCCATGCTCACCGCCACCTCCGTGAATTCTTTGCCCGGCAGCGATGACAGAACCGTGAGCAGCAGATCGTCCGACGGCATAACCAGCGCGCTGGCGGGAGTGAGATGCTGAATGGCACAATGGACCTGGCCTACGTTTGACGGAGTGGCTATTATGGTTATGTCGTGATGCTGCGGCCTGATGCCGGAAAACTCTGTAGGTTGTGGAAATTTTTCAATATATCGCCGCACCGCGTTTCCTGCCGGCGCACAGCCTTCCGGGCCCATGAGATCCGGGTCATAGTCCCAGAAGAAGTCGGCCTGACGGTTGAGCAGCAATGACCGGAACAGAGTCAGTTCAGCCGGAGAGAGGTCGCTGAATCCGACAAACACATAATAGTCTCTGGCACTGAATCCGCGCATGTTGCCGCGCCTGACTCTGTCAGCTACAATCCGATAGGCCATTCCGGGATAACACAGGCGCGACGCGCGCAGCATATGGCCGAACTCCTCATAAACCTCGCCGAGCATCTGCCACAGCATTGCAAAACGGCCTTCGGCACCGTCCGGGCCGCAGATGTGCCGCCAGAACGGGCGCTCGTCATCGTCTCCGGAAGCCGGAGCGTCATCAAGGTGCCCCCAATATGGATCGTCACCCCAGTATGTCCGGATAATGTCAAGCTGCTCCTCGGTCAGATAAGTGGCCTGCAATTCCTTGAAATCTCTCACATTTTTGAACAGTTGCCGATAATCGACAAGGTGTCTGTCAATCTGGTCAAAGTCGCGCAACAGCATTTCGCCCCAGAAGCGGAAACGGTCAAATTCTTCTGGTTCGGACACGTTACCGTCGGGTTGTCCGTGTTTTCTTCTGATTCTGCAATATGCCACATACAGCCAGATGAGCAGACGGTTGGGGGTGGCACGTCTGAGCTCTGCTGTTTTTTCCATCAGCTCGGCCATGGTGATAAACCGGTAAGACGCCAGTTCAGGCGTGTCCTTACACAGTTCATTCATTGACTTCTTGAAGAAATTGCTCGAACGCTGGTTGGGAAATACAAATGTGTAGTTAAACAGCTGCCACTCATGCTTCTCGTGGTAATAAGCGGCGATGGCGTCAAGAAATTTGGTCATATTGGTGAGTAACGGATCAGAGGCGCAACAGCATGATTATTTGTATCGCCATATCGAACAACACGATCTTGGCGTTGCCGTTGCCTTCAATGTCAATTCGTGCACGTTCCAGCTCCGCAATCATCTTTTCGACGTTTTTTGAATTGATGAACGGACAAAATCTGGCGCTGAAAGCCTGCTCGGCAGAATCCAGATAGTTAAGCCCAGGCTGCTGCAGGTTCAAAATGAAATTTTCGCGCACCATCCGTTCACAATAACACAGGAAGCGGCTTTCGGAATCGCGCCCAAGCTCAGCCACTTTCTCTGACCACGTCTTGAGTTCGGCCACCTTGCGGCCGTAAGCGAGACGCATCATGCTCATGAACAGGTCGAGAAACCGCCTGTCGGTTTCTGCCGATTTCATCGCGGCCATGGCCACAGATACGTTTCCCTCGGCATTGTGAGCCACAGCCATGGCATCGGCCTGGCTGACACCATATATATCCATCAGCACGGATGCGACCGCCGCGTCAGAGAGTCTCCTCAGTTCCAGCCGCTGAGTGCGTGAATATATTGTCGGCAGTATGCGTCCGGGATCATTGCTGACCAGAACAAACACCACGTCTTCAGCCGGTTCTTCCAGCAATTTCAGCAGTTTGTTGGCAGTTGCCTCCATCAGTTTTTCCGGCAGCCAGATCAGGGCGACTTTGTGTTGCGACACTCTGGCTGTGAAGCTGAGTTTGCGGCGCAGCTCATCCGCGTCGTCCACATAAATGCGTGGCTGTCCGTCCGGTTTGCCGAGCATTTCAGGCCATACGCGCTGATCCATCCACTGGTTCTCCGTGAGCAGCCGTCTCCATTCTGGCATGTAGTCATCAGAAAGAGTCGGTCCGCCGCTTTTCTTTTTGAGCACAGGAAAGACATAATGGGTGTCGACGTGATTGAAGGACTGATGCTGTATACACGAAGGACATCTGCCGCAACTGTCGCCGTCGGGCGTGCGGTCTGTGCAGTGAAGATACTGCACGAAAGCTCTGGCCAGCATCATTTCACCGGCTCCTTCGGGCGAGGATATGAGCAACGCGTGTGGCAGATGGCCGCTGTCAGCCATAGACCTCAGTCTGGCCTTGGCTGTGTCATGGCCTGGGATATCGGAGAATTTCATCTGTCAGGAAGGGATCGCTATTTCTGTGACTTTGTCGGCCTCTGTGATATTTCGGATTATCCGGCAGGGATTTCCGGCGGCGAGTACTCCGGCCGGAATCGGCCTGGTGACAACTGAACCGGCGCCGATGACGGCCCCGTCGCCGATGGTCACCCCTGGAAGGATGACCACGTTTCCGCCGATCCACACATTGTTTCCGATTGAAACCGGTGCAGACTGCATTATGCCTTCAGCGCGTTGTGTGGGGTCAAGAGCATGGATTATTGTGTAAATGCTCACGTTAGGTCCGATCAACACATCATTGCCGATTGTCACTTCAGCTTCGTCAAGAACCGTCAGATTATAATTGGCCATGAAATTGCGGCCAATGTGTATCTGTGAGCCGAAATCACACCGGAATGGGCTGTGGATGACAAAGGGTGGTTCAATCTTTCCGAGCATCTCGGTCAATATGCGGCATCGTTCCGCTTCGTTATCCGGATCGAGCATATTCAGACGGTGACACAGGCGGCGGGTCTGCATCAGCGCTTCGCCGATCATCTGTGTCTTGCCGTTGTGCCAGAGGCCGGAACTCATCAGTTGCAGGTCATTCATATTGCAAAATTACGCATATTATCGTGATTTAGCAAAAAAAGGTGAAAGGTTTGGAAGAGTGGGGGAAATGGCGTAACTTTGGGGCGTGAAAGAGATCTCTGACAGCGAAATGGAGCAGTTGACGCGGCGTCTGCAAGACCCCGCCACGTCTCGCATGGCGTTTAATGAAGTTATAAGGCTGTACACCGAGCCGCTTTATTGGCAGATTCGCCGTATGGTGCAGAATCATGATGATGCCAACGATTTGCTTCAGAACGTATTCATGAAAGCATGGACCAACATAGAGTCGTTTCGTGGAGATGCGAAGCTGACCACGTGGCTATATAAGATCGCCATTAATGAATCGCTGACTTTTCTGGAAAAGGAGCGTAAGCGCCTTGGAGTGTCGATGGACGAAGAGGCTTCGATGCTTGCCAACACCATCGAAGCCGACGAATGGATCGATGGAGACGATCTTAGAAAGGAGTTGCGCAAGGTGATTGCTGCGTTGCCGGAAAAACAGCGCCTTGTGTTCAATATGAAATATTTCGACGACATGAAGTATGAATCCATATCGGAGATTCTCGGCACTTCAGTCGGTGCGCTGAAGGCTTCATATCATCATGCCGTGAACAAAATTGTCAAATATTTCTCTGAAAAGAGTTAAACCATTACTGTTGGAATCAGTCATAGGTTATATGAAAGATGATAAATTTGATATCATGTTGGCCGAGATGATTGGCCGGAAGGACGGAATGACGGTGCCTGACGGATATTTCTCCGAATTTGCCGCCCGTATGGACTCTATGTTGCCCGATGATCGCGTAACGGAGAAGCAACCGGCTGTTCGGACTCGCTGGCAGATGGTCCGGCCATACGCCTATCTGGCCGCGATGTTTGCCGGCATATGGTGCATGCTCCAGATGTTTCATCTGATGGGAGTCGGCTCTCAGGGCATCGTGTCGCCCGACACCAATCCGGTTTTGGCAGAAGCAATTAGTGACGACACATTCATGGACGATTATTACTGCATGGATGTTGATGAGTTGGATTTTATGGACGATCTCTATGCTTCGGGCCTGGACATCACAAATCTTTAAAAAATAGTTCTGACCATGTTCAAGAAAATGATTCTGATTCCGCTTACGTTCGTGGCGATGACCTTTTTACCTGTTGATGTTAACGCCGCCTGCTGTCCGGACGAAAACGTCCCGTCAAATGAAAAGCCTGAGCGTCGGCACGGAAAGGATAACTTTAAGCAATGGATGGTACAGATGAAGAAGTATAAGCACGATTTTCTGATTCGTGAACTCAGTCTGGCCGACGAACAGAAGGATGCCTTTTTCGCGCTATATGACAAAATGGAGGACGAAAAATGTGCACTTGGTCGCGATGTGCGCCGAATGGAGCGTGAAATAATGAAGAAGGGCGACAATGCCACGGAGCTTGAGCTGGAGAAGGCGGCAGACGCTGCGGTGGAACTCAGTGGCAAACAAAGCGAAGTTGAACTGCGTTATCATGCTGAATTCAAAAAAGTGCTCACAAAGCGGCAGTTATTTCAACTGAAGGCCGCCGAACGAAAATTCCAGAAGTTACTGATGGAGCAGAGAGGAAAAAACAGAAAGAAAAATTGATAAGAATTATGATACAGAAGACACTGTTGGCAGTGTCGATGCTCTTTTCGGGTTTTGCGTCTGCTGATGCCGCAAAGCCCGATTTTGCTTTTCCGAAGCAAGTGTCGACAACTGCATCTAAAGAATTGAAAGCGGCGCTCAAAGCCGATAACGGGCCGGCAACGATGCGGGCATTGATGAATCTGACGCTTGCCCGCGGCCTCATGGAACCTGATTCTGTTGCACGGCTTGAACGCACTGTGGCAGACGTGACCGACAAGACAGGCAATCCGGTGACGAAAGCGATGACAATGTTGTTGCGTGCTGAAATTGCAGGGTCTGTGCAATGGGCCGACTCCGCACTTGTTTACACTGATGCTCTGCGTGGCGCAGATGTCGGAGCGTGGAGCGACGTTATAAGTGTGGACAAAATCTATATGCCGACGCTCTATGATTTTGCTGTGTCCAAGCGCCTTGGCTTTGAAATGTCGGATTCGCTGTTACATCAGATCAGGGAGTTTCATGCCGGAGACGTGTCACCGCTGATGTATTGGTCGCTTTATGGCGGCAATGCAGCCGATGCGTGGAAGCTTTATGACGGATATTTTCCGAAGTGGCAATCGTTCTACCCGCTGGTGTGGCTACAGCAGATGCACGGACAAAACAATGACGAGAGCCGCCGCATTTTCGATGCGGCCGTGAAATGGATTGACGCACATGCCTCGACGGCCCCTAACTTCGCCGTCACTCAGGTCAAACGCGTTGTCGGCGTTATTACTGCTCCGAGAGTAAAACTTATTTGCCGCACAACGACCAGGCTGGCCGATCCTCTGCCGGTTCATGTTGAATCGCAGAATGCCGGTCATGTCGAGATCGCTGTTTTTGAGATGAAGCCATTGCAGCGTCTGGTGAAAAAATATGAACTGCGGTTTGATGGAGAAGGAGTGTTTGCCAACGACACCATAATCGACATCACGTTGCCTCGCTTCGGCAACTATCGCATCGTGCCGCTTCTGCCTGGTAGCAAAGAAGAGCCAGGAGGCAACAGTTGCGAGGTGGCTGTTTCGGATTTTCTTATCGAAGTGGAACGCTTTGGCCGCAGCAATGACTACATGGCCATTGATCCGATGATTGGCAAGCCCCAGTCAGATGTGAAATTCTCGCTGGATAAAAACCGGTTGTCAGGCACAAGAGGCGACGATAGATATTCGCCGACTGTGTGGTGTGGTGCCTCATATGACAGTGAATTTGGTGCCGAATCATGGCGACAGACCGCCAATGTGCTGACAGACCGCGCAATATATCACCCTGGCGATTCCGTTAGATTTGTCGCCACGGTCTATGAATATAACGGGCGTAAACGTCGCATCAAAGGGGGCGCGCAGCATTCTGTGACACTTTTTGATGCCAATGGCAAGGAGGTGGCGTCGGTCGACGGAGTTACTGACAACATGGGACGCCTGCACGGTGTTCTGCCCGTACCTGAGAGCGTGATGACAGGCTATTTCAGAGTCGAAGTCGGGCGTGTCGGGGCAGTCTCGGTCATGGTCAGCGACTACAAGGCTCCTGAGTTTGAAGTGACAGCCAAGGCTGTGCGTGTTGATTCGGTAACGGTCAACGTGAGCGGCACTGCACTCAGCTATTCCGGATTCCCGGTTCAGGATGGATCTGTCAGAATCTCGATTGATAAACTGAGACCGTGGGTCTGGTTCTGGGATTTCCGAAGCGGAATTCAGGAAACAGTAGCCGAGGCTGATGCTAAGACCGATCTTTCCGGACGTTTTTCTGTCAACGTCAATGTGCCGGCAGGAGTCGCGCTTTCGGCACGCGCCACTGTCACGTCAGCGCTCGGCGAAAGCCATGATGCCGATTGTTTTATTCCGGGGAAACCTTATTTCATAAAAGAGAGTCTTCCTGAAAATCTGCTTGCGCCGCAAAATCCAGACTGGGTTCCTCCGGTAGAAGTGGTCGATGCTGAAGGTAAGAGCGTTGAATTGGCATTGAAATTCTCGCTGATCACGTCTGATAATGACACAATCGACTCAGTGAAAGACTGGAGTAAAGTGCCGTCAGGCCAATACACTCTGATTATATCTGCTGATAATAGCGAATTGGCCGACAGTGTCACCGTCAGCAATCTGATCATCTATCGTGCCGACGACAAGATGCCACCCGTCAAGACTTCGTTGTGGGTGCCGTCAGCAGCAGTTTCAGCCGGAGAAGATCTGAGGTATGGCACATCGTTCGATGATTCCTATATAAGATACGTGCTCTGGACTCCTGACAGTGTGCTTGAGAAAAAATGGCTGTCGCCAGGAGCCGGAAACCATTCATTTAAAGCAGAACTGCCGGATGGGATAAACGATGCGACGATAACGCTGTGGACATTCCGCGACTATGCGGTTGAGACGCGTTCAGTGGCGGTGAAGCGCCGCAACGTCGCACGTAACCTTAAATTGGAAATTTCGTCACTGCGTGACCGGGTCAATGCCGGCGATCGTGAACTGTGGACCATAAAGGTTGTCGATAATCTTGGACGCCCTGCCGCCAATTCAGCTGTTGTGCTTGACGTATATTCCAAGGCGCTTGATGCACTTCAGCCTTTCAGCATGGCATTCAACCCTTATAGTGGACCGTCAAGTCACTACTGGATTTCGCCAGGCTCATGGTATCCGCAATCGGCCTATGTCAGGACGCAGGTTACCCTACCTCAATTGCCAAACGTGAACAATGGATTTGATACTTATGGGCAGCAGTGGCCACGCACAAAGGTGTTTTATATCGCTGGAATGGGCCAGAGTGCGATGGCCCGAAAATATAAAACTGCTATTACAGTAGATTCTGCGCCGATGGACATGGCGGAAGCAGTGTGTGAAGAAGAGTCCGCCTCTCTTGCCGATAGCGGAAACAACATCGTCAATGGATCGCATCCGGAATCGTCGGCCGAAGGGAGTTATCGTCTGCCGGAAGTGCCTCTGGCTTTGTGGCGGCCGGTTCTGACCACTGATGCCGACGGCTCTTTGCAGGTGCAGTTTGTGGCTCCTGACGCCAACACAACATGGGCGCTCAAGGCCGTTGCTTATGATTCAAATCTGCTCACAGGCACATTAGGAGCGGATATTATCGCATCAAAGCCTGTGATGGTGCAGACTTCGCTTCCGCGATTCATGCGTCAAGGCGATATGCTGACATTGCGTGCGTCGGCAGTCAATAACACCGATTCGGTTGTCGGAATCGGCGCTGTGATTGAACTGTATGATCCGATAACCGGCGATATCATAGAAAGCAAGGAATTCCAGCAAGAAGCGATGAAGCCGATGTCGACACGTATATTGAGCATGCCGCTGACTGTCGCAGACTGGAATTGTCTCGGCATCAGGGTGCGCGCTTCCGGTGGAAATTTTTCCGATGGCGAACAGACGGTGATTCCGGTGCTGCCGTCGACTGTCACTGTGCTTGAGAGCACTCCGATTCTGATTGATGCCGATTCTGCGGTGACCGTGATTGACGCGAAGCCGGGCAGCGTGATGCAGTTGACATCAAATGCAGTGTGGGAATGCGTGATGGCGTTGCCGGGTGTTGTAGAGTATCACAACAGCTCATTGTTGGCTGCGTTAAGCTCTCTTTTCTCTGCCGCCACAGCCGACGGACTGTCACGCTCCTATCCGGAAATCGGAAAAGCGATACGCCAGTGGGAAAACACAGACTCGCTTTTGGTGTCGCGTCTGATGAAGAATGAGGATCTGAAAATCGCGTTGCTTGAAAATACGCCATGGGTTGGCGCCGCGGAGTCAGATACTGAACGGATGGCGCGCCTGAGCCTGTTGCTTGATAAGGCCCGGATCAAAAAAACGATCAATAATTCTATCACGACAATGGCCAAGCTAACACGTGGCGGCGGACTTTGCTGGGTCGAAGGAGACGATGAACCGTCGGAATGGATGACCTTGTGCGCTCTCTCGACACTCGGCCAGTTGAAAAAGATGGGTTATCTGCCGTCAGACAGACGTCTTGACAGGATAATCAGTGAGGCCCTGAAGTATATCGACAATGTAGTCGCCCGCAAGTATGCTGCAGACAAGCACGATATCAATATGACATATGCTTATGTCCGCACCGCTTTTGCTGACGTGGTGCCACAGCCTTCGACCGCACGCAAAGTGAGTTCGGCCGCAGTGCAGCACGCAGTGGCCAACTGGCGGGATTATTCTCTGAAAGGACGCGCGCAGGCCGCTCTGTTCCTGAATGAGAACGGGTACCATTCCACCGCCATGAAGATTGTGGAGTCTCTCAGGCAATACAATGCGTGGCGTCAGACCGGGGTCACTCCGTGGGTACTTGAAGCGTTTGCCGCAATAGATCCGTCGTCGGCCGACGTAGACGTGATCAGACTCTGGCTGCTGAGCCAGAAACAGACTCAGGACTGGGGCAAAGGCTATTACTCTTCCAATGTCGTTTATTCTATTCTTTCATCAGGCACAGACTGGCTCGTTCCGTCGGCCAATGAAATATCGGTCAAAATAAACGGTAAGGACGCAGATGTTACGCCGGAAGATTCTTATGTCGGCGGATTCCGTCTGGACGTTCCTGATGGAGGCGTTGTGACGGTGGCCAAGGGGCGCTTCCCGGCATGGGGAGGCATCTGGAGCCGCTATGAATCAGAAGCCGACAGTGTCACTTCGTCCACCGGAAAAGAGTTGAGAATCAGCCGGGAAATAGAAGGAGAATTGAGCGTCGGATCACGCGTGAACGTAATTCTTACAATTGATGCCGACAGGTCGATGGATTATGTCACAGTCGTGTCTCCTCATTGTGCAGGAATGCAGCCTGTCAATCAACTGCCTCACAACGATGGCTGGAGAAGGACAGTCTATACGGAGCCGACATCACAGCGCACGACATTCTTCATTAATCGTCTGCCCAAAGGACGCACAGTCATTCAGGAGGAATATTATGTGACAGGCAACGGATCGTTTATTCTCGCTCCCGCGCAGGTGCAAAGCCAGTATGCGCCGGAATTCATTGCCACATCTTCCGGCATAGAGGTCACAACACTATAAAAATCTTAAATTTTGTATAAACCGCGGAGTATGAAGTATGCTTCGCGGTTTTTTGTAAAATAATCACTAATTTTGTGTCGTAGAATTCATAATATAAACCAAAATACTTTTCACGTGAAAAAACTTGTTATTTCTGCACTCGTGCTGGCTGCGGCTCTGTCTGCGTCAGCCAATGACGCTACACCGCTGTGGCTCAGAAATGTAGCGATTTCGCCTGATGGAACCACAGTGGCTTTCACCTACAAAGGCGATATATACACCGTTCCGGCTACCGGTGGACAAGCCCGGCAACTCACCACGTCGCCGTATTACGACACTAAACCGGTGTGGAGTCCTGACGGAAAGCAGATCGCTTTTGCCAGCGAACGTAACTATTCGCTTGATATATATGTGATGCCGGCCACCGGCGGCACAGCCACTCGTCTCACCACCAATGGCGGCCGTGAAACACCTCTGGCCTGGCTCGACGGCGAGACTCTGCTCTTTTCGTCAAATCTGATGCCATCGTCGCAGGCCATACAAGGTGGATTTCAGAATCAGATCTATAAAGTCAAGACCGACGGCAAGACCAGACCACAGATGTTCATGTCGTTTCCGCTCGCTTCACTAAGCGTCAACGGCCAAGGACAGATGCTGGCACATTACCAGCCAAGCGTCGAGAATGCCTTCCGCAAGCATGAACGCTCGTCGGGCACAGCCGACATATGGCTTGTCGACAACGGAAATTTCACCAAGCTCACGGACTTCAACGGCCACAGTCTTAATCCGGTGTGGGCTGCTGACGGTAAATCATATTACTACACCACTGAAGCTGGCAGCGGAACGCTCAACGTGCACCGGAGGACTCTGGATGGCACCGACACCCAGCTGACGTCGTTTGACCGTCACCCGGTCCGTTCGCTCTCTGCCGCCGCCGACGGAACTCTCGCTTTCAGCTGGAATGGCGAAATCTATACTTTCGCTCCCGGCGCGGCTGAACCTCAGAAACTGAATGTGGATATCATAACCGACGACTACACTAAAGTCGTTGAAAAGAAAGACCGCACATGGGGGGCTTCCGATATGGCCGTCAGCCCTGACGGTGAAGAAGTCGCATTTGTTCTGGCTGGAAATGTGTTTGTGACCTCAACCAAATATGGCACTACTCGTCAGATCACCAACACTCCCGAGCAGGAACGACGTGTGGATTTTTCAAGTGATGGACGCACTCTGGTATATGATTCAGAACGCGACGGCATCTGGCAGCTGTTTACAGCCACAATAAAGAATCCTGAAGAGAAGAAGTTCACATATGCCACGGAAGTGGTGGAGACTCCGCTCTATAAATCAGACAAACCTGCTTTCCAGCCTCAGTTCTCGCCCGACGGCAAAGAGGTGGCTTTTCTTGAAGACCGCACAGAACTGCGCGTGATAAACCTGGAATCAAAAAAAGTGCGCACGGCGCTTGACGGAAAATATAATTATTCCTATACCGATGGCGACGTGTCGTTTGAATGGAGTCCTGACAGCCGATGGTTTCTGGTGGACTACATAGGAATCGGCGGATGGAACAACACCGACATCGCTCTTGTTAAAGCAGACGGATCGGAAGTGCATGACCTGACAGAAAGCGGATATTCCGATGGCAATGCCAAATGGGTGCTCGATGGAAAGGCCATGATCTGGAGTTCAGACCGTCAGGGTTATCGCAGCCATGGCAGCTGGGGATCGCAACGCGACGCGTTTATCATGTTTTTTGACGGTGAGGCATACGACCGCTTCATGATGAGCGAAGAGGAACTCTCGCTGCTGACCGAAGAGGAGAAGAGCAAATCGGACGAAAGCAAAGACTCTGAAAAGAAAGACAGCAAAGACAAAAAGAAAAAGAAGAAAGACGACAAGAAGAAAGATGATTCAGCAGTCAAACCGCTGGAATTTGATCTGGAAAATGCCAAATACAGAGTGCGCCGCCTGACCGACAATTCAACTTCGCTCGGAGATTTCGCGCTGGATAAAAAAGGCGACAAATTCTACTATCTGGCATCGTTTGACGGAAGTGCCGATCTGTTCCAGAAAGATCTGCGCAAAGGTGATCGCAAAGTGCTTCGCAAAGGAGCCGGGTTCGGTGCACTCGTCCCTGATTCCAAGTGCGAGAATCTGTTCATGATCGGCAACGGCATGAAGAAAATCTCCATGGGAAGCGGCGAGACAACCGACATCAGCTATCGTGCATGGTATGACTACAGCCCGTATGCCGAACGTGAATACATGTTTGACCATATGTGGCGTCAGGTCAAAGACAAGTTCTATGACGAAAACCTTCATGGTGTAGACTGGGAATATTATCGCGAAGCCTACCGTCGTTTTCTGCCGCATATCACCAACAGTTTTGATTTCGGTGAACTTTACAGCGAAATACTCGGTGAGCTGAATGCTTCCCACACCGGAGGCGGAGGCGGTGCTCGCGGTGCGAAATACGGCACGGCATCGCTTGGCGCATTCTTTGACGACAATTATGCCGGAGAGGGATTGCTGGTGACAGAGGTGCTCAAGCGCGGACCGCTTTCAACCAAAGCCGCCAACGTAAGACCCGGCGACGTGATTCTTGCCATTGACGGCACCGCCATCACTCCTGGCATGGATTATTTCCCGTTGCTCGAAGGCCGTCAGAACCACAAAACGCGTATCAGTGTGCGCAGAGCCGATTCAGGAAAAACGGAAGATGTGTATGTCAAGCCCGTGGCGCAGGGCACGATCCGCGATCTGCTCTATGACCGCTGGGTGGAACGTAACCAGGCGATAGTCGACAGCGTCAGCGGCGGCCGCATTGCCTATGTGCACATCCAGGGCATGAACTCACCGAGCTATCGCCGTGTGTTCTCTGAATTGCTTGGAAAATACCGCAACCATGAGGCCGTGGTTGTCGACACTCGATGGAACGGCGGCGGCTGGCTCCATAATGATATCGCCGTATTGCTCAGCGGCAAGGAATATGTACGCTTTGCCCCGCGTGGCAAGTATATCGGTTCCGAGCCTTTCACCCAGTGGACCAAACCGTCGGCCATGCTGATCAACGAAAGTAACTACAGCGATGCGCACGGCACCCCCTACACATACAAAACACTCGGTATCGGCGAACTGATCGGCGCGCCAGTGCCGGGCACCATGACCGCTGTGTGGTGGGAAACCCAGATTAATGGTGAGGTGTATTTCGGCATTCCTCAGGTGACGTCGCTTGATCGCAACGGAAAACCACTTGAAAATCAGCAGCTCAATCCTGATGTGCTCATATATAATAATCCGGCGGAAGTGATGCAGGGCATAGACCGTCAGCTTATCGGAGCAACCAGACATCTGCTGGAAAAACTTGATTCTGCCGCATCCGCAAAATGAGAACCCCATTCGCTCGTCCGCTCTATGTAATGGCCAAACCGGCCGGATCGTCGTGTAATCTTGCTTGTTCATATTGCTATTATCTGGACAAGAAGCGGCTGTATGATCCTGCCGACAAACGCCATTACATGAGCGATGAGATTTTAGAACTTTTCATAAAGCGTTATTTCGAAGCACAGACACAAAACGAGGTTGTGTTCACCTGGCATGGAGGCGAAGCATTGCTCCGGCCGTTGGAATTCTATAAAAAAGCGATGGAATTGCAGCGGATATATGGCAAGGGGCGCCCGGTGCTGAATTGCTTGCAGACAAACGGAACTTTGCTGACCGATGAATGGTGTCGTTTTTTGCGCACCAACGGATGGCTTGTCGGTCTTTCTATCGACGGACCGCAGGAATTTCATGATGAATACCGACGCAACCGCAATGGTGTGCCGTCGTTTCTGAACGTGATGCGCGCAGTCAGACTGCTGAACAATCACAATGTGGAATGGAATGCAATGGCAGTGGTCAATGATTTCAATTCCGAACATCCGGAAGAGTTTTACGATTTCTTTAAGTCGATAAACTGCAATTACATTCAGTTCGCACCGATCGTGGAGCGCCTGACACAACAGGGTGATATCGCGTCTACTAATGAACAGGGCGATCTGGCTGATTTTTCCGTCTCTCCGCAGCAGTGGGGCAATTTCCTTTGCCGGCTGTTTGACCGTTGGGTACAGGAGGATGTCGGCAAGGTCTTCATCCAGATTTTTGATGCCACTCTGGCCAATTGGTGTGGGGTGGAGCCGGGAGTCTGTTCAATGGCAAAGGAGTGCGGACATGCCGGAGTGATGGAATACGACGGGACTGTCTATAGTTGCGACCATTTCGTTTTCAGCGAATATCGTTTGGGCAATATCCGTGAAAACACGTTTATTGAAATGATGAGCAGCGACCAGCAACTGCGTTTCGGCGCAGCCAAGCGCGACACTCTTCCCGAGAAGTGCCGCCAGTGTCGCTGGCTGTTTGCCTGCAATGGTGAATGTCCCAAAAACCGCATCGGCCCCAACGGCATCAACTATCTTTGCGATGGCTACAGGCAATATTTTGAGCACGTGGCACCGTATATGGACTTTATGCGCGATGAACTTGCCGCCGGTCGGCCGCCGGCCAACGTGATGCAACACTTCCGAAAATAAAGTGGAGTGGTAAACACGATAAAAAACGGATATGGACTTCAAAATCCATATCCGTTTTTTATAATGTGATAAGGTCGTCGGGATTGAAATCGCGAGAAGCTTTTGTGCCGATGACATGATCCCACATCATCGGTGAAATGCCAGATCCTGGGCGCTTGACTGTCAGATTCTCTTCCGAGAAGATTTCTCCGGCTGCAATGTGGCGTGATGCGACGATGCTGCGTCGTGCTACCATGATGTTCTGCCGCTCGGAATCCGACACAGATTTGCGGGCATCTCCCATGGCCATCTCCACGTTGCGGATGGCGCGTATCATTGCCCTGAGTTCTCCCGGTTTGAGCGATGCCTTGTGGTCAGGTCCCGGCAGTGTGCGGTCGAGTGTGAAATGTTTCTCTATGACTTGAGCGCCTGCGGCCACTGCTGCAATCGGGATTTCAATGCCTTGGGTGTGGTCGCTGTAGCCTACAGCGGCGCAGTTGAGGGTGCGCAGCCACTGCATGGCCCGAAGGTTGACGTCGGCCATGGGGGTGGGGTATTGCGTGTTGCAGTGCAGGAGAGTGATCATGTCGCGTGTCACACCATTGTCACACAGCACATTCACCGCTTGCTCCACTTCATGTTCCTCACACATGCCGGTTGACATGACGATCGGCTGACCGATTCCGGCTATGCGCCTTAGATATGGAAGATTAGTAATCTCGCCTGATGGAATTTTCCAGAAGTCCATGCCCAGCGGGAGTAACACTTCGATTGATTGGAAATCAAACGGTGTGCTGATGAAACCAATGTTCATCCTGTCACACTCAGCTTTCAATTCTGCGAATTGGGCTGGTGTCAGTTCCAGCGCGCGAAGCATTTCGAGTTGCGTGTTTCCTTCTGATGGAGCATTGGCCTGCTGGTATTCGGCTTTAGGAGCCGATGCGGCGACGATGCGCTCAGACTTGAACGTCTGGAATTTGACATAGTCCGCACCGGCTTCAGCGGCTGCGTGTATGAGCTGCACGGCCAGATCCATCGAGCCATTGTGATTTACTCCGGCTTCGGCTATTATGATGGTGTGGGGATGGGGTTCTGTTGCGCTCATTTTCTGTTGTGCTCTTTGGCCGGAATTCCGGAATAGACGCCTGAAACTGTTACGTCGGATATGACAGCCGCTCCAAGACCGATCACTGTTCCGGCTACTATCGATACCCCATTTTTTATTATGGCGCCCGCACCGATAATGCAATCATTGCCGATGACGGCATTTCCGCATATGACTGCACCGGGACCGACAAACACGTTTTCGCCGAGTATCACTCCATGCTCGATTATAGCTCCGGTGTTGACGATGCTGTAATCGCCGATAGATGCGCCGTTGATGACAGCACGGTGCATGACCGCGCATCCGGTTCCTATGCTGCTGTGTGGAGTGATCACTGCTGTTGATGCCACAAGAGTTTCTGTGGGCTGATGGCGATAGCGTTCAATAAGCTTGCGACGCAATGACATATCACCTTCAGAACCCCAGACTAAAGAAATGTGGATGGGGCAGTCGGCATTTTCAGACAGGAATTTGTCGTCTGTGCCGAGCCATGTGAGCGACATTCCTTCCACCGGCGCATGGTCGACATATCCGCACACGGCCATGTTTTCCGGCATCATTTCCAGTAGCGACAGAGCGTGTCCGCCGCCTCCGATCAGGGCCAGCGGTGTCATCTGTTATAGATCTGAGGTTTGTAGCGGCATAGATTCCGCGGGTCTGTAAACCATTCGATGGTGCGGCGCAGACCTTCACGCAGATCCACCTCCGGACGCCACGATGTCAGCGAGGTGATCAGAGAATTGTCGCCACACAGGCGCATCACCTCACTGCCCGAAGGACGCAGGCGGGCAGGGTCTGTCACATAGCTGACCTCGGCTCCCATCAATTCGGCGATAAGTTCAAGGGTCTGGCGCATGGTGACTTCAGTGCCTGTGGCAATGTTGATTTCGCGGCCTTCCACTCCTTCGGCCTGGGCCAGGGCAAGAAATCCGCGACATGTGTCGGTGACGAAGTTGAAATCACGGGTCGGGCGCAGATCGCCGACTTTTATCTCAGTCATGCCAGACGCGATCTGTGAGATGATTGTTGGTATGATCGCTCTGGCGCTCTGGCGTGGGCCATAGGTGTTGAACGGCCTGACCACCACCACCGGAAGCCCAAAGGCATGATGAAAACTCTGGGCAATGGCATCGGCTCCGATCTTCGTGGCAGAGTAGGGGCTTTGCGGTTGTCTGGGGTGAGATTCGGAGATCGGCACAGTCAAGGCGGTGCCATAGACTTCGCTGGTGGATGTCACCAGCAGACGGCGTGTTCCGCAATGCTGTGCTGCCTTGCAGATGTTGAGAGTGCCTTTGATATTGGTGTCGACATAGCTTTCTGGGGCTACATAACTGAACGGAATGGCAATCAGTGCGGCGAGGTGGAAAATCGTGTCGCAGTCTTTTGCCAGATCGATGCAGAAGCCAGAGTCGCGGATGTCGCCACTCACTACTTCAAGCCGCGGGTGTTCAATTCCTTCCAGCCAGCCATAATCGTTGAATGAATTATATTGATTAAGCGCACGCACATTGTAGCCCTGGGCCAGCAGCAGTTCTGTCAGATGTGAACCGATGAATCCGTTGGCGCCGGTGACGAGCACGCGAGGCTTGTTGTCGAGATCGTTTTCAGTCATTGCTTTTTGAGAATATATTTATAGGTGGCATCGGCGGCATTATATGTCACGATCAGCCGAGATGAAGAGAATTTGTCAATGGCCAGGTCGGCTTCAAGCGGCAGGTGCAGAATCAAAGGCGGCTCAAATGACGATGAAGGAGTTGTTGTGCCCGGATTTACCGGATGGTTGAAATTCAGGCTCAGAGTATTGTTTTGTTCCTTCCATGTGCCCCAATGATTGGCGCGCTCATGATATCCGCCTGGAGTCAGTTCGGTCATGTTGATCACGTCAGACTGAAACTGCCAGAAAATATTTCCTTGATAATCAGAAACGTCTTTGCCTTCGGCCTGTATTTTTTCCAGATGCCACGTGCCGAACCAGTTGCCGATATCGCCGTTATTGCACGTGCATCCTGACGAGAGTGCGCATGCTGCCACAAGTCCGGCGGCAATAAATTTCAGAGTCCGCATGGTGTGAATTTTTTGGTGTTGCAGTTAAACAGTCCTGAATAGCTGATGCCGGCAAGCATTCCTCCGCGGTTGCCGAGCGGAGAGTTGCCGGCGTCGAAAGCCGCCTGCACGGTGAGTTTCATTCCAGGCACACCCGGAATCATCCATGATGCTTCGGCCATGGCAGAAAAATCATGCACCGTTGAAATCCTCGGCAGCATCATTGTGCCATAGAATTTACGCCAGCTTCCGAGCACGCGATAGTCAAGTCCGTCTATGATAGTGCCGCTGATTCCGGCGTGTATGCCCCAGAATCGGTTGTCGACAAACGCAGTGGTGAAACCGTCGGTGTTATATATCGGGGATATAAACATTGGCGATCCGAGACTCATGCCATAATATGCATATCCGTTATACCATGTGTTGTTATAGTAATTGTCTGCGCCAGTGGCCTGCGATTCTGTCATTGTCGTGCCAGGAATGTCGGCCGGGTCATAGTGCAACGGACCGCTCTGGTTCATGAACGAGAGCACTTCGACCACCACTCCGCTCACCGGAGCCGGTTTCGCTGTTTTCCATTCTATGCCCCATAGGCCATCCCATCCGTTCAGCTTTCCGATTCCGGAGCCGTCTTCCCATAGCCATTGGGCATACAGCTTGATCTCGTCGCCGGATTTCAGCCGATAACGTCCCTGAATGTCCCATGAGCCGACGTGGTTTCCTTTCCAGTAATCGTCGCCTTCGCGCAACACTATCATGTCGATAAAATCTTTGACCGAGAGAGAGAATTTCTCTTCGCCTGCAATCTGGCCGTTATGGTAGTTTGTTGTCGTGCCTGAGAATTGCGCGGCTGCCTGCATGCCGATGGTCAATGAAAATGCTTCTGATGGTTTTGTGCGGAAAAAGCAGCGTTTATAGTTGTGCCAGGATCCGAGATTGACGTGATAGTTATAGAAACTGAAATGATGTTTCTGCCAGTCATTGTCGAGATATTTCCAATATCCAAGTTCTCCTTGTATCTGCACCCATCCGTTTGTGAACGGAATATTCTGAAAGTCAACGAACCCGGCCCGCGCTCCAGGCATAGGACGTGCATTGATTCCGTGAACAAGGTCACCGCTGCTCAATTCTTCGTTGACAAGAGCGGCACGTTGTTCTTTCAGACCTGCCTCAAGAAAGACACCGCGGAATTTTACTTCGGCATATAGCTGTTGCAGCCATGCGTTGGCTGGAGCCTGGCTGCTGATGCCCCAGGACTGTGTGGCAGAGCGGAATTGGTCGTAATCGGTGCGGTTTGTCGCTCCGAATCGTCCTTCGACTCCAAAGCCATATGTGAAGCGTCGGCTCAGATCCATCTGTTTGTCAATGGAAACTCCGATTCCCGCACCTCTGGCTTGCGACAATGTGCCATGCCGGTTTGAAGCTATGTAATATGGTGCGAAAGAACTGTTGCCTCCATTGATTTCCAGTTCCGCTTTTGCCCGCATGACCAGCGGTTCGCTTGCGAATGATTCGCCTGCCGCCATGAATGAAGCGGCGATCAAAGCTATGCTAAATCGTGTCATTGAGCAGATTGTTGAAATGTCTGGAGTGTCGGGTAAAGTCGCGTGAACGCAGATATGCGTCGATGTATTCGGTATGACCGCGACGATGGATGTCAGTTCCGATGAACTCCACCATTCCATGCTCAAGGAGCCATTCAGCCGTCTGTTTTTCCTGTTTTCCATAGGCGCCAGCCAGACTCAACAGGTTGATCTGGAAGAGCAGCCCTGTGTCATGCAGCTGGCGATAGCGGTCGCGATTGTTGACTGAATAATATAGATAGCGTTCAGGATGCGCCATGACCGGCACATATCCTTTGAGTTTCAGATCAAACAACAGCTTGTCGAGGCCCCATGGCTCTTGGGCGAAAGAGTTTTCAACGAGCAGGTAGTTGCCGGGCATGGGGCGCAGGTTTCCCAGTTCGATCTGTTGTAGGAAAAATTCGTCAATGCGATATTCGGCGTGCATGGCGAGTTTTACGGGAACTTCTGCGGCAGCCACTCCTTGTTGCAGCGTGGCAAAGGGTTCAGCCAGAGTTTCGGGCGTGTTCTCAAACGTGTCTTGTGTGACGTGCGGACTGAGAAAAATACGCTCGATGCCCCAGCCAGCCATTTTGGCAATCAGCTCCACTGATTTTTCCAGCTCTGGCGAGCCATCGTCGACACCTGGCACAATGTGGCAGTGTATATCAGTGTGAAACGGAAGTTTAGCCGGGGCTTTCTTTGTGGAGAAGAAACTGAATATTGACATAAGTCGGAAATTCTATATTAAGATGAGGACGAGTAATGAAGCTGGAACGACCAGCAGCAGCGAGTCAATTCGGTCCAGGATTCCGCCATGACCGGGAATCAGTTTGCCGGAGTCCTTGACTCCGAGAGTGCGTTTGATCAGAGACTCAATCAGGTCGCCTAATGTGGCCGCAGTCGTGACAGTCAGTCCAAGAATACCCATTTTCCATAATTCCACGTGAAAATACTGCGACAGGAATGCTGCGGCCAGCATAGCCGCGATTATTGTGAAAACAGCGCCGCCGACAAATCCTTCCCACGACTTTTTTGGCGATATTCTTTCAAACAGCCGGTGACGTCCGAGCGTGCAGCCTGTAAGGAAGGCGAATGTGTCGTTGACCCACACCAGCACAAAGAGCAGAAGCAACATGGCTGGCGAGAAAATTTGGTAAACAACACCCATCAACGCTATGGGCAACGCAACATAGAGCTGACTCATGAATGAAAACGACAATGATGTCAATGCGTTTTCGTTTTTGACCCAGAGCTGGACACATAATCTGATTATCAGATATACGATAAAGCTGAAAATCCCGATGACAGCATAGCTGAGATCCATTGTTGTGACAAAGATGAGCGAATATGCGCCAAGGCAGTCAATGACGCGGAGCAAAACATCTGTCATTGACGCTTTTTCGTTGGCAAGCGGATGCGTCAGGCCGAAAATTTCATTGACGGCAAGTGTGCCGAGCAGCAACAGCAGGATAAGAAATATTGTCGGGCCACAAAGTACTCCAGCCACTATCAAGGCAACGTATATGCCGCCGGACAAGGCTCTGATTGCTATGTTTTTCATTCGAAATCTTCGTCAGGGTTATGTATGATCTGATTGAGGGGACGCATCACATTGCAGAGCGTTTCACTCCAATATTCCGCAAATTGCACTTTGAGATCGGCCAGATGGCATTGGGCCTGGTCGGTGTCAGAGTTGCGCACATCTTCCACAAAATTGTAGAGCACCTGAAATATATCGGCAAGACCTTCGCTGACAGTGGCGGCTATCGGAGTGTCGCTATATTGCATATCCTGCTGGAAAGTGTCGAGATATGCGTCACGCTCACCTAAAGTCGCGGCGATCGACTGGCGTATTTCTTCATAATAGGCTTCGTCGAGATGGCGGGCGTCAAATCCGAAATCGGCGTCAGAGTCCGCTTCTTCAGGAAGATCGCTCACGGCAATATAGATGCGCGGCAATAGTCTGACCATCTTGCCGGTAAATTCGGCCGGCGAAACTTCTGCCGCCATTTCTGCCGCCTGACAGTATTCGTTTGCCAGCGCTATTACTGACAGAGCGTTATTGCTGAGATTCATTGTTTATAGAGCTTGTGTTCTTTGATATATTTCACAACGTTTTGCGGCACCATCTGTTCGATGCTGTGGTCTGTTGCAATGGATTTTCTTAAAAATGTCGACGACAGGGAGCATTCCGGGGCATCAACGAATGTGGCTCCGTCAGGCAGGCCGTCAGCGTCGATCGGGTAACCGGGTCTCGGGTAGATGATTACTCCGAATTCCGAGATAATTTCTTCGGCAGATTTCCATTGCGGAAATATCAGCCAGTTGTCGGATCCGATTATCAGCCGGAACCTACATCCGGGATGAGACCTGCGCAGCTGGCGCAGAGTGTCGATCGTGTATGACGGCCGTGGCATATGCAGTTCCTCATCGCAGACTTTTAGCGATTCCGATCCTTCGGTCGCCATGGTGACCATGGCGAGCCGATCATTCTCTGCCGCGAAATCAGCGGTGGATTTCAGTGGATTCTGTGGCGACAGCGTGAGCCACACCTCGTCAAGATCTGTCCATGATGCCAGATAGGAGGCCACCATCAGATGGCCGCAGTGGACCGGGTTGAAGGAGCCTCCGAAAATTCCGATATGCCGAATCCGTTCAGACATCAGTCGTTGTCCAGAAAATCGACAATCACGCGCCTGACTTCAGCAACCGCAGTGTCGAGATCGTCATTGACCACAGTGACGTCATATCGCGGCGCCTGTTCTATTTCATATTGCGCGCGGTCAACTCGGGCATCGATGCTCTCCATCGAGTCGGTGCCGCGTTTTTCGAGCCTTGACCGCAAAGCGCCGATGCTTGGCGGCTTGATGAATATGCTCAGAGCTTTTTCGGCAAGTTCATGTTTGACACGCAATCCGCCGTTCACGTCAATGTCGAGCACGACGTTGCTGCCAGCCGAGGCAATCCGGTCGATTTCGCTTTTCAGGGTTCCATAGAACCGGCCGGGATACACTTCTTCATATTCCAGAAAAGCGTCTGTGGCTATCGCGGCACGGAATTCTTCGTCAGACAGAAAATGGTAGTCCTTGCCGTTGATTTCCTGCCCTCGCGGGGCGCGGTTTGTAGCAGATACCGAAAACTGCATGTTAATTTCGCCGGAACTCATCAGCGCGGATATTATGGTGGATTTTCCGCAACCGCTGGGAGCCGATATTATAATCACTTTACCTGCCATAGCTCATATTTTATTGTGTTTGCTTACATCACGTTAAGCACCTGTTCCTTTATCTGCTCAAGCTCGTCTTTCATCTTCACGACGAGTTTCTGCAGTTCGGCATGGTTGCTCTTTGATCCCAGAGTGTTGATTTCCCGGCCGATTTCCTGTGCGATAAATCCGAGTTTTTTGCCTTGGCCGGGCGCAGGATTGGAAAGAGTCTCAGTGAAATATTGCAGATGCTGGGCCAGACGTTGTTTCTCTTCGTTGACGTCGAGTTTTTCGATGTAATATATCATCTCCTGTTCCAGACGTCCGCGATCATAGTCAACCTGGGCGATGTTGCCGAGAGCATCCTCCATCCTGGATTTGATTTTTGCAACACGTTCCATTTCAAATTTGGGGACTTCGGTGAGCATCTCGGTGATGGCTTTGATTCTGGACGCAAAGAATTCTTCGAGTCTGCGTCCTTCCTTTCGGCGGAACTCCATCACGCCCTCAATCGCTTCCGACACTACCTGACGCACTGCCGCGATCTCCTCTTCCGACATCTCGGCCGAAGCTTCAGTGCTGTAAACGTCGGGCAGACGCAACAGTGTGGCATACCAGTCATCAGGCAGCGGAATGTCAAGTTCTCTGCTCATCTGCTGAATCTGCTCCTTGTAAGCCTTGAGAGCCGGAATGTTGAACTGTACGGGCACATTTCCGTGGAGGGCTTCAACGCAGATGACCATGTCGACTTTGCCGCGCTCCAGGCGCGCCGCGGCCATATTTCTCAAATCCAGTTCCAGCTCCCGGTAGCTTCCGGGAATTCGTGACTGAATATCGAATTGCTTGCTGTTGAGTGATTTGATCTCAACTGTTATTTTTTTTGCGGGAATTTGCACTGTGGCTTTCCCGAATCCTGTCATTGATAGAAGCATAATACTTGGTTTTATGATGCAAAATTAATAAAAAAAGCGCAATATCCAAAGCCTTTTCTCAGCTGTCGACACAACGCTTATTTTGCCGTGTTGGCGATATTTCGTAAATTTGTCTCTGAAATAAGTCGTAAAAATGAAATTAACAAGTATTGCAGGTTCTAATACAGAGAGATTTCTCTCGTTTTTATGGCAACATGTATTGCTGTTGTTCTCTCTATTTGTCATGACATTCGGAGTTGCGCTCTGTCTGCGCTCCAATCTTGGCTGCAGTGTGATATCAACCATTCCGTATGTGATGACTCTTGCCGGCAAAAGCTATTCGGTTCCGGCGCTCAGCATCGGTGAATATACTTATCTCATGAACTTTTTGCTGGTGGGGCTGCAAATTCTGGTGCTCCGTCGGCGTTTTGAGCTATTACAGCTTTTTCAGCTTGTGATCGGATTTGTGTTCGGCTACATGCTTGATGTGAATATGTGGCTGACGTCATCCGTGGTATGCGAGTCGCTTCTCTGGCAGTGTGTCACGCAGATGGCCGGCTGTCTGGTGCTTGCCATCGGCATCTCTCTCGAGATCCGTTGCGGTTCTGTGACGATGCCCGGTGAAGGATTGCCTGTGGCCATCAGCCGGGTGTCCGGTATCAGATTCGCCAGAGTTAAGATTATGGTCGATGTGACTCTGGTGTTGATCGCGATCGGCCTGTCGTTTTTCTTTTTCGGCCAATGGCTGTGGAATGTTGTCGGAGTAGGGACAATTATTGCAATGGTGCTTGTTGGGGCCGCAGTCAGATTTTTTGATCCGTATATGGGATGGTTCGAACGGGTGCTTCATTATCGCCCGGGGTTCCGCCGTTATCTCTATGGGCTTGCCCGCTTCGTTTATCAGCGCCGGAAATCAAATTGAGATTCCGCCAACACCGGATTCAGTGTCGCGCTGTCAGGCGGGTTGTCACAAACGCCGTTGCACTGCCGATTATTGCCGCAGTCAGAAGTATCGGAATGAGATCGACGGCATGAAATTCCACCGGATAGGCACTGAGGCTGAGTGATGCCGGATCAGCGGCGAGTTTGATCCATCCGAAGGTCTGCTGCCCGAGACTCAGCAATGAGCCGGCCAGAGCTCCGGCCAGAGCTCCGGCCATTGTGATGAAGACGCTCTGAAGTGAATAGATGGAACGAATGAACCTGGATGAAGCGCCAATCGCTTTGAGAGTGTAGGCATTCGGTTCTTTTTCAATAATCAGCAGTGTCATTGTGGATATTACGTTGAAAGAGGCTATCAGCAGAATAAATGCCAACAGAAAGAAACTCATCCATTTTTCCACGTTGACGATCCTGAAGGATGATTTGTGTTGCTCCATGCGGTCCATGACGGCGTATTCAGGGCCGAGCAGTCCGGCTATGGCTTTGGCTGCATAGCCGATATCTGCGCCTGGCTTTGTCCCGATTTCGATTGCAGTCGCTTCTGTTGTGAATTGAAAAAGTTTTCTTGCCAGGCTGATCGGCACATATACCATATCGGCGTCAAATTCCGGCTGGTTGACTGCAAATACTGCGCTCAGCGAGGCTGAATCGGCGCGGAACGCGGCTGCCGGGTTGGCGGGATTTATCCGACCTATCCGGCGGGGGGCATAGAGATGAAGAAGATGGGATGTGCCTATTGGTGCGCGCAACGCGTTGGCGACACCGACGCTAAGCACCGAAGGCGGAGCGCACGGGTGGAAGTCGTCCCACGGGTATCCGTCGATGATGACGGAATCGAGATTTGCCACTTTGCGGTAGGAGTCAACGCAGACTCCCTTGACTCTTACGGGGGTCTGATATTGGCCGATCATAGCCAGGGCGCGCTGCTCTACAGTGGGAGTGGCCGTGGCGATTTCCGGTAACGACTCAATGAGAGCGGCGAGGGAATCCGCGTTGGCAAACGCCTTGCCGGGAGATGCGGCCGATTCGACTTTGAGCATAGGATCAAGCCCGCTCAGGCGTGACGCGATCAATGAGTTGAATCCATTGAAAACGGACATTACTACCACCATGGCCGCAACGGCAACAGCCACTCCGGCGACTGTCACCGCAGAGATGACGTTGACGACGGAGTGGCTTTTGCGTGAGAATAGATAGCGAAATGCTATCAGCAGTGATGTTTTCGACATTAACGAACGGCGACTTTGGCTGTGGCTGAAGTCCCGTCGGGCAACACGGCCGCAACAACGTATATGCCGTTGGGCTGGGGGCTTGACGGATCGACAGTGCGTCCGTTTATATCGCAGACTTTAACGGAAACGGCAGGTGACACCACGTTGATGCGTCCGTCATTGTCGACGAATACTTTAAGTTTGCCTTTGGCGGCCACTGTGACACCCGGTATGGAGTTGGGGTCAAACGGGCGAGAATCGCCGGCGTTCAGCACGATGTTGTCACGGAGATCCGACTCAGAATTGCGATGAAGGATCGATACGTAATGACAATTTTCGCGTTTCCATAATTTGTTGAATTCAGGAGCGGGATAGGAGACGGAATAGTATCCGTCGGCATCGATGTCAAGTGTGTCGCCCATGGAGGCGGTGCTCAGATTGACCCGAATGATGCCGTTGTGACGGAATTTTTCGCGAAGATCAGCCGGCGCATCATCTGCCATGTTCGAGGTGATTCCTTCCTGAGGATAGATGTCTGTGCTCAGCCCGTCTTCGATCAGATATGTGGATATGACCACATTGCCGTCGGTTGTTTTGTCGCCGAGGCCGACGCGACCGCTCACCGTAATTGTTTCGTCGTTAGCCGATACGTTGACCGATGCAAGCGCCGGAGTGTGCAATGCCAAGTTGAGGATTGACAGGTATTTGTTGCCGTTATTCTCCGAGGTTGCGCCTACCATCAGTTCGCCACCGAAGCCAGGCCAGATAGTGCGGTCGACCATCATGGTCGGATTGCGCTTGTTGCCGGCAAACATATATTCCATGTCGCGGTCTACCTTCGAAGTAAACACATCATAGTTGAAGCCGGAGTGGTGGCTGACGTAAACGTATTGTTGTCCGAAGTTATGGAGAGCCTCTTCAAGATAATAGAACATGAACGGGCAGTTGACGCACGTCATAGAGGTGAATTCCTCAACAAGCGGCACGCGGTTGAATGCATCGTGTGACACATAGAATGTCTGGGTGACAGGGTGGGTGAGCGATGTCTCGTTGCCGTTGATGGCTGTGACTGTCAGAGTGTGCGGCACGTCGACTGCAACGTCGGCTCCAGTGATGATGGAGTAGCCTGACAGCACTTTTCCGTCATAAGCAGAAATTGGCTCGTCGAGCGTGATGTCGATTCTGTCAGTCTGGTTGCCGTGAGAGTCCGTGACTGTGACTGTGGCTGAGTTGATCGGCTCGGCCGAAAGGTTTCGAATGTATATCTTACCGTCAAAGGCTGTTTCGGGGGCAACGATCAGAGGATGTTCGCAGACGGTTGCCAGTGCGGCGGGCGCCGGGGAACTTTCCGGCTCGATTATGGCCTCGATCTGAAGGGCGCCTTTGTCATCAAATGTCTGCCAGCCCTGACGGTTCAGATTTATGTAGTAGCTGCCGGGGACATACGCAGGCTTATAGGACAGGATCGGATGTGGAGAACCCTGCAGTTCAAAAACCTGATAGCCGACATAGAGATCTTCGTCACCGAGAACAAAAGGCTCGTCAAACGAAAATTCATTCCATCCTTCGGCAAAATGCACGGTCTGACGCACCGGTTCGGCGTCAAGCGAACCCTGATAGGCGCTGATAGCTGAGAATTTCTTTCCGGTCGGGTTGCGATATTCAGTGCGAAGCCGGCAGCGTATGCCTGTGACTTTCGAGCCTTTGAGGGCCTGGAGCTCTGGATACTCCGAAGGCGAGAGCCTGATGACGGCCTCGATATAGTTGTTGCGCCCAGAGCCTTGCGAAGAGGAGTCGTCCAGAGACGCATCGGCCGGAGCGAACCCAAAATGCATTGGCGAAGCAGCGTCGGCCGATGTTGCCGCGATGCCCCCGGCAAGGAGCATCGCGGCAGATATCAACAGATTCTTATTCATTATCTGACAATGATTTTAGCTACAGTATTTTCCATGCGTACCACATAGACACCGGGGCGAAGCTGTGAATTGTTCACACGTATGCCGGCCGCGGTGTATACTTCAACGCCTTCGGTCGAGCCATTGACTGTGGCCGATCCGTTTTTGACGGTGACAATGGTCTGGCCGTCGGCTGACACAGCTGAAATTGAAGCACCATCGGGGTCCATTTCCGTTTCGGCTACGTTGATCACATTGCGGTTGGCCAGTGTGGCGGACAGAGTGCGGTTGATTACGGCAATGACTTTCATGTCGGCCGGTTTCCAGGTGGGGTCGATCTCGATTTTATATGTGCGAGTGAAATCTCCGCTGTGTTCAGTCAACTCCTCACCGTCCATCGGGGTGGGCTGCTGGCGGATTACGGCCATGTGGTAGAATTCGCCGGGGTTCGGATCATCGGGGTTTCCGCTTTCTGACGGATATTCCTGAGAGTTGGAATATACGTAATCTTCGGTCACATAGACTGTGAGTCTGAGATTTTCATCGTCAGGGAGCACATTGTCGGCGATTGAACCGTTGATAGCGATGGTGGCGAATCCGGACTGCGGGTCATATACTGATTCCGCGATCAGGTCGGCGAAAGTGGGAATGGAAGATGCTTCAGTAAATACAGAGTTCATGACTCCACCTTCGGGTGTCGGAGTGCTGTATGTCACATTTCCAGCCTCAATCACCGGATTTGACATCTGGCGCGAACGGTCAAGGGCCATTGACGGGCATTGAACAGATGTGTTGTCCGACAGAGCCAGGGCCAGTTGGAGATCTTCGTTGTCGCCGATCATGAACTGGTCGCTGATGTGGTGTATGACAAGCGACATTCTGTCTTGAAGCGGCTCATATATAGGCCAGAGGCACGATTCAAAAATTTTAGGAGTCTGATATGAAGTTTCACTTGCAAACCATTCCAGCAGACAGCGGCGTTGATTGGCTGTCGCTACTGCTTCTGGAATGCAGAGCAGGTCGGCTGTTTTGGAGGTCGAGATCTTGTTAGGCAGATCGTTGACCTTGGAAATCGAGACGGTGTGTTCGCCGCTGCCAAGCGCGATCATCGGAACTGTGAGCTTGGCGGAACGACCAGACTGAATAGGAGCCGACAGAGGCAGATCATACTCTCTTGTACGATCTTCAAGCTGATATGAGAAAGTCAGAGTCGACACGTCGTTTGAGCCGGAGTTCGTGACCGACATGATTGCCGATGCCGGACGCGCGTCCGTGACCATCGGGTTGTATTCCAGCTTGCTGATGGCTACTCGGTCGGGGAATGCGTCGGGAGTAAATTCCACAGTGCCGGCTGCCAGAATCATGAAGCAAGAGCCGGGATATTCTTCCTGCAGCCAGCTTACGTCGAGTATGGCATCCTTGCCATATTGTTTATATTCTTCATGATTGACCAGAAAGCAGACATTGGGGATGTTGCGTCCGCCATAGACCGAAGTCGCAAAAAAGTATTCATTAGGCTGAGCCACAACGTCGACGCCAAACATCAGTTCGCCACAGTTCTCGTCAATAGGATAGGGAGTGTCGAATTTGACAGTGTTCCAGCCGAATCTCAGATCTGCAGTGCCAGAGGCAAGGTCTTCGCCATCATATGATTTGCGAAGCCACACCTTAGCTCCTTTTGCCATATTCCGGCTATCCCATGCCACCTTCACGGCGGTGAAAGATGCGCCGCTTACTCCATTCATTGTTTCAGCGTCAAGGCGGATGGCACATGAAACGCCGACTGCGGATTTAGAACCATTATTGAAACCAGTGCAGTCATAGACGTACTCATCGGTGCTTACATAACCGAGATCTCGAGTCACCACACTTGCTTGCGCGAAGTTGCTCAGGCCCGCTGCAACAGCGATACAAAGCATCAGGCTAAGGACTTTCTTCATCGTTTAAAATTATGAGTTGTTAATAAAAGAAAATATTTGGCACAAATATACAATTATTTTTTGAAAATTTCACACAACCACATCAAATTTGAGACAATGAAATATAATTAACTGATTCAGATGAGGCTCATGTCGTGTTTTTTCATTAATTTTGCAGCGCTAAACTACAATATCCGATGATTGACACTTCAGAATTGATGGAGATGATTGACCGGGGTATTTCCCGGTTGCCACTTCCAGACCGTCTGCCTGGACTATACGAACCGATACGTTACACAATGAATGGAGGCGGAAAACGTCTGCGTCCCCTTCTATGTCTGGCCACCTGTCAGGCGTTAGGCGTGTATCCGGAAGAAGCATTGAACCAGGCTTTGGGGGTGGAGTTGTTTCATAATTTCACGTTGCTCCACGACGATGTTATGGATCGGGCTGATTCGCGTCGCGGGCGTCCGACAGTGCATTGCAAATGGAATGACACTACTGCGATACTCAGCGGAGACACGATGCTGACGCTCGCGACTCAGATTGTGGCCAAATGTCCATCTGACAAACTGCCGTCTGTGCTCGACATATTTAACAACACAGCGATACAGATTTATGAAGGCCAGCAGATGGATATGGATTTTGAAAGCCGCTCTGACGTCACCGTGAATGAATATATGGAGATGATCAGGCTGAAAACTTCAGTGCTGTTGGGATGTGCCTGCCAGATGGGGGCGCTGATGGCCGACGCGTCTGAGGCGACTGTCAGGCAGTTGAATGAATTTGCTGTGAATCTCGGACTTGCCTTTCAGCTGCAGGACGACTATCTCGACACATTCGGCGATCCAGCCACATTCGGCAAGAACACCGGCGGAGATATTCTGAATGATAAAAAAACGTGGTTGCTTATCACCGCCATGCAGGAAGCCCCAGACCGTATCGACAAATGGATAAATGCCGGACGCACGCAGGAGAAAATTGACGCTGTCAAGGCTGTGTATGAAGAATTGCGCCTGCCGGCCAGAATTCATGAACTGATAGACTCATATGCCGCCGCCGCGCTCTCTGCACTTGATATGGTGAATATGAGCAGTGCCGATCATGAATGGTTTGCATCGCTGACTCATAATCTGTCGTTACGTGAAAAATAACATGTGGCGACAGCTCGTTTTTTGCAGAAAAAATCGTAAATTTGCACTATTGAAAGAACATTATTAAAAATAATATCACATAACCAATTATGAGAAAGAAAATTGTAGCCGGCAACTGGAAAATGAACACCACTCTTGCCGAGGGTGTCGGTCTGGCCAAAGATGTGAATGAAGCTCTCGCAGCACGGACTCCGAATTGCGACGTGGTTATCTGCGTTCCTTTCACCCATCTCGCATCAGTTGCTGCTGTTATCGACGGCAACAAACTCGGTCTTGGCGCTGAAAACTGCGCAGACCATGTCAAAGGCGCCTACACCGGCGAAGTATCCGCTCCGATGGTTGCTTCGACAGGTGCCGGATATGTGATTCTCGGTCACAGCGAACGCCGTCAGTATTACGGAGAAACTTCCGAAATCCTCAAGACCAAAGTCAACCTGGCTCTGGAAAACAATCTCACTCCCATTTTCTGCATCGGCGAAGTGCTCGAACAGCGTGAAGACGGCAGTTTCTTCAACGTTGTAAAAGCGCAGATCGAAGAAGCTCTGTTTGATCTGAGCGCAGAAGATTTCGGCAAGCTGATTCTGGCTTACGAACCCGTATGGGCTATCGGCACCGGCAAGACCGCAACCGACGACCAGGCTCAGGAGATGCACGCTTTCATCCGTGGTGTCATCGCTGAAAAGTATGGCAAGGAAGTTGCTGAAAACTGCTCGATTCTCTATGGCGGCAGTTGCAAAGCCAGCAACGCTAAGGCTCTCTTCGCAAAACCTGACGTAGACGGCGGTCTGATCGGCGGCGCATCGCTCGCAGCAGCTGATTTCATGGGCATTGTTGACGCCTGGAACTGATTTTCAGACTATAGAGTATAAGATTTTTCGGCGGAATGATTCTCTGCTCTAATTGCAGAAGACGCATTCCGCCGAAACTGTTATTTTCGATATGGGAAGCAAATGGATCTGGATAATCGCCTCCGTGGCCTTTGGCCTGCTGTGTGGGTCGGTATATGCATGGTTACGGCGTAAGGACGGCAATGTTTTGCGCCGATGGACCGTCTGGTCTATTATATATACGATATCCGGGCTGATTATATGCCGGATATTGTGGATTGTATTTGCTGGATAACAGCTTCGGCCACGCGTTCGCCATCGATTGCGGCACTGACAATTCCGCCGGCATACCCGGCGCCTTCTCCGGCCGGATAAAGGCCCGCCACTCCGATGTGGCACATTGAGTCAGGCATACGGGGAATACGTACCGGCGAAGAGGTGCGGGTCTCGTCGCCGATAACAGTGGCGAGTTCGGTGACAAATCCGCGTTGCTTGCGTCCGAATTCGGCAAATCCTTTTTGCAGTCGGGATGCGACGCTCTTCGGGAGCAATCGGTCGACTCGTGCCGGATATAGCCCCGGAGCATATGAACTGTCGGCCAGTGAAGACGATTGCTTCCCGGCAATGAAATCCGTGAGACGTTGTGCCGGCGCTTTCTGTGACCCGTCGGGCGATGCGGCAAAGAAACGCTGTTCGATTCCGATCTGGAACGTCATCATTTTCAGCGGATCATCGCCATCGATATCTTCAGGCAGAATTTCCACTACCATACCGGAATTGGCCCATCTGGTGCCACGGTTTGACGGAGACATACCATTGACCACCAGTTGTCCTGGCTCGCTTGATGCCGGAATTACGAATCCGCCTGGACACATGCAGAAACTATAGACAGCGCGACCGTCCACTCTGGTCAGCATGGAGTATTCAGCCGCTGGAAGGTATTTGCCGCGGCCTCCCGGCGAATGATACTGAATCCGGTCGATCAATTCCTGAGGATGTTCGAGCCGCACTCCGACCGCAATTCCTTTTGCTTCGATGGCGATGCCATGGCGTTGTAGCAGATAATAGACATCGCGGGCAGAATGACCGGTTGCCAATATGACCGGACCAGACACAGTTGATCCGTCGGCGAGAGTCACCCCGGTCACATTTCCTTCGGTCAAGATCAGATCTGTGACCCGAGAATTGAACCGGACTTCACCTCCACAGTCGATAATCGTGGAGCGCATGGCCTTGATCACACCCGGCAGTCGGTCTGTGCCTATGTGAGGGTGGGCGTCGACAAGTATGTCTGACGACGCTCCATGACGATAGAACACCGACAGGATTTTCTCAACAGAACCACGTTTTTTGCTTCGGGTATAAAGCTTTCCGTCCGAAAAAGCTCCGGCACCTCCTTCGCCGAAACAATAGTTGCTGTCTGGATCTACAACACCTTCACGACAGATTCGCGCCATGTCAGGACGCCTGGCGTCAACGTCCTTGCCGCGTTCGAGCACTATAGGTCTGATACCTGCCTCAATCAGCCGCAATGCTGCAAAAAGGCCGGCCGGACCTGCGCCGACAACCACAACCTGCGGTGCGTTGTCGGGCACGCGGGCATATTTTAAAGGGAGGGCGAGCGATTCGGGCTGTAGCGGGGGCTCGTCAATGCTTACTGTCACCGACAGATTGACCATTACGCGGCGCTGACGCGCATCGATGCTTCGCCTGGTGATCAGTACTCCGGTGATTTTATTTATGTCGATGTCAAGTAGAGCCGATATGTTTGCCCGAAGCCTCAGGTCATTGTAGGCCACCTCCGGAGTCAGACGTAACTGTAGCTGTTTCATATTTTGGAAAATTGGCGATTAAGCCTGCGCATCACCAGGACAAGAGTGATGATTGCTGTGAAAAATGCGAGCAGATCGCTTCCGGCCATCGCGCTCCACACTCCGTCAACTCCCCAGATATGCGGGAAGATGACCAAAAGCGGGATCAGGAACAGTAGCTGGCGCGTCAGGCTCAGGAATATCGAATAAGCCGGTTTGCCGATAGACTGAAAAAAGTTCTGAATAATGATCTGGCACCCAACAAACGGGAAAAAGATGAAGTATACACGGAATGCGCGGCGGGCCAGTGCGATCAAAGTGGAATCAACCGTGAACATTCGGCTGACTTCGTCGGGAAACAGCTGGGCCACTGCAAATCCTATGGTGGTGACGATGGCACCCGCGAATATGCCGATATTGAGTGTCCGGCGCACTCGATTCCATTGACCGGCTCCATAGTTGAACCCGAGAATCGGCTGCATGCCCTGTGTGATGCCAAAGACAATCATAATAAAGAGCATTGTGACGCGGTTGACAATGCCATATGCTCCGACACAAAGGTTTCCGTCAGCTCCACCGTATGAAAGCAATGATCTATTGATGAATACAACGACTATGCAGGCACACACATTCATCAGAAAAGGTGCGAGCCCGATAGCATAGATCCTTCGGATTATCGGCCATGAGAGCCAACGGTTGTGCCAGCGCAGCCGCACATAGCTTTTATTGGAGATAAAATGAGACAGAACCCACACGAGTGCTGCCAGCTGACCACACACAGTAGCAATGGCGGCTCCAGCTATCCCCCAGTGGAATTTAAATATGAATATCGGGCATAAAATCAGGTTGACAGCAACAGAAAGGAGAGCGGAAACCATAGCTTTTTTCGGATATCCGGTAGCTCGCATTATGTTGTTAAGCCCGATAAAAACGAATGCGATCGGAGTGGTCGACAGAATTATAGTCATGAACTCACGCGCATAAGATATCGTTTCAGACGTGGCGCCAAACAGAACAAGAATATCGTCAATGAACAATAGACCTGTTGCGCCGACAATGACCGACGTGATAAGACTGAGCGCAAAGACATTGTTAACCACATCTGTGGCCCGCGACAAATCTTTCTGACCGAGGAAGATCGAAGATATGGCCGCGCCGCCTGCTGCGATCAACATCACGAAAGCCATTACCAGATTCATCAGCGGAAAGGTGATGGCAAGTCCGGATATGGCCAAAGCATTGACTCCTTGTCCGATGAAAATGGAGTCAATGATATTATATAAGGAGGTTACGACACTGGCAATTATGGCTGGTATAGAATATTGCATCAACAACCTGCCGACCGACATGGTGCCAAGTGTCAGCGGCGCAGAATCAGTTTGCTGTGATGCCATATGCTCAGATCACGTCCAGATCTGCAAGCAGACGTTGACGAACGACTTCATACATCATCACACCGGCAGCAACCGACACATTTAGCGAGCCAATCTCTCCAAACATGGGAATTGCAGCTTTGGCATCGGCCATAGAGATAATGTCGGCCGAAATGCCAATGTCTTCGGCACCCATGACGAGAGCGATTGGTCCGGTATAGTCTACAGCGGTATAATTTGTATCAGCCTTTTCAGTCACTGCCACGATTTTATATCCGTTTTCCTTGAGGAATCTGACAGCAAGAGACGCTGACCGGCTCCGACACACAGGAATGTGATGCAGGGCGCCGGCCGATGTCTTGACAGCATCAGCGCCGACGCTGACCGA
This sequence comes from uncultured Porphyromonadaceae bacterium, assembly GCA_947177035.1. GTDB lineage: Bacteria > Bacteroidota > Bacteroidia > Bacteroidales > Muribaculaceae > UBA3263. The sequence continues at coordinate 20,013 of CAMWSS010000007.1, read as the reverse complement.
GCCATGTTCCGGGATAACGATCGCGTCTGCACCAACACATTCGGCTGTACGCGCGATTGCTCCGAAATTGCGCACGTCGGTGATTCCGTCGAGCACGATTACGAAAGGCAGTCGGCCTTCCTCATAGAGCTGGGGAACCAGATGATCCAGGCGATGATATGTCACGGCACACAGCACCGCAACCACACCCTGGTGGTTTTTGCGAGTAATGCGGTCTATTGTCTGCAACGGGACTCGCTTTACCGGAATACGGTGCAGTTTCAGCATGTCGATCAATTCCGCGATAAGATCGCCACGAAGTTCTTTTTTAATCAGAACTTTGTCTATGTCGCGCCCAGCCTGTATGGCTTCCATTACGGCGCGGATACCAAAGATATATTCAGATTTTTGCATAAATTTCGGTTATTTGTTCAGTAAAGAATCTGCTGCAGCCAGTGCTGTCGCGTCTGTGGGATTGCCACTGAGCATCAGGGCAAGTTCTGACCGGCGTTCGGAAGCAGACAGTCGCTTGATGCGCGTATGGGTGGCTGTTTCGTCGTCTTCTTTATATACTTTGAAATGTGCCATGCCTTTAGCGGCAACCTGTGGCAAGTGGGTTATGGTCACTACCTGCCGGTCGTTGGCAATATCGCGCATCATCATCGCCATGCGGTTGGCAACGTCTCCGCTGACTCCTGTGTCGACTTCGTCGAAGATGATTGTCGGCAGCAACAAGCGGCCGGCCATGATTGATTTTATCGATAGCATAAGGCGGCTCACTTCGCCACCGGACGCTGTGCCATCAACCGTCACAGGCGTCTGATTTTTATTGAACGCAAAGCGGAATTCAACTTTGTCAGCACCTGTTGACGACAGATTTTCCGGCATGACGTCCGTCACGACCGACAGATTGGCCATGCCAAGCGGTGAGGCCGCCGCATGCAGAGCCACAGAAAATTCCGCCGCTGCATGCTTTCGTGACGCGGTGATTTCAGCTGCTGCCTTTTCAGCCGCGTCGCGTGTCGTCTTGACTTCCGTTTCCAGATCAGCAAGTGTCACCGACGAGTCTTCGAGCATTGACAGTTTTTGTTCCAGTTCCGCCCGCAACTCTATCAACTTTGCCACACTGTCGACTTTGAAACGGTTTTGGAGGGCATACAATTGATCAAGTCGGGATTCGATACTGTCAAGTTCCGCTGGATCGGCCTGAAGATTAGCATCATAATCAGCCAAAGTCTCGGCAACATCCTGAATTTCCACTCTGGCCGATTCGAGACGGTGGGCCAAAGATGCAGCATCGTCAAGCACGTCGGACAAACTTTCGCATGAGTCGACAACGTCAGACAACGCTGAGAGTATATTGCCTTCACGTTCCTGCAACAATGTCAAAGCATCCGTCAGTGCTTCCTTTATTTCGGTCATGTTAGCCAGCAGATCGCGTTCGCGTTCCAGCTCCTCTTGCTCTCCGTCAACCAATGCGGCATCGGTCAGCTGACCAAAACGGAAGCGCGTGAACTCTTCGTCGTTACGACTCTGTTCTATCTGTCGTCGAGTCTCGGCAAGACGCTGTTCGGCAGCGCGATATGCGCTATATAGGCCTGCATATTTTTCAAGCAAAGCGCCGTTGCCGGCCATGGCGTCAATGATTCGGCGTTGAAATTCAGGCGATGCCAGCTGCCGGTTCTGATTTTGAGAATGGATGTCGACCAATCTGCGGCCAACGGCCTCCAGTACGGCCAATGTCACCGGAGAGTCATTCACAAAAGCTCTTGAACGGCCAGAAGTGAGAATTTCTCGTCTGAGGATACACTCCGAATCATCCCACTCCACGTCGGCTTCAATGCAATATTCCCGCAATGATTTCAATCCGGCCACACAGAACACGGCCTCCACCACCGATTTCGCTTCAGAGTGTTTCACTGCTCGAAGATCGGCTTTCGCGCCAAGCAGCAGATTCAACGCGCCGAGCATGATCGATTTTCCAGCACCTGTCTCGCCTGTGATGATGTTAAGGCCATCGGCGAAATCAATATCGATGTCGTCGATCAGGGCATAGTTGGATATGTGAAGACGTTTTAGCATGACGTGTTATTTTGTCTGTCCTTTTTTGATTTTGTCGAGACGGGTGGTTTCCGTCGGAAACAGCGGATAAAGTATTTCGTAGACTTTTTCGCGCTCAGTCTGTGGAGCCTTGGAATAAACGTTGACCAGCTCGTCGAGCTTAGCGTCTTTCGTCATTGACAGGCCGACCGACATCGACGACACATCATAGACTTTTTTCAGGATTTCCAGTGCTGAGGTGATGTTGGCACGCCCTTTGTCCGGACTCTGGGCCATTTCGTCAAGACCTGTGCGATGATACTGATATGTCAGATCTCGAAGTTCACGGGTTGCCGGATCGGTATAAGCGCTGAGCACAGCCGAACGGTTTTTGTTGTCCTCAAACGCTTTCCAGCCGATTTCACCCGACGACTGCGCTTGCTGCACAATGGTGGCGAGTCGTTGCCAGAAAACTTCACCGCCACGAGGACTGAACGAATCGAAATCCATGGCAAGAATCAGATAAGCATAGAAGTTCAGCAGCGCGGTGATCTGGCTCTCCATCGTGTTTTCTGAGAATTGCAGCGGTTCACCCTCGGAGTATGAGAAATCTATCTTATTGTCTTTGAAATTAAGAAGGGTGGTGGTGTAGGCTGTGTTATAGACAGGCCGGATCGCTTGCACCTGAATGGAGCCTTTGGCAACCCCGTCGGTATAATCTGTTATTGTGAAAACAAGCTGACACTCGATTTTTTCACTTGAAGCGATCTGTGCTTCCGAAAATTTAGTGTTGTTCATGTATTCACTGACAGCCTCCTGCAAAGTCTGGAAAACGGATGTCCCGACATTCTGCAATTGCTGAGTGTTGAATTCCACCCGGCAATTCAGCTCCTGGGCAGATGCACAGAAACTTGCGGTCAGTATGGCTGCCGTGGCTATGAACGATCTTGTTTTCATCAAAAAACGGCTTAAATCATTTATGATATAAGGAGGAGATATGATCCAATATATCGGCCGCGACTTCAGATTTGTGTTTAAGATCAAACACTGTCCTGCTGCCATTGCGGTCAATTATTGTGATTTTGTTAGTGTCTGTGCCGAATCCGGCTCCTGAGTCGCGGAGTGAGTTGAGCACAATCATGTCAAGATTCTTCCGCTGCAATTTATCGGCAGCGTTATCCATTTCATTGTCTGTTTCCAACGCAAATCCGACGGCGAACTGCCCGGCACGTTTTTTTGCACCGAGAGTGGCAGCGATATCAGGATTCTTGACCAGCTGCAGGGTAGGTGGCTCATGCCCGTCACGCTTGATTTTCTGTCCTGCCATTTCAGCTGGCCGATAATCAGCCACAGCCGCAGCGAATATAATCACATCGGCGGCGCCATATGCACGCTCTGTGGCATCAAGCATTTCGACAGCAGATTCAACTTTCACAACGTTTATTGCCGGATTTTTGGCCGATACAGACACCGGACCGCTCACAATGGTGACATTGGCACCGCGGCGAGCCGCCTCTTCTGCAAGAGCATAGCCCATCTTGCCGGATGAATAGTTTCCGATGAACCTTACCGGATCCAGTTTTTCATAGGTCGGGCCGGCGGTGATCACCATGTTGAGTCCCGCAAGACTTTGTGACGATGAGAAAAATTCCTCAAGTCGGGCCACGATGCGCTCTGGCTCTTCCATACGCCCTTTCCCGACAAGATGTGATGCCAGTTCACCGCAAGCAGGTTCTATGATATGGTTGCCATAGGAGCGCAGCAACGCGATGTTGCGCACAGTAGACGGATGGGCCATCATGTCAAGATCCATGGCGGGGGCGACAAACACCGGCGCTTTAGCCGAAAGATATGTGGTCACAAGCATGTTGTCGGCCACTCCATTGGCCATTTTGCCGATAGTGCTTGCTGTGGCTGGGGCTATCACCATTGCATCCGCCCACAACCCAAGATCCACATGTGAATGCCATTCACCGGTGTTGGCCGTGAAGAATTCGCTGATCACCGGCTTGCCTGTGAGGGTAGACAGCGTCAGCGGAGTAATGAATTCCTTGGCCGATGGTGTCATGATAGGCTGCACCTCCGCTCCAGCCTTCACAAGCAACCGGGCAAGCATCGCCGACTTATAGGCGGCGATGCCTCCGGTTATGCCGAGAATGATATGTTTTCCTTTTAAAACGCTCATTGCTGACGCATACGTGTATAAATCCGGGTTATAACCTGTTTGGTGTTGGCTGCGAAATCGCCATTCATCATCCAGCCGTAATATCCTGGTTCTTTGCGGAACACCTCTTCCACCGATCTGCCTTTGTGTTTGCCGAAGTTGAATATTTCATGGCCTTGTTCGTCAAACACGATTCTGCCGGCCAGATCCGCTGAGCGTTTCTGGGTCGAAAACTGCGACAGAAATTCAATTGAATTCTGAAGCGACGGATATCGGTCGAGCTGAGCTTTCAGCACCTCGTAAGTGGCGCGGGTGTCGGCCGTGGCCGAATGTGCACCGTCCAGCTCTTTTCCGCAATAAAACAGATAGGCAGCCGACAGAGTGCGCTGCTCCATCTTGTGGAAAATAGTCTGAACATCCACGAAACGGCATTTGGTCACGTCAAAATCCACTCCGGCGCGAATAAATTCCTCCATAAGCAACGGCAGATCGAAGCGATTGGAGTTGAAGCCGCCGATATCGCAACCGGTAAACGCCCGGGCCACTTCTTTTGCGATTTCTCTGAACTTCGGTTTGTCGGCGACATCGGCATCTGTGATGTGATGTATGGCCGACGCTTCCTCCGGAATATGTATTCCAGGATTCACGCGATATGAGCGCTCCTCTTCTGTGCCGTTTGGCTTTACCTTTATATAGGAAAGCTCCACAATGCGGTCAGTCTGGAAATTGACGCCTGTGGTTTCGAGGTCAAAAAATATGATTGGCTTTGTGAGCTGCAGTTCCATGATCAAAAATCGCTGACGTTCATTGGCATGAGCAACATGAGCAGCTCTGATTGCGGAGCGTTCTCAGAAGGCATGAACACTCCGGGACGTGACGGGTCGGTCAGATTTATCACCACTTCTTCTGTCGATATGGTGGAGAATATCTCCATGACATAGGGCGCACTGAAACCGATGATCATCTCTGTGCCGGAGAAGTCGCAGCTGATGCTCTCGACTGCACTGGTGCAGTAATTGTTGTCGACTGCCTTGATGGTCACTTCAGTAGGAGTGATGCGAAGTTTCGCCTGATTCTGTCCTTGATCGCCAAACACAGCGACACGCCGCAGAGCCGAGAGCAAGGTGGCGCGGTCGACTGTCATGGTATAGGCACTTGACGTGGGAATTACACGATTGTAATCAGGGAATTTCCCTTTCAGGAGCTGACATGAGAATGTGATAGTCTCCGAGCGGAAAAGCGCTCTTTTTGAGTCTATGGTGACGCTGACCGGAGTCTCGCGCGGGAAAACATTCTTGATAACCGTTGCGGGCTTCACCGGAATAATGCATGAGCCGACAACTCCAGGAGCAGACAGACATGATTCATATTTCACGAGCTTGCGGGTGTCGGTCGCCACAAAGGTGATGCCATCTTCTTTCACATCAAGGAAGATGCCCATCATCTGCGGCCGGAGCTGGTCGGTGCCGACAGCGAACATGGTGTTGTCGATGCCGTTGAGCAGCTGGTTTGACGGAGCGGTGAAGCTGATAGCGTCTTCTTCCGGCTCGATTTCTGTCGACGGGTATTCGTTGCCGTTGATGCCGATGAAGTCGAATTTGCCTTTGTCTCCGTTGTAGGTCACTTCAATAGCCAGATTGTCGTCATTGATGTTGAAAGTGATTCCGATCTCCGGCATCGACTTCAACAGGTCGGTCAGACGGCGGGCGTCAACGCAGAATTTGCCCTCGCCCTCGGCTTCAAGCACCGGTACGCTGGCAGTGAGAGTATTCTCCAGATCGGAAGCGGTAATGAACAATGTGCTGTCACGAAGTTCGACCAGAAAATTATTGAGTATCGGCATAGGGTTCTTGGAATTGATCACCTTGCTGACTGCCGATGCCTGGCTGTAGAGCGCCTTGCTCTGCACGTTAAATTTCATGATTTGGCTGAGGTATATTGAGGGTTGTTTGATTTTTTAACTTACAAAGATACGTAAAAATTGTTAGCGGTGGCGCTTTTTTACATAATTTTATTTTTGCAAAGATTGGATTTCGTCTATGCTCAAAAGGTTGTGGATGATAGCGTAGATTGTGAGTCCTGGAGCTGAATGGATGTCGAGTTTGGCTGAAATGTTGCGCCGGTGCGTGGTGACAGTGTGCACTGACAGACACAATCGTTCTGCGATTTCTTTATTTGACAAGCCTTTGGCCACGGCCCTGACAACATCCTTTTCGCGCTCCGACAATTCGTTTGCCGGCGGTTCCTCGCGCACCGGCTCTGGTGTCGGCGTCGTAACTTCGAGCGATTGTTCAAGACTTTGCACCGCCGGCACAAACAGGTCGTCCTCGACTCGACAGTGCGACATGAGGTCATGTTCGCACGTGATTATGTCGAAAAGGGTGGAATTCAGCATGTCTATGCGACCTCCTGCTTCAGAGTAGTGACAGATAAAAATGTCCTTCAGTTCATGTAGCTTATTGGCTATCGGCTTGTGGTTTGCCTCAAAACGGGCGATGCAGAAGCCGGCCGGCCGCTCGCCTCGCAAAAGAGCTTCGACATAATCGAACACCACTTCATTTTCGTAATCCATATGGCGTCTCACTTCGCTGACATAATCGTCGTAAAACTGCAAAATCAGCACAGTCAGATCGCGCCCGGCATCAGAATGGCTGATCGCATCAATCAGTTTGCGTCTGATGGTGGGAAGAATGAAATCCAGAAAATAAGCATGTGCGCTTTTAAGGTAGCCGATCAGTGCTGGCAGCGACACTTTGTGAATTTGGGCCGTTTGCTTGTTGCTGATCATATTGGCCACCGCCAGAAATGTATTGCAATCCACTCCGGAATCACCGCACACTTTGCTTATGGACATATCGCCGAATCCCAATGGAATACCAAAGCGACTCAACGCCATCAACAGTAGATTATTGTCGGCGATGATATCTCGCATTTTGTCGGCTGGAGTATATTCGTTCATGCGTTTGCGTTGTCTTAATGGCGCTGCAAAGTTAACAAAAAAACGTGATGTTTTCATTCGGAGATGCATCAAGGATCGCTATGCGGCTGAGAATGTCGGCATTCAGCCGATATTTGCCTTGCTAAAATTTGCAGAAAAAATTTGCAGAGTTTCTTATAAATTCGTAACTTTGTGTTGTGTTTCACTGCAAACCAACAGGCTGATGTGTCTGTCGTTCGTATATGCAGCGGAGCAGGTAAAACAGAAACAATAGACAAAAGGTAAATAAGATAAACAAAATGAACAGTATTCAGGCTGACTTTAGAAGCTTTGCCACGAAGCACTGCGGAATTAATCCGCTGGTGTTTGACCAGTATGCGTCGAAGATAACTTCGCAGGTGTCGGCAAGCTACATTTCGCCGACCATCATCGAAGAGCGCCAGCTTAACGTTGCTCAGATGGACGTCTTTTCGCGTCTGATGATGGATCGCATTATATTTCTCGGCACTCAGGTTGACGATTATTCCGCCAATGTGATACAGGCTCAGCTCCTGTATCTCGATTCTGCGGATCCTGGCAAAGACGTAAGCATATATATCAATTCTCCCGGCGGATCAGTATATGCTGGTCTGGGAATTTATGATACAATGCAGTATATTTCAAGCGACGTCGCTACTATCTGCACCGGTATGGCCGCATCGATGGCTGCTGTTCTGCTTGTGGCTGGCGCCAAAGGCAAGCGTTTTGCGCTCAAGCACTCACGTGTGATGATTCATCAGCCCATGGGCGGTGCGCAAGGTCAGGCGAGCGATATTGAGATCACAGCTCGGGAAATACTGAAACTCAAGCACGAACTATATACGATTATTGCGGATCATTCCGGTCAGCCTCTGGATAAAGTAGAGCGTGACAGCGATCGCGACTACTGGATGACGGCTCAGGAAGCCCAGGAGTATGGCATGATCGATCAGGTGCTTGTGAAAGCAAAGAGATAACTCGATGTCTAAGAAGTATCATAACCAGAAGTGTAGTTTTTGTGGCGGTCCGCACTCTTATGACGCGGCCCTTGTCCCTTCGCCTATCGACCCGGAGGCTCTGATATGCACCGATTGTGTCAAGCAGATCTCGGAAATGATAGCCGCTATGGAGCAGGAGGCCGGCAAAGGGAAGGCCGAAGCAAAAGCGAAAGATGTCAAAACGGTCAAGCAGGCCATGAAGTCCGTGCCGAAACCGAAGGAAATCTGCGAATTTCTGAATCAGTATGTGATAGGACAGGAAGACGCTAAAAAATATCTTTCGGTCGCCGTCTATAATCACTATAAGCGTCTGGCGCAGAAAAACGCGTCAGATTCTCAGACGGATGATGTCGACATCGAAAAAAGCAACATCATTATCGTCGGACCGACCGGCACAGGAAAAACTCTGCTTGCCAAGACCATAGCTCGTCTGCTTGATGTTCCGTTTACCATTGTGGACGCTACAGTCTTGACAGAAGCGGGCTATGTGGGCGAAGACATTGAAAGTCTGCTCACCCGCTTGTTGCAGGCTGCGGATTATGATGTCGAGAAAGCCGAACGCGGCATTGTGTTTATTGACGAAATAGACAAAATCGCCCGCAAAGGCGACAATCCGTCAATCACACGCGATGTCAGCGGCGAAGGTGTGCAGCAAGGCTTGCTCAAGTTGCTGGAAGGGTCGATTGTCAACGTTCCTCCGCAGGGTGGCCGAAAGCATCCTGATCAGAAGATGATACCGGTCAACACGAAAGACATTCTTTTCATCTGTGGCGGCGCATTCGACGGAATTGACCGCAAAATCGCGCAACGTCTGAACACTCACGTGGTCGGCTATGCCACCGATGCTGCGAAACAGAAAATCAAACGCGACAACTATCTGCAATATGTTGCCCCGCAAGATCTGAAATCCTTCGGTCTGATTCCGGAAATTATCGGTCGCTTGCCGATCCTGACGCATCTCAATCCGCTTGACCGCGATGCGTTGCGCCGGGTGTTGACGGAGCCGAAAAACGCTATCACAAGGCAATATGAAAAAATGTTTGCCATGGATGGCGTGAAACTTACGTTCGCTGACGACGCGCTCGATCTGATTGTAGATAAAGCGGTTGAATATAAACTTGGCGCGCGTGGTCTGCGATCTATTGTCGAATCAATCATGGTCGACGCCATGTTTGAAATTCCGTCAACAAAAGTGAAAAACCTGGAAATCACCCGTGATTATGCTATGGAAAAGATTCTTCAGGCACATTTCGAGACCGACATAATCAACTAACGCACTTTAATAACAGAAACGACAAAAACTAATATCCCGGTTACTTCGTATCTTTATTCGCCACATAACCCCTTTCACCCTCCGTTCAGATAAGAATATATTTCTTAGCATTCACGTTTCACCAAAACAACAATCCAATGGCAAACCTAACAAATCTTGACGAAGCCCTGAAACTTCACTTTGGATTTGATCGATTCAAAGGAAATCAAGAAGAGATTATAAACGCTCTGCTCTCCGGTCACGATGTGTTCGTGCTGATGCCAACCGGCGGCGGCAAGTCGCTGTGTTATCAGTTGCCATCGCTGCTGATGGAAGGAACTGCCATTGTTGTGTCGCCGCTGATAGCCCTGATGAAAAATCAGGTTGACGCAATGCGCAATTTCAGCGAAGACAATGGGGTGGCTCATTTTCTCAATTCGTCGCTTAACCGTGCCGCGATTGACCAGGTTAAGAGCGACATCGTCTCTGGGAAAACCAAACTGCTATATGTAGCTCCAGAGTCATTGACTAAAGAGGAGAATATTGAATTCCTCAAGAGCGTGAAAATCTCGTTCTATGCCATTGACGAAGCTCACTGCATATCTGAATGGGGACATGACTTCCGGCCAGAGTATCGTCGGATACGCCCGATCATAAATGAAATCGGAACGCGTCCGGTGATCGCACTCACTGCCACTGCTACCCCGAAGGTGCAACACGATATTCAGAAGAATCTGATGATGGTTGATGCGAAAGTATTCAAATCATCGTTCAATCGTGACAACCTTTATTATGAAATAAGGCCCAAGACCGCAAATATCGACAAGGAAATAATCCGCTATATCAAAAGCAACGAAGGCAAAAGCGGTATCATATATTGTCTGTCGAGAAAAAAAGTCGAAGAATTGACAGAAATGCTGCTGGTTAATGACATAAAGGCCAGAGCGTATCATGCCGGAATGGATTCGGCCACTCGCTCTGCCAATCAGGACGCTTTTCTGCATGAAGAAATCGACGTGATCGTGGCCACCATAGCTTTCGGCATGGGCATAGACAAACCCGATGTGCGGTTCGTCATTCATTACGATATGCCGAAATCGCTCGAAGGGTATTATCAGGAGACCGGACGCTCCGGACGTGACGGAGGTGAAGGGCAGTGCATAACATTCTATTCTGCCAAAGATCTTCAGAAAATGGAGAAATTCATGCAGGGAAAACCTGTGGCAGAACAGGAAATAGGCCGTCAGCTATTGATTGAAACGGCAAGCTATGCCGAATCTTCAGTATGTCGGCGGAAAACGTTGCTGCACTATTTCGGCGAAGAATACAACGAAGACAATTGTGGAAATTGCGACAACTGCCTTAATCCGAAAAAGAAAGTGGAAGCTAAAGAAGAACTCTCGGCTATCATTGAAATAATAACTGTCTTGAAAGAAAAATTCAAGGCTGACCATATCATAGACGTGGCTCTGGGAAAAACAAACGCCAACGTCAAATCTTACGGACAAGACGAACTGGAACAGTTTGGCTGTCTGACCGGCTCTGATGAACGATTGCTTAATGCTGTGATCCGTCAGGCCATAATTGCCGGATATATCCAGCGGGACATTGAAAACTATGGATTGCTGAAAATCACACCGGCTGGCAATGATTTTGTGAAGAAACCAAAATCCTTCAAAGTGGTGGAGGATACAGATTTCAGCGAAGAAGAGGAAGAAATTCCGGTAAAGGGCGGAGGAACCTGCGCTGTCGACCCCGAACTGTACTCCATCCTCAAAGATCTGCGCAAAAAAGTGGCAAAGCGCCACAACGTTCCGCCTTATGTCATATTCCAGGATCCTTCGCTTGAAGCCATGGCGACAACATATCCTGTCAACATGGAAGAACTGGCCAATATCACTGGTGTAGGGCAGGGCAAGGCAAAGCGCTACGGCGAAGAATTTCTCAAGGTCATCAAGCTGCACGTTGAGGAAAATGAAATCGAACGTCCTGAAGATCTGCGCGTACGTTCAGTCCCGAACAAGAGCAAGCTGAAAATCGCGATCATACAAGGAATTGATCGCAAAATTGCCCTTGACGAACTGGCCGCATCAAAAGATCTTGACTTCATGGAACTGCTTGACGAAATCGATGCGATAGTATATTCAGGAACCAAGATCAACATAGACTATTTCATCAATCAGGTCATCGACAACGATATCCAGAACGAACTCATCGACTATTTCCGCGAAAGCGAAAAAGGAGATGTCGAGACTGCCATGCAGGAACTCGGAAATGACTACAGCGAAGAAGAGATACGTCTTGTCCGTATCAAATTTTTAAGCGAATATTCCAACTGATAACAGTCATGGGGGAGCCGATAATAAAGTATAGCGATGTCGAGGTGCTTCGCAAAGAGCTTGTGGTGCTCAAACACATCAATTTTGAATTGACCGATGGTGAATTCGTCTATATTATCGGCCGTGTCGGAAGCGGCAAATCGAGTCTGCTCAAGACCATGTATGCCGAAGTGCCTGTACATTCTGGCCAAGCGCGTGTGTTTGATTTCGATCTGACCTCGCTGAAACCTGGGCGGGTGCATTTGTTGCGCCGGCAAATAGGCATCGTTTTCCAAGATTTTCAACTGCTGACAGACCGGTCTGTTGATGAAAATCTCCGCTTTGTGCTCAACGCTACAGGCTGGAAAAACCGACATGAGATCAACGCCAGAATCGAACAGGTGTTGACAAAGGTCGGCATGCTGAACAAGGCATATAAAATGCCGCATGAGCTTTCTGGCGGCGAGCAGCAACGAATTGCAATCGCCAGGGCCATGCTCAACGACCCCAAGCTGATATTGGCCGATGAGCCGACTGGAAATCTCGACCCTGACACTGCCGCGCATATCGTCGGCATGCTGCATGAAATCGCGCGAAGTGGCACTGCAGTAATCATGGCGACCCACAATCTGGCTTTCACAAAACAGATGCCGGCCCGTGTGGTCCGCTGTGAAAACAAGCAGCTGATTAACGACGTAGAGGATATCAAAAGTCCTAATACAGATGACAATATATAAAATCACAATATAAAAACTTCGGAAACAACAAATGAAAGTCTTGAAATTCGGCGGCACTTCGGTAGGCTCGGCCGCACGCATCAAGGAAGTTGCCAAGCTCGTGACCAAGAGAGGCAAAAACATCATTGTGCTCTCGGCGATGTCGGGAACCACCAACACTCTTGTGGAAATCTCAGACTATCTCCACAAACGAAATGTTGACGGAGCTAAAGAAATCGTCAATCAACTGGAAAACAAATACCGCAATGTGATTGACGAGCTTTTTGCTTCTGACGAATACCGCGAAGCGGCACGCAAGGAAATCAAGGCTATTTTCAACTATATACGCTCTCTTTCAACCGACAAGTTCTCATATTTTGAAGAACGCGAAATTCTGGCCCAAGGGGAACTCATAAGCACTAATCTGCTGAATCTCTATCTCCACGAGCAATCAGTGGATTCCGTCCTGCTCTCTGCTCTTGAATTCATGCGCACTGACAATAATGGCGAACCTGATTCGTCATATATCCGATCCAGACTCCATGCTCAGCTCGAAAAGCATTCTGATGCTGCCATCTATCTGACCCAGGGCTATATCTGCCGCAATGCTTTTGGTGAGGTGGACAATCTTCAGCGCGGTGGCAGTGACTACACGGCATCGCTCATCGGTGCGGCAATCGGTGCTGAAGAAATTGAAATCTGGACAGACATCGACGGAATGCACAACAACGACCCGCGATATGTCGAAGGAACCAGCCCTGTCAGCGAGCTTCATTTCGACGAAGCGGCCGAACTGGCTTATTTCGGAGCCAAGATTCTGCACCCGACATGCGTGCTCCCGGCCAAGCTCAACAACATTCCGGTGCGTCTGCTGAACACCATGCAGCCTGATGCGAAAGGCACTCTGATCTACAACTGCCCATCGTCCCACACCATCAAAGCGGTGGCAGCCAAAGACAACATCACTGCTATTAAAATCAAAAGCGGACGCATGTTGCTGGCTTACGGATTCCTGCGCAAGGTATTTGAGATCTTTGAAAGCTATCAGACATCAATCGACATGATCACGACCTCGGAAGTCGGAGTGTCTGTCACAATTGACAATACCCGCAACCTGCATCTGATTCTTGATGATCTGAAAAAATTCGGCACAGTGACCGTCGATCATGACATGGCCATCATCTGTGTGGTCGGTGACCTTGAGTGGCATAACACTGGATTTGAGACCAAGGTGCTGAAAGCAATGGACTCGATTCCCGTGCGCATGATATCCTATGGTGGCAGCAACTACAATATCTCCATGCTTGTCCGCCAGTCTGACAAGATCAACGCCCTCAACGCATTGCAAAAAGCTCTGTTTAATGACTGACAACACATTCCCAATAAACAGGTTTGCAGAACTGCCGACGCCGTTTTATGCTTATTCAATCGGCCTGTTGAGTCAGACGCTTCAGGCCGTCAGCAATGCCGCAGGGGCAGATGCCCACATACACTATGCAGTCAAAGCCAACGCCAATCCGGTGATTTTGCAAGAAATTGCCCGAGCCGGATTTGGTGCTGACTGTGTCAGCGGAGGCGAAATCGAAGCTGCTCTGGCAGCTGGATTTGAGGCAAAAAAGATCGTCTATGCCGGAGTCGGCAAAACAGACGCAGAGATTCTGCTCGGCATTGATGCCGGAATCGGGTGTTTCAACGTTGAATCAGCTGAAGAACTTGAAATAATAGCGGCGCTTGCGGCGGAAAAAAACAAAATCGTGCGCGTGGCATTGCGCGTAAATCCTAACGTTGACGCCCACACTCACAAGCACATCACCACCGGACTATCTGAAAACAAATTCGGGATCAACCTGGAAGCGCTTCTGCCGATTGCCGAGCGGGCTGTAGCTCTGCCGTCGATAGAATTGTCGGGGCTGCATTTCCATATCGGAAGTCAAATGCTCGACATGTCGCCATATGCCGAACTCTGCATCAAAATCAACGAACTTCAGGACTCTCTGGCCAAAAACGGAATTTTTGTCAGCTCCATCAATGTAGGTGGAGGTCTCGGTGTAGATTACGATGATCCTGACAAGAATCCGATCGCAGATTTTGAATCTTATTTCGCCACATTCAGAAACGGCCTGAAATTACGCCCTGGCCAGACTTTGCATTTTGAACTTGGCCGGTCGATTGTGGCCCAATGCGGTTCGCTTATCAGTCGGTGCATATATGTCAAACATGGCACTGTGAAAAAATTCGTGATTCTTGATGCCGGAATGACCGAATTGATCAGACCGGCTCTTTATGGTGCCAGACACAAAATCCAGAATATATCTGCTCCCGAAGGCTCTCCGATAGAAACGTATGATGTCGTCGGTCCGGTGTGCGAATCATCCGATGTATTTGTCGCAGGCGGACACCTTCCGCTGACGCAGCGAGGAGATCTCCTCGCCATACGGTCGGCCGGAGCTTATGGCGAAGTAATGGCATCAAACTATAATTGTCGGAAACTCCATCCCGCATATTTCTTTAATTAAACCGATACATAACTATGACGCAAGCAGCAAAATGGATGTACATTGTCATCGTTGCGGTGATTTTGTTTCCGATCAGCTATATTGCCAGTGATGCAGAAATGATTTCGCCGGCTTTGGCCCTTTTTCTGGGACTGATCTTTGCATTCACATTTCCCAACCCATACCCCAAGTTCAACAAAAAAACGTCTAAATATCTGCTTCAGGCATCTGTTGTGGGTTATGGATTTTCAATGAACCTGCAGGAATCGCTCAAAAGTGGCGCCGAAGGCATGACGTTCACCATCGTGTCTGTTGTAGGAGTGATGGCTATCGGCGTGATGGTCGGATACTGGCTTCACGTTCAACGCAAGACTGCCTATCTGATCTCCTCTGGCACTGCCATCTGTGGTGGCTCGGCCATTGCTGCTGTTGGCCCGGTGATAAAGGCCAATGAAAACGAAATGGCCGTTTCGCTTGGCGTGGTTTTCATTCTCAATGCTATTGCTCTGTTCATATTCCCGCCGATAGGCCATATGGCAGACATGAGCCAGACCCAGTTCGGAACTTGGGCGGCAATAGCCATTCATGACACTTCTTCAGTAGTCGGCGCAGGCGATGCCTACGGCCAGAAAGCCCTCGAAGTGGCCACGCTCATCAAACTTACCAGAGCCTTGTGGATTATCCCGCTGGCTCTTGTCACAATGCTTATCTTCAGAGATAAATCAGCTAAAATATCCATCCCTTGGTTTATTTTCCTCTTCATTCTCGCAATGGTGGTCAACACATACTGTGGACTTCCTCAGGAATTCGGCCACACCATGGCCTTCTGGGCAAAAAAAGGAATGGTTCTGACTCTGTTCATGATCGGCGCATCTCTTTCTCCCGCCAGCATAAAGGCGGTCGGGGCCAAACCGTTGCTCCTGGCTGTATTGCTCTGGATAATAATCAGCGTCAGCAGCTTTTTTGTGGTTAAAGCCACAATAGTCTGACCCTCCCCATGAAGATCGGGCGAATGCCACTGTTGCTCCCTCTGATAGCTCTGATATCAGGAATAACGGCAACCATGGTCTGGCCCGGGACCGCACTTCTGATTTCGTCTACACTGATCATGGCCGCGTGCTGTCTGTGGTATTTCCGCAGCCTCCACGCGGCATTATTTTGTCTGTTCGGATCCATAGGAGCATTCGTGCAACACACGTCAGCTCAGACCCCATCTATCATTCTCGACTCAGAACCTCACTCATACGTTGCGACAGTAAAGGCCCTGCGCCATGATGATGGTTCCAGACTGGTAAAATGCGACATAGATGGAGTAGGGGCTGTTGACGTCAGATTATATGGCGCAGAACCGCTGATTGGGACTGGCGACGTGCTCCGTCTGTCGGCCAGACTGCAAAAGCCGGAGCACGTTCAACCCATTGTACCTGATGAAATCGATTTCTCCATCTCTGCTGATGCCGTTGCCGTCTGTCGGGTCAGCAGTGCTGATGTGTCTTTGATCAAACGCCACACTTCGCTGCGTCAGACCATAGTCGACAAAATCCTGGGTTCTCACCTGAATGATGCGACCGGAGCCATGCTCTGTGCGCTGATTGTCGGCGATACCGATCTGCTGACCGACACAATGCGATCGGAATTCTCAGCGGCAGGGCTGTCTCATGTTCTGGCCATCAGCGGGCTTCATGTCGGAGTAATAACCATGTTGATCGCGTTGGCTCTGCTCCCGCTATATCTCGGCCGGCACAATCGCTCGCGGCTACTGCTGACAATCGGCTTGCTATGGGCCTATGCCTACATGACTGATTTCACACCATCTGTCACCAGGGCTGTGATCATGGCGTCGGTCTATATGCTCGGCCGGATAATCCAGCGGCCTGGAATACCGTTGAATTCATTGTTCTTTGCCGCGATACTGATTCTTGTGGTCAGTCCTGACAGCCTGACGTCGATCGGATTTCAGCTCAGCTTTATGGCCGTGGCCGGAATCCTTATTTTCTACCCCCTCATAAACCAGGTTGACCGCAGAAACCACCCCGTGCTGTATCGCATAGTTGGATATCCGGCAGTTTCCGTTGCTGCGATGTCATTCACCGGCATCTTGGCCGCTTACTATTTTCACTCATATCCTCTTTATTTCCTGCTGGCAAATCTGCTCATCGCGCCACTACTGCCATTGATGATCGGAGGCGGGGCATTGCTGGTGCTCCTGGAATTTATCGGAATCGGCACACAATGGCTGTGCCGTGTGCTGGATCTTATATCTTCACTATGCGAAAGCATTGCATCGGCCATAGCCTCCATTCCCGGACACTCTGTCGACGGGCTATATTTTCACTGGAGCATAGTCTTAGCCATATTCACTGCCCTTTTCCTGGTTGCATTCGCTGGCTATCGCAAACGCCTGGCCCCGCTGCTGGCCGCCGTGGCCGTGGTGACAGTCTCCATCCAGTTCCACTACATCTTCAAACCGTCATATCCCTCTCATGAATTTTATTTTCTGAACGAGCGCATGGCGGCAGACATACTTGTTCGCAACGCCGACACTCTTTATCTGCTCACATCGGCCAGAACGTCACTGCATAGCAACGAACAGCTTGAGCGTTGCCGCTCCCGCTTCCGTCACTATCAGAACCGACGCGCCATCTCCACAATGAAACTATGTCCCGACACAATCCTGTCGCCATGGTTCAGCCGGCGGGGCCCGCATTTTTCCATTGGAGGACATCGCTACCGCTTCCTTTCCGACAATGCTGCCACACCACAAATGCGCATAGACTATCTGGTAGTGGCCCGAGGATTCACCGGCGACGTGGTCGCTGCGGCCTCTGCCTTTATGCCAGATTCCGCCGTAATTCTCTCAACATCTCTACACCTCAGACGATTAAATCGTTATTGCGCCGAGCTTAAAACGGCCTCCGTTCCATTCCTTATCCGATAATTTGGTCGATTGACCTTTAATTCCTAATTTTGTCGTATGGAAAATTTTGAATTTTACACCCCGACTGAATACGTATTCGGTCGCGGAACAGAATCACGCGTCGGCGAACTGACAAAAAAAATGGGAAGCCGACTGGTGTTGATTGTCTATGGCGGCGGATCTGTCATCCGATCCGGGCTACTTGACCGGGTGAAAACTTCGCTTGACGCTGCTGGAGTCCGATATCTCACACTTGGCGGCATAAATCCGAACCCGACTGACGATCGCGTGCGCGAAGGCATTGCCGTGTGCCGTGAAGCCGGAGTCGACGGATTGCTGGCGGTCGGAGGCGGATCTGTGATCGACACCGCAAAAGCGATTGCCGGAGGAGTGCCGTATGACGGCGACTTCTGGGATTTCTGGGCGGGAAAAGCAGTCATGAAAACCGCTCTTCCGGTGGGAGTGGTTCTGACCATTGCGGCCGCAGGCAGCGAAGGGTCAGGAAATTCGGTCATAACCCGACTGGATGGTATGCGCAAAATCTCGCTGCGCACCACGGTGCTGCGTCCGCGTTTTGCTGTGCTCAATCCTGAACTGACGTTCACTCTACCTCCTTATCAGACCGCCTGTGGAATTGTCGACATGATGGCACACATCATGGAACGCTATTTCTCCAACTCCGACAATTGTGAAGTCACTGACCGTCTGTGTGAAGGCACTCTCAAGGCCATCATTGCCGAATCTCCAAAAGTCATGGCTGAGCCTGATGACTATCAGGCGAGGGCAAACATCATGTGGGCCGGAACAATAGCCCACAACGGCATCTGCGGCACGGGGCGCGTCGAAGACTGGACCTCACATGCCATGGAACATGAAATTTCGGCCCTCTATGACGTGGCCCATGGAGCCGGACTTGCGGTTGTATTTCCCGCTTGGATGACATATATGGCAAAGCATCATCCGCATAAGATCATCCAGTTCGCCAATCGTGTCTATGATGTGGCTACTGCTGAAGAAGGCATAGCCCGCCACAAACAGTTCATCGCTTCGATCGGAATGCCATTGACCCTGGAGCAACTCGGCATTGAAAATCCCGACCTGGAAACCATGAACCGGAAGCTGCACGAAAACAAGGGCGAGATTATTGGGGCATATCACCGTCTCGACTCTCTGGCCACTCTTGAAATATATAGGTTGATGCTCTGAGAAATGTGGATTGTCGCTGCATTTCTGTCGGCCGCGCTTCTTGGCTTATATGACGCATGCAAGAAACACTCTCTGCGCGGCAATGCCGTCATTCCGGTCCTCTTCCTTAACACTTTTTTCTGCTCGCTGATATTCGCCGGACCGATATTGCTCTCTGCAACAGGAGTGATCGACCAGCACTCGGCCGCATATGTGGAGCCTTGGAATGTTTCTGATCATAAATTCATCCTGCTGAAAGCAGCCATAGTTCTCGGATCCTGGATCTTCGGATACTTTGCCATCGCACAGTTGCCGCTCACGATTGTCGGACCAGTAAACGCAACCCGTCCGGTCCTAACTCTGGTCGGCGCGCTTCTGATTTATGGCGAAGAACTCAATGGCTGGCAATGGACCGGAGTGGCTCTCGCTGTGGCTTCATTATATCTGCTCAGCAGATCCGGGCGCAAAGAGGGTATACGCTTCACCCACAACCGATGGATCTATTTTCTGATCATAGCCGCCTTGCTCGGCGCCATGAGCGGATTATACGACAAATTCCTGATGTCATCGCCCGAAAACGGCGGCATCGGCCTCGGACGAATGTCAGTGCAAGGCTGGTACAATCTCTATCAGTGCGCCATGATGGGCATTGTCCTGCTCATCATCTGGTGGCCTAAGCGTCGGAACGGCATTGCATTTCAATGGCGATGGAGCATAGTTCTGATCAGCATATTTCTCACAATCGCTGATCTGGCCTACTTTTACGCCCTTTCTGTTCCCGGCGCCATGATCTCAGTTGTGTCTATGGTGCGTCGTGGCAGCGTCATTGTGTCGTTTCTCTGCGGCGCGCTGTTCTTCCGGGAAAAAAATCTGCGCAGCAAAGGATTTGACCTGTTGCTTGTGCTCCTCGGAATGATCTGTCTGTTCATCGGCACGTATTATTAAGACCCCGTTCCCCAATATTTGTTAACGCTGGGGTCGCATATCTCTGAG
>CAMWSS010000006.1 GCA_947177035.1 uncultured Porphyromonadaceae bacterium | reverse complement strand
CGCGTCCGACTGTGCCGAATCCGAAAAGACCTATGTTTATCTGTTTGGCAATCATTGTTTGCTGAGAAAATTAAGGATCAGACTATTGAGCTTTTCGTGTTCGATCAGAAATCCGTCGTGTCCGAATTCTGAATCGATCAGATGATATTCTGAATCAGGGATGAAGTTCACCAGATCCTGATGGTCTGACGGCGGGAAGAGAATATCGGATGTAATTGCCACGATCATTGTTCGCGGTTTGAATGCACCGAGAGTCTCCGACATCGTTCCACGGTTTCTGGCAACGTTGTGTGAATCTACAGCCTGACTTAGCCTATAGTAAGAATATGCGTTGAAGCGCTCTGTCAGTTTCTTGCCCTGATGGCGCTGATAGGAGTGCACGCGTCGGACAAATGGTGATTTCGGAGCATTGTCGTTATGGTCGGCCTGGGTCAGATTGTATGCGTCCGGGCCGCGATAGCTCAGCAGGGCGAGTGACCGCGCCACTCCCATGCCGGCCAGTCCGGCTTCCGGCGACCGCTCTCTGAAGGTCGCGTCGGCCTCAATGGCCATGCGTTGGCTTTCGTTGAATGCGGCCGCCCAGGGCTTGGTTTCGGGCGAGGTGGCGATAAGCACCACGGATTCGGCGAAGTCAGGCTGCATCAGCGCCCATTCCATGCATTGGAATCCGCCAAGAGATGAACCGATCAACATTTTTACGCGTCTGATGCCGAGCCTTTCGGCCAGAATCTGGTGCACGCCGACAATGTCGCGCACCGTAAATTCCGGGAAATCGTGATAGTATGGCTCGCCGGTAGCGGGATTAATGGACAGCGGTCCGGTTGTCCCGTAACAAGATCCGAGTACGTTCGCGCAAATGACGAAGTACTTCTCCGGATCGAGAAAGCTTCCTGCTTTGACAGTGTCGCGCCACCAGTCATCGACATCAGAATTGGCGGTTAGGGCGTGGCATACCCACACGACATTGTCATGCTCGTTGTTGAGTTGCCCGAAGGTGTGATATGCGATATCGAGTCTGGACAATACCTTTCCGCTTTCGAGTTGGAACGGCACGTCATGATGAATTGTTTTTATCATGATGCAAATTTACGAAAAATTCACCGAAAATTAGTAACTTTGCATCGTCAGAACAAAAAAATCAGCTTGCTTGTATGCTTATCCCGTTGTTAATAGTCTTCTTTATCGGCTATTTGTGCATTGCTTTCGAACACCCGTTGAGGGTTGATAAAACCGCCACCGCTCTGTTGTTGGGCATGGTGATGTGGTGCATGTATGCATTAGGTTCTGCGGAAATCGTGCCGATTGCCGCTCCAGAGAGTTTCCAGCGTTTTCTTGACGACAACCCGTCGTTGGCGGGATTGCCGCTCGCGCAGCAGACTATGGCCTATGTGCTTGACGTTGATATTATTGCCCAGATGGGAGAGATCACACAGACGCTCTTCTTTTTGTTGGGAGCCATGACCATCGTCGAACTGATAGACGTGCATGGCGGTTTCAGGATCATAACCGAAAGGATTGTCACCAGGCGCAAGCGCCGGTTGTTGTGGATCATATCGTTCACCACATTCATCATGTCTGCCATTCTGGATAATCTCACCACCACGATTGTGATGGTGATGTTGCTGCGCAAGCTGATAGCCCATCAGAAGGAACGGTGGCTGTATGTCGGCGCTATTGTCATTGCCGCCAACAGCGGCGGCGCGTGGTCACCGATCGGCGACGTTACCACTATTATGTTGTGGGTCAAAGGCAACGTGACCGCCCAGTCACTGTTGGGCTATGTGCTGGTGCCTTCGCTGGTGAGCATGATAGTGCCAGTGTGGCTCATTTCGCGCCGTCTGCATGGGGAATTGCCTCAGGCCCTGCCTTTTGCCGCTCCTGACCTGTCGATCTCGCGCAGCGAGCAGAACGCAATGTTTTTCCTCGGTGTCGGCGGCTTGATATTTGTGCCTCTGTTCAAAACGATCACTCATCTGCCCCCATTCATCGGTATTCTGCTGGTGCTCGGCGTGTTGTGGACATTCACTGAGATTTTTTACAACTCAAAAAAGATGCTTGAAAAGGCCAGACAGCACAGAATCCCGAAAGTCATTGCGAGGGTGGATATGCCGTCGATCCTTTTCTTTCTCGGCATATTAATGGCCGTGGCTGTGTTGCAGGTTTCGGGCGTGCTGGCTTATATCGCATCGGCGCTTGACGAGCACATACACAACGTCTACATAATCGCCTCGCTGCTCGGCGTCCTTTCGTCGATTGTCGACAATGTGCCTCTTGTCGCTGCCGCCATCGGCATGTATCCTGTTGCAGATCCGTCTGCTGTCGGCTATGCCGCAAATTTTGTAATTGACGGCACATTCTGGGAACTGCTGAGCTATTGTGCCGGAGTCGGCGGCTCGATTCTGATAATCGGGTCTGCGTCTGGTGTGATCGCCATGGGCCTTGAGCGCATCAGTTTCGGATGGTATTTCAGGAATTTTTCCTGGCTTGCACTTGTTGGCTATCTGGCCGGTGTGGCAGTCTATGTCATTGAAAAAATGCTCTGTTAGTCAGTAGTGACGGTGGTGACAGCACTTCTTGTGCTTCTTGTGTTTTTTTGAATGCTTTTTTTGCTTGTCGGCCTTGTGGTGATGATGGCAGGCGGGTGGGGGATATATGCCGTAATCGGGATATTCTCCCTCGATGCCCCAATGTCCGCGCATGGATGAACAGGACGTTATCGACGGCATCAGACAGCCTGCTGTCAGGATGCATATAAAGATATGGATCAGGTGTTTGCGCTTCATGTTGAGTTGCGTTAGCGTTTTTGAGATAAGACAAATGTTGGTCGCGATTTGTTTAATCTGATGTTAAAATGTATCTTTGCAAGATAATAAACAATTTGTAATATGCTAAAAATAGGACAATATAACCGATTGAAAATAAATCGCCTCACGGATTTCGGCGCTTATCTTGACGGAGGAAACGGTGTGGAAATACTCATTCCGTCACGCTATCTGACCGGAGTGCCGTCACCTGGCGACGAGCTGGATGTTTTTGTATATAACGATTCGGAAGATCGGTTGATCGCCACGACAGAGACACCGGCTGTCGCGGTGGGCGATTTCGGTTTTTTGCGAGTGTCTGATGTGAATCCACGGATGGGCGCTTTTTTAGACTGGGGAATCTCTGGCAAGGATCTGCTGTGCCCGTTTAACGAGCAGAGAGATAGAATGATACGCGATGGACATTATTTGGTGTATGCCTATCTGGATTATGCAACAAAACGTATTGTGGCATCGTCGAAGGTTGAGAAATTTCTCGGAAATACATTCCCGGAGTATGAGCCGCATCAAAAGGTGAATGTTCTGGTGTGGCAGCGTGTGGACATTGGCTATAAAGTGATTGTCGACAATCTGTTTGCCGGTATGCTGTATACCGATGAACTTATCGAGCATCCTGAGATCGGCTCAAAGATTACCGCATATGTGAAAAAAGTGCGTGAGGACGGAAAGATTGATGTTACGCTGAAAGGCTCAAATGGCGAGCGCGCACGCTCTGTGGCGGATCGTCTGATAGACCTGCTTGAACGAAATGGCGGACGCACGACTTTGTGCGACAAGTCAACTCCAGAGGAGATTGCCCGTGAACTCGGGTGCAGCAAGAAGGATTTCAAGAAAGCGATAGGCTTCCTGTATAAATCGCACCGGATCACACTTGAATCAGACGGCCTGGCGTTGAAGTGATCTTTTGCCCATAATGGGCATTATGTTAACTTGTGCACTCCGTGGTATATTTGCCGCGGTGGTGTTGCTGTGGTTTTGCCGTGCCCTTCTTCTTGAGTCTGCTCTGAACATTATTGTCGCCATATCAGTTATATAAAGGACTAAACGGATTAATCAAAACCATTTAAATTTGAACATTATGGATGACTTTAACAAATTGATTGGCGGCGATAAGCCAACGTTGGTGGATTTTCATGCCACATGGTGCGGTCCATGCAAGATGCAGGGGCCGATTCTTGAAAAAGTCAAAGAGGCTGTTGGTGACAACGCGAATATACTCAAGATAGACGTTGACCAGAATCAGGCTCTTGCGGCCCGTTATCGGGTGCGGTCGGTCCCCACCCTGATTTTATTTAAGAGCGGAGAGCCTGTGTGGCGTGCGTCCGGTCTTCATCAGGCAGACATTCTTGAAGCGAAATTGCGCGAGCATTTTGCCTCAATGGAATGATTTGATCGCTTCCGGGAGTAAAAAAAAGAAACTGAAGCGCGTCACATTGCGAATTTTGGCGTAACTTTGCGCCCATGATTCTGCAATGTGCCGTGCTTTTTGCATTTTTAGCGTTTGGTGAGCTTGTGGTATGGCTCACAGGCGTGCCCGTGCCGTCAAGTATAATCGGTATGATCAGCTTGGCTATTTCATTGAAAATTGGGTGGATACGCCTTGAATGGGTAGATAAGGCCGCCGATTTTCTGGTTCGTAATCTTGGCTTTTTCTTTGTGCCGGCCGGAGTCGGCGTGATGCGATGTTTCGGGATAATATCCCAGGAGTGGATTCCCATAACAGTGGCTACTATAGTCAGTACTTTTATCATTATTGCCGTCACCGGACAGACTCATCAGATCTGCCGTCATTTCATGTCTCGGCGTTCAAAGCAGAAATAATGGAATTTTTTCAAAATAAGTATTTTTTGATCGCACTGACATTTCTTGTGTTTCTTGCATCTAAGCAGTTGCAGCGTCGCACAGGAATTGCCCTGCTCCACCCTATCCTGGTGACTATCACGGTTCTGATTGTGGTGCTGCTTGCTGCGGATGTGTCGCCTGATGTTTATTCCGAAGGTGGTGAATATATTGAATTCTGGCTGAAGCCGGCTGTTGTCGCGCTTGGAGTTCCGTTGTATCGCCAGCTTGAGAGCATACGTAAGCAGCTTTTGCCGCTGTTGTTGTCGGAATTAGCCGGATGTGTTGCTGGAATAATATCTGTTGTGCTTGTGGCTCAGCTTTTTGGCGCGTCGCGTGAAGTTGTGCTATCTCTGGCTCCGAAGGCTGTCACTACCCCTATCGCGATGGAAATTTCGGCTACGGCCGGTGGATTGCCCGCGCTGACGGCCGCAGTTGTGGTCTGCACTGGTATTTTTGGTGGTATGGCCGGCTTTCAGATGATCAGAATTAGCCGGATCAGAAGCCAGATTGCCGGAGGCCTTTCGGTCGGTACGGCGTCACATGCGGTCGGCACTGCTGCCGCTATAGAGAGATACGGCATGAGATATGGCGCGTTTTCATCGCTTGGCCTGACTCTCAACGGATTATTTACCGCTTTGTTGACTCCGCTGATTCTGTCGTTGCTGCTATGAAGGTTTTTGTGGCTCCGATGCAGGGGCTGACAGATGCGGCCTGGAGAAATATACATGCCGGTGTCTATGGGGCCGCCGATGCCTATTTTTCTCCGTTCCTGAGGGTTGATGGCGGAGTTGTCCGAGCCAAAGAGTTGCGTGACATAACATCTCCGCTCAATGAAAGAGTCCAGTTGATTCCGCAGGCTATTTTCCGCTCTGTCGATGAATTGAAAATGATAGCGGACGCTGTGTCGGACGCTGGCTATAGTAGCCTTGACCTTAATCTGGGGTGTCCGTTTCCGCCTCAATTGCATCGCGGGCGCGGAGCGGCTATGGTGGCGCGTCATGACGTGATGGAGCTTGTGGCCCACTGTGATTTCGGTCTGGATCTGTCGGTTAAAATGCGTCCCGGTGTGACGTCTTATGATGAATGGAAAGCGATCTTGCCGATTCTGAATGACATGAAGCTGAATCATGTGACGATTCATCCCCGACTTGCTATACATGGATATAAAGGGCCGGTCAACATGGAATGTTTTGCTGAGATGGTTGATTCGATAAGGCATAATATAGTATATAACGGCGACATAGTTTCGCCGACTCAGATCGAAACCTATAATAACACCTATAATATATATGGAGTGATGGTCGGACGTGGTCTGATTGCCCGTCCGTCAATGATCGAAGAATGGCGCTCAGGAGAGGTCTGGAGCATACAGCGGCGGATCAGCCATCTGAGGCAGGTGCTTGAGCGGTTGTTGCGGCAATATTCAGAAACAATGTGTGGCGATTTGCAGATTATCAAACATGTGCAGGCGTTTGTTGAATATGTTGATCCGGATTTTCCGCCACGCATGATGAAGCAGCTGCGCAAATCTCAGTCGATTCGTGCTTTTGAAAAAGCCTTGCAAGAATTCAGATGAAAAAATTGCCGCTTATCTACAAAAAATACTTACCTTTGCACCGGTGAAATCATCACAAAAATTATTTTGAAACAGACTTATCAGCGCTAAATATGGACTTTATAGAAGAACTGACCTGGAGAGGCATGATTCACACCATGATGCCAGGGACTGAAGAGGAATTGAAAAAAGGAATGGCCACGGCCTATCTCGGCATTGATCCTACAGCCGATTCGCTGCATATCGGTCATCTTGTCGGAGTGATGATGCTGAAGCATTTTCAGCGCTCCGGTCATAAGCCTCTGGCTCTGGTCGGTGGTGCGACAGGCATGATCGGTGATCCCTCGATGAAAAGCCAGGAGCGCAAACTCATTGATGAAGAAACGTTGCGCCACAATCAAGACGCAATCAAGGCTCAGCTCGCCCGTTTTCTCGATTTTGACTCAGACGCGCCGAATGCTGCCGAACTGGTCAATAACTATGACTGGATGAAAGACTATGGTTTCCTGAACTTCATCCGTGACATAGGTAAACATATAACCGTCAACTATATGATGGCTAAAGATTCAGTGAAGAAACGTCTGAGCGGCGAAAGTCAGCAAGGCATGTCGTTCACGGAGTTCTCATATCAGTTGCTTCAGGGATATGATTTCCTGTATCTGTATCGCCACAAAAACTGCCGGCTGCAGTTAGGCGGTTCTGACCAGTGGGGCAATATCACCACTGGCACGGAATTGATCAGGCGCACTGAAGGCGGCGAGGCATTTGCCTTGACCTGTCCGCTGATCACCAAGGCCGATGGCGGAAAGTTCGGCAAGACAGAAAGTGGCAACGTGTGGCTTGACCGCCGTTACACATCTCCTTATAAATTCTATCAGTTCTGGCTCAATGTCACTGACGCCGACGCTGAAAAATATATCAAGATCTTCACTACCCTCACTCGAGAGGAGGTGGAGCAGCTGATCGAGGAGCAGAAAGCTGATCCCGGATTGCGTCCTCTGCAGAAGCGTCTGGCCAAAGAGATTACCATTATGGTTCACTCCGAGGCCGATTATCAGGCTGCACTTGAAGCGTCGCAGATTCTGTTCAACCCGAAAGCAACGGAGGCATTGCGCAAGCTCGACGAAGCGACGTTGCTTGATGTTATGGACGGTGTGCCCCGGTTCAGCGTCAGCCGAGAAGCAGTGGTCAGCGGCGAAACCCGTCTGGCGGATCTGCTGACGGAGCCTATGGCTGCGGTGTTCCCCTCAAAAGGTGAATTCCGGAAAATGGTGCAAGGCGGCGGCGTAAGCGTCAACAAGGAAAAAGTGACGGATGCCAATGCTGTGGCTGATGCAGGTATGTTGCTGGACGACAAATATATCCTGGTTCAGCGTGGCAAAAAGAACTTCTTCCTGCTGATAGCTGAATAAAAAAAATTACAGCAAAAGCTTGCACGGGTAGAAAAAATGCCGTAACTTTGCACTCGTTAAAACCACGAAGGGTTCCTTGGCCGAGTGGTTAGGCACCGGTCTGCAAAACCGTTTACAGCAGTTCGATTCTGCTAGGGACCTCTTGAAAATCGCCTCATCGGCAACGATGAAGCGATTTTTTTTGTGCACGCACTATAAATTCAAGAATTTTTTCCATAATGTTTTGCCTTTAGCGATATTTGAGTTACCTTTGCATATAGCAAACTATGCTAAAATTCATTTCATTATCCATAACCCCCAAATCTTCAACAAACTACCATGTGGTTAATTAACTCGTCCATAGGCAGGAAATTCATCATGGCTTTGACCGGAATTTGTCTTGTCTTATTTGTCACGTTTCATGCGTTGATGAATGCAGTTGCGATCCTGTGGCCCACAGCTTACAACCAGATCTGCGCCATGCTTGGTGCTAACTGGTATGCACTTGTGGCGTCAGCCGGACTCGGACTGCTTGTGGTAATTCACATCATTTACGCTTTCTGTCTCACACTGCAGAACCGCAAAGCCCGCGGTAATGACGCCTACAAAATCAACAAGCGTCCTGCTGCTGTTGAATGGTCATCGCGCAACATGCTGGTTCTCGGCATTGTGGTGCTTGCCTTCCTCGGTGTGCACCTCGTTCAGTTCTGGGCCAAAATGCAGGCTCAGGAAGTGTGTGGCCAGTGGTATCAGTGTGGTGAAACCATGATTCCCGCTGCTGCCGGCACACTCTTCATTCAGTTCGCATTTGAACAGTGGTGGACTCCGGTTCTCTACATCATCGGTTTCGTGGCTCTCTGGTTCCACCTCAGCCACGGTTTCTGGTCAATGTGGCAGAGCATTGGCTGGAGCAACACCACATGGCTCCCGCGCCTCAAGTGCATCGGTAACTGGTGGGTAAGCGTTGTTATCCTGATTTTTGTTGCTCAGGCTGTAGTGTTTACCGTGCGCGCCAATCAGAATTTCTATCTGACAGATGGTGCCCTGCTCAACCAGTATCGTGAAATGTATAACGAACGCAATGAGGAGATCGTCAAAGAAGCATCGGCTGAAATCATGCATGCCCGTCAGCTTGACGCTGAAGGAACAGCCGACCGCTCAGAAGTAGAAGGTATCTTCATGAATGCCCAGGTTGCCGCTCAGGAAGAGATGCGCGCGCTTGAGACATCGTTTACCAATCTCATGACCTTTGCCAAAGACCGCCAGCAGCAGCAGGTTGTTCCCGCTGAAGCCGCTGTCACCGAAACAGCAGTTGAGGTCGAAGAGGTAGAGGCAGTCGAGGTTCCCGACTCTATTGATAATAACTAACGCATTCACTTATTCAACAAATATGGAACTTAATAAAACCGCTGACGGCCTGGTAATGTCGGCCGCCGATTCCAAAATTCCCGAAGGTCCTGTTGCTGAAAAGTGGACCAACTATAAAGCCCATCAGAAACTTGTCAATCCGGCCAACAAGCGCAAACTTGACGTGATCGTTGTCGGCACCGGCCTCGCTGGTGCGTCCGCCGCTTCCACTCTGGCTGAAATGGGCTTCAATGTGCTCAACTTCTGCATTCAGGACTCCCCTCGCCGTGCGCACTCAATCGCCGCACAGGGCGGTATCAACGCTGCCAAGAACTATCAGAACGACGGTGACTCGGTTTATCGTCTGTTTTACGACACAGTGAAAGGCGGTGACTACCGTGCACGCGAAGCCAACGTATATCGTCTGGCTGAAGTGGCCAACAACATCATCGACCAGTGCGTTGCCCAGGGTGTGCCGTTCGCCCGCGAATACGGCGGTCTGCTCGCCAACCGTTCGTTCGGTGGCGCTCAGGTTTCGAGAACTTTCTATGCCAAAGGTCAGACCGGCCAGCAGCTTCTGCTCGGAGCATACTCCAGCCTGAACCGTCAGATTGAACTCGGCAAGGTCAAGAGCTTCAACCGTTACGAAATGCACGACGTGGTCATGATCGACGGACGTGCCCGCGGCATCATTGCCAAGAACCTCGTTACCGGTAAATTCGAGCGTTTTGCCGCTCATGCAGTGGTTCTGGCCACCGGCGGCTATGGCAACACATACTTCCTGAGCACCAACGCCATGAGCTGTAACTGCTCCGCTGCAGTGGCCGCTTATCGCAAAGGCGCTTTCTTTGCCAACCCCGCATTTGTGCAGATTCACCCCACATGTATTCCCGTGCACGGAGACAAACAGTCCAAGCTGACTCTTATGTCGGAGTCGCTCCGTAACGACGGTCGTATCTGGGTGCCGAAAGACATCAACACTGCCAAGAAACTCCAGAAAGGCGAGATCAAGGGCAGCGATGTTCCTGAAAACGAACGCGACTACTATCTGGAGCGCCGTTATCCCGCATTCGGCAACCTTGTGCCGCGTGACGTTGCTTCGCGCGCAGCCAAAGAGCGTTGCGACAAAGGCTTCGGCGTGAACAATACCGGTCTTGCCGTGTTCCTCGATTTCTCTGAAGCTATCAACCGTCTCGGCATCGACACTGTTCGTCAGCGTTACGGCAACCTCTTTGATATGTATGAGGAAATCACTGACGTGAACCCCGGCGAACTCGGAAACAAGATCGGCGGCGAGTGCTACTACAATCCGATGATGATCTTCCCGGCTATCCACTATACGATGGGTGGTCTCTGGGTCGATTATGAACTGCAGACTTCGCTGAAAGGTCTCTTCGCTATCGGCGAATGTAACTTCTCGGACCACGGTGCCAACCGTCTTGGCGCTTCAGCTCTGATGCAGGGTCTGGCCGACGGATACTTTGTGCTCCCCTACACCATCCAGAACTATCTGAGCGACCAGATCTCGGTGCCCCGCTTCAGCACCGACGCACCTGAATTTGCCGAAGCTGAAAAGCAGTGCGAAGCTCGTCAGCAGAGCCTCCTCAGCATCCAGGGCAAACGCTCTGTCGATTCCATCCACAAGGAACTCGGACACATCATGTGGGATATGGTCGGTATGGCGCGCACCAAAGAGAGCCTCACTGAAGCTCTTCGCCGCCTGAAAGAACTCCGCAAGGTGTTTGAAACGGATCTTTATGTTCCCGGCACTGCCGAAGGCTGGAACAATGAACTTGACAAGGCTTTCCGTCTGCGTGACTTCATCACTATGGGCGAGCTGATCGCTTATGACGCACTTAACCGTAACGAAAGTTGCGGCGGTCACTTCCGCGAAGAGTATCAGACGGAAGAAGGCGAGGCCAAGCGCGATGACGAAAACTTCTTCTATGTTTCGTGCTGGGATTACGCCGGCAACGACAATGAAGCCCCCACCCTCATCAAGGAGTCGCTTCATTATGAGGCCATCAAAGTGCAGACCCGTAACTACAAATCATAACACTGATTCTTCACCACATACTTAAAATTCCAAGAACAAAATGGCAAAAATGACTGTAACCCTGAGGATTTGGCGTCAGGCCAACCCCAAAGCAGCAGGAAGATTTGAGAATTACACGGTGGAGACAGACACCGATACCTCCTTCCTGGAAACTCTCGATATTCTCAATGAGCAGCTCGTTGAGCAGCATCAGGAACCCGTGGCTTTCGACAGTGACTGTCGCGAAGGTATCTGCGGAATGTGTTCACTCTACATCAACGGACACCCTCATGGTCCTGCCACCGGTGCGACCACATGTCAGTTGTATATGCGCCGATTCAAAGATGGCGAGACCATTACCGTTGAACCGTGGCGTTCGGCCGCTTTCCCGGTTATCAAAGACCTGATTGTTGACCGTAATGCATTCGATAAAATCCAGCAGGCCGGCGGATACGTTTCGTTCAATTGCGGCGGTGCGCAGGATGCCAACAATCTGCCCATCTCAAAGGAGGCTGCCGACATGGCAATGGACTCCGCTACATGCATCGGCTGCGGCGCTTGCGTTGCGGCTTGCAAAAACGGTTCGGCTATGCTCTTTGTCTCGGCCAAGGTTAGCCAGTTCGCACTCCTGCCTCAGGGCCAGGTAGAGCGTGTGCGTCGTGCACGCAAAATGGTTGCGAAAATGGACGAACTCGGTTTCGGCAATTGCACCAACACCGGAGCTTGCTCGGCTGAATGCCCGAAGAATATCTCGCTGAGCAATATTGCCCGCTTGAACCGTGAATTCATTTCGGCCAAATGCAAAGAATGATACCTATTCCCTGAAAAATAAAAAGACTCTGAGTTCTGACTCGGAGTCTTTTTTATATTATCATTCTGTTTCGGGTGTGGGGTTAATGTTGGAACAGTCTATAAGCTATGTATTGCACTGTGATCCGAAACACGACAAGCAGCGATTGATGCCATGGGCAATTCGTGTGCCGGATTAGGAATACTCTGATCTTTCCAGGACGCTGGAATATGATATTGCATAGGAGCAGTTTTTCGTCATTCCGGTAAATCACACTGTTTTCATTATTTTTGATCAGAGCGAATCCATAATCAGTCAGTTGCCGGTTCAGTGTGTTGTAGAAGTCGCTGTCTAAATCCATTTTCAGTGCTGTCACAGGTAAATCATTATCGCAGGCAGCGACGCAAGTGGTGGGAGTCAACGGTTCGTCGACTGGCACTGATTCAGGCTGAGGAGGCGGTTGGCAACAGGCTGTCGCGGCCAGCAGCATTATCATCACTCTTTTCATATGGCGATTTCACAAGAGTTTCTCCGCAGGCAGCCGATTGGAGATTTTAAAGGATAAAAAAGAATGGTGGACTGCCATCCTTGCACTCTTGTAGGTATCGCCAAACACCTGAATACACGCACGGATAGGCAGCCCACACATTATATGAGCTGTCACCGTGCCTTGCGTATTCTTAAATGAGGATTGGCGATTTCACAAGAAGTAAGGCACCTTCTGTTATTTTAAGCGTCGTCTTATAGAAGACAGCGCAAAGTTACGAAGAAATCTTGTAACTGAGATTATGCAGTCGCGCTTTTCTGCTGAGGCTGTTATTTTCTGGATAAGTCCAGTTTTGGCAGCGATTCCACCGGCAGGTGCATTCGGTAGCACCAATAGTGATGAGGATTGGCCGGATCATTGATCTGTTCGGCTTTATAGTCAGTGCGGCGTGACTCACTGTCTGTTGCTAAATAATCCTGAATGGGAATGATTGTGAGCATTGCCGGTGATGACAGATGGCTGTCGATCACGCGGCGGCACAAATCAGGAGTCGGATCGCCAGGTTTAAGCGGAGCATTGTCGGAGTATTTTTCTGCGTCGATGAATCTCATTGTCCGGTCGTGATTGTCGGCGAGCCAGCCGCGCAATCCGGCCATGTCGTGTGTCGACGTTGTGCAGACGCTCAGATACGGATAGTCGGCCGGATGTCCGAATTCATGACCGTAAGCCTTCGGCATGCGCTGCACTTCCAGCGACAGGATCTGCAGATCGGCAAGTGTTTGCGGCACGCTCGCCGGAATCATGCCGAGATCTTCGGCGCATGCCAGCATTGAAGTCGCTTCCACCAGTGCCGGCAATTTCCGCATGGCCTGTTCGCGCCAGAATTCGTTGTGACGGACATAGAAAAAATTCTCATATAGACGATCAAATGCCTGGCGCTGTGCTTCGGGCAAAGAGCGGTAATGCGACGTGTCATGTCCTTTTATGCGCGGATGGTATCGACCAGACTCAGACGGGTCGGCAATGAATAGCACATCATCAAAAGCATCGGCCATCAGTCTGTCGCCGGCCGCATCGGCTTCCGCCTGAGATGAGAATTTTCCTGTGGACATGCCCGGCATGAGCATTGACGGATCAAAATTGAATCCGAAGTCGAGTGCCATCTCTTCTGCGCTTAGTGGCAATGCCGGACTGAAATAGCCTAACAGACCGTGAGTCGCTGAACGAGGGATCTGCCATATGCGGAAAAAGCCCAGAACATGGTCGATTCTGTATGCGTCAAAATATTCGGCCATTTTTGTGAGTCGTTGGCGCCACCACAGATATCCATCGGCCTCCATGCGCTTCCAGTTGTATGTCGGGAAGCCCCAATTCTGTCCCAGTACGGCGAAGTCATCCGGTGGCGCTCCAGCCTGCATGTCCAGATTGAAAAGTTCGGGGTTTTGCCATGCGTCGACGCTTGATGAAGAAATGCCGATCGGGATATCGCCTTTGATCGCCACTCCGATAGAGCGGGCATAGTCGTGGGCTTCGCGCAGCTGACGGTCAAGATGATACTGCACAAACATGGCGTAAAGCATCGAATTCCGGTCGGTCAGTAACAGATGGAAAGGAATCCATCCGGAATATGTGGCATACTCCTCGCCCCACCGCGACGAGTCGGCTGTGTTGTGGCGGTCGCGCAGCGTGCACCATGCGGCATATGGCATCAGCCATGAAGCGTTGCGCGCCACGAAATCAGCAAAATCAGGATTGGCAATTGTTTCGTCTCCCCGCTCGGCGAAGAAACGGCGCACATATTCTTCCTTGGCTTTGTTGACGGCCGAATAATCAACTATCGGGCGCGAATTCAGCTGAGTGCGTATGGCTTCGAATTTCTTTGTTTCGGTCGGGTCACTCAACGGGCCAAGCTCGCTGATGCTTAGATACATCGGATGCAGTGCAAATGTGGAGTTGGCATTGTAGGGATAGGAATCCGCATTAGTCCGGCTCATCGTTGTGTCGTTGACCGGCAGGATCTGAATGAAATTCTGTCCGGTGGACTTTGCCCAGTCGGCCAGAAGTTTCAGATCTGAAAAGTCTCCTACTCCGAAATCGGATTCACTGCGAAGCGAAAATACGGGAACGGCCACGCCCGAACCACGCCAGCGATGCTGTCCATAGCGGAAGTTCATCGCCATGTCGCCGCGTCCGGCATAATATCGGTTGGGGCCTTCTTCCCACACCACCGAACCATTGAGGCGATTGCGTATGATAAATTTATATTCAGCGTGTTGCGAACCTATCGGCAGATCGATCTGCCACAGCGGAAACGCTGAATCATTGAGTGGCAGCGCAGCCGAAGTGTCCCAGCAGCCGAGTTGTGGCGACGATCCGACAATGGCCACCTCTTCATCGGGCCATAATTCAGGAGCGACAACGCCAAGGCGCACGCGATTTTCAGTAATCTGTCCGATAGGATCAGATGGATTAGAGCGCCGGAAAATACATCCGGCAAAAGGTGCAGTCAGAAATGGATTGCGGTCTGTCATGGTGATAGAGGTGTTTTAACCGCAGCGCGACGCGCCGCATGATTTGCACACAAGGCATCCTTCCTGATAGACCAGGGTTTCGTTGCCGCAGTTTGGACAGATTTTTCCAGCAGCGTTCGTGCCGGAGGGAATGTATTTTTTCAGAGCGCGCTCAACGCCGGCCTTCCAGGTGTTGATGTTTTCAGAGTCAAGTTGCAATCCGTCAACCATCTTGACCACCTGGTCGATTGGCATGCCATAGCGAAGCACGCCAGAAATCAGTTTGGCGTAATTCCAGTATTCAGGATTGAATTTGTCGCTAAGTCCTTCGATTGTGGTTTTGTGGCCGCGTTTGTTGACAAAACGGAAATCATAGCGTTTATTGCCGTTTTCGTCCATCGCTTTTATGATCTGGCCATGTGTTACGGATTTAGGCAGGAACAAACCGTCTTCATCATCGCTCAGGCCGGTGAATATCTCATAAGGCCGTCCGTCTACCAAACCGACAAATGCGATCCATTTTTCACGATTGTTCTGGAAGCGCACCACGTCGGCCTCAAGAGAAAGCGGTCGCTTCTGTATGATCGGGGTGGATGTGCCTCCGCTCTGGTCGATCGCCGCGTTTTTCTTTTTGGGTGTGATAGCAGTGAGCACGCCAGACCGGCAACCGTCGCGATAGACCGTGCAGCCTTTGCAGCCCACATGCCATGCGTGGAGATAGAGTTGATTGACGGTCTCTTCGCTGACGTCGGCGGGGAGGTTGATCGTAACTGAAATGCTGTGGTCTACCCATTTCTGGAGTCTTCCCTGCATGGTTACCTTTTCGCGCCAGTCGATTTCAGCGGCCGATGCGCCGGCATATGGTGAACGCCCGACAAGCTCTTCTATTTCAGCTGCCGACATGTCAGACCGTGGTTCGATTCCATTGATTTTCATCCACGTGAGGAATTTGGGATGGTATACCACATACTCTTCGAACTGATCTCCGCTTTCGTCAACATAGTCCACACGCGAATTGCGATCGTTGGCATTGATTTTGCGCCGACGCTTATAGACAGGCATAAACACCGGTTCGATGCCGGAACTTGTGCGGGTCATCAGCGAAGTGGTGCCGGTCGGCGCAATCGTCAGACAGGCAATGTTGCGGCGGCCGTGTGTACGCATACGTTCGCGTAATTCAGGGTCAGCCTCAAACAGTCGGCAGATAAACGGATTTTGCTCTTCGCGGGCAAAATCATACACTTCAAATGCTCCGCGTTCGGCAGCCATGGTGGCCGAAGATCCATAGGCGGCCAGGGCAACGGTTTTGTGCACGGATTCGCTGAAATCTGTGGCCGCAGGAGTGCCGTAACGCAGTCCCATCGCTGCGATCATGTCGCCCTCGGCAGTGGTGCCAAGTCCGGTGCGGCGACCCTGGAGGGTCTTGCGCCTGATCTTTTCCCACAGGTAAAGTTCGGTGGCCTTTACGTCGTCAGCTTCAGGGTCTTTCTTTATTTTCGCTATAATAGCGTCGATTTTTTCTGCTTCCAGATCGATGATGTCGTCCATCAGACGCTGCGCCTTAGCTGTATGGTCGGCAAGCTTCGCGTAATTGAAACTTGCTTTGTCGGTGAAAGGATTGTCCACATAGCTATACAGATTTATGGCCAGAAGGCGACAGCTGTCGTAAGGGCACAGCGGAATCTCTCCGCATGGATTGGTCGATTCGGTGCGGAACCCAAGGTCAGCATAACAATCGGCGACAGATTCGCGTATAATGGTGTCCCAGAAAAGCACTCCCGGTTCAGCCGACTGCCATGCATTGTGAATGATCTTGTTCCATAGAGCGGCGGCATTTATTTCTTTTGTCACGGCAGGAGAATCGGAGTCGATCGGGAATTGCTGAACATAATTGCCGTTTGATTCTGCCGCCCGCATGAATTCGTCGTCAATGCGCACGCTGACGTTTGCGCCAGTGACTTTTCCTTCCACCATCTTGGCATCGATGAACGCCTCTGAGTCGGGATGCTTGATTGACGTTGAGAGCATGAGCGCTCCGCGTCGTCCGTCTTGAGCCACTTCGCGGGTGGTGTTGCTGTATCGCTCCATAAACGGCACCAGCCCGGTCGAAGTCAGAGCCGAATTATTGACCGGCATCCCTTTGGGGCGAAGTTGGCTGAGATCGTGACCGACGCCGCCGCGTCGTTTCATCAGCTGCACTTGTTCCTCGTCGAGTTTGCAGATGGCGCCATAGCTGTCGGCCGGATCACTGAGTCCGATAACGAAACAGTTGCTCAGTGACACCGTTTGAAAATCATTGCCAATTCCGCTCATCGGGCTGCCCTGCGGAACCAGATAACGGAAATCGCGCAATAGCTCAAATATCTCTTCGGCGCTCATCGGGTTGGGATATTTGCTCTCAATCCTGGCCAATTCCGAAGCCAGACGACGATGCATGTCGTCGGGGCTCTGTTCATACACATTTCCGAAACTATCTTTCAGCGCATATTTCGAGGCCCATACACGTGAAGCAAGCTCGTCGCCGTCAAAATAGCGGATAGAGGCGTCGTGCACCTCTTCTGGAGTATAAGTTTTGAGTTGTGAATCCTGTGTCATAATGACTACAAAGGTACATAAATTCTTCCAAAATCAAGAATAAACCATAATAATTCCATTCCCGTTTCTCACCATCTCCATTGTCCGCTTCACCTTATATTATATGCCGCTTGTCTGTATTTGGCATGGGGACTCTCGGTTTTGCCAAACTGAGATGTCGGAGAGATTGACAAAAAAGCTTAATATCGGAGAATATTAGGAAAAAATTCGTATATTTGCGGCTTAAAATCTAACTAACATCAAACAATGGCACAACAAGACGACGTTTTTAAGAAAATAGTTTCTCATGCCAAGGAATACGGCTTTGTGTTCCAGTCGAGCGAAATATATGATGGCCTGTCTGCCGTTTATGACTATGGCCAGAATGGCGTGGAGCTGAAAAATAATATCAAACGCTACTGGTGGGACGCCATGACGTTGCTCCATGAAAATATTGTAGGTATCGACTCCGCTATATTCATGCATCCTACAATCTGGAAAGCTTCCGGTCATGTAGACGCATTCAATGATCCTCTGATTGACAACCGCGACAGCAAAAAACGCTATCGTGCCGACGTGCTGATCGAAGAGGATATTGCCAAACTTGATGACAAAATAGAAAAAGAGGTGGCCAAAGCCCGCAAGCGTTTTGGCGACAACTTTGACGAAGCTCTGTTCCGTCAGACTAACGGTCGCATAGCAGAGATTGCCAAGGAGCGCGAGGAACTTCATGAGCGTTTCAGCAACGCAATGAATGACAATAACCTTGAGGAGTTGCGTCAGATCATCGTTGACCGCCAGATCGTATGTCCGATATCCGGCACCAAGAACTGGACGGAAGTGCGTCAATTCAACCTGATGTTCCGCACTGAAATGGGTTCGACCGCCGATGGCGCTATGAACGTATATCTCCGTCCGGAAACCGCACAGGGTATCTTCGTAAACTTCCTCAATGTGCAGAAAACCGGTCGTATGCGCCTCCCCTTCGGTATCGCTCAGATCGGCAAGGCATTCCGCAACGAGATCGTGGCACGTCAGTTTATTTTCCGCATGCGCGAGTTCGAGCAGATGGAAATGCAGTTCTTCGTGCGTCCCGGATCGGAACTTGAGTGGTTCAAGACATGGAAGGAGCTGCGCCTGCGCTGGCACAAGGCTCTGGGTCTTGGCGATGACAAGTATCGTTATCACGACCATGAGAAGCTGGCCCATTACGCCAACGCGGCTACCGACATCGAATTCCGCATGCCGTTCGGCTTCAAGGAAGTTGAAGGCATTCATTCTCGCACCAATTTCGACCTGAGCCAGCATGAGAAGTTCTCGGGCAAGAAGATCCAGTATTTCGATCCGGAGCTCAACGAAAGCTATACTCCTTATGTCATCGAGACTTCGATCGGCGTGGACCGTATGTTCCTGTCGGTGCTCTGCTCCAGCTATGAAGAGCAGCAGCTTGAAGGTGGCGACAAGCGCGTGGTGCTCCACCTGCCTGCACCTCTGGCTCCGGTGAAGTGTGCCGTTATGCCTCTGGTGAAAAAAGACGGACTGCCTGAAAAGGCACGCGAGATTGTCGGAGATCTGAAGTTTGACTTCGCCACTCATTATGACGAAAAAGATTCCATCGGCAAGCGTTATCGTCGTCAGGATGCGATCGGAACTCCGTTCTGCATCACTGTGGACCACCAGACTCTCGAAGACAATACCGTTACCTTGCGTGAGCGCGACTCGATGGAACAGACCCGTGTCAATGTGGACGATCTCCACAAGCTTATCCATGACCGCGTGAGCATCAATTCCTTACTCCGCAAACTTTCGTGATTATGAAAAAGTCCACTATCATCTGGATTGTCGTAGCCGCCGTGTTGCTCTTCCTTTGCGGTACAGGCTGCTCAAAATACAACACTATGGTTGACGAGCAAACCAAGGTAGAGCAAGCATGGTCAAATGTGGAGACGCAGTACCAGCGACGGTCGGATCTGATTCCCAATCTGGTTGAAACAGTCAAGGGCTACTCGACGCATGAGTCGCAGACTCTCGAAAATGTGACTCTGGCACGCGCAAAAGCCACTTCGATAACACTTGACGCACAGTCGCTCAATGATTCGACCATGGCCCGGTTCACTCAGGCTCAAGGCGAACTTCAGGGTGCGCTTAAGTCGCTGCTGTCTGTGACCGAAGCTTATCCGGACCTCAAAGCCAATGAAAATTTCAACAAGCTGCAGGATGAACTGGCAGGGACCGAAAACCGCATTCAGGTGGCCCGCAAGGATTATAACGCTGTGGCGCGTGACTATAACGCGCTGGTGCGTCGCTTTCCCACCAATCTGTTTGCTTCGTTCTTCGGATTTGATGTGAAACCATATTTCTCGGCCGACGAGGGCGCTTCGGCGGCTCCGGCTGTTAAATTCTGATCTATATGGCCAAATTCAGCAGAATTATGATCGGCGCCATGTGTGCCATATCTCTGACGGGTGTCGTGTCGTCGTGTTCGGATGACGAGACATGGGCTGACTATGCCGACTGGCGCAACACAAATATAGACTGGCTTAAGGAGCAGGTTGCCACTGGCGAATATGAAAAAGTGTCGCCCGTGTGGAACGACAGCCTTTACGTCTATATGCGCTGGCTTAATGACACAACGTTGACGTC
The DNA here is from genome assembly GCA_947177035.1 of uncultured Porphyromonadaceae bacterium. Taxonomy (GTDB): domain Bacteria; phylum Bacteroidota; class Bacteroidia; order Bacteroidales; family Muribaculaceae; genus UBA3263. The sequence continues at coordinate 66,306 of CAMWSS010000006.1, read as the reverse complement.
GGGCAATCTTGTTCCATATTATACCTCTGAGGTGGAAATATGCTACAAGGGCATGTTCTATAACGGCGTTGGATTTGATTCCACTTATTTGCTTACAGACAGCGTCACTACTCTGATTCCAAAGGACGTGATAGCTGGCTGGACAATAGCGTTGGAGCGAATGCACGTAGGAGACAGAGCGCATGTGCTGATCCCCTATCAGGCAGGATACGGCGAAACCGGTTACGGCATCATTCCGCCCTACTCCGCTTTGCAGTTCGATATGGAATTACGCGATATAACCGCTCTTGAAATCAGACCATAAGATGTCGGTTGTCATTTAAAACGATTATGGCGCGGAAATGTCCGCGCCATAATCGTTTTCCAGCCCATAATATAATCATCATGACCAATCCGCAAATAAGCGTAATCATACCGGCCTATAATGCAGCCGACACAATAGGCCGGACAATACAATCGATCATAGACCAGAGTTTCGATGATTGGGAACTTATCGTGGTCGATGACCGCTCAACGGACAATACTGCCGGGATTGTCGGCAAATTTTCTCAAAATGATTCGCGCATCCGTCTGTTTGTCAGAGAATCAAACAGCGGAGGGGCATTCGTTCCGCGTATGCAGGGGTTTCGTATGGCCCGCGCGGAGTCGATTGTGCCTATAGATGCCGATGACACAGTCGGCCCCGGATATCTGGAAGCGCTGATGGCCCGCGGGCGGTCTGCGGCGGCAGATCTGGTGCTGGCCGCAGTCGAACTCATCGCGGCTGATGGCAAATGTCGTCCATATCTTCCGGCCGACGGCATAGACGCTGATAAGATATATTCAGGACGGGATCTGGTCAAGGAAACTATCGAGCAATGGCGCGTCAGCGGTCTTGGGCTGATGCGGCGAGAACTCGCGTTGAAAGTGGCTGACCGGATAATCCGTCCCACTCATCCGTTTGCTGACGAGGTGTTCACCAGGCAATTGCTGTTTGAAGCCAACACTGTGGCATTGTGCAATGACGCGGTCTATTTATACGCCATCAACCCGAAGTCGGTGACGCATCGCACCGACAATCGCACCTATTTCCAGCGGTTTGACCTAAGCCATGACCTTCTGGAATGGTGTGAGGAGAATTATAGTTGCGATTCCGTTGAATATGCCCTGTTTCATAAACACAACGCGCTTGTTGTTGTTGCGGCCATACGCGACCGTTTTTTTCACTCGATGACAGCCTACAGAGCTGTTGTGCGCCGTAACATGGCAAGCATGGACATGGCAGTTGTGCGCCGCCTGCTGCCTGCAAAATATTACTATCCGCTGCTGATGTTCAAATGGATGGCTTTTTGTTGATGGAATTTCGGGAAAAATGCGTAAATTTGCAGTAGTAAAAAAGAAACATATAACACATAACTAATCTCTGTATAAAAAGATTATGACAAAAAAAGCACTGCTGGTGATCCTCGACGGTTGGGGAATCGGCAATCACAGCAAAGGTGATGTGATTTACTCTACCCCCACTCCCTATTGGGACAGCCTTCTTGCCACTTATCCTCATTCGGAACTTCAGGCATCGGGCGAAAATGTAGGACTGCCTGACGGACAGATGGGCAATTCCGAGGTGGGGCATCTCAACATCGGTGCCGGTCGTGTCGTTTATCAGGATCTTGTCAAGATCAACAAAGCGATCCGCGACAACTCTATTCTGGATAATCCCGAAATCAAAGCAGCTTTTGAAACTGCTAAAAACAGCGGATGCGGACTGCATCTGATGGGCCTCACTTCCAATGGCGGCGTGCATTCTTCGTTTGACCATATTCTGGCGCTGTGTGATATCGCCGCACACTATGGACTTGAGAAAGTTTATCTGCACTGCTTTATGGATGGCCGCGACACTGATCCGCGTTCCGGCAAAGGCTTCATCGAGCAACTTCAGGAACACTGCTCAAAATCTGCCGGTGTGATCGCGTCTGTTGTCGGCCGCTATTATGCGATGGACCGTGACAAACGCTGGGAGCGCGTCAAGGAAGCATACGATCTGCTGGTAGAAGGCAAAGGCGAACAGTCTGACGATATGGTCGCTGCTGTGCAGAAGAGCTATGACGAAGGTGTCACCGACGAATTCATCAAACCCATCAATAATTCTACTGTCGACGGCACGATCAAGCCTAACGACGTGGTGATCTTTTTCAACTATCGCAACGACCGCGCCAAGGAGCTGACTGTGGCGCTGACCCAGCATGATATTCCCGAAGCCGGAATGCATACCATCCCGGGGCTGCAATATTATTGCATGACCCCTTATGACGCATCATTCACAGGAGTGCACATTCTGTTCGACAAGGAGAACGTTGACAACACTCTTGGAGAATATCTCGGCAAAAACGGCAAGAAACAGCTGCACATTGCCGAAACTGAAAAATATGCCCATGTGACCTTCTTTTTCAACGGCGGACGTGAAACTCCGTTTGAAGGCGAGGAGCGCATTCTTGTGCCGTCGCCGAAAGTGGCCACTTATGACTTGAAGCCTGAAATGAGCGCATATGAAGTCTGCGACAAACTCACAGACGCTATCCGCTCTCAGGAGTATGATTTCATTGTGGTCAACTATGCAAACGGTGATATGGTTGGACATACCGGCATCTATGAAGCGATCGAGAAAGCTGTCGTGGCTGTCGACGAATGCCTGATGTCGACCATTGAAGCAGCCAAGGAGTCAGGTTATGACGCCATCATCATCGCTGACCATGGCAATGCGGACAATGCCATCAATTCAGACGGCACTCCGAACACCGCCCATTCGCTTAATCCGGTTCCGTGTGTGTGGGTGACCGACGAGAAGAACGGTCATGTCGCCAACGGCAAGCTGGCTGACGTGGCTCCCACCATCCTGTCGATCATGGGTCTGCCCCAGCCTGAACAGATGACCGGACACTCGCTTATTTCGAAATAAAACTGACACAGCATCCCGACCAATAAAATCCGGACAGGTCATGGCTCATTTTCTGAGCTGCGGCCTGTCCGGACAATCTGGAAACATGACAGCAAAAACTCTGGCGGAGATAGCCGATGCCATAGGTTATGACCGCGCGTTGCTGCGGCAGCCTGATCTGATGATAGATACCCCGCTGACCGACAGCCGGGCGCTAACGCAGCCAGGCTCCTCGCTTTTTTTCGCGCTGGCCACATGCAATAATGACGGACACAATTACATCGCGCCTCTGGTCGCTTCCGGTGTGCGGGCTTTTGTGGTTACACATATCCCGGATGGAGTGGACCTCGATTCGGCCGACTTCATTATTGTGAATGACCCGCTGGCGGCTCTGATGCGTCTGGCCAAGGCGCATCGCGCCATGTGTGCCGACACGATGGTGATAGCGGTTGGCGGTTCGCGTGGAAAAACAATGGTGAAGGAGATGCTTTACGGGGCACTCTCCAGGGTAGCACCCTCTGTCAGATCGCCGCGAAGCTGGAACAGCCGCGTCGGGGTTCCGTTGTCATTGCTCCGCATTGATCCGTCGCGTCATCGCTATGCAGTCATAGAAGCCGGAATCTCTACCCGCGGAGAGATGCAGACTCTGGCCGACATCATTGCTCCTGACGTCGCGGTGATCACAAATGTGTTGCCAGGCGAACATGACGAAGGGTTTAATGATCTCGAAGAGAAGCGGGCTGAAAAAATGAAGCTTGCACAATCTGTCGGGCTTGTTGTCGCGCCGACAGACTGCACAAGCGAGAACGACAATCTTCGTCTTTGTAAACGAGTGTTGAAGGCCATCGGTGTGGATTCAGAAGTCGAGAACCGCACGATACGCACCCGCCTTGATGTTACTGAGGCGGTCAATAACTGTCTGCTGGTTTCCGACAGGTTCACTTGCGATCTGCCTTCGCTGGAATCGGCGCTTGATTTTGCCGTGCGCCGGCTGACAGCGTCGCAGAAACGGCTCACGCTTCTGCTTGATTCGCTGACGGATTTTAATGGCGATGATCTTTGTCGATATCTGGCGCTTTACCATATTGACCGGTTTATCGGCATCGGTGCCGAATATGCGGAGATAGCGGACCGTCTGCCGGTCGGTTCGATTGTTTTTCAGTCGGCCGATGAATGCGTGGCCAGTCTGTCGGCCGCCGATTTTGACTCTGAGTTGATTCTTGCCAAAGGAGAGCCGGGCGGAGCGGTCGATCAGATCGCGGAACGTCTGCGTTCGCGCCATCATGAAACTGTGCTTGAGGTCAATCTGGATGCCATCATTCATAATTTCAACCACTTTAAGGCAATGCTGCGCCCGACCACCGGAATGGTGGCAATGGTGAAAGCATCAGGTTATGGTGTCGGCTCATATGAGCTGGCGAAGACATTGCAGAGCCAGGGAGCGGCATATCTTGCCGTTGCGGTGGTTGACGAAGGCGAAGAGTTGCGATCGGCCGGCATCACCATGCCTATCATGGTGCTCAACCCTAAGGTGACAAACTATAATTCCTTGTTTGCTAATCGTCTGGAGCCGGAAGTGTTCAGCTTCAATATGCTTGAAGAGATAATTGCCGAAGCCGAAAAACGCGGTATCTCCGATTATCCTGTTCATATAAAATTTGACACAGGAATGCATCGGCTTGGATTCCTCCGTGAAGATATCCCTGCGATAGGGCGTCTTTTGCGATCGACAACTACTGTCAAAGCGAAATCCATTTTTTCGCATCTGGCCACTGCGGACTGTCTTGACATGGATCAATACACCATAGATCAACTCAAGCTGTTTGACAGCATCTGCTGTGAAATGGCGGGAGAGATCGGTCCGGTATTTCTGCGCCATATTCTGAATTCGGCCGGCATCGCGCGTTTTCCGGAATGGCAATATGATATGGTCAGGCTCGGGATAAGTCTGTATGGAGTGGATACTTTGGGCATACCTGAGACCTCGTCGTTGCGCACGGTGGCTTCGCTTCGTTCGATTATTATTTCCATCAAGCGCTGGCCGGCCGGGACTGCCATAGGCTATGGCCGCCGCACTATTCTTGATCACTCAGCCATAGTGGCCACCGTTCCCGTCGGATATGCCGACGGACTTAACCGACATCTCAGCAACGGAGTCGGTAAGGTGATGGTCAATGGGGCGCTTTGTCCGATTGTCGGCAACATATGTATGGACGCCTGCATGATAGACGTGACAGCGGCTGGTGATTCAGTGAAGGTGGGTGATTCCGTTGAGTTCTTCGGAGACAATAACTCTATCAATACTATGGCCGACGCTGTCGGCACAATTCCTTATGAAATCCTGACTTCTGTATCACCCAGAGTCAAACGTGTTTATTTTCGCGAATGAATCCACGACAAATCAACATAGACCAATTTGATTATCCGTTACCGGACGAGCGAATCGCTAAATTCCCTCTGGCCGAACGAGACCGTTGCCGTTTGCTCGTACATCGGGCCGACGGACGCATTTCAACGCATTTCTTTTCCGAAGTCCCGGACTTGCTTCCGCCGGATGCTACTCTGATTTACAATAATACCCGTGTCATCAACGCCCGTCTGCGATTCCGCAAAGAGTCTGGAGCGCTGATTGAGGTTTTTTGTCTGGAGCCGAAAGCTCCGGCTGATTATGCGCAGAGTTTCGCGTCGGAAGATGCGGTCGAGTGGCTTTGTTTTGTCGGCAATTCCAAGCGATGGAAAACCGGTGAGCTTCGTGCGACGGTCAATGTCGGAGACAGTGAATGTATTCTGACGGCCGAGCGCATTGCCAAGAATGAAAAGGATTCTGTTGTGCGTCTCAGCTGGACCGGCCGCCACACTTTTGCTGAAATAATAGCTGCTGCAGGTGAGCTGCCTATTCCGCCATATCTGAATCGGTCAACAGAGCAGTCAGACAATACTGATTACCAGACCGTCTTTTCGCGAGTCGACGGATCGGTGGCAGCGCCTACTGCCGGATTGCATTTCACTCCGTCTTTGCTGGCCGAAATAGACCGTCGTGGAATCTGTCGCAGGGAAATTACCCTTCATGTCGGCGCCGGCACTTTTCAGCCGGTGCAGACCGAGAATATCGGAGATCACGCCATGCACAGCGAGTTTATCGCAGTGAGTCGTGACCTTATCTGCGAACTTGCTTCATCGCATCGGCCGGTGATTGCCGTCGGAACAACATCCGTGCGCACTCTTGAGTCGCTCTATCATCTTGGCTGTCGCGCCGCTGCCGGTCTTCCGTTCGACGAGCTGCCGCAGTGGTATCCCTATGATCCATCCCATCCGAATCTTTCTCCAGCAGAGGCGCTTTCGGCTTTGGCCGATGTCTGCGGCCCGACACTCATAGCGTCGACCCGTTTGCTTATCGCTCCAGGATATGATTATCGGATTGTTAAAGGAATAATCACAAATTTCCATCAGCCGCGGTCGACTTTGCTGCTGCTTGTCAGCGCGTTTGTCGCTCCGCGTGATTGGCGTCCGATATACAATCATGCGCTTGATGATCCTGAATTCCGTTTTCTTTCCTATGGCGACGCCTGTCTTTTTCTGACATAATCCGATGCTGGAGATTCGGTTCGCGTCGTTGATTTTAGCTTTTTTAATAAAAAATCAATCGATGCTCCTGCTGAAAAAGTGGATTATGTGACGAAAAAATAGTAACTTTGCATCTTGAATATATATAATGCAATAATTTTGATATGCGAAAGCTTTTGTCAATCACCATATTAGCGCTATGCCTCAGTTCCTGTGGCGAATATCAGCGTGTGCTCAAGAGCCATGATGCCAATCTGAAATACGAGTATGCCAAGCGCATGTATGACGAAGGCAAATACGTTCAGGCGGCTTCTGTGCTTCAGGAGGTGGTGACTTCGTTCAAGGGCACTGAAAAAGCGGAAGAAACGCTGTTTATGCTCGGAATGTGTAATTATGAAAACAAAGATTATCTGAATTCAGGATCATACTTCCGGACATATTATCGTCGCTATCCGAAAGGCAAATATGCTGAAGACGCCAGATTTTTCTGTGGCTACGGTTACTACCTGGATTCGCCGGATGCCCAGCTTGACCAGACGGGCACAATGAAAGCGATTGAGGAACTGACAGACTTTCTGGAGTTATATCCTGCCAGCGACAAAGTTCCCATGGCTCAGAACGCTGTTTTTGAACTTCAGGATAAACTGACTCTGAAGCAGCTTCAGAACGCGCAGCTATATTACAATCTCGGCACTTTCGGCGGCAATAATTTCGAAGCAGCCGTTATTGTGGCCCAGAATGCCATCAAGACCTATCCTTATTCAAAATATAAAGAGCAGCTTGAAATGCTCATCCTGAAATCCAGGTATAAAGAGGCTGAACTTTCGGTCGACGAGAAGAAAGCCGAACGATACCGTCAGGTGGTCGACGAGTATTACTCGTTTATCAATAACTATCCGGAAAGTTCATATCGGAACGAGGCAGACAATATCTATAAAGCCGCGGCCCGTCATATCAGACCAGAATAAAATTCAAAAAACTTCACGTACATACTTATTGACAAGAATGGACTACAAGAAAACCAATGCTCCCCTCAACACAGTGACCCGCGACATGGTGAAACTCTCGGAAGACACCGGCAACGTGTATGAAACTGTGGCCATCATAGCCAAACGCTCAAATCAGATCGCAGAACAGATGAAGCGTGATCTGGAGAAAAAACTCCAGGAATTTGCCTCGCTCAACGACACGCTTGAAGAAGTGTCGGAAAACCGCGAACAGATCGAAATTTCACGCTATTACGAAAAGCTGCCCAAGCCCACTCTGATTGCCGCACAGGAATATGAGGAAGGAAAAATTCATTTCCGCAATCCTGCCCGCGACAAAAACCTGGACAACTGATCATTGTTTCGCATCCCCCAGCCCACCGGATGAAAATTTATGGCTTGATCGGCAATCCGCTGTCACATTCTTATTCTGCCGTCAACTTCAATCGCAAGTTTGAAAACGAAGGAATTGATGCCAGGTATCTGAACTTTGAATTGCCTGACATTGGTGATCTGATGGAGTTGATTGCCGAACAGCTTGATCTCTGTGGTCTGAACGTCACCATTCCCTACAAAGAACTGGTGATGCCATATCTGAATGATCTCTCGCCATTGGCGCGTATGGTCGGTGCGGTAAACACCGTCACGATTGACCGCGATGCCGATGGCGAAGTGTTGTCGTTGACGGGATATAACACAGACGCGCCGGCGTTTGCACGCACTCTCGCTCCGTTGCTGCCTGACGGCAGTGACCCGTTGCGGGCATTGGTGCTTGGCACTGGAGGCGCATCACTTGCGGTTTGTGCCGGATTGAAAATGCTTGGTGTCGAGCCGATGCGGGTGAGCCGCACCCCGCGCCAGGGGGTGATGGCCTATGCTGACATAGATTCTGCGGTGATGGACGGTGTCACAGTGATTGTCAACGCAACGCCGCTTGGCACTGCGCCCGACGTCGATATGTGTCCCGATATACCGTATGATTTGATAACTGAAAATCATATCTGCTATGACCTGGTCTATAATCCGACTGAGACTCTTTTCATGAAACAAAGTGCTGCCCGCGGCGCTAAAGTGAAAAATGGCGCGGATATGCTGAAACTTCAGGCGCTGCTCGCCTGGAGAATATGGACCGGCGAAAACATAAAGAATTATGCTGGTTAAGGTTATCGGAGCTGCCGTACAAGGCATTGATGCCCTGCCCATCTCAATTGAAGTTGTGGTGAGCAGGGGATTTCAATTTTCAATCGTTGGCCTTGCCGATGCCGCCGTGCGTGAGAGTTATGACCGCGTAATGAGCGCTATCGGTCAGAGCGGCCTGACTCCGCCACACCGCGACATACTTATAAACATGTCGCCGGCCGATGTGCGCAAAGAGGGTGCGGCCTATGATCTGCCGATTGCGTTGGGAATTCTTGGCGCCGATGGACAAGTGAATGCAGCTCGTCTTCGTCGCTTCATGATTATGGGAGAATTGTCGCTTGACGGATCGGTGCTGCCGATACGTGGCGTGCTCCCGATGGCCATAAAGGCACGTGAAATGGGGCTTGACGGAATGATCGTGCCTGCGGCAAACGTCAGCGAGGCTGCTGTTGTCAATAATCTTGATGTTTATGCAGTTGAATCACTCTCGCAGGCGGTCGGTTTTTTCAATGGAGAGACAGAACTTGCGCCAACGACAATAGATACATGCGCCGAATTTGCCAAAGCGTCCGGCAATTTTGATTTTGATTTTTCGGAAGTCAAAGGTCAGGAGCTAGTCAAGCGGGCATTTGAAGTGGCTTGTGCCGGCGGTCACAACATATTGCTTGTCGGCCCTCCCGGATCAGGCAAATCCATGATGGCCAAGCGTCTTCCGTCGATCTTGCCTCCGTTGACGCTGAGTGAAGCCCTTGAAACGACAAAGATCCATTCTGTCGCCGGGCGACTTCCTCGCGGATCGCATTTGATGACCACGCGGCCTTTTCGTTCGCCTCATCACACCATATCACCTGTCGCTCTTGTCGGCGGCGGATCGACTCACCCGATGCCGGGCGAAATCTCTCTGGCCCACAACGGAGTGCTGTTTCTTGACGAGTTCCCGGAATTTTCACGCGCGGTCCTTGAAGTGATGCGCCAGCCATTGGAAGATCGTTGCATAAGCATTTCAAGAGCGAGATATTCAGTAGATTATCCTGCCGGATTCATGCTGGTTGCTTCAATGAATCCATGCCCATGCGGATATTATAACCACCCTACACGTGCGTGCTCCTGCCCTCCTGGTGCGGTCAACCGGTATATGAGCAGAATATCAGGCCCGTTGCTTGACCGCATAGATCTGCAAGTTGAAATTCTGCCGGTGCCGTTTGAGCAGCTTGCGTCTGCCTCGGCAGGTGAATCGTCGGCAGAGATCAGGCAGAGGGTTGTCATGGCCAGAGCGATCCAGACAGAACGGTTCCGCGATCTTCCGCAAATACACTGCAATGCCCAGATGGGGCCAAAGCAGCTGGCTGTGTATGCTCAGCTTGACGGAGAATGTCAGACAATCCTGCGTGATGCGATGACCAAACTCGACATGAGTGCACGCGCTTTCGACAGAATAGTCAGAGTGGCGCGTACCATCGCCGATCTGGAATCCTGCCGGCAGATTCAGCCGCACCATATCAGAGAGGCCATCAGCTATCGTAATCTCGACCGTTCGTCGTGGGGTTCATTTATTCCTAAATCAGGGGCATGACAATGAAAGCCGGCCAGATAATAAATCTTGACGGCTCTAAAGCAATTTCGGTTATGTGAATTGAAAATAAAGTTGTAAATTTGCAAAGAATTTACAACTTTTGCAAATTAGGATATGTATCAGAATTATAAAATCGTCAGAGGTCTGACGGTGTTCTCAGTGTTGGCGGCGATGGCTGTGAGTGAAGCTTTTGCTGCCGACCGCACAATTCCAGCCGGCTATTACAACAGGATTGATGGCAAACGCGAAGGAGATTTGAAAACCGCTCTCCATAACGTAATCTACAGCCACACGGAAGTAAGCAGTTATTCCGATCTGCCAAAATATTTCCAGCGCACAGATATGTATCCAGGCACCAGGCAATGGTGGGACATGTATGGAAACATACCACTCTATGGCCCGTCATTCTCCGGTCTTAACCGCGAGCATTCGCTGCCTAAAAGCTGGTGGGGCGGAAGCACGACCATTCCGGCATACGTGGACTTGAATCACCTGTATCCGTCGGAAGCCAAAGCCAACCAGGCCAAGAGCAACTACCCGCTCGGCGTGGTTGACCGCAGCACCTCGGTGCGTTTTGACAATGGTGTTTCTCTGGTTGGATTTGCAGTGACCGGTCAGGGCGGTGGTGCGGCATATGTGTTTGAACCGGATGACGAATACAAAGGCGATTTCGCACGTACATATTTCTATATGGCCACATGCTATCAGAATCTGACGTGGAAATACACCTATATGCTGAGCAACAACCTTTATCCGACCCTGAACGGATGGTCGCAGGAACTGTTGCTGAAATGGCACCGCCAGGATCCGGTCAGTCAGAAGGAAATAGATCGCAATGAAGTGATCTACTCCATTCAGGCCAACCGGAATCCGTTTATTGATTTTCCGGAGCTGGCCGAGTATATCTGGGGCGAGAACAAGGGCGATGCTTTTATTCTCAGCGAACATGAAGGCGGAGCGGATACCAGCGGGAAGCCTGTGCTGATCACTCCAGTCCAGGGAATGGAACTTGATTTCGGCGAAGTGGCCATAGGTCGTTCCAATGTGGCAAAGCTTCATCTGCTCGGCGAAAATCTTACAGGAAAGACGCTTGCCCTGAGTATTTATGACAATGCCGAGACAAAAGACGCCGCTTTGTTCAGCATGGATGATGGCAATCAGCGCTTTAACGCATCGGTCAGCGCCGTGAATTCACAGGATGGCCTGTGGGTCAATGTGACCTATACCCCTACCTCCGTTGGCTCGCATTCGACCCGCATGGTGATATCGGGTGGCGGAATCAGCGGTTCATTAGGCATCGGGTTGACCGGCCAATGTCTGCCGGAACCGGTGCTGACTGCTCCTACCGCCAATGACCCTACAGACGTCACCACAAGCAGCTACACTGCAAACTGGACTCCGGTCGAAGGCGAGGTTGTGGACTATTTTGTCGTGAACCGTACCCGATACGAAGGTGGAGCGGCTTCGACCGAACAGCTTGTTGCGGAGGAAAACAGCCTTGAGATTACAGAGTTTTCAGGGTCTGAAAGCTACACAGTCCAGTCTGTCCGACTCGGAGTGTATTCGCCGCAAAGCAATGTTGTGTTTGTCGGGCAAAATTCAATCACCGGCGTTGACAATAGCAGGACATTCGGCTTGCGCCGCCATCCTGACGGAGTGATGCTCACCGGCTCTGACGTCATCGGACGCATCATGGTGTATGATACCACCGGACGACTGATTCTGGAAACAGAAGACTCCCGCAACGGAGATGTGTTGGAACTGAATGAAGGAATTTATTTCATTCGTTCTATCGACTGCGGCAAAACATTGCGAATTGTCATCTCCGAATTCTGATGCCACGCTCCGACACTCGACAGCAGGCGGCCATCATCGAACGCATTCGTTTTCTGATGAAGCATCTCGGCATGACTCAGGTGCGCTTTGCTGAGCGCATCAATGTCAATGCTGCCAATTTCTCGAAACATCTGTCAGGCAAACTTCCGATTTCAACAGGGTTGATCAACCGAATAGCTCTGGATTTCGGAATAAACCGCAACTGGCTGGTCAATGGCACCGACACTCCGTATTCAAAACCGGAGGCCGATCACGCCATGATGCTGGCACCGTCAGAAACGCTTGGCCGAATCGAGACTCGCAATGTGTCAAAAGGTATTCCGGTATACGATATCGATGTTACTGCCGGGTTCGGAGAATTGTCAAGGATGTTTACGGACGACCGTCTTTCGGGTGTTGTTGACCTGCCGCAACTTGGCGTTAGCGACGGGGTCAGGATTGTGCGTGTGAGCGGAGACAGCATGGAGCCGCTCATTAATAACGGCGGTTACATCGCTTTGCGCGAAATTCAGTCGAAGACTATCTTCTGGGGTCAGATATATGTGGTGATTCTGGAAGACTACCGTATGGTCAAGATCGTGCGTCGTCACGCTGATCCTGATCGGCTGATCCTGCATAGTGTGAATCCTGATTATGATGACATTGAGATTGCCAGATCGGAGGTGATAGGACTCTATCTGGTGGAGGGTATAATCAATTATCGCCAGCAGTGCTGATATGTATTGAAAATGAATAGAATCGCCATATTTTCATCGCTTTTTGCAGGATTGACTGTCTGCAATGCATATGCCGCAGACGTTACAGGCGTCCGGGCCGGCGGACTGGCTGACGCTGTCGGTGCCGACACCACAGCACAAGTCCTTAAGGTGACAGGAGTTCTTGATGCGTCTGATTTTGCGTTTATCGCCGACAGAATGTCTCATATATCGCAGCTTGACATCTCAGGTTGTTCGATTGTTGCATACTCTGGCAAGGAGCTTCCTTTTTCCGGATTGCGAAGTTCGGCTCAGGCGCAACTGCCCTCCTACTCCTTTGTCGGTATGAAAAATCTCGAATCGGTGGTTCTTCCTCAGACGCTGACCACGATCGGCACAGGTGCATTTTCCGGATCCGGCATCCGGTCAGTCCTGGTGCCTGATGGCGTTGTGGCGATTGCTGACTATGCCTTTTTGCGGTGTGAAGGTCTGGAGTCTGTTGAGCTGCCTGCTTCATTGGAGCAACTTGGTCTTCGCACGTTTGCCAACTGCACATCACTTCGAAGAGTGGTCTTTGCTCCGGGCAATTCATTAGACAGGCTTCCGGCCGGAGCCTTTGAAGGGTGCACGTCTTTGCAGGAATTGAATGTTGACGCTCTTGCGCAATGCACTGAAATCGGTCCATGGTCACTGGCTCATTGCCATTCTTTGACCGAAGTAGTCATTCCGTCGGCCGTAAAGACGTTAGGTCGTGGCGCTATGCTGGAAGACGGTGCCGTCGAGAATCTCGCTCTGTCGCATGGAGTCGAGACTTTTGACGAATACTCGTTGGCCGGATTAAGGCAGGTGGCGACATTCTCGTTGCCTGCGTCAGTGACGTTCTTTGCCTCAGGAGCTATGGCTGACTGGGATGCTCTGTCTGATTTCAACGTGTCAGCACTCACCGGCATTCCTGAACTTGGCGATGGAGTGTGGCGTGGAATTGATTCTGGTGCTGTCACGCTTGTTGTGGCCGATGATCTTGCTGAACGCTTCAGTGAAGCATCGCAATGGCAGGACTTCCGAATTGTGAGACATTCGGACTATATCGCGTCGACCACCGACATTGATTCCAAACTGGCTGATTCGCCATATATCACTGTGTCTGTCGACGGCAATGTTTTGTATGTCAGATCTGAACTGGCTGAGCTTGGGACAGTTTCGATGTTCAACACTTCTGGCGTTCGCGTGGCTCTGACGGACGTCGGTGCGGGAAAATATGCAGAAATTGACATTTCATCCATGCCTGGAGGTGCATATCTTGTCGTCACATCATCAAGTGGAGTCGCAAAAATCGTATTGTTCAAATAACCAACCATGGGAAAAAATAAACTTAAAAAATTTGCCGAAATAGAGCAAATGGACCATGTCTTTCAGTTTCCTTTTGCGCGTCTGGAATCTGAAGGTTTTCCGCTGAAAGGAAACTGGCATGGAGGATTTTTCAATAATAACAATCCGATTGTGATTGAAATCGGGTGTGGACGCGGAGAATATACAGTCGGCCTTGCGCGCAAATTTCCTGACCGCAATTTTATCGGGGTTGACATAAAGGGCGCTCGCATCCATGCCGGCGCCAAGCAGGCTATGACTGAAGGGCTGAAGAATGTGGCTTTTCTGCGCACCAACGTGGAATTGCTCCCGTTTTTCTTTTCATCCGGTGAAGTAGACGAAATCTGGATCACATTTCCTGATCCGCAAATGAAGAAGCCGCGTCGTCGACTGACTTCGACAATGTTTCTCGACACTTACCGTAAAGTCCTGCGTCCGGATGGCATCATAAACCTCAAAACCGACAGTCCGTTTCTCTATACTTACACTGAAAGACTGGTCAGCCTGAACCGCTTGCCTGTGGTAGCCAATATTTCCGACATATACCACACTCCGGGAGCGCTGACCGACATACTGCGCATACGCACTCATTATGAATCTCAGTGGCTTGACCGCGGCCTGACGATCAAATATCTGGCATTCGGCTTGCCGCAAAACCTGGAACTCGCCGAACCTGAGGAAGATGACATTCCGCTCGACACATATCGCAGCTATGGAAGAAACTATAACACCAGAAATCAAAATGACACTATATCCTAATCTTATTCTTGACGCGCTCCGGCAGGTGCGCTATCCGGGCAACGGAAAAAATATTGTGGAGCTTGGCATGGTCGAAGACGATATGCGTATCGACGGCAACAAAGTGAGTTTCTCGATTCTGTTTGAACGCCCCACCGATCCGTTTATAAAGTCTGTGGTCAAGGCTGCTGAGGCTGCGATTCTGACATTTGTGTCAAACGATGTCGATATACGTGGAAATATAGCGGTCAAGACCCGCCACGCCAATCCGTCGCCAAAACCGGCCAATCCATTGCCCGGTGTCAAAAACATAATAGGCGTCAGTTCCGGCAAAGGCGGTGTCGGCAAGAGCACTGTCGCCGCTAATCTGGCAGTGGCGTTGGCCCGAAGCGGCTATAAGGTCGGTCTGCTTGACGCCGATATCTTCGGACCGTCTGTTCCGAAGATGTTCGGACTGGAGCATGCCGAGTTGTTCATGCATGAGGT
The DNA here is from genome assembly GCA_947177035.1 of uncultured Porphyromonadaceae bacterium. GTDB lineage: Bacteria > Bacteroidota > Bacteroidia > Bacteroidales > Muribaculaceae > UBA3263. Next base: position 51,006 of record CAMWSS010000006.1, on the reverse strand, counting down.
TGACGGTCGCGACCTGATCATTCCGGCAGAAAAATTTGGCATTAAACTGCTTTCGATCGGTTTCATGGTCGATCCGTCAAAGCCGGTGCTGTGGCGCGGATCAATGGCGTCTAATGCTTTGAACCAGCTGATCACACAAGCCGATTGGGGCGAACTGGACTATTTTCTCATTGACATGCCTCCGGGAACTTCCGACATACATTTGACGCTTGTGCAGACACTCGGTATCACTGGAGTGGTGATTGTCAGCACTCCGCAGGAAGTGGCTCTTGCCGATGCACGCAAGGGAGTGGCCATGTTTATGGATGACAAGGTGAACGTTCCCGTGCTTGGAATTGTTGAGAACATGGCGTGGTTCTCGCCTGCTCCTCATCCGGAGGAACGTTATTACATCTTCGGACGAGAAGGCGCTAAGCGCCTGGCCGGGGAACTTGGCGTGAAACTGCTCGGACAGATACCTCTGGTGGCAGACATCTGCGGTCAGGCCGACAGCGGAGAGCCGATCGCTCTTGCCGACAGCCCCGAAGGGATTGCCTTCCTCGCTCTGGCAGCTGAAGTCAAACAAGCCACCGACGAGCGGAATTCAGAACTGCCGCCAACTGCTAAAGTTGAACTAAAACACTGAACAATAAGAAATGATACGTCTTAACGTTTTTATAAATGCCGGAAATCCCGATAACCGGCAAGCACTCATCGATGCAGCCGTCAGGCTGGAGGAGTATTCACGCAACGATGCCGGAGTGGTTTCATATGAAGCTTTTTCCGCACTTACATCAGATGCCCGTCTGTTCATTTGTGAAACATGGCAGGATGAAGAGTCGTTGGCAAAACATATGGAGACAGAACATTTCAAAAGCCTTGTGGGCGAAATGGAGCAGCTTGGCACTCTCACTTTGGAAAAATTCACTTTTTAAAACGTGAATATTTGCAGAATTTTTGTTAAGTTTGCACTCTAAAACCCAAACGTTTCGATTTTCACGCTAAACACGTAAATGAAAGTACTCAAATTTGGCGGCACATCCGTTGGCTCGATAGACAGTCTGCGTAATGTGAAAGCTATTGTTGAGAGTCAGCAGACGGAATGTATTGTTACGGTTTCGGCATTGGGCGGCATAACAGACTGCCTGATGGATTGTGCCCGTCGTGCCTCCGTTGGCGACAACACCTATATAGAACTTCATCAGGCGATGAAGGAGCGTCACCACTCTGTGATTGATGGAGTCGTGACCGATGCCGCGCGTCATGCGGAAGTCATGGAAAAAGTTGACACCCTGTTGCAGCAGCTGTCGACTCTGTTCGATGCCATAGCTTTGCTGGGCGAACTGACGTCGCGCACCATGGATCTTATCGTGAGCTATGGCGAAAGGATGTCGTGTGTGATCGTCAGCAATATGCTGTCAGACGCCGCTCTGTGCTATTCCCCTGATTTTATCCGCACCAGATCCCGTTTTGGCAAACATGTTCTCGCTCAAGAATCCACCTCCAGGCTGATTGCCGAAATCGTGGCTCCGGAACTGAAAAGACATCGGACCATAGTCGTGCCTGGTTTTATCGCCCGTGATGATGACTCTGGCAAGATAACTAATCTCGGACGTGGCGGCAGCGATTACACCGCGGCCATCATCGCAGCTGAGCTTGGCGCCGAAATTCTGGAAATCTGGACTGACGTCGATGGCTTTATGACGGCCGATCCGAGAATTGTTAAAAACGCCGAAGTGATTGACCGGATGTCATTTGTCGAAGCCATGGAGCTTTGCAATTTCGGGGCCAAAGTGGTGTATTCGCCGACCATCTACCCGGTGTTCAACCGCAACATTCCGATTGTGATAAAAAACACATTCAATGCGCAGGCTCCGGGCACGATCATTGCCGACGGCGAGGTGCTCGCCACAAGGATGGCCGGACTCAGCTCAATGACGCCAACGGCTATCATACGCATATCCGGTAGCAGACCGGTGAACTTTGACCGTGTTTTCAATTCGTTGTCGCGCAATGGCGTCGACATCTTCTTGGCTTCGCCTGAAAACGGCACTTTTGGTCTTCGTGGCTCTGACGTTGAAAGCGCGATGGCCATCCTTTCTGACGAACTTGCCGATGAACTGACAACCGGCGAAATCGAAAACATACAGCCGGTAACCGGTTTGAGCACTATTGCGCTGGTTGGATATGCGCTTGACGGCATGACCGACATTGACAAAAAGTTGGTCAATGTGCTCAATGGATGCGGAATACCGGTGCCAGCTCCTCCTCGCATGAATTCTTCGACTACTGTGGCCTGCATGGTTCCGGAGCAATCGCTCCATGAAGCACTGCGGGCGGTTCATTCCACTTTCTTTCCGTCATGCACCCCTATCTCATAAATCATAGCGACATCAGACAGCAGCGGGTGCACAAGCTGCCGGAAGCATTTTTCAAAAATGCTTCCGACATGACGTTCCGCGAGATTGCCTATGTGGTTCTCGATGTGCTTCTTGGCGATGAAATAGAGGCCGATGCCCTCAAGCGTCTGGTCGATACTTCGCTGAGCGACACGCAACCGTTTTCGCCTGAAGCCGAGTCTGCGTTCGTTGCTGCGCTGTGGGCCTATGCGGGCGCTCCGCTCCAGGCGCCTACTCTGCTGTGTGCTGTCGAACCTGAAGATTTCTATCTGGTCGACGCTCTTTCCGGCCGATGCGAAAATCTGAATGTGATCATGCCAAAGGGCATGATGGGCGACGTTGTCGGAGCGCGGGCCATTGACGTTCAAGGCTCCGCCACCGATTGCCTGCACCTGTGCAGTGAGCTTGAGCGGTTTGCCATGGTGTGCACATTGCACAATGCGGCCGCCTCTGCCGTGAGAGTCGCCGTGGCAATCTATTGCGCCACCCATCCGCAGATATCGCCCGACAAGTCGCCCGAAGCGAATTCGGCGGCAATGCTCCGGGCATACGAGATCCCCCGCAACCTTGGGCTTCGTTGCGAGCCGCCGGTTCTTGTATCTGCCCAGCCGACGGCCGCACCGCGGATGAAATCCGCCAGGATAGGCAGTAAGCGTTCGTTGCGCGTAGCTCCTACCGTCGACGCCGTTATGCGGATCCTCTCGTCTTCAATATCAGTTAAATAAATTAAATCAAAAAATGATAAAGCGCTTTTTTCTAACGTTTCTCGGATCAATGGCTGCCATATGGCTGTCGCTGCTCCTTTTCGGTGTGATTTTTGTCACCGGAATAGTCTCTGCGGTTATGTCGTCGTCTGACAAGAAAACAACCGGAGTTGGCAAGCACAGTGTTCTGGTGTTTGACATGAGCGGTGAGATCTGCGAAATCAAGGGTACTCCATCGGTTTCTGATGTGATGTCGGGCAATGTGACCGACCGGCGTTCGCTCGGGCAGATCACAGCCGCGATCTATCGAGCCGCCCATGATTCCAGAATCGAGGGAATATACGTGGAGTGCAATGGTGCTGTTGCCGGCATTGCCTCCTTTCAAGCGATTGATGAAGCGCTGCGCTATTTTGCGTCACGTCCTGACAAATGGATCGTCTCATATGCGGATTCATATACACAGGGCAACTATTATGCAGTCAGCGGTTCGACCGAACTTTGGCTGAATCCTCTGGGAGCGGTAGACGTTCACGGCCTGTCGGCAACAACAATGTTCTATACCGGACTGCTCGACAAACTTGGAGTGAAAATGCAGGTTCTCCGGGTCGGAACATTCAAAAGCGCTGTCGAACCATATATACTTAAAGACATGAGTCCCGCTTCACGGATGCAGCAGGAGGTCTATATGAATTCCATATGGAATGCCGTTAAGGACCGCATTGCCGAAAACCGCAAGGTGACCCCTGCCCAGGTCGACGGATGGGCTGACGATCTGCTTTTTACCATGTCGGCCGATTCAGCCAAGGCGCTTGGCGCGGTCTCGGCTATAGGCTATAGGCATCAGGCTGAAAAGCACATTGCCGAAATGGTCGACAAAGAAAAATTCGCGGATGTTAAAACCATATCGATCAATGACTATATCTCTGCTGTTGATCTGACGGATTATTCATATCTGCCTGAAGTCGCCACGGCCCGACATGACAGTAACGTGATCGCTGTGCTTTATGCTGAGGGTGAAATTTCAGACAATGGAAAATCCGGCATAATCGGAAATGACATGGTCAGTGAAATCGAAAATCTCATTGAAGATTCAGATCGTCTGGCCGGACTGATTCTCCGCGTCAATTCGCCTGGTGGCAGTGCGTTCGCTTCCGAACAGATCTGGGAAGCCCTTGAACGTTTCAAATCGGAAACAGGATTGCCGTTTTACGTGTCGATGGGCGATGTGGCTGCATCCGGCGGTTACTATATTTCATGTGGCGCAGATAAGATTTTTGCCCAGTCGGCCACTATAACCGGTTCGATAGGAATTTTCGGCATGATCCCTGAGATCAACGGTCTGCTCACGGACAAGCTCGGTGTCAACACTGCGACCGTACAGACCAACAAAAACGGCAATTTCCCGTCTATCATCACTCCGATGACTGAGAGTCAGCGCAACAAAATGCAGAGCTACATTGAACGTGGTTATGATACTTTCACAAAACGCTGTGCCGAAGGCCGCCACATGAGCCAGGATTCTATCAAGATGATCGCCGAAGGTCGCGTCTGGGATGGCGCGCTCGCTCAGAGCATCGGACTGGTGGACAGTATAGGCTCCCTGCATTCAGCCATTCTGGCAATGGCTGCCGATCTTGGCATTGACAAATATTCAGTGGAATCATATCCCCGCAATCAGGAAAAATGGTGGATGGAGCTGCTGGAAATGGACGAGCTGGTGAACGCCACCGGCATGGATCGTGAAACACTCCGATTGATGCAGCGCGTGTCATGGCTCCGTCAGGCTCCGCGTGTGCAGTGCCGGATGGAAGACATAGTCATCAATTAATATTTTAAAATCACAGAACACCGAAATGTCAAACAAGAGCGTAAATCCATTGCTTAAAACGTTGCTCCTTAAGCCGCTGTCGATGGCTTATGGGGCTATTACAGGCACGCGCAACAAGATGTTTGACATCGGAATTCTTTCACAGCGCAAGTTTGACATTCCTGTGCTTGTAGTCGGTAACATAGCGGTTGGAGGCACAGGAAAAACTCCTCATACGGAATATCTGGTGGAGCTTCTTCACTATCGTTTTCACATTGCGGTGTTGTCACGTGGCTATAACCGAAAGACCAGCGGATTTGTGCTCGCTTCCGACAAAACCGGACCGCGTGAAATCGGAGATGAGCCATATCAGATCTATCGGAAATATGGCAAGCATGTAACGGTGGCTGTGTGTGAAGACCGCTGCAAGGGCATTGACGAACTTCGGGTCATAGATCCATCGATCAATCTGGTCATATTGGACGATGCTTTCCAGCACCGCTATGTCAGACCGACAGTGGCCATTGTCTTGACCGAGCACTCAAGGCCGGTCTACAATGATTCCGTGATGCCTGCCGGACATCTGCGCGAATCGGCGGCATCTATCCAGCGCGCCGACATGGTAATTGTGACCAAATGCCCGGCTGAGATGAGACCGATGGACTACCGCATCTTTGTCAAACGTCTTAACCTGCAACCGTGGCAGAAGCTTTACTTCACCAAATATCTCTATGGGCCGCTCCGTCCTCTTTTCCCTTCAGAAGCGATCTCCACGCCGTTTTTCAACGCACTCGGTGAGCAGGATTACATTCTCGCGGTTGCGGGAGTGGCAAATCCGCGGCCCTTTATCAAACATCTGCGCAGCTTCAGGGCCAAGGTGAAAGCACTGGTTTTTCCTGATCATCACAACTTCAATAAAGAAGACATATTGCTGATCAGACAACGTCTGCTCTCAATGCCTGATCCGCAGCGCACCTTCATCGTAACTACCGAAAAAGACGCGATGCGTCTGAGCGCGATAAAGAATATGCCGAAAGAATTGCGGTCACGTATGTTCTATCAGCCTATAAAAGTGTCATTTATTCCGAATCCTGCATCTGAAAACTCTGCCGGATCCGATGATTTTGAAAATACTCTTATTCACGCTCTCTCTAAACATAATCAAAAATAATTCCCATCTATGAAATCAGAAGATTTACTCATCAGAATCAATGAAACCGCAGATTATATCCGCGGTTGTGTCAACGGTCCGATGCCTCGTACTGCCATAATACTTGGCACAGGTCTTGGTGCTCTTGTGGATCATATCGAAAACAAGCAATATATCCCCTACTCCGAAATTCCGAATTTTCCGGTTTCCACGGTTGAAGGCCACAGTGGCAATCTGATCATCGGCACCCTTGGCGGAAAAGCAGTCATGGGCATGCAGGGACGTTTCCACTATTATGAGGGTTACGACATGAAGCAGGTGACGTTTCCTGTGCGCGTCATGAAGGCGCTTGGCGTCAAGACTCTCTTTGTCAGCAATGCTGCCGGCGGTATGAATCCTGAATTCCAGATCGGTGAGATAATGATCATCAACGACCATATCAACCTCTTCCCGGAACACCCGCTGCGTGGTAAAAATTTCCCTGAACTGGGCACTCGTTTCCCTGACATGAGCGAGGCATATTCAAAGCGCCTGATCGATCATGCTCTTGACATTGCCAAAGAAAAAGGCATCCGGGTGAAGCAGGGTGTGTATGTCGGCACTCAAGGCCCGACGTTTGAAACTCCGGCCGAATACCGATACTTCCGTCGCATCGGAGGAGATGCTGTCGGAATGAGCACTGTGCCTGAAGTCATCGTTGCCCGCCACGGAGGCATGGAAGTGTTTGGCGTCAGCGTCATCACAGACCTTGGAGTGGAAGGCATCGTGGAAGTGGCCACTCATGAAGACGTGCAGCGTGCGGCCGAAGCGGCTCAGCCTCGTATGATGGAGATCATGCGCGAACTGGTTTCACGTTTTGAAGAATAACCGTCAACCATGGCAGAAGAGACTGAAATATCCCAGCTGGGTGAATTCGGCTTGATCGACAGACTCACGACGGGCGTAAAAGCTGGTGATCCATCCACCCTGACTGCGGTCGGCGACGATGCCGCCGTAATGCAATATGTCGCCGAAAACGACACCCGGGTGCTGGTAACTACCGACATGCTGCTTGAAGGTGTGCATTTTGACTTGACATATGTGCCGCTGAAGCATCTGGGCTACAAGGCTGCGGTTGTCAACTTCTCCGATATATACGCAATGAACGGCACTCCGCGTCAGATCACTGTCGGCCTGGGCGTCAGCAAGCGTTTTACCGTGGAGCATCTTGAAGAACTTTACGAAGGCATAAAACTGGCATGTGGCATCTATGGCGTCGATCTTGTCGGAGGTGACACAACGTCTTCGCGCTCCGGCCTGGTCATATCCATAACCTGTATGGGGACGGCGAAAGCGTCGGATGTCACACTGCGAAGCGGTGCGAAAGACACCGACCTGATCTGCGTGAGCGGAGATCTTGGCGCGGCATATATGGGTCTGCAGGTGCTTGAACGAGAGAAAACGGCATCGGCCGGACAGCCGGACTTCACGCCTGATTTCGCCGGTAAGGAATATCTGGTGGAGCGTCAGCTCAAACCGGAAGCAAGGCGTGACATTGTCAAGGATCTGCACGACGCTGGAATCGTGCCGACGTCGATGATCGACGTTAGCGACGGGTTGTCGTCAGAGCTGCTTCATATCTGCAAAGCCTCGGGTGTCGGATGCCGTGTGTATGAAGACAGGATTCCGATAGACTACCAGACCGCTGTAATGGCAGAAGAACTGAACATGAATCTGGTCACTGCCGCCCTGAATGGCGGTGAAGACTATGAGCTTCTTTTCACAGTGCCGCTGACAGACCTGCAGAAAATAGAAAAAATGAAAGGCGTCAAACTCATTGGTCACATCACGCGACAGGAACTCGGATGTGTGCTTGTTGGACGTAACGACGAGGAAATTCAGCTCAAAGCCCAAGGATTTACACATCTGTGATTACCACGCTTTTACTAACAATCTTGACTCTGTCGGTCGGCAATAATACTGATTTGCCGACCGACACTCTTCTTGCCGATGATTTTGACAGCCCGGATGGAGTGTGTGTGATAGAAGACAAAACTTTTGAGCAGGAAGCCGAGCTTTTCCCGTGGTTACGCTCAGACCTGTCAAAAGCAATAACACCGCACATTCTGGTGAATTATGCCTCTTCGTTCATGGGGCTGCCATACAGACGGGGCGGAAAGACACCCAAAGGATTCGATTGCTCCGGATTCACGGGCTATGTGTTTAAAACAGTCGGAATCCGGCTTGGAGCGTCATCTCGTGATCAATACCGCCAGGGCACCCCAGTCGAAGAAAAAGATCTTCGTATGGGCGATCTTGTGTTTTTCTCAGGACGTGCGGCCGATCTTGGACGTGTCGGTCATGTTGGGATGGTCATAGACCGTGATCCTGACTCCGGTATCGTGCGTTTCATTCACTCCACCCATAGGCTTGGCATCACGGTGTCGCGTCTCGATGAAGCATATTACTCCAGACGGTTCATCGGAGCCCGTCGCATACTCTGAAAATTTTTACTTGGAAAATTTGGATTTTTCAAGACGGTGAACTAACTTTGCATAAACAAAAACAAAGAGCTGAACATTTTCATCCGGAGGGATGTTTCATTAATGTGAAGCGTTACTGAAAACGACAGTAAACAGACATACTTAACATATTAAGCCACATCAAAGCAGATTGGGAAACTCTTCAATTGTTTTAGAAATGCCGAGACAAGCTTAGTCGCCCAATGGCGGGCTCCGCTATCATTGGTTTCCATTGATAGAGTGCATTGCACCAGGCAGATTACAAAGGACGACAAGCACTCAAATCCTGTCTTTCGGAGTTTCATCCAAATCCTTTGATGAGGCTTTTTTTATTTTCGATACTTCATCATAAATCCTTTGATATGAAAGACGTGAAATCCACCTTGCTGGAGCGCCGCTCCATCAGACGTTATGAACGCGAAGCTATTACGGCCGAACAGATGGACTTCATCTGCGAGGCTATACGCAACACTCCCACCAGCTACAACGGACAGCAGTATTCCGTAATAGATATCTCAGACCAGAACATCAAACTCAGACTTGAGGAATTGACGGGACAGAAACAGATTAAAACGTGTTCGCATTTCATGCTCTTTTGTGCCGATTACCATAAAATAGATATTCTCGGCGAGCGTAAAGCATTGAAAAACCCGCAATTCACCCACACGATGGACGGAATAGTTGTCGGTGTTGTAGATGCCTCGCTGGCAATGATGAGCGCGATTGTGGCCGCTGATTCCATTGGGCTCGGAAGTTGTCCGATCGGCTTTATCCGGACGAAAGATCCGGAAGCTGTGTGCTCTATTCTTGGTCTGCCTCAAGGGGTATTTCCAGTGTGCGGACTGGCCATAGGCGTGCCGCGTGAAATGCCAGACATGCACCCGAAGCAGCCGCTGAACGCTTTGATAATGAAAGACAGATATGCCGACCATGCCGAGCTTCTTTCTGAATTGGAAGCCTATGATGCGCGCGTGACACAATATAACGCCACTCGCTCCGGATCTACATCAGACAACGACTGGGCTGATCATATTCTGTCGTATTATCGTGAAGGCATGTCATATCATACTCTGGTCGCTATGGCCCGACAGGGATTCGTGCCGGAGCGTTGATCATACAGAAAGTAGATCAATCGGGAAAAAGCATACAAACACAATGAACAACAATAGAAGAAGTAAGACTGTGGCATTCGCAGCCTGCGTAGCGCTATGGGCATATGCCACAGAAGATTACATCGCATTTGTCAATCCGCTCATGGGAACGATGTCGAGCTATGAATTGTCGGCGGGCAACACCTATCCGGCTATAGCACGGCCATGGGGCATGAACTTCTGGACTCCACAGACTGGAGCCATGGGCGACGGATGGCAATATACCTATGACGCCCACCTCATCCGCGGATTCAAGCAGACGCATCAGCCCAGTCCGTGGATCAATGACTATGGGCAATTTTCATTGATGCCGGTTACAAAAAAACCGGTATATGAAGAATCTGAGCGGGCCAGCTGGTTTTCCCATAAAGCAGAGCAGGCCACGCCTTATTATTATAGCGTGTATCTGGCCGATCACGATGTGTTGGCGGAAATGACTCCGACGGAACGTGCGGCAGCTTTCAGATTTTCGTTTCCTGAAGGTGAGTCATACGTTGTCATCGACGCTTTCGATTGTGGTTCGGAAGTGAGCATATCGGCCGATGGACGTAAGGTGTCGGGACGCACCACACGCAACAGCGGCGGCGTGCCTGAAAACTTTGCCAACTATTTTGTCGTTGAATTTGACAAACCGGTCACCTATGTCGCCACGTTCGGAAGTGCGGCCAAAGGCGATTCGCTGGTGCTGAAGCCCGGATCGGTTGAATATTCCGGATTTCATGCCGGAGCTGTGATCGGATTCAATACTGAACGGAATGAGCAGGTGATGGCACGCGTGGCATCGTCGTTTATCTCTGCCGAACAGGCCGAATTGAATCTTAAAGAACTTGACGGTCGCGACTTTGAGTCGTTGGTCAATGAAGGAAAGGATGTCTGGAACAACGTGCTGGGACGTTTGGCCGTAAATGACACTGAGGCCGACAACCTTGATCGGAAACGCACATTCTATTCATGTCTTTACAGGTCGACTCTGTTTCCGCGCAAGTTCTATGAAATAAATGCCGAAGGCCAGCCTGTGCATTATAGCCCATACTCCGGAGAGGTCCTTCCGGGCTATATGTATACCGACACCGGTTTCTGGGACACGTTCCGTTGTCTGTTTCCGCTCCTAAATCTGGTGTATCCGTCTGTGAGCTATGAGATGCAGGAAGGATTCCTCAATGCATGGCGGGAAAGTGGATTTTTCCCTGAATGGTGCAGTCCGGGCCACCGGGGCTGCATGGTCGGCAACAATTCCGCATCTGTCATGGCTGACGCATGGCTTAAAGGAATACGTGTCAGTGATCCGGAAGCTCTCTGGCGAGGCGTTATCTCCGGCGCAAATTCGGTTCACCCGACGGTCAGTTCGACAGGACGCCTTGGCTGGGAGGAATACAACAAGCTTGGATATGTTCCGTGTGACATAGGCATCAACGAAAGCGCGGCCCGCACGCTGGAATATGCCTATGACGATTGGTGTATCTATCGTCTTGGAAAAGCTCTCGGCCGCTCTGAAAAAGAGCTTGCGCAATATAAGCGTAACGCATTGAATTATAAAAATCTCTATAGCCCTGAATTCCATTTGATGCGCGGACGCCGTGCCGACGGTTCTTTTGCCGCTCCGTTCTCTCCGCTGAAATGGGGCGACGTGTTCACTGAAGGAAATGCCTGGCATTACACATGGTCGGTCTTTCATGATCCGGCTGGTCTGATTTCGCTGATGGGTGGCCACGACACTTTTGTTGCCCAGCTCGATTCTATGTTTACGATCCCGCCGCTGTTTGACGACAGCTACTATGGCTTTCCGATACATGAAATACGCGAGATGACCGTGATGAATATGGGAAATTACGCTCACGGCAATCAGCCGGTGCAACATGCTATATATCTCTATGACTGGGCTCTCCAGCCTTGGAAAGGACAGTTCTGGCTGAGGCGGACAATGGATTCGCTCTACTTGCCTGTTCCTGATGGGTATTGTGGAGACGAAGACAACGGACAGACATCTGCCTGGTATGTCTTTTCGGCTTTGGGTTTCTATCCTGTAGCTCCTGGATCGAATCAATATGCGCTTGGTTCGCCTCTTTTCCGGAATGTGTCAGTCAAGCTTGAAAACGGCAAGACAGTCAACATATTCGCGCCGGATAATTCTGAAGCTACACCCTATGTCGACAGACTCACTCTGGATGGTGCAGTGATCGACCGTAACTATCTCACTCACGATGAGCTGGTCGGAGGCTGTGACATCAATTTCACGATGTCGGCCATCCCGAACACCGTGCGTGGCACATCTCCCGCTTCTGCCCCCTACTCTTTTTCAGATCATAAGTGACTACTTGCGCGGCAAGACAATCCGTTCTCCAAGATATTTTGCCAGAGCGGTGACCTTGCCGCGCAACTCCATCAGTTCAGTGAGAATACTGTTCACGCGGTCTGAGTCATTGTTTGCTGCGGCGTCTGTCATCAGGCGCCGTAATTCTTTTTCCTGCCATTCAAGAACTGCGTTTTTCCATCCATAAACTGCTTTGGGCACTCTGTCGGCAAGACAATCACGCTCGGTCTCCACTTTTGAATGCTTGGTGTGAATGCGACTAAGCTGGTATTTTTCGCTAACCATATTGGCGGCGAGCCTGCGCAAAGTGTCGTCAGGATCTGATGCGAGAAGGCGCGAGATGAACAATTCGTCGAATTCGTCAAGCATAGAATTGCGCATGTTCTCTATTTCAGCGCCAAGCTCATCTTCAAGCTTTTTTGTTTGCGCAAGCGTTGTCGCCTCATTCATTATGCGTTTTACCCCTTCCTCACGGTGGCGGTTCATGATTTCTTCAACTTCTGCTTCCTTGGCCGCACGCTCGTGACGCCACTGGTCGGTAAGCCCCATGGCCGCGTTATAAGCGTTAAGCAGATCGGCATTGCAGAAGGTCATGTCGTCTTGCGCGAGTTCGGAGTCAATAAAGTCGATGACTCTGACCGGCATGATGTTTCCCTCATTGTCTGTGACGTCACACAGATGGATCATTCCATATTTCAGCACCAGTCTCAGAGTGGCCAGTTCATATGGTCGCAGATATGCCATGCGGTCAGAGCTTATGGCAGTTTCCCTCTTTATCAGAGACGAATCGGTCACTATGGCGGATTCGTCTCCGCTGTTTTCGTTGGTCGGTCGAGTCCGGCCGGCTTTGACATCGGCTGCCTGTGCGCGGAATTTTGCCACCTGAAGTGCCAGAGTGTCTTCATTGGCGCCCAACAGACGCGAGCACTCCTTGACATATTCATTTCGGGTGACGTCATTGGGGATTACGGAGATGGAGCGCACGATGTCCGTGATGACGCGTGATCGTCCGATAGGATCATTGGCTGCCACGTCTTTCAGCAGAACCTGAGTTTTGAAGCGGAGAAAGTCTGTTTCGTGCTCTGCCATATATGCCTGGATCTGCTCCAGAGTGTGTGCCTGGGCAAATGAATCAGGATCTTCGCCGTCGGGGAGCAGCATCACTTTAATGTTCAGACCTTCGGCCAGCAGCATGTCGATTCCGCGAAGCGAGGCCTTGATGCCTGCCGCGTCACTGTCATAGATCACGGTTACATTTTCTGTGAACCGGTGTATCAGCGAGATCTGACCGTCAGTGAGTGACGTGCCGGACGATGCAACCACATTTTCCATTCCACGCTGCGACATTGATATGACATCCATGTATCCTTCAACAAGAATACACTTGTCGGCCGACACAATGGCGCGCCTCGCCTGATAGAGTCCGTATAACTGGTTGCTTTTATGGTATATTACGCTTTCGGGCGAATTGACATATTTGGATACATCCTTGTCTTTGCGCAAAGTGCGGCCGCCAAAAGCCACCACTTTGCCCGACAATGCGAATACGGGATAGATTACGCGGCCACGGAAACGGTCAAACAACTGTCCGCGCTCGCTCTTTCCGCACAATCCGGTGTCGAGCAGCAGTTTTTCAGAGTAACCTTTGTTAAGCGCGTCCGACAGCAATGCGTCCCATCGGTCAAGCGCATAGCCGAGCCTGAAGCGCTTGATGGCGGCATCGGTGATTCCGCGTTCACGGAAATACGAAAGGCCGATGGCGCGTCCATCAGGATTCTCAGTAATGTTGTGTTCAAAATGGCGTAAAGCGAAGTCATTGAGCGCCAACATGCTTTCGCGCTCGGTGGCAGCCTCCATCTGCTCTGGAGTCATCTCCTCTTCGGCCACTTCTATGCCATATTTATTGGCCAGCCAGCGCAGAGCCTCGCCGTAACCGAGTTGCTCATGCTCCATTATGAAGCCGACGGCACTGCCTCCCTTGCCGCATGAAAAGCACTTGCAGTAACCTTTGGCCTTGCTTACGGAAAACGATGGTGTGCGTTCATTGTGAAACGGACACAGGCCCATATAGTTCGCACCCCGTCGCTTAAGGTTGACAAAATCAGACACCACTTCCACGATGTCGGCGGTGTCAAGTATCTTTCTGACTGTTTCCGGATCAATTCTTCTCATATGCCGAAAATATTACGGATAATCCACCATGCTATTGTCAAGGCCAAAAAGCAGTAAAGCACAGCCCGCGAAAGCACAACATGGCGCAATAGGTGAAAACGTGTCGGCCACATTTCGACTATTATGGCCGACAACAACAACAGGATTACTGGCGGAAGAAAATAATTATATGATAGAGCGTCGGCAAAGCGCCATGAACATAACGCATGTATCGCTCTCGATGTTCCGCAACCCGGACAGGCATATCCGGTAAAGTTCATGAACGGACATTTAGGGAAAAAATGCCCGTAATCTCCTGTGGGATCAATCACCGAGATCACGCCGACGGCAACTATCGCAGCGACCGGCAGAATGAGCATTGCCTTTCTTATCCTCATTTGTCGATCTTAACAATGGCACACACTGCAAATGTGGCCAGGCAGCTCACCATGACCAATGAAAAGAAGTCGATATAACCCACTGCCTCCTGTAGTTTTCCGGCAATCATGCCCGGAAGCATCAGTCCGAGAGCCATGATTCCTGTGCAGAAAGCATAGTGTGATGTCGAGTATGATGTGTTGCCGCAAAAATATATCAGATACATCATATATGCTGTGAAGCCGAATCCATAGCCGAATTGCTCCACCAGCAAACCGCTGCTGATGAGCCACAGAGACTGAGGCTGTGCAATTGCCAGATAGCAGTAGAATGCGCTTGGCAGAGTCAGTGACAGCGCCATCGGCCAAAGCATCCGCCGCAAACCGTATCGGCTTATGCAGATGCCGCCGACTATGCCGCCGGCAACAATACCGATGACTCCGAATGTGCCGTTGGCGATTCCGATCTGTTCGGTTGTCAGCCCAAGGCCGCCACATTCCACAGGATCTTTCAGAAACGGTTGCACCATTTTGCCGAGCAGAGCTTCAGGCAGACGATAGAGCATCATGAAGGCCATCGCCACACTCATGTCGGGTTTGGTGAAGAATGTGACGAGTGTGGTGCCGAAATCTTTCACAATTCCGCCGATCGATTGCTTGCCGTGGGAAGCATCGGCAGTGGGGCGCGGAAGAATGAACGAGTGATATAGGGCGCCGAGGAAGAAGAAGGCCGACAGTCCGACAAATACCATGCTCCAGGCCGATGAGACCGATAGCCCGTTTCTGATCATACGCCCGGCCAGATAGACAACTCCGCCGGATGCCGCCAGATTGGCAAGACGATAAAACGTCGAGCGTATGCCGACATAGAATGCCTGGTCTTTCTGTGTGAGCGCCAGCAGATAAAGTCCGTCGGCGGCAATGTCGTGAGTAGCTGAACAGAAAGCGACACCCCAGAATGCCGCCAGGCTTAGCCTGAGAAAATCAGGACCAGGCAGTGCCACGGCAACCAGTGCCATTCCCGCTCCCATCGCCGCCTGCATGAGCAGAATCCATCGGCGTTTGGTCATCAATATGTCGACAAATGGCGCCCAGAAGGGTTTGATGACCCAAGGAAGATATAACAATGACGTGAACAATGCCACTTCGGCATTGTCCACGCCCATGTCTTTGAGCAGAATTACTGACAGAGTTGCCACGACAGCATTGGGAAGTCCCTCTATCAGATAGAGAGAGGGAATCCATGATGCCGGACAGCTTCGTGTCGTTTTATTGAGCAGCAGTCTTTTCAATCCACTTGCGGGCATTGATAAACGCGTCGATCCAGGGTGTTACTTCATCTGAACGATGAGCGGTGGGATAATATCCGCACTGCCATGGGAAGATGGCTCGTTCCAGATGCGGCATGATTGCCAGATGACGGCCGTCGGCCGATGTCAGGGCGGCCACGTCGTATGCCGATCCGTTAGGATTGCCAGGATATGTGGAATATGAGTATTTTGCTGCGATGTGATATTCGCTTTCGGGTTTAGACAGGCAGAAACGTCCTTCGCCATGAGCCACCCAGATGCCGAGCGACAGGCCCGCCAGAGAGCTGAGCATCACCGAATTGTTGTCGGGGATCTCCAGGCTCAGGAATGTCGATTCAAACTTATGGCTGATGTTATGGTCCATGTGTGCCTCTGTGTCGTCGAGACCAAGCAGATTCAGCTCCATCATCAGCTGGCAACCATTGCATACGCCAAGACTCAGTGTGTCGTTGCGCTTGTAGAAGCGTTCCAGAGCGGCGCGGGCGGTGTCGTTCCAGCGGAATCCGGAAGCCCAGCCTTTGGCTGAACCGAGGACGTCGGAGTTGGAGAATCCGCCGCAGAATACGATCATGTTCACATCTTCCAATGTTTCGCGGCCAGTCATCAGGTCGGTCATATGAACGTCTTTTACGTCAAATCCGGCCAGATAGAGAGAATAAGCCATTTCGCGGTCACCGTTCACACCCTTTTCGCGGATGATGGCTGCGCGGACTCCAGTGCGGCCGTGGCTGAACGACAATGCGCGTGAAGCCAGGGTGCCATCCCAGTTTTCGGCGAAGCGATAGCGCACCGGTTGTTGGCCATAATTGGCGGCTCGCTGAGCGGCGCACTCTTTGCCGCTTTGGATCGCATCGAGCATTGCCGACGGCGTGATCCAATCGCGCAGAACTTCTTCAACGTTGAGGATTATGTGTTTTCCAGAAGCGGTTA
Organism: uncultured Porphyromonadaceae bacterium; assembly: GCA_947177035.1. Taxonomy (GTDB): domain Bacteria; phylum Bacteroidota; class Bacteroidia; order Bacteroidales; family Muribaculaceae; genus UBA3263. Next base: position 34,236 of record CAMWSS010000006.1, on the reverse strand, counting down.
TGACGGTGAGCGCGCTCTTTTCGGACGGCGATACCAGACCGATCAAAGAAGCGTTTACGCCGCAGCTGAACAGCAGTTTCTGGACTGCATCAAGATTTTCGTTGACCACCTGAAGCACAACGCCGGGATTTTCGGCAAACAGAGCCATAACAGCGTTGGAATTAAGGTGCTGTGTGTCAAATGTGACAGACACGGGGGCAGAGGTGGCAAACATCATTTCAAGCAACGTTGTGGCTGCACCGCCGGCCGAGATGTCGTGGATAGCTTCGATCAACTGGAGGTTGACCAGCTGCTGGACTGCGGCAAATGCTTTTGCAAATGCTTCAGGCGATGCCACAGTGGGAGCTTCGCTGCCGATTTTTCCAAGAGTCTGCATCAAAGCCGAGCCGCCGAGCGCAGCAGGCATTGACGAGAAGTCAATGTGGAGCAGAGTCGATTTCACTGGCTCCAGAACCGGGCTGACGATCTTGCGCACATCGCCGGTCTCAGCTGCGGCCGAGATGATGACGGTGCCAGGTGCATAGACCTTGTCCTCACCATATTTCTGTGTCATTGACAGGGAGTCTTTGCCGGTGGGGATATTCACGCCAAGTGCACAGGCAAAATCGCTTGCCGCTTGCACGGCGCGATATAGGGCTGCGTCCTCGCCTTTGTTTTTGCACGGCCACATCCAGTTGGCCGACAGCGATATTCCGCCAAGTCCGTCGGCCAGCGGGGCGCCGACAATATTGGTCAGAGCTTCCGCAATGGCCATGACTGAGCCTTTGGCTGAGTCAACAAGCGCAACCTGCGGAGCGTGTCCGATCGAGGTCGCCATGCCTTTTGTGCCTGTAAAATCAAGTGCCACAGCGCCACAGTCGCTCAGAGGCATCTGAGTGGCGCCCTGACATTGCTGACGTGCCACTTTGCCGGTCACAGAGCGGTCTACTTTGTTTGTGAGCCAGTCTTTGCATCCGACTGCCTCCAGTGCGAGCACGTTCTTGACGTATTCTTCGATATTGTCTTCTTTCAGTTCTGCGTCGGCATATGACAGAGTCACAGTGGAGTCAGTCATCACGGTCTTAGGCGAGGATCCGAACATGTCCTTCATGCCGAGATCAATAGGCTTCACACCATCAGCCTGCTCAAAAACAAACCGGTCGTCGCCGGTGGTTTCACCTACCACATAGAACGGAGCGCGTTCGCGGTCGGCAATCGCTTTGACGCGGTCGATGTCCTCGGCCTTCATCACCATGCCCATGCGTTCCTGGCTTTCATTGCCGACAATTTCTTTGGACGACAGAGTCGGATCTCCTACCGGAAGCGAGGCGATGTCAATGCGTCCGCCTGTTTCTTCAACCAGCTCAGACAGGGCGTTCAGGTGGCCGCCTGCTCCATGGTCGTGGATCGACACGATCGGGTTTTCAGGGCTTTCGGCCAGAGCACGGATCACATTGGCTACGCGCTTCTGCATTTCGGGATTGGCGCGTTGCACGGCATTAAGTTCGATGGCGTTGTCGTATTGTCCGGTGGCCACAGAGCTGACAGCTCCGCCACCCATGCCGATACGGTAGTTGTCACCGCCCATTACAATCACCTTCTCTCCGGCTTCAGGGTGTCCTTTCAAGGCGTCGCGTTTTGAAGCGAAACCTACGCCTCCGGCAAGCATGATCACTTTGTCGTATGCGTAAAAACGTCCGTTTTCGTCGTGTTCAAAGGTGAGCAGTGAGCCGCAGATCAGAGGCTGACCGAATTTGTTTCCGAAATCCGATGCGCCGTTGGAGGCTTTGATGAGAATTTCAGCCGGCGTCTGATAGAGCCATACTCTCGGGTCGAGCATTGCTTCCCAGGGCTGCACATGCTCCTGGTGACGGGGATATGACGTCATGTAGACGGCAGTTCCTGCCAATGGAAGTGATGCGCGTCCGCCACCCAGTCGGTCACGGATTTCACCGCCTGAACCAGTGGCGGCTCCATTGAACGGTTCTACTGTTGTCGGGAAGTTATGTGTTTCGGCTTTAAGAGAGAGCACCGATTCGATCGGGCGCACTTCAAAATAGTCAGGGCGCTCGGGATTGACCGGTGCGAACTGGTTGATCACAGGGCCTTCCACAAAGGCCACATTGTCTTTATATGCGCTGACCAGTTTGCCGGGGTGATTCTGTGAAGTTTTTTTAATGAGTTTGAACAGTGATTCCGGCTTCTGTTCTCCGTCGATCACAAACGTGCCGTTAAAGATTTTGTGGCGGCAGTGTTCGGAGTTCACTTGAGAAAATCCAAAGACTTCACTGTCGGTGAGCGGGCGGCCGAGGCGCTTTGAAAGGTCGCTCAGATACGCTTCCTCTTCAGGGCTCAGGGCAAGTCCTTCGCTTTGGTTATAAGCGTGGATGTCCTCAATATATACTATAGGAGCCGGTGTGGCGTCTACTTTAAACACATCACCATCGATGCCGTCATAGACACGCTGAAGCATTTTGTCGAACGGAGCGTTTCCATCAGGATCGGCATGGAATTCCTCAATGCGAGAAATGCCGTGAAGGCCCATGTTCTGAGTGATTTCGACAGCATTTGTGCTCCACGGAGTTATCATTTCACGGCGCGGGCCAACGAAACGGCCGTCAATTGCTGACTGAGTCAAGGGTTCGGCTCCGGAGAAGAGCCACGAAAGCTTTTCAAGTTCGGAGGTAGAAAGGGAATGATCGGTGTCCACTGCATAGACTGTGGTGGCGTCTTTCCGAAAGAACTGAATCATAGGGTGGTTCAAGAAATAGTGATTGTTTTCAGACCACAAATTTACAAAATCCCCATGATTCTGACAATATAGGAACTAAAAAATTCATATTGTTTCCGTGGATAGCAAAAACAAGCGAACCCTTTTGGAATTCGCTTGCCTCTGGTGGCGGAGACAGGACTCGAACCTGTGACCTTTGGGTTATGAGCCCAACGAGCTACCACTGCTCCACTCCGCGATATTTCTCTTTTGCGAGTGCAAAGTTAGGGCCTTTTTCTGGGATATGCAAATTTTTCGAACAAAAAATCTGTGGAAATTTTATGCACAATAGTCTAATATATTGAAAATCTGGCGAATCCATCCATGAGAGATTCGCCAGATTTTCAGTTGAAGGGTCAATGTATTGCTGTTGTGATCTTGTCGTTGGCCTGATCATAATCCACAACAATCGTGTTGCCTTGATTAAGTTCGGCTGTGATTATCATTTCGGCCAGCGGGTCTTCAAGATATTTCTGGATGGCGCGTTTCAGCGGTCGGGCACCATATTGTGCGTCATATCCCTTCTCCGCTATGTAATTTTTGGCACTTTCCGAAATTTCGAGCGTATAGCCCAATTCGGCCGCACGATTGAAGAATCCTTTCAGTTCGATATCGATAATCTGGAAAATGGCTTCTTTCGACAGCGTGTCAAACATGATTATGTCGTCGATTCGGTTAAGGAATTCTGGCGAGAAGGCTTTGTTGAGGGCCTTGCTCAGTACTCCGTGCGAGTATTCTTTGCTTATCTCGCCGGTGGTGAAACCCACTCCTGAACCGAAATCTTTGAGTTGGCGTGTGCCGATGTTTGACGTCATGATCAGAATGGTGTTCTTGAAGTCGATTTTGCGGCCGAGTGAATCAGTGAGCCGACCTTCGTCCATTACCTGTAGCAGCAGGTTGAACACGTCGGGGTGCGCCTTCTCTATTTCATCCAGAAGTACGACAGAATATGGTCTGCGGCGCACTTTTTCCGTCAATTGTCCGCCTTCTTCATAGCCGACGTATCCGGGGGGTGCTCCGACCAGCCGGCTGACTGTGAATTTTTCCATATATTCGCTCATGTCGATGCGTATGAGCGTGTCGGCCGAATCAAACAGATATTCTGCCAATTTTTTAGCCAGATGCGTTTTGCCGACACCTGTGGGCCCGAGAAACATGAATGTGCCGATCGGCTTGTTGGGATCCTTGAGCCCGACGCGGTTGCGGCGTATGGCTTTGACCATTTTGTCAATAGCCTCGTCCTGCCCCACAATCGCATTGCGCAACACCGGTCCCATTTCAAGCAGACGCATTCCTTCGGCCTGCGCTATGCGCTGCACAGGCACTCCGGTCATCATAGCCACGACTTCGGCCACCATGTCTTCGGTGACGGTGACACGCTTGCTTTTCATATCGTCTTCCCAGCGACGCTTGGCTTGTTCAAGGTCTGCTCTCAGGCGCTGTTCGGTGTCGCGAAAAGCCGCTGCATATTCAAAATTCTGCGCACGCACGGCGTTGAGCTTGCTTTGCTCAGCTTCGGAAACTTGCTCTTCGAGCGATTCAATTTCGGCAGGGACGGTTATGTTTGTGATATGGGCGCGGGATCCGGCTTCATCGAGCGCGTCGATGGCTTTGTCGGGAAATGTGCGCTCGCTGACATAGCGTTCGGTCAGTTTGACACATGCCTGAAGGGCCTCAGGAGTGTATGCCACATTATGATGCTCTTCGTATTTGTCTCTGATATTAGAGAGGATTGTCAGAGTCTCTTCTGCCGAAGTAGCTTCCACCATCACTTTCTGGAAGCGACGCTCAAGAGCGCCGTCCTTTTCAATCGAAGTGCGGAATTCGTCAAGCGTTGTGGCACCGATGCACTGAATCTCTCCGCGCGCCAGCGCCGGCTTGAGCATATTGGCGGCATCCATCGAACCGGCGGCATTGCCGGCGCCAACAATCGTGTGGAGCTCGTCGATGAAAAGAATCACGTCTTTGTTCTTGCTCAGTTCGTTCAGGATCGCTTTTATGCGCTCTTCAAACTGGCCGCGATATTTTGTGCCGGCCACAATAGACGCCATGTCGAGCGCGATCACACGCTTGTCAAACAGCACCCGGCTGACCTTGCGCTGCACTATGCGCATGGCAAGCCCTTCGACAATGGCCGATTTTCCGACTCCGGGTTCGCCGATGAGCACGGGGTTGTTCTTTTTGCGCCGGCTTAGGATCTGTGCCAGGCGTTCGATCTCGACTTCCCGGCCGACCACAGGATCAAGCCGCCCGTCGGCCGCCGCACGGGTCATGTCAACGCCGAATTTGTCAAGAACCGGAGTGTCATGTTTGCCGCCGGCTGACGTTCTGGCAGTGTTGTCCTGCTTAGACGACTGCCCTGCCCCGTTTGCGTCTGCCGGCATCTCGGTGTCATCCTCGTCATCAGCAAAGGCTCCGCCCATCTGTGGGGTGATCTGTCCGCTGTCAGCGGCGACGAGTTCATATAGCTTCTGGTATACGAAATTGCGGCCGGTCAGATTTTTCATGAACGGCAGAGCGCACACTTCGGAATTATGCAGCATGGCAAGGAGCAGATGCACCGGGGTGACCTCAATGTGTTTCAGCATCCGTGCTTCCAGAACGCTAAGTTTGACAAGACGGTCGACAATCACACTGACCTTGACTTCAATATCTGCCATGCTGTCAGAGTTGATGTCGCCGACCGCTATGGTGCGGTTGATCTCGGCAGCGCTTCCGCCTCCAAGTTCAGCATCAATATAGTTTACAGTATCGGCCGAAATTGTCTCGTCTGTCATCGCAAGCAGCAGATGTTGCGGACTGATGTATGGCTGACGGGAATTGACCGCATACTGACGCGCGCTTTCAAGAACACGCTTCATTTCTATCGAGAGATTTATTTCCATGTATCAAAACATATTCATATTAATCATATAACCCACCATAGAATGCAAAGATTGTGCCAATGTTGGAAAAAGCTGCCGTTTTCACGTTTTTTAACTCCATAATATATACCATACAGGAGGCCCGTCTAAAAATCGATGGCCTCCTGTATGGCATATATTGAATTCTGTGTCAGGTTCAGCGCGCTGATTTGACAATGGTCGGATAGCCGCGTCCCAACGGCACTGTTTTTGCCGATTTGCGCAGGTTTGAGCAAATCTCTGCCGCTTCTGCCTCTGTTGAGGCCCCGCCTGCCATCACATAGAATTCTTCGTCTGGAGTCTTGGCCACATAGGCTTGTGGCCATCCGTTGTCGCGCAGTCTGTGGCACAATGCTTTGGCATTGAACACTTGTTTGAATTTGTTGACTGCCGCATTAAACGGAAAGGCTTTTGCCGGAGTCGCGGCGTCGGCGCTTCTGTCGGATTTAACAGGCGACAGAAACACAGTCAAAACCGCAGCGCTGTCTGTGCGGACTTCCGACTCGCGGTCGAATGCCGTGTCTGCCTGGGATTCGCGGTGTGCGACGGTGGCCTCATAGGCTTCCCTATAGTTGGCTTCTGTCGTTTTGCACGACGACATTGTCATCACGAATGCGGCTGTTGCCGCGACGAGGAGAAACCGGCGCATTCTTATTTAAGATTCAGTGCTTTCAGTGTTTTGGACGGAACGGCCTTTCTGTTGATCAGCACGCTAAGTGTCTTGGCCAGGAAATAAGGCTCTGATACGTAGAAGTATCCGTCGTATATCTGGTTAGTGTCCCATGAGTTTTTCACCTTGTAGTATCGGTTGCCGAGCTGATCGGTGGCGGTGCCGACGATAACCATTCCATGGTCGTCGGTTGTCTGCAAGGTTTCAAACATCTGTTGACGGATCTCAGGCGTCACGTCGATTTCCTTCACTCCAGGGCCATCGATTTTGGCCTGTTCGGCTTTGCGGTCGGCGTCGCTGAGTTTGACCCAGCGGGCGAGTTCCGTGGCGTCCATATCGGATTCAGTTTTTGCAGCAGGAAGAAGTGCGTATCCTTCTTTCCACTTAAAACCGTCTTCACTCACGTCGGCAGCCCACACGACTGAATAGCCTTGCTTGAGGGCGTGATCCACAGCTGCTTTGAATTCCTGGAGCGGCAGGTTGTAATACTGTCCGGCCAGCCAGTTGTCGGCAACTTCAAGCACGAACGGTTTGTATTCGGGATGATGGGTGAATGACGTCAGGGCCACATAGTTGTCTGATTTCAGTCCAAGGTGATCGGCATAAGTTCTGGGAGTGTATTCCTTTCCGTCGACAACGAATTTTTCGGGCACCGCACCAAAATAAGCGTCAAGAATGCCGTTCAGGCCCTGAAGCCATGCGGTTGTGGCCTTCTTGCCGGTGGCAACGGCATGAACATAGGCAGAGATTGCTTTGTCAAGTTCTCCGTGGTCATGTTTCTCTTCGCCATAATTGAGTCCTTCATAGACCGATTCAGGCACTGCGCCGTATGTGTCCCAGACGTAAGGCACGTCGAGGATGCTTCCGCCGGCAGCAAAGTGAGAGTTGCCTTGCGAGAGAACGTGGCGGCGAGCTTTGTCGAGGTAGCAATAGCGCACAGTGAACATTTCGCTGAGATTGAGAGAGTCTCCGCCATTATGCATGATTTCGTCTTCAAAATGCGATGTACCTGCAAAACACCAGCATGTTCCCGACTTATTCTGGTCCTTGACAGAGGTGGTCGGCACGATGATTTCGTCAGTGAAAACAAAGCCTTTGACTGAGTCATTGGATTCAGACTGAGCGACGGCCTGTCCTGCACAGGCTGCCGAAAGTCCGATGGCAAGCATAAGTTTATTCATTTTTGTTTGATAAATATTATGTTGGTTTGGTTGTTGTGCTATTTTTTATCCGGATTATTCCATAATACCTGGATTTTGCCGATCGGCAGTTCGCCTTCAAGTTTGATCGGGATTCTGGTGCCGTCGGTGCGGATCCAGGCTTTCATTGGCGCAGATGAATTGTTCATGCGTTCGGAGCTGAAGGAGAAGTGAATCTCATAGCAATCCCATGTGACACCGTCGAGCTTTATTTTTTTGCGCCCGCAATATTTCACTGCCAGAGATTCGATTTTTGCTCCTGAAAAGATGTTGGAGCGGTTTACGGTGCCCGGTTTCATCGTTTCAAATGGCAGGCGGCGCACATAAAAATACACGCTGAGCATGTCCACGGCCGGAATGCGTGCCGACATGACTGAATCGCGTCGTGTGATCCGGCCTTTTTTGTCTTTTTTATAACGTTCGACCGATGCGTATGCCACATCGTCGCGATATTTGTAGTGGATCACGTCGTGCCGGTAAGATCCGCCCTCATGGGTGGATTTGTCATATAGTGACGGGAGCATTGAGTTTTTCAGCATACGTCCGACCAGAGTGTCGCGCACGGAAAAAATCGGATCAGCCCAGGGCCTGGTGCGAGCAGTCAGAATGGCTCGATAGCTGCTGTCAGGCAACTGGGTCAGGCGCATGGTTGCGTCGCCGGCCACTTTCTGGATTATGCCCCATTTATAGGTGGCCCTGTAGCTGAGTTGTTCATTGCCAAATGTCAGAGCCATGCCTCGGGGCGTACCCGAAAGCCACAGCAGCGAAAGAACGGCAATTATTATGCTGAATCTTTTTCTCATCAGATCAGAGGCAGAGTGTTTTTTGTGGCCTGCTCGATTCTTTTGTTGCGCCAGCATCTGCGACACACTGAAATGTATCGGTCGTCACCGCCGATTTCCACCTGGGCGCCTTCTGTCACGAAGTCGCCGTTGGCTCCGATGCGTGCGTTGACAATGGTTTTTCGTCCGCAGGTGCATGTGCTTTTGATTTCATCAATAGTGTCGGCTATTTCAAATAGGCGCTTCGATCCTTCAAACAGGTGTGTCTGAAAGTCCGTTCGCAGTCCATAGCAAATGACGTTGCTACCATAGTCGTCGACCACTCTGGCAAGCTGGTCGACCTGCGCCGAAGTAAGGAACTGGGCCTCATCGATCAGAAACCAGTCGATCACACACATTGATTGTTCAAACAGATCCTGTGCCAACATATATAGATCGGTGTCGGCATGGATCCACTTGCATTCGCGCTCAATGCCGATGCGCGACCGGATCACGTTGATCTTTTCGCGGGTGTCGACAACCGGCTTCAGACACACATAGCGCATTCCTCGTTCTTCAAAATTATACGCAGTAGTGAGAAGCAACGCTGTCTTGGCCGATCCCATCGTGCCGTATCGGAAATATAGTTTACCTTTTCTGCTCATGGTTTGTTATCGGAGTCAGCGACCGTTGTCTGCTACTGCAATTTCAAAGGTCGCCTTTAATTCATAACTGCGGACAAAGGTACACAAAATTTCCGCCTCATGCAAATTATGTTTCGTGGCAAAATGCGCCTATTTGCCTTTTGTTATCCTTTGTTGTCTGCAATTTTGGAGTATATGGATTTTTTGCGTAATTTTGCCTGTCAATTAAACTGATAATTATATAATATGAGTTCTATAACAGACAGAATCCCCCCTGTTACACTTAATATCATCATAATAAACGTGATCGTATGGCTGGCCATGGTCATATTGCCGTCACGCTTAGGAGTGAATATCGTGGATATTGGTGCGATGCACTATGTCACATCGCCAGATTTTGGCGTATGGCAGTGGTTGACCTATATGTTTATGCACGATACCCAATCGTTCACTCATCTGTTTTTCAACATGTTCGGCCTGTTTATGTTCGGTTCGACCCTTGAGCGTGTCTTTGGAAGCCAGAGGTTTTTGTTTTTCTATATCACGGTCGGCATAGGCGCCGCGCTTGTGCAGGAAGGGGTTTACGCCATCTGGATTCAGCATCTCGCATCGTCGGCCGGTTTTGATGCGCAGGCTCTCGCCGGCATAGCCAAAGGGCTTGTGCCAGTCGGAGCCGGACGCGAACAGTATATGGCCGGAGCTGAAATTTATGCTCTGATCAATGCGCCGACAATCGGTGCTTCGGGCGCTATCTATGGAATCCTGCTGGCGTTCGGTATGATTTTCCCGAATATGCCACTGTATTTCTTCTTTATACCGATTCCGATCAAAGCGAAATGGATGGTGATCGCCTATGGCGTGCTGGAGCTGACGCTCGGAGTCACAGGAGTGCAGAGCGGAGTGGCCCACTTTGCCCATCTCGGAGGCATGATTGTTGCCTTGTTGCTGATTGTGTACTGGCGAAAAAAAGGAGTTATCAACCGTGAACCGTTATACTGACAGGATTCGCCGCAATGGCGTGCCGGCTCAGCTTGTGGCGCTTAATGCCATAGTTTTTATAATTGTCAGAGTGGCGGCATTGGCCGGCTGGGGCATAGATTCATGGATTGCCCTGCCGTCACTGCCGTCGCAATTCATTTTCCGGCCATGGACGCTGGCAACGTATATGGTTGTGCACATAAAATTTTTCCACCTTGTGTTTAATATGCTCTGGCTGTATTGGTTCAGCGAGTATTTTCTCACACTCGGCAGCAACCGGCAGCTGATCTCCTTATATATATCGGGAGGAGTGCTTGGCGGTGCATTCTATCTGGCGGCCGGGGGACTGGGCTGGATTAATGGCGATCTGTGTGGCGCGTCGGCGTCGGTGCTGGCAGTTGTGGTGGCAACCGCGTGGCGTATGCCCCGTTTTGAAATGCAATTGCTTCTGCTTGGCGGAGTGCAGTTGCGATGGCTTGCCGTGGCGGCTGTCGGGCTGAGCCTGCTGACCACTCTTTCCGGGCCAAATGTCGGAGGCGGCATAGCTCATCTTGGTGGGGCTGTGGCCGGAGTGGCGTTTGCCCTGATGTGGGGAAGCGCTAAGATGAGACCTTCGGTGAGAGTGAAGCCAGTGGCCAAACGACGCGAATCTGTGTTGATTGACAGATGTGAGGTGGCCGATGACCGGGTTGTGCTTGATGCCCTTCTGGACAAGGTGCGTCGTTCGGGCTATACTTCCTTAACCTCGCTGGAGCGAAAGAAATTATTGGAATTGAGCAATAGACTATGACAGAAGATAAGAACACAATGAATTGCGGAAGGGCGGATCATGTTTCTGAAAAGAAAAGGTCTGCGGGGATTTTGCTTCCGATTCTGGTGGCTCTGAACATAATGTTTGCCGCCATACTGATATTTACGGCTTATGCCGGACATATAAATCCCGATGAAATGCCGTTTGCCGGTCTGGCCGGAATGACTTTTGCCGGCTGGTGCGTGGTCAACGTTGTGATGTTGGCCGTTGATCTGATATGTTCGCGACGCACCAGAATCTTGGCTTTATTCCCACTCGGATCACTGATCAGCTGTGCCGGTCCGATGTGGACGTTCTGTCCGCTGAATATCGGTCAGCACGAGGTGGCGCCACAGGATTCGGCCAGAATGTTTAAGGTGATGTCATACAACGTGCTCAGTTTTCATGATAATGAACCGGACAAAACCATAGAAGGGTTTAACAGAACCGCTCATATCATTTTGCACTCGGGTGCGGACGTGGTCATCATGGCAGAGTTTGACAATCAGGGTGCATTGAACACGTTTGTGCCGCAATCTCAGATCGACTCGCTGAATGCCGTGTATCCTTATTTCGTGTTGGGTAAACATGGAAACGCCTGTTATTCCAAGACGCCTATATTATATGCGGTGTTGCCGTCTCAGCAATATGCCAGCGGCTCTCATGAGGTGTATCGCACAATAATCAACGGCAGAGGTGTTATGATTTTCGGTGTCCATCTGGTGTCATTCGGGCTGGATGCCGATGACAAGAGTCTGTATCACGACATAACGGAAATGGAGACAAAATCCGTGCATGTGTCAGACGTGAGATCGAGGCTTATCGAAAAACTTTATGGCGCGTTCAAGCAGCGCAATGTGCAGGCTCAATATATCCGGGAATATGTCGAGCAGATGCCTGGTGAGAATGTGATCGTTTGCGGAGACTTTAATGATGTGCCCGGTTGCCGGGCTATAAAGGTGCTTGAAGAAGCCGGACTTAAAGACGCTTACTCGGAAGTAGGTTGCGGTCCGATGATCACGTTTAATGATTCCCGTCTGTTTTTCCGGATTGACCACGTGCTTTATTCTGGCGCTTTCAGACCCGTCAGCGTCGAGCGAGGCGACATCAGATCGTCGGATCACTATCCGCTGCTCACAACATTTATCTGGGATGAATAGGGGCTGCCGCTCGGTCTGAAATCACGTCAGGCAGGCCTGAACACCTGAAAGCTGTTATCGCTGTAGAATACCGTTATATTTATGATGGATTTGGCCCCATCGGCGGCAATGCTCACCTTGCGGGGAGACGAAGGCTGGACAGGGGCGGCGGATTCGTCGTCGTCAGCAATTGAAATACTTTGAGCCGGTTGTTTAGGCTCATTTTTATCGTCTAAGTCGAACGGAATGCTCTGTTCGACTTTTTTTGAGTTAAAAACGTCATCGTCGCTAACGTCGGCCGATAAAAGCCTATTAGGGTCTGCGTCAGACTGTTCTGCTGTATAAATATCGATAAAACCGCCATTTTGAGCGTCTGACGTTTGCATATTTGAACCGACTCGCATATCTCCCTCGCCAAACAGCAGCCACATGACGCTTAATGAAGGATATGCTTCGTGGATTTTACCAATAACTTCGTCGCTGATTTTTTTGTTGCGTCCACTCAATATCTGCGACAGGGTCGGCCGCGGAATCCTGCAGGCATCTGCAAACTGAGTGCTGCTGATCGATTCTGCGTTCATGAATGTTTTTAAGCGGTTTACAAAGTCCATCGTGTTTAAAATTGATTGTTTTGCGTTTGCAAATGTAATCAATTATTTTGAAAACACAAAATTTATTTTTGTAATCTATATTTGCAAACGCAACACACGATGATACATCTAGAGGCAGTATTGATCATGTGAAATAAGATGTTTATTTAATGTATTACTTAAATAAATGCTCATTATTATCTATAATCTCAGGAATATACGATGCGCTACAGTGATCTTATTAGAGCTCAGCGGGGTTTAAACGCGAAATATAAAGAATTGCTTTTAATAATTAATATAACAATATGGGTTTTAGCTGATTAGCGCTAATGTTGTTTGATGTTAATTGAATGTTTGTTGCGAATGAGAACGTGTTTTCAAATACAACGTCACAACTCTGCACATGTGTAAATGCAGCAGTAGAAATCATGTATTTACAGTTGCATAATACAATTTACGGATGCAATTGAAGTTGTATCAGTTGATGTGGTTTGCGTTTGTGAAGCATGTTTCCATTTGAGAATGCAGCGGTGGAGCCGTGGTTGCATTTGCAAAATTCATTTGCAAATTCTGCTTATTTATCTGGTTGCAATAAATATTTTGAAGACAGCAAAACGACCTAACTCATTAATAGAGACCCTATATACTCGAAAAAAGTTTACTTTTGAGGGCTTTAGAATTAAATATTTTTGCTTACTCTTATAATTATTCGGAAAAAACGGCGTTATTTTTATGCGATGAAGTTCAAACATCAATTAATAAACATCATAATCACGACATCTGCTGCGTTCTTCTTGCCTACAGCTGTTATTGCACAAGTGAGGATTCACGGAAAGGTTACTCACGGCGATGGCGAGGCGAATGAACCGCTTGAGTTTGTTACGGTGCAGATTGCCGGCACTTCTATAGGAGGACTTACACAGCTGGATGGTACTTATTCCCTTTCGGCTCCAAAAGCAGACACTATACGCGTCGTGTTTCGCTGTCTGGGCTATCATGATTCGAAACGTGAGCTGATAAATCCGGAAGGAGACGTTACGATCAACGTGAAAATGCTGCCCTCTTCAGCAGAACTTAAGGAAGTTGTCGTGACCGACTATCGGAAGCAGCTATCGAATATGCAGCGGGTCGATGCCGAGGCTTATAAGCTTTCTCCCGACGTCAGCGGAGGCAGTATCGAATCTCTTCTGACAACCATGGCCGGAGTAAATTCTTCGAACGAAATGTCGAGTCAGTATTCCGTTCGCGGCGGCTCGTATGATGAAAATTCCGTTTATATAAATGGAGTTGAAGTCTATCGTCCGCAACTCATCAGTTCCGGGCAACAAGAAGGGCTCAGCATCATCAACCCCGATATGGTTAAATCGGTCAACTTTTCGACCGGTGGATTTTCTGCTGAATACGGCGACAAGATGTCGTCGGCTCTTGATATAACATATCGTCAGCCCGAGTCATTTGAAGGCTCGGTGTCGGCCTCGCTGATGGGCGCTTCTCTCTCGCTTGGCTCAGGCTCGAAGAGTTTCAGTCAGCTTCATGGGGTGCGCTTCAAACGCAACAACTCTCTGTTGTCGTCACTTGAAACCCGGGGTGAATACAACCCGATTTTCTTCGACTACCAGACCAACATCAATGTGCGCTTCAGTCAAAAATGGAAAGCGTCGTTTCTCGGCAATATTTCTATCAATAAATATTCGTTTACACCGGCCACCAGAGAGACGAGTTTCGGCACTATGAACGATGCCAAACAGTTTAAAGTGTATTTTGACGGACAGGAAGAAGACCGGTTTGACACATACTTTGGTGCAGTGATGCTCAATTTTCGGCCTTCGCGCGCCATGGACTTCACTTTGCTTGCATCCGGGTATCTCACAAATGAACTTGTCACGTATGACATCTCCGGAGAGTATTGGCTCGATCAGGCCGGATCAGGTTCCGGAACCATCGGCGGCGAGCTTGGTGTCGGCAAATACAAGGAACATGCCCGCAACAGGCTCAAAGCGTCTGTTTTTTCAATCTCGCTGCGTGGCAACACCGGAATCTCGAACCATAATCTCAGTTACGGAGTCACTCTGAACCGCGAGCAGATTATGGATAGAGCCAGAGAATGGGAAATGCGGGATTCGGCCGGATATTCTTTGCCGGCGGTGCCCGATGCGGTGAAAGTGATCTATAACCTGTCGTCGCATCACGATGTGGCGTCGACAAGACTGTCGGTATTTGCCCAGGATTCCTGGCGCATCAACGCTTCGTCAGGATACTGGACTGTCAATGCCGGAGTCCGCTTAAGTTATTGGGACTTCAACAGGGAAACTCTGGTGAGCCCGCGCGCAAGCGTCGGCTTTGTTCCGGAGGCGAACTCCAATTGGGCGTTTCGTTTCGCCACCGGACTGTATTATCAGGCGCCTTTCTATAAAGAATATCGGCAGCCGGTCAGTGATTCCGACGCCAACACCATCATATGCCTCAACAGGGAGATAAAGTCGCAGCGCAGTTTCCATCTGATAGCAGGCGCTGACTTTACATTCCGGTCGCTGAATCGTCCGTTTAAAATTTCGGCAGAAGCATATTACAAAGCGCTCGGTAATATTATTCCATATGAAATCGACAACCTTAAGCTGAATTATTCGGGCGTTAACGGCGGTTCGGGCCATATCGCCGGTATTGACTTAAAACTGTTCGGGCAGTTTGTTCCCGGATCTGACTCCTGGATAAGCTTCTCGCTCATGAATACAGCCGAAAATCTCAATGGAACCAGGGTGCCACGACCGACTGACCAGCGATATTCCGTCGGCCTTTATTTCACGGATTACTTTCCTAAGTTTCCGAAATTGAAATTCTCCCTGCGTGGGATATTTTCCGATGGCCTGCCGGTGACTCCACCCCGCTCCACACGTGACAAAGGCTATTTCCGCACTCCTGCATATAAACGAGTGGACATCGGCCTGAGTTATGCGTTGCTATCACCCAGGTCTGATCATTCTCCGGCGCGCTCCGGCATCGGGCGCTTCATAAAGAGCATCTGGCTTGGCGCAGACGTGTTCAATCTGCTCGACATATCCAATGTGAGCAGTTACTATTGGGTCACTGACGTAAACTCGATCCAGTATGCCGTGCCGAATTATCTGACGCGCCGTCAATTCAACATCCGCCTTTCTATTGATTTTTAAAACACTCCCGGAATGACAATCGCCATTATAAGCCTGTCGGTCATAATCGTGATTCTGTTGGGCCTGTTGCTGAAAGCCAATTCAGCACTGATGGCCGCAAAAATGGAAAACGCGGCGCTCGGCGCGCGAAATGACGACGACCGCTTTCGTAATCTTGCTAACGAAATACTGACCGATTCGCGTCAGCAGCTCAGAAATGAGTCCGGACGGATGCTCGAGGAGATCCTCATGCCGCTCAGAGCCAATATTGACAGTTTTAACCGCACAATCGACGAAAAGTATTCGCGGGAAGCAAGTGAACGATATGCCCTTGCGTCAAAAATTGATGAACTGCGCCGGCTGAATGATATTATCGGGCAGGATGCGCGCGAACTCGCTACAGCCCTACGGGGCAACAATCGTGTTCAGGGTGAGTGGGGTGAGACTATCCTGCAATCGTTACTTGAGAAAGCCGGGTTTGTGGAGGGACGCGAGTTCAGCGTGCAGCAGACCACAGATGGCCTTCGCCCGGACGTGGTGGTCCGCTTTCCCGGAGAATCATGCGTGGTGATTGACAGCAAAGTGTCGCTCACAGCCTATGTCAACTGGGCAAATGCCGATTCGCGACATGACCGCGACATGGCCGGACGCGCCCATGTGGCATCGGTGCGTTCGCATATCCAGGAGCTGGCCCGCAAGAATTACCAGGATTTTGTCGGCACTAACCGTCTTGATTTCGCGATGATGTTCATCCCAAACGAGGCTGCATATCTGGCGGCCATGCAGATTGAGCCGGGGCTGTGGCAGGAAGCGTTTGACAAGCGCGTGCTTATAATTTCACCGACTCATCTGCTTTCCGTGCTCAAGCTTGTGCAGCAGATGTGGCGCCACGATGCCCGCGAGCGCAATGCTGTGGCAATTGCTGAAGAGGCCGGAAAGATGTACGACAAGTTTGCCGGCTTCGTGTCCGATCTCCAGCGGATAGACCAGCAACTCAATCAGGCATCGAAAACAGTGTCAGACGCGTTTACCAAGCTGAGCACCGGCAAGGGTAATCTTCTGCGTCGTGCCGACAATCTCCGCCGCATGGGTGCGAAAACAACCCGCCCCCTCCCCGATCCGACTGAAGACTGATTCCATAGATTCAACTAAGTTAACAATTATTAACCCGCGTTCTTTGTTTCAACGAGAAGTTTAGTTTAATTTTGCGGTGTGAATAAATCAACTATCGCAAAATGAACAGACTCACTGAAAAAGAAGAAGAAATAATGCTCTTGCTTTGGGAGTATGGTCCCTGCACTGTCAAGACCCTGCTCGACCATATGCCTGACGATGGAAATAAACCGCATCTAAATACCGTTTCAACATTTGTCCGCATTCTTGAACAAAAAGGTATGGTTGACCATAAACCGCAGGGGCGCGGCTACATTTATTTTGCCACAGTGCCAAAGGCCAACTATCGCGACAATGCCATGGGCCGGTTAGTGAAAAATTTTTTCGGCAGCAATTTTTCCATGGTGTCACAACTTGTGGCGGACGAACAGCTTTCGGCAGATGAGCTTAGAGAACTTCTGGCAATAGTAGAAAATAACGGCAAGTCCGGAAAAGATTGATATACCGGATATGGGCACTTTGTTTTCTCTCTCGCTCGCCACATCGATCACTATGTCACTGATGTGGTTCGCCTACCGGATGATCCGGACGTCGATATCCGACGGCCGGCCACAGATCAATCGCGCCATTATACTCGGCATCTACCTGCTCTCGCTCCTTTCCATGCCGGTCGGCAGATGGATTAAATCATTCTCTACCCATCCGGCATATTCATTAGCGGTTGCTGGAGATCATGCGGCATCAATAAATATGGTGGCGCTTCCTGCGGTTGCCACTCCATACATTAATGAGCGGGCTGCAGAAACTCACTGGGATATTATGCTCGCCATATATGTTGCCGGCTTTGCGCTCGCCGCCATCTTAACCTTGTTGTCATTTCTGCACATAATCATTGTCTGCCTTCAGTCTGAAAAAGTCATGGTGGCAGGATATAGAGTCTATCTGACTGACAAACGACAGTTTTCACCATTCTGCATAGGCCGATGTATAGTAATGAGTCGTAACGACTTCGAAACCTGTCGTGACAATATCATGTACCACGAGCTCGGCCATATCAAAAATCATCATACCGCTGACCGCGTCATGGCCCAGATCATAGCGATAATCTGCTGGTATTGTCCTGTGGCGTGGATACTTAGACGCGAACTCACATCTGTGCACGAATTTCAGGCTGACAGTTATGTCGTTGACAATGGTGTCGACATTAAAACATATGTCCAAAATTATCGCACCGATCTGGTATTGACCACAGATAGTGCCGGGCATAGGTCGGTCGTAAACACCAGCGGCATACCGTTGGCCGTAACAGACAGGGCTATTTTTGTTGACTCCAAGCCTGTTACCACACAGGAACTTGACTCGATAAATGCCGATCGGATCATGTCATTTGTTGTCGACAGAACGTTGGCACAGCCAGCATCGGTTTATATTGTGACGCTAAAACCGGATGACTTGGAATCTGAGAAATAAATCATATCATACAGAGCCATACAAAAAATGTGTGGCTCTGTATGTTTCTTTCGGATCATAGCGGTGCGTCTGGCAGATTTTAGTTGAAAAGTTGGCGGTATTGAAAAAATAGTCGTAACTTTGGGGTGTGTTTTTTCACTACGTTTCACTATTTGTGAGAAATGACTGAAATAAATTATAGCGATATAGCACCGTTTGAAGGAGAGAAATTTTATGAACATCTCTCCGCTTTGGTTAAAGAGCCTGGATTTGAGCATGCCGTAAAGTGGGTGATGCCTGGAGTAGATTATCCTTCGTTTGCTCAAAAATTACTATCTGTACGTTCTCAGGACGAGTTTCAGGTTGGTATCATGTGCCCATTTCTGGAAACTCTTGTTGCCAAAACATCCAACGGCCTTTCGTGTGAGGGTATTGAAAACTATGTTCCCGGAAAAGCTTATACCCTGATTTCGAACCACCGGGATATTGTACTTGACGCATCGTTCCTTAACTTGTGTCTTGTACGTAACGGGCTGCCTACAAGCGAAGTGGCCATCGGTAATAATTTGCTCATATACCCGTGGATCGATGATCTGGTAAGGGTTAACGGAAGTTTCATAGTCAAGCGGAATACCGGAATGCGAGAGGCTTTGACTGCAGCCAGAGCTCTTTCGGCTTATATACATCACGCGATCAACGACAAAGGCAAGAGCGTATGGATTGCCCATCGTGAAGGACGGGCAAAAGACTCAAATGACCGGACGCAGGAAAGTCTCATAAAAATGCTTGGTCTGGAGGGCGAGGATGACTCTTTTGTCCGTCATATAAAAGAGGTGAATCTGATGCCTGTGGCCATAAGCTATGAATTTGATCCTAATGACTATCTGAAGGCTCGCGAATTCCTGCTTAAAAAACGTGATCCGGAATTCAAGAAAAGTCAGCGCGATGACCTTTTTTCAATGGAAACTGGTCTGTTGCAGAACAAAGGTCGGATTCATTTTGCATTGACAGAGCCGATTAACAGTATGATTGACGCCCGGCTTGGCGACAATGCCGACCGCGCTGAGGCTGTCCCGGCAATATGTGAAATGATTGACAGCGCAATACATTCCCACTATAAACTGTTCCCGATCAATTATATAGCTTATGATGAGCTTACCGGAAAAACAGCTTTTGCCGACCAGTATACTAAAGAAGACGTCAAATCAGTCAATTCATATCTGGATTCGCAGTTGGCCAAAGTGGATATTGAGGATCTGACCGCTGAAGAGCATGGATATATGAAGCGGATGATGCTTACAATGTATGCAAACCCGCTGCGCAACAAACTGAATATATAAAAAATGAGGCTCCCGTTAGCTCTCGCATTAATCGTTTTTATAGCGCAGATAGGCGTTGATTTCTATCTGCTGAATATCGCCCGCAAACGTTGTCGCTCGCCGAGAGTGGCTAAGTTTCAGTTATGGGAAGGCGCGTTTTTTCTGGCATACATTTCCGTTTTCCTCTGCATGCCAAAGCGAGATGCGTCAAACACGCTGTTGCAGATCCAGATGTGGATGCTGTTTGCATACGTTGCCGTCTACCTGTCAAAAACGGTGTTTATCCTTTTCGATCTGTTGGCGTCGCTGCCTGCGCTCTGGAAGTGTTGCCGTTACCGGTCTTTGTCATGGTTCGGCGCTGCTCTCGGCCTGATCACCTTCGTCGGAATGTGGTGGGGCGCGCTCGTAAACCGACACCGGATCCAGGTGTGTGAGGTTGAGGTCGAAATGACGGGGCTGCCTGAAAGTTTCGATGGTTACCGGATCGCCCAGATTTCGGATCTTCATGTCGGGACATATGGCAATGACACCGCCTTTATCCATGATCTTGTCGAGAAAGTCAACTCGCTCAATCCAAACCTGGTTGTATTCACCGGCGATATCGTCAACCGCACCACGTCTGAATTAGTGCCGTTTGTCAGACCGCTCAGCCGCCTCAGCGCGCCCGACGGTGTGATTTCAATTCTTGGCAATCACGACTATGGAGATTATTACAACTGGCCTTCGCAAAATGCCAAAGAGCAGAATCTGGAATGGCTCTTGGATCTGCAGATTGAGATGGGCTGGGAACTTCTTACTAATTCTTCGACTGTGATCTATGGCCAGTCGGCCAGTGATTCTCTGGTCATTGTCGGAGTGGAA
Organism: uncultured Porphyromonadaceae bacterium; assembly: GCA_947177035.1. Lineage (GTDB taxonomy): Bacteria > Bacteroidota > Bacteroidia > Bacteroidales > Muribaculaceae > UBA3263. The sequence goes on along the minus strand of CAMWSS010000006.1, from coordinate 13,925 downwards.
AATTGGGGCGATCCACCATTTCCGACATACGGAGATCTGAATCAGGCATATTCCACTCCGGGTGATTCAGTGGCGAAAATCCTGCTCACCCACAATCCGGCCCATTGGATCAGCTGTATAGCACCGGTCGACACAATGAAATTCGGACTTACACTCAGTGGCCATACTCATGCAATGCAGATGGAGATAGCCGGTTTCAGCCCGGCCGTATGGCGCTATCGGACATGGGGCGGCCTGTATCAGACAGAAGATAACGAGCGTCCGCTCTATGTCAATATCGGAGCTGGAACTGTTGGCGTGCCGATGCGCCTCGGGGCAACTCCCGAAATAACCCTTTTTACTATCACTCCACGCAGAAATAACAAGTGAGAATACCATCGACAGATCTCCCGTCAATAATCGGGGGTGAGATTAACATTGCCCGCAAATACGTCAACGCAACAATAAAAATGCTTGACGACGGTTCTACTGTCCCCTTTATCGCGCGTTATCGGAAGGAAGCGACAGGCGGAATGGATGAAACGGTCATTCACATGATCCAGTCCAGGTTAGAGTCTCTCCGTGAATACTTGAAACGACGCGAATATGTTGTGTCGGTAATTAAGGAGGCGGGAGCGCTGACTCCTGAGCTGTCTGCCAGAATCGAGGCAACGCTTGACCCGGCGATACTTGAAGATATTTTCCTTCCGTTCAAGCCCAGAAGGCGCACTCGCGCCGAAGCGGCCCGTGAGCTTGGAGTCGAGCCGCTGGCACGTCAGATCATGGCTCAGTCGGTCGCAGATCCTGAGCGTGTGGCCAGAAAGTATCTGAAAGAGGAATTGCCTGCAGCTGAAAACGCGATAGCCTCCGCCCGCGACATAATTGCCGAGTGGATCAGCGAAAACGAGAAAGCGCGTTCGCTTGTGCGCGCGCGCTTTAACCGCAGCGCGGTGATCTCTGCAAAGAAATCATCGAAAGCAGAGGATCCGGATCAGCTCTATGTCAACTATTATGATTATTCGCAGCCGCTCCGGCTTTGTGCTTCACACCGCTATCTGGCAATACGCCGCGGCGAGGATGCCGGAATTCTGAAAGTCAGCATCGGCATTGATGATGATGAGATATCCGAACGCCTATGCCGCTTTTTTGTCAAGCCTGATGCCACCGAAGCGTGTGCGGCAATTGTCCGTGATGCCGTTCGCGATAGCTATAAGCGTCTGATTCGCCCGTCAATTGAAAACGAAATCGCTGCATTGGCCAAAGAGCGCGCCGATAAAGCTGCAATTGATCTTTTTGCTGACAATGTGCGCCAACTTCTGCTGGCTCCTCCGATGTTCGGCAAAAGAGTTATGGGAATTGATCCCGGGTTCAGAAGCGGCTGCAAGGTGGTGTGTCTTGACGAACAAGGCAATCTGCTGGCTCACGACGTCATTTACCCTACTCCGCCGACAAATGACTATCATGGAGCTACTTATACCGTGTGTGCGATGGTCGATGCCTGTCGTGTCGACGTGATTGCCATAGGTAACGGCACAGCTGGACGCGAAACAGAAAAATTTCTCGGACAACTCAGGTATCCGCGTCCGGTTCAACTGGTCATGGTCAATGAAGATGGCGCGTCGGTTTATTCCGCATCGGAAATCGCGCGTGAAGAGTTGCCGGACGAGGATATAACGGTGCGTGGAGCGGTGTCGATCGGGCGTCGTCTGATCGATCCACTTGCGGAACTGGTGAAAATCGAGCCGAGAAGTATCGGCGTCGGCCAGTATCAGCATGACGTGGACCAGAATAAACTGAAAGCAGCTCTCAACTACACGGTCGAATCGTGTGTGAACTCTGTCGGTGTCAATGTCAACACTGCGTCGAGCGCTTTGCTCAGCTATGTCAGCGGCATCGGTCCTGCTCTGGCAAAAAATATTATTGAATACCGCATGGCAAACGGTGATTTCACGTCGCGTTCACAGCTGATGCAGGTGAATCGCATGGGAGAGAAAGCGTTTCAGCAATGTGCGGGATTTCTCCGTATTCCAGGAGCGCCCAATCCGCTCGACAACACTTCCATACACCCCGAGAGCTATCATATTGTCGAGGAAATGGCCGCAGATCTGAAGTGCACTCCGGCCCAATTGATCAATAATGACAAGCTGATTTCAAAGATCGAGATTGCCAACTATCTGACAAAAACGGTCGGTGTCCCTACTCTCACCATGATTCTCGACGAATTGAAGAAACCTGGCCGCGATCCGCGTACAGCCGAAGAGAGTGCGCCGGTGTTCGATAATTCGATAACCAGCATCCGTGATATACGGCCGGACATGGTGCTTCAGGGCAAGGTCAACAATATCACAGCCTTCGGCGCATTCGTCGATCTGGGCATCAAGGAAAACGGTCTGATACACATTTCGCAGTTAAGCGAATCATTCGTGTCGTCACCGTCAGATGTCGTGAAGCTGGATCAGACCGTGCGGGCCAAAGTGCTTGACGTGGATTATGACAGAGGCCGCATTGCTCTTACATTAAAAGGTGTAGGCCGCCAGGAATGATGAATCGTTTTGTGTTGAGCATCGGCTCAAATACGGCCGATAAGACGGAGCGACTGAACCATGCGGGCAAATGGCTTGCCGACAGTTTCAGCGAAGTGATCTGCTCAGAGATCTATACCTCAGCGCCAGTGAGCGGCATTGGACCGGACTATGCCAATATGGTGGCAGAAGTATCGGCAGACGTCGACGCCGCACAGATGGCGTCGCTTGCGAAGGAATATGAGCGTCAATGCGGACGTACCCCCGACAGCAAAGTGCGGGGATGCGTGCCGATAGATGTCGATGTGGTGATGTGTAATGGCATCATTCTCCGTCCGGCAGAATATTCGCGGGCATATTTCCGCCGTGGGTTTGATGCTATCTGCCAGTGAAATGACGGCAAAATGACGTGAGCGCGCAATTCAGGCAATCCGGACGGCGCGCCTTGCAGACGTATCTGCCATGCAGTATCAGCCAGTGGTGAGCTTTTGCCACTACTTCTTTTGGCAGATATTTTATCAGTGTCTCTTCTGTCTGTCGCGGATTTTTGCTGTTGGTTGTCAGCCCGATACGTTCGCTGACACGGAAAACGTGAGTGTCAACGGCCATGGCGGCTTCATTCCATACCACAGAGAGAATAACGTTGGCCGTTTTGCGTCCCACTCCAGGCAGTTGTAGCAAGGAATCAATGTCTGACGGGACTTCACCGCCAAACTCATCAATCAGTTTCCGTGCCATCCCAAGAAGAGATTTTGTCTTATTGTTAGGATATGAGCATGATTTGATCAGCTCATAGACCTGTTCTTCTGTGGCGGCGGCAAGGCTTTGTGGTGTCGGAAAGGCGTCAAACAGAGCTGGAGTTATCATGTTTACGCGCTTATCGGTGCACTGTGCCGACAGTATCACGGCCACAAGTAGCCTGAAAGGATCGCCGCCATACTCAAGCTCGGTTTTCGGCTCGGGCATGGCGACGGAAAAATATTCTATTAAGGCGTCAAATCGTTCCCGACGGGTCATCGCGCACTTTTGAACTGGGAGAGGAAGCGCACGTCGTTTTCAGAGAACATGCGCAGGTCTTTCACCTGATATTTCAGGTTGGTGATGCGCTCTATGCCCATTCCGAGAGCGAAGCCGCTGTATTTCTTAGAATCGATGCCGCACGATTCCAGCACGTTGGGGTCGACCATGCCGCAGCCGAGAATCTCCACCCATCCTGTGCCCTTGCAGAACGCGCATCCCTTGCCGCCGCAGAGATTGCAGCTGATGTCCATCTCGGCGCTCGGCTCAGTGAACGGGAAGTAGCTCGGGCGCAGACGGATCTTGGTGTCGGGGCCGAACATCTCCTGGGCGAAGTAGAGCAAGGTCTGGCGCAAGTCGGCATAGCTGACGTGCTCGTCGACATACAGAGCCTCGACCTGATGGAAGAAGCAGTGCGCGCGTGCAGAGATGGCCTCGTTGCGGTACACACGTCCCGGACAGATTATGCGGATTGGCGGCTGCGTGTGCTCCATCACGCGGCTCTGCACCGACGACGTGTGGGTGCGTAGCAGCACGTCGGTGGGCTGACGCTGGATGAAGAATGTATCCTGCATATCGCGCGCCGGATGATCGGCGGCGAAGTTGAGTGATGAAAACACGTGCCAGTCGTCTTCAATCTCCGGTCCTTCGGCAATCGAGAAGCCGAGACGCGAGAATATGTCGATGATCTCGCCGCGCACGATGCTGAGCGGATGGCGCGAGCCGACTTCGAGCGGAGCAGCCGAGCGGGTCATGTCGATGGCGGCCTCCTCGCGTGCCGAGCTGTTGGCCGCGGCCTCTTTGAGCGCGTTTATGCGCTCGGTGGCAAAGTCTTTCAGCTGATTGAGCTTCTGGCCGATCTCGCGTTTCAGCTCGGGAGCCACAGAACGGAAGTCGCCCATAAGCTGCGAGATTTCACCTTTTTTGCTCAGATATTTTATTCTCAGCTCCTCAGCTTCGGCCGCCGACGCAGCCTTCAGCGAAGCTATCTCTTCTTGAATACGGTTGATTTTTTCAAGCATAATAGTCAGTTATAATGCCGCAAAATTACAAAATTTTGCCGAGAGTTCAAAATATAAAAAGAAGCGAGGTGGCAGCTAAAAAACTCAATTACGTTTAGGCTGTTTATTAAAGCGGTATTGTATGGAAAAGAGCACATAGGCGGGGATGACGTTCGTGATGGTTTCGGTGCGGTATTGTGCATTAACAGTATAGAATATGTTGCTGAGCTGATGCAAAATATCGTATGCCTCGACGGCACAAACAAGTGAGCCTTTGAGAAAAGATTTGCTCAGACATCCGTTCCATAGAATATCCGTGGTATTAAGTCTATTGTCTAAATATCCACGACGAGTGAAAAGTGTCAGATCGGTGCTTAAGCCCCAATTAAATGGAAAGTTCAATATGGCGGATAAGCCGTAACTACCGTTAAAAGTGACGTCGTTGGCCAATGAGGATTGGGTACTCCGATATCTGGCCAATCCCAAATCGGCAAAGGCCTTGAGATTGTATTTGCCTCCGAGGTTGAAGCTGATGTCGAAACGATCACTTACTGAGACTTTTTCGACCTGATTGGCCTGAGGCGCCGTTGTGATGTCAAAATCGTCATCGGATTGGACAATGGCGCCTATAAGCTCGCGACTGCGCTGATACCCGCAGTTGAATTTGTTTGTCAGCGTAGATTTATCCATTTTGAACCAACTGACCGTATAAGACGCATTTGCCTGTCGGTTACCGTCAACATTGTATGAACGCCGCAGTCGTTGGCCAGTGTTGCTGATGTAGTAGTAGCCCTGAGAAATGGCATTACTGATTGTGGAGTACGACATTGACAAGGCGTGATGTGGGGCTTTGCCCTGTACTTGAAGGCTTAATGACACAGTGTTGCGGCGGGAATCGGCAAGATCTGGATTTCCGAGAGTAATATTCAGAGGATCAATGGCATCGATTACATTTGCCATATTGAGCAACAACGGCTGACTGATAGACGATTTGAATTCTGTTGACAATAAGTAGTAGCGTCCCGGGCGTTGCGTCTGAAATATAAGTGACGCATTCGTTTCCGGCAGAAGTTTTGTCGACGAGATGTGTTGGTCATGATCGCCACGATGATAATCTAAGGTGCGTTGCGACAAAATTAGGGGTACGTTCACCACCAGTCCAAGTCGACTTTTAGCTTTCAGGTTCCATCTCATGCTGACAGATGGATTCAGCGAGTGTCTGTTTTCCCATTGCCGGCTGCGATAGCTTTCGTCTGGGTCAAGCGGAAGATCAGTGCTCAGATCTGGCAGGACCGAAGGTGTGAGATAGTCCTGCAAAAGTGAGGCCTGATAGAATTGAGAATTGCGAATCTGCTCTTGACGCGTATAGTTATAGTCGACATTGAGAGTCAGATTGAATACGTTGAATGATTGGGTATACTTGGCATATCCCTGATATATGCGGTCACGGTAGGGGCTGTCGTCATTGTACTGGAGTAATGAGGCATTTTCCTCGGGCCGTGATGTGAAATCAAGCCGGCGATACGTGTAATGCTTCATCCGCTGATTGTCAACATTGGCCGCGACTCCGACAGTCAGCATCGCACGGCCATCATTGGGGCGAAGCCGTATGAGAGAATTGCCGTCAACATCGAATGTGAAGCGATTCTTGCGTTCAAGACTTTGCACGAGTGTACGGTTAAGTAGATATTGGCTGAATTCCTGATGACAGGAATAGACGTTTTCGATGATTTGGCGCGAGATGCCCTCGATTTCCTTATTGAATGCAGCTGAAATATCGGAACTTTCATGTCTGTATCGCAAGTAGTCAACTTTTGGGCTGAGAGTAACGACCGCACGCTTGGCCAATGACAATTTGAGATCATGTGAGCTATTGATCTGGAAGTCTTTGTCGCGGACGTCGGAAAAACTGGACTGATACATTTCATTGGCCGGAATAAGCACTACAGTGTTTTGATTCCTGCATACGGTTCCATCGGAATATCTGGCCATAGCGTCACCCTCCACTTTCCACTTGCTGTCTGCTCCTTCGGCGTTATAGGTGATGCCGCCGGAATGATATGACCCTGTTCCGGCCGAGGGGCTGAGATCGCTCCACGCGCCATCGGAATATCCGGGCTTGGGTTTGGCGTCGTCGTTGAGATTGTTGCTTGAAAGAAAAGCAGTCATGCCACCGTTTTCTGAATACCACATTCCGAAAAGCTTCGTTCGATAACGACTATCGCTGCCATATCCCGCTTCCGCATTTCCAAGAAATCCATGTCTGAATTGTCGTTTTAGCCGCACGTCCATCACATATTGCGAGCCGGCATTTATGCCAAGAGCCTTGCTTTCAAATCTGGCCTTGTCGTATACTGCAATGTCCTTAACTGTGTAAGCTGCCAGATTCTCAAGCATCAGTTGATTATTGCCATTGAATATGTTCTTGCCGTTAAGGAGCAGAGCGTCCACTTTCTTGCCATTGATGGTGATCTCGCCATAGCGGTTAAGCTGCACTCCGGGCATCTGAGAAATAAGTCCGTCAAGCATCGACCCCTCGGCCAGCACGAATGCGTCGGCATTGTAAATCAGCGTGTCACCCTTATAATAGAACATAACCTTTGAGGCCGATACTGAAACTTCGTCGAGATCTATGTGCTTTTTGTGTCTGAGATAAATTGGCCCGACATTGTGAACTTTCTGATATTTATTCGTAATGGAGTATTCCGCATATTCGGTTTCATACTCATACAATGATTGCTTTTGCGGTCCACCGCTTTTGTAAAATATCTTAAATACATATTTATCCGCACCAGACGCTATGGTAAGTTCTGATATTCCATCGTTGTGCGTCCGGCCTGCTGTCTGAATGTTGACAGAATCAATGTTTGCGCTGAGATTAACTTGCGCGCCGAAAATTGACCTACGAGTTAATGCATCTCTTACATCGACATTAAAAATGTAGTTATCAGGTGCTTTCTTTTCTTTGCACCATGCTTCTACCGGCAACATGGTGTAAATGAACATAAACAGAATAAAATTAGAGTATCTCAATGTGTTATGCGATTATATGCGTATTTGTCGTTGTAAAGTTATGAAAAATTATTGGAACTCTAAATAATTTTGTGAACCTGCGGTAATCGGAACGATCTCTTGTCAGATGAAATAAAATTTTTGTAATGCCACGGAAGTTCAGAACGACACAGCCTCCTTTTAAAATAAACACTATTCCTTTTCAGAATAGTTCTCTGGGAATAAACTTATTATTGTACGATTTAATGGAATCGCACACGGTAAAGAATTCAAGCTATTAACCAAATACTTTATGAGAATTATATTTATTGATGATTATCAGTGTTCCTGTCAAAACGGAATTGGTACGTTTCGAGACATATTTGTGTCTACTATATCTTCCTATGTAGAAGTGTCTCTAACTCTAGTATCGCTAAATTCAGGATGTAATGAGCGAGAAGAGGTGAACCACCAAAACTGGAAAGAACTTAAACTGCCATTCTATAACAGCGGTGATTGGCGGTCTAGTGGAGACCTTATCGCATCAGAACTCCTAAATGTGGTATCAGATTTAGTCGATAATATTTTTATAATGAATTATTCACCATGCGCGGAATTTATTAATACTCTCAAAAAGTCATATCCTTTATCAAAATGGATTTTTATAATACACGATCAGGGATGGTGCGCACCATTGATGGGCAATAGAATACTATTATCAAAATTCTCAATGGCGCTATTGTGCCAGTTGTATCTGATAGCACAGCTGCATTTGTGAAAGAGTATTGTTATAAAGAGCTTGAAATATACAACTCCGTAGACAAAATTGTGTGCTTGTCAGATTCAATGCGGAAAGTTTTAATTCAAATATATAAAATCCCCAAGCATAAAATTGTCAAAATTGAAAATGGATTTACTAGACAACAGGCAACTAGCAGATATGTAACCAAGAATAGGGCACGAGCTATATTGGGTATTCCTAAATTAGCAAAAGTAATTATTTATGTGGGGCGTCCAGTGCGAAGCAAGGGATTTGATGCTTTATTGATAGCAGTGTCCAAATTAAGACAAGAGTTCCCAGAGCTAAGGTGCGTAATTGCTGGCGATGTGAATAAAGTGGTGAGCAGGTGGAGCTTATGCAGAAGTTGTGCAGCCAACATAATATTGACTGGATTTCTAACACCGTCTGAGCTTAGAAAATGGTACGCAGCGGCAGATATTGGTGTTATTACTTCTTATTCGGAACAATGCAGTTTTGCAGCACTTGAAATGATGGACGCAGGGCTTCCGATCGTTTCCTCTAATGGTATGGGACTTCGAGATATGTTTATTGATGGCATAAATGCATTTGTAGTTCAAATAGGAAATGTTGTAAAAGTAAAGCGGTATGCCAAAAGAATCACAGATGCAGTACAAACTGCATTCAACACCTCTACATCATTACAAAAACTATTTATCCAATACAATCATAGGCTCTTGAGCACCAAATATTCTTCTGTTGAAATGGCTAATAAATATATGAAAGTATTTCGCAATTTAGAGCCAATGAAAAATCACTGTCGCTCGTCTCCTCTCCACGCGAACACGACCCGAAGAGCCAGGCTCGCTGGATAGGCTGACCCGCCATAAATTCCTGAATTTTAGGAATAAGGAGCTTGATTCGTTCGCTAACCATGTCTGTCACTTATTTATTCGCAAAGATAATGCTCTTTTCTTATCCGACCAAAACCACGCCAAAAAAGTTTAGTATGGAATGGAATTTTCAATTCTCATTGAGAGGGAGATTCAGCGGAGTTTGTGGAGGGAGTCGCGGAGGGCGACGAGGCGGGCGCGGATGTCGCGCAGGCGGTCGATGGCGCGCTGCTTGCTCTCGACGGTGTTGGAGGCGAAGGAGAGCTGCTCGCGGGCGGCATCGATTTTCAGCCCCCGGTCATGGAGCAGGTATTTGATCTGACGGATAATCTCGATGTCGTCGGGCGTGAAGTAGCGGGTGCCTTTGTCGTTGCGCCTGGGGCTGAGCTGATCGAACTCCGTTTCCCAGTATCGGATGGTCGACGCCGGCAGACCGAGCAACTCGCTCACTTCGCGTATTTTGTAGAATTTTTTCGTCAGGTCCATAATGAATCAGTGATAATCAGTCCATGACGTGGCCGGCATTTTCAGCCCGCTCGATCATGGCGGCATATTCTTCAGGTGTGAGATCGAAGAAATAATAGTTAACCGGATTCTGCGGCACACCTTTGAGCCGCACTTCATAGTGGAGATGCGGGCCGGTTGATTTGCCTGAGTTGCCTACTTTGCCGATCATGTCACCACGTTTGACAGACTGTCCGTCGGTGACCATTATCTCCGACAAATGGGCATAGCGTGTCAGATAATTGAAGCCATGGTCTATTTCAATGCAATTGCCATAGCCGCTGTTCCACTTTGCCAACACCACAGTGCCGTTGCCTGTGGCATAGACCGGGGTGCCGATATTGGCCGCAAAATCCATTCCTTCATGAAATCTGACGGTGCCATAGATCGGATCGATTCTGCTTCCATAACCGCTGGCCATCTGCTTGAGATGCTTTTCCGCCACAGGTTGAATGGCCGGAATGTGGGCAAGCCTGTCCTGGCGATTTGATGCCAGCTCTTTCAGCTGGTCAAAAGAGTTGATCTGCACATATATTTTTCGTTCCAGCAGATTCATACCATCAGACAGTGTGCTTACGAGCTGATTGTCGGTCATGGAAGCGAGCTTGTCATATCTGGTGCGGTTCAGTCCAGCAAAGCGGTCGGCATCGGTTATCGGATCGGCCTGCATCATCACTCGATAAAAATTATTGTCTCGGTCAGCCAGATGATCCATGACCTCCTGGGCTTCGTCAATCCGCTCTCCGAGCAGGCGCAACTGCATGCTCAATTCGCGGTTTTCGTTTTTCAGCGCGCGCTCTTTTGGGAGATCCACAACTTCGGAAAGAGCCCAAAACACAGCCGCGCCCATGGTCAGACTCACCGCAAAATGCCCGATTGCCGTAAACACGCGGCTTTTGCGTGACGGGTAGACTCGCTCATATGTCTCAGTCAGGGGGTTATAGCGGTAGTATATCTTTTTACTCATCTGGAAAACAGCTCTATTTCGAATGCAAAGTAACAAATTTGCTTAAAAATTTGCAAATTGTCGGGCGAAAATTACTATATTCGCAGTCTAAAAAGCAAACATAATACAACAGAATTGATCTAACTATATGATTTTCAACTTTCGCGTAGTCTCTGACGAAGTAGATAACTTTCGCCGTGACATCCAAATCGATGCAGACGCAACTTTTCTCGATCTCCGCAATGCCATATATGACAGTGTAGGCTATGACAAGAATCAGCTATGCTCCTTCTTCCTGTGTGACAACAACTGGGAAAAAGGTCGCGAGGTGACTCTTGAAGATATGGGGTTTGATTCGTCGGAGGATGCCTATCTGATGGACGACACCATATTGTCAGATGAGATCGAGGACGAAGGACAGCGTCTGATATTGACCTTTGACTATATGACCGACCGCTCTTTTTTCATTGAGATGAAGACGAGCGAAACCGGCCGCAATATGCTTGAACCTCTCTGCACCCGCTCAATGGGGACTCCACCGTCACAGGTAATGGATTTCAACGAATTCGACTCGAAAGTAGACGCAGCCAATGCAGCCAAAACGGCAGCCACGCTGGATGATTATGACGAGAATTTCTATGGATCCGATGAATATAGCGCGGACGAATTCGATGAAGCCGGATTTGATGAAATGACATTTGACGAGCAATAATGCGTTCCATCAGGGCTGTAGCAGCGTTGATGATATGGCTTTCCGCGTTATGTGCATGTCATAGCACGGACGGAGATGTCAGTCTGCCGAAAAAGGCTACTGATTTCATCTATCGCTATTTCCCGTCGAGTTACGTCAACTCAAAAGAGGAAACATCTCCGGGTGTATATGTGGTCAAAATGACAAACGGGCCGACTCTGACATTTGACGAAGATGGGTCATGGACTGACCTGCATGGCAATGGAGGCACATTGCCTCAGATCATAGCGTTTGACTACTTCCCTGCCCCGCTCTATGACTACATAGACTCAAAGGAACAGATAAACGCCATATATGCGGTGGCGCGCAATGAGTTGGCTTATGACGTTCTGCTGTTTGCCACCCGCCTTGTATATGACATAGAAACCGGAAAAGTATCTGAAACTGCGCCCTGATCTTTGTCGCGATTAACGTTTTTTCACCATTCCTTGTCAACCGGCGTTTGAACTGGAGTGTTATAGTGTCGTAAACTACTTAAACTAAACTTAAGATTATGACATACGAAACACAGACAAAACAGACTCCCGTGACTCTGATCGAGTTTTATGCCACATGGTGCCCGCATTGCCGACGCATGATGCCGGTGATGGATGAAGTAAAAGAGATGCTTGATGGCAAAGTGGCAGTGACGCAACTTGACATAGACAAGAATGAAGAGACTGCCCAATCCTGTAACGTCGAGTCAGTGCCGACGTTTATCATCTATAAAGACGGAGTAGAGCAATGGCGCAACACCGGTGAGATGGACAGCCAGGAGCTCGCCGGCAAAGCGAAAAGCTTTTTATAAACAAAAGAATGTTAAAACGGGCTTAGCCTGCGAACTTTATGTCTAACGCGATTGTTGTAATGTCGTAAACAAACCTCAAACTCATTAATCGACATGAACTTCAATTTTATCCTTGCCTCCAGCACAGGCTATGACATGGGGCATCAGGCCAATCTCCAGAACGAGCCGGTTATCGCATACGAGTCTCTTGGTTCGGAATACTGGTTTTAACGAACTTGGCAGTGGGTCCGTTTCCCATCACCTACTTTCTCCTTAACCCTCAAAAAACAAAACAAGCACAAGAGTATGAAAAAATATGTATGTACGGTCTGCGGATATGTCTATGATCCGGCAGCAGGAGATCCGGAGCACGGTGTAGCGCCAGGCACTCCGTTTGAAGAATTGCCAGCTGACTGGACATGTCCGCTGTGTGGAGTCGGAACAGATATGTTTGAGCCAGAAGAGTGACAAAATAGAGAAATGGCAATAAAAATATCCGACCACGCACAGTGGGTGGGCAAAACCGATTGGCAGCTCACATCATTCCACGGCGATGAACTTTCAACGCACCACGGTTCAAGTTATAATTCTTATCTGGTGCGCGACAAAAAGACGGTGTTGATCGACACCGTCTGGTTGCCGTTTGACAAGGAGTTCGTTTCTCGCCTTCGAGAGCAGATCGATCTCAAGGAGATAGACTATATTGTTATGAACCACAATGAAGTGGATCATAGCGGCGCTTTGCCGGAGCTTATGCGGGAGATTCCTGACGTTCCGATCTATTGTACGAAGCGCGGTGAGGCAATCATTCGCGGCCATTATCATCAGGATTGGAATTTTGTTAATGTGAAGACCGGCGACACACTTCCGCTCGGAGAAACGACTCTCACTTTCATCGAGGCGCCGATGCTTCACTGGCCAGACACCATGATGAGTTATCTAAGCGGTGACAAGGTGCTTTTTTCCAATGATTGTTTCGGACAGCACTATGCGTCGGCTTCGTTGTTTGACGATACGGCCTCGGTGAACGAGGTGTTCACCGAGGCCGAGAAATACTATGCCAACATTCTGCAGCCATTCAGTCCGCTGGTGGCCCGCAAGTTGAAAGAACTTGACGGACTGAATCTGCCGATCGACGTAATCGCTCCGAGTCACGGCATAATCTGGCGTGACGACGTCAGCAGCATCGTCGAGTGTTATCGGAAATGGTCGGCTGCCTATCAGGAGAATGTGGTGACCATTCTCTATGACACCATGTGGAACTCCACGCGAGTAATGGCTGAAAGCATAGCCGACGGAATCAGAGAAGCAGATCCGTCGACAGAAGTCAGACTGTTCAATGTGGCTCACCATGACAAGAATGATATTGTCACGGCAGTGTTCCGATCCAAGGCTGTGCTTACTGGATGCCCGACCATCAATCAGGGCTACTCGTTTGCAATGGGCGGCATCATTGAAATGCTCAAAGGAATGAAGTTCCGCGGGAAGCATGGAGCGGCATTCGGCTCTTACGGATGGAGCGGCGAGGCGGTCGAGCGCATGGGCAAGGATCTTGCTGAAGCCGGATTTAATGTGGCAGGCAAGGGACTGAGGCTGCTCTGGGTGCCCGACGACGAGGCGGTCGCCGCCTGTCGGAAATTCGGTGAAGATTTTGCCAAAGCGTTGCAGGCTGACGCATCTGCGCACCAGACGAACTGACAAACACATTAAAAACATAGAACTGCATCCCGAACAAGTCATGAAACGGACTTTCGGGATGCAGTTTTAGACCCCGTTCCCCAATATTTGTTAACGCTGGGGCGGTCAAGCGCCGTGC